>CALCNX010000048.1:0-10000 GCA_937899715.1 uncultured bacterium | reverse complement strand
TTTGGTACCACTGTAATGGCCCTAGCCCAATCAGAGCCTTACCCCCGGTAGACTTCACGCGAGGCTGTTCCTAAAAACATTTCGGGGAGTACGAGCTATTGCCGAGTTTGATTGGCCTTTCACCCCTATCCACAAGTCATCGGAGCAGTTTTCAACCCGCACCCGTTCGGACCTCCACGAAGTTTTACCTCCGCTTCATCCTGCTCATGGATAGATCACACGGCTTCGCGTCTACTGCACCATACTCAATCGCCCTATTCAGACTCGCTTTCGCTGCGGGTTCGCATCTTAGATGCTTACCCTTGCATGGTACAAGTAACTCGTTGGCTCATTATGCAAAAGGCACGCGGTCAGTCCATACCGGGCGGACCCGATATCTTCCTCCCACCGTTTGTAAGCACACGGTTTCAGGTTCTATTTCACTCCCTTCTTAAGGGTGCTTTTCACCTTTCCCTCACGGTACTGGTTCACTATCGCTCACAGTCGAGTATTTAGCCTTACCGGATGGTTCCGGCAGATTCCCGCAGAATTTCTCGTGCTCCGCGGTACTCAGGATTTCCCACACGCTGCTTCAGATTTCGTTTACAGGGCTTTCACCTTCTATGGCTGACGTTCCCACGTCATTCTACTATCCTATTCAGTCGCTTCTTGGGTCCTACAACCCCAATGGCAGTGCCATTGGTTTGGGCTCTTTCCGTTTCGCTCGCCGCTACTCAGGAAATCACGTTTGTTTTCTTTTCCTCCAGGTACTAAGATGTTTCAATTCTCTGGGTTGGCTTCCTTTCGGATAACTGGACATGACTCCAGCTGGGTTGCCCCATTCGGACATCCACGGATCAAAGTATGCTTCCTACTCCCCGTGGCTTTTCGCAGGTAACCGCGTCCTTCGTCGCCTGACTGTGGCAAGGCATCCACCGTATGCTCTTGGGTACTTACTTCTTGTATCATTGTTTCCTTGATGCGACGATAACAGCCTTTCGACTGCTTCTCATGCGCACCATATAAAAAAAACACAATCCAAATGCCTGAAACGTCATCTCGACGCAGCAGACTTCGCAAGCACACACCATTAGCGATTTCGCTTCTTGCTCGCACAACTTTTCCTTTACTTTTATACTTCAATTGTTTCTGCTAACCACAATTACTTGTCGTAAGCAAAACAATCTCCAAAGTTTTAGGTTGGTAATCAAAAGTCTTTCCACTAACACAACGCTGTTCAGACGTATCGCTCTAGTTACAGATTTTTACATCAAACATGTTATTGTCAGCTTCTTCTTTTGATGAATACTAACGCGCATCTATGTTCGCAATCTTTTCTTTTTTTTGAGAATACTACCCTGTTTACAAGTAATATCCTCGGCTCGATATGCATTATATAGATGCTTTACCTAATCTTACCGTCTCAGATTATCTCATGTCCGACGAGTCACGCTCGTTGCGAACACTTAATACTCTCATCTTGATTATCAATGTACGGACAACAAATTTTCAAAGGTGTACTTCTATCATTTGTTGTTTGTGGATCCTAACGGGCTCGAACCGTTAACCCCCAGAATGCAAATCTGGTGCTCTCCCAAATTGAGCTAAGGACCCAGCGTGGTTATTGTTCATTTCACGTATCTTTTTCAAGTTCAATACGCAAACGCTCACACCTGTAATCTCAGAACGTTGTGGGCTCAGGCGGACTTGAACCGCCGACCTCACGCTTATCAGGCGTGTGCTCTAACCAGCTGAGCTACAAGCCCTTCTTCTTTACAATAGCTTTTCTTCTATAATAACAAGAAGGTAAAAACGCAGAAAGAACAAAAGAACAGTTCCATTCACATTATTCAGTGAAGGCAGAAAGCACAGAAAGGTGGAAAATGACTATCTTTCGACAGTCAGATTGCGAACTTCGTACATGATATTTGCAATAAAGCAGGACATCATATACGGAGCAGATTTTCAGGAGTTTTCATAGAAGTAGAGATACTTCAAATTCTCCAGAAAGGAGGTGATCCAGCCGCACCTTCCGGTACGGCTACCTTGTTACGACTTAGCCCCAGTCATCGGTTTCGCCTTCGGCGCTTCATCAGCGACTTCGGGCGCCCCCGACTTCCATGGCTTGACGGGCGGTGTGTACAAGGCCCGGGAACGTATTCACCGTGGTATAGCTGACCCACGATTACTAGCGATTCCAGCTTCATGGAGTCGAGTTGCAGACTCCAATCCGTACTGAGGTCGCTTTTAAGGATTTCCTCTGCCTCGCGGCGTTGCCTTTTGTAGCGACCATTGTATCACGTGTGTAGCCCTGGACGTAAGGGCCATGATGACTTGACGTCATCCCCGCCTTCCTCCTACTTGCGTAGGCAGTCTCTTTAGAGTTCCCACCATTATGTGCTGGCAACTAAAGATAGGGGTTGCGCTCGTTGCGGGACTTAACCCAACACCTCACGGCACGAGCTGACGACAGCCATGCAGCACCTATTCTAGCTTAGGACTGAACCTATCGTTTCCCTTTCAGGATTCTACTACTAAAATTTCGAGCCCAGGTAAGGTTCTTCGCGTTGCATCGAATTAAACCACATGATCCACCGCTTGTGCGGGCCCCCGTCAATTCCTTTGAGTTTCAACCTTGCGATCGTACTTCCCAGGTGGTATGCTTATCGGATTTCCTACGACACTGAAGTATTGCTACCCCAACATCAAGCATACATCGTTTAAGGTGTGGACTACCAGGGTATCTAATCCTGTTTGCTACCCACACTTTCGTGCATGAGCGTCAATACTGACCCAGCTCACCGCCTTCGCCACTGGTGTTCTATGTGATATCTACGCATTTCACCGCTACACCACATATTCCATGAGCCTCTATCAGATTCAAGACTTGCAGTATCAAAGGCATTTCCGGAGTTAAGCTCCGGGCTTTCACCTCTGACTTACAAGCCCGCCTGCGCACCCTTTACACCCAGTAAATCCGGACAACGCTTGCATCCTACGTATTACCGCGGCTGCTGGCACGTAGTTAGCCGATGCTTACTTTCGTGGTACCATCTAACACCCCGAGGGTGCTTTTTGCCCCACGCTACAGCGGTTTACGACGCATAGCGCCTTCATCCCGCACGCGGCATTGCTGCGTCAGACTTCCGTCCATTGCGCAATATTCCTCACTGCTGCCTCCCGTAGGAGTCTGGGCCGTGTCTCAGTCCCAATGTGGCTGATCATCCTCTCAGACCAGCTACTGATCGTCGGCTTGGTGGGCCGTTACCCCGCCAACTACCTAATCAGACGCAGGCTCATCCTTCACCGTCGAAACTTTCATTGCCGCCTCATGTGAGACAACAACAACATCCGATATTATCAATCCGTTAGAACTGTTATGTCGGTGTGAAGGGCAGATTGCCTACGCGTTACGCACCCGTGCGCCAGGGATATTTCTACCCCTCGACTTGCATGTGTTAAGCATGCCGCCAGCGTTCGTCCTGAGCCAGGATCAAACTCTCCATTGATGTTTTTTTTCAATGTTGAGACCTCTACCACAATCGGCTATGATTGTTACGCCATCACTAATAATGATAGCGGGTAGAAGTTTTGAAATCGTTCAAGCATATACTCCGAATACTATAACTCAATATACATACCGAAGTGAACTCTTGAACGAGGTTGTACTATTAGTACGTGTTGATTCCTCTGCTCTTTTTGTAGTATCGAAACTTTAACTACCTTACGATAGCGCCTCGATTTACTGTGTTTTGTTCGCAAAGTCACAAAAGAACCGCTAGGGTTCGTGTCGGTAAACCGACACACCAAATAGCTGTACACTATTGGATTTTTTGTTGACCTTTCCTTTCTGTGCTTTCTGCTTTCAAAGAACGTGCTCACTGACGTGAAGATTACCCATGTAACCCTACACACTCTACTCTGTTGTTTTCGGCTGTCGAGTATTGAACCCTAAGCGACTTTCATCTTACTTTTTCCAACAACATCCGTCGTGGGAAGAACTATTATGCCGGAAATTTGATACTCTCTAAAAGAGAGCTAATCTAACCATGCGGCGTGTGATTGTCGAAGAGCGTGTGCCGTCGTGTAGTGAACGGACTGCTAAATTACAGGTTTCCTAATTGATATGCAAATGTTTTTTACAAAATCTGCAAAATAATTCTTTGTCGCCCTCCGTAAAAAACCACCTACACCGCTCCAATGCTTGCTCCAACAGCAAATAAAAAAAATATACTTTTTTGCACTTTACCTCCACTTTTGTATGGTACTAATATACCTGACACAGAAGACTAAAAATCACAAAATTTCAAGAATTTTTTGAATGGTATTTTGATTATATGCAATAGCCGATTTCCAAATTCCAAATCCTCCATGTTTATTCACTGCTTGACACCATTCTTTGAGAAATTCTTGCTTTGTTTTGTTTCGGTCATCGTCTTGACCTTTAACCTCTAAAACCAAGAAAGAACCGTCTTTCATTTTCACGATAAAATCAGGAAAATACTTATGGATTACTCCTTGAAAATTATAGAATATTGAAAAATTCAGATGGTCATTTTTGATAAACGCTACAACATTTGGGGATTTTGAAATTATTTTAGCGGACGTATATTCCCATGAACTATCAACAGGAATAAAGTTTATGTGGGTTTTAGGAAAGCGTTCACACGGTTTATTTGTCCACCACGTTCTAATATCACCAGTAGAACGTATGGGTCGTTCTTTATCAAAGACTGGTGTTAAAACATCAGTATTATGGGCATTTATTTCATTCCAAATATGTTGAACAACTTTATTCATGTTCAGCATTATGAGAATTTTTCTTTTTTGTGGGTCTTTGTTGAACAAAGGGTTAGTAATGACAATTTTTTCGGAAGCGATAAACTGTTCAATGATATTGATAAGTTGAATAAGGAAAGATTCTTTACTTCCTTTCCAATCTGGCTTCTTTTCTGCATTGTAGATTGCAGATGCAATTCTAAAAATTATTGACTGTATTCGCAGATTTTCGGCAATTTCTTTCAAGTCAATTTCTGAAAGTGCTGCTGGATTGGGTTTACCCGCAATAATGCCCGATAATTCGGCTTCAGTTATTGAATCAAAGGGATTGAGTTCAAGGCTTTTTGTAGTAGAAATATTGAGGTGTAACGTTGATTGAAAGGTGCGGTCAATACGAATAACATTCGGAAAAGTAATTTCATACTGAGAATGTTCTTTAACGGGTTCAATTTTAGTTTTGGGTTTGGGTGGTGGAGGTGGTGTATCGCCACCGCCTTCGTGTGGAAGAAATGTAAAGGGAACACCGAAAATATTCACGTATTCGGGTTCAAAGAGACCGCTAGGACTTACATCGTATGACGTTCTGCGCAAGCCGCGACCAACAACCTGTTCACAAAGTAATTGACTGCTAAATGCGCGTAAACCCATAATATGCGTAACATTTTTAGCATCCCAACCTTCGCTTAACATACCAACAGAAATGACATTCTGAATTTGTTCACCCACTTCACCTGCTTTTCCGACTGTATCTACAATATTGCGCAATGATTGAGCTATTTGTTTTTGGGTTAATTTCTTCTTTTTAGGTTTGTCAGTTTCCGAATCGTCGGTGTTTTCTTCAGTATCAGGGACATCCACAGGACTTTCTTCGGATTCCGCTTTTTTAAGAATACTGCTATCAATTTGAAGTGTTTGATTTTCGGCGCATATTTCTCCAAGACCGAAGGTATTAAGTCCGAAACTATCTTTGTCGAAAGAGTATTTTATGCGGGATGCTGTCGCCGTTGTGTTTGCAACGGTAATCATTACAGGTGGTATTGTATGACCAGCATTTTTCCAGTCATCTTTTGTAATTTTCCAATCTTTCGTCAGAAGCATATATGCGTTATTAATCAAATCAGGTAATGGTGTTGCTTCATTGACATTCTGGTTGATATTGACTGTAACTTCTTTGTCTCTATAGATATGATACAGGCGTGAACGAAGCTGTGCATCAGGTTTCCCGTCATCACGAATAACCACTCTGGGAGTTTTGACCAATCCAGATTCGATAGCGTCATTTAATCCAAAATCCGAAACAATCCATGAAAAGAGTGCCGCCTCGTCTGCCTTTTTTCCGCTTGGAGCAAAGGGAGTTGCCGATAAATCAAAGCATCGTAAAATTGTATTAACTCGGTGAATCCTATCCAAGCCACCTATCCATACGGTACTTTCCTGTATATCTTCTTTTGCAACATTTTTGATTTTGCTTTCAGCAGGAACACGCCAAGCATGATGCGCTTCATCGTTAATCACAATGATATTTGACGCTTTCGCCATATCCCCCAAGACTTCTTTCACATATGCTCTATCACTCTTTGCACCTCGTTTATCCACCGATTTTATTTTTAATAATTTTTCATCAGTGTCCCATGATAACGTATGCCAGTTAATAATGTGGATTTTTCCTTGTCGCAGCGAATCCATCAATCCCGAAGGCACAATGTTGAATTTTTCGTAATAATTCTCTTTGTCGGAAGGATGCAGCACACAAAGACGATTCTTTACTGTCAAGCCTGGAGCAATGATTAAAACGTTTTTTGAGAATCGTGTATCTTTAGGGTTTGTAACTTTGTTCAGGATATTCCATGCGATAAGCATACTCATCACAAGCGTCTTTCCTGAACCTGTTGCCATTTTGTTACACCAGCGAGTAAACTTACCACCATCACCTTGAATATCAATTCCTGTCTTTTCAGATTCGGACGCTTCCGTTAGCCAAATCAGCGTTTCAATGGCTTCTAACTGACAAAAAAAGAAATTGCTATCCTTGCGCTCTTCCGAATCTTGCCAATGCTCCAAGAGACGTTTTGTTATACCCGTTACACCAGCATACCCCGCTTCCCGCCATGCTTTGACACGCGGTCTAATCCTGTTGACCAGTTCTATTTCAATAAACGTTCCAGGGTCATCGAAAGACTGTGAGTTCTCGGATGCTACAACATATCCCGCAGGTCGCCTACCTTCCCGTAAGACAAATTCTCTTGTTTCTCTGTTGTAATCCCAATACTGTTCAGGCTCTTTGTATGGAGAATTGATAATAAGCTGTTCTATTGGTTTCATGCTAATTCAGTTGTATTTTTCTATGAAGTTTTCTTGAAAAATCTGCTTCGGCATCTAATGACGCAATCATTTCACCACCAGCGTTAGACAGTCTTGCCAAGTCCTGTTTTGATATAGAACTTTGGTCTGCGAAAATTAGCAGACTATCAAAGTCCGTATTTGCTCGTAAAAGCCGTTCCAAAATTATTGTTGTCAATCGCGCTTTATCTTTATTAGGTATTCCGAAAAGAAATAACGGTGCGTCTTTCCCTTGAATTTTGTAATCTATCGGATAGTCTTTCGCATTTTCCAATCCTTCATGGTAATAATCTTTCGTTATTCTATCGTTACCGACAATTCTATACAACTGCTCTTGCAAATCTTCGTAAAATGTTGATTCCACTCTGGCTCTGTTCAGAAACGTTAAATCGTTTATTTTGGTTAATGCTTGCCCTAAGCGAAAAACACTAAAGGCAAGACTCTCAAGAGGCGTTTCTATGTAAAACTCTCCGTTTTTTTCCTCCACCGATGTTTCTGCCTTGATTTGCTCAAAAATCTTCCCTCTTGTTCCTTCTCTAAATTTCTCAATGTCATTGTCATAACTCAAGTGCATCATCGTATGTCCCATATCGGTCAAACGCAAAATACCGTTAGGCATTTCCTTGACATAGATTTGATACGGGTCGCCGTCAGCAAAGAAGAAAGGCGTATCTATCGCCAGTAAATTATCATTTTTACGGCGTATTGTGACCTCTGCACACATCAACGAGCAAAAAGTCTCTTGCAATTTGTGAACATCTACATTCATTACTAAAACAATCTATTTTGGTCAATATTATCAGGATTATCAGGCGTTGTTGAAATGCCTGAAATATGACAGTCGTGTATCAAACAATGAAACGCATCTTCAATGGTGTTGTATCTTGTCGCTATTTCTGCAAATCCTTCGGGTCTCCTGTTTGCCTCAATGTATCGTTGTGTTGCAATATGAATATGACAGGCATTTTCTAATTTGGCTTTTTCAAGATGATTTGTGTGCGGATGACTTGAGCCATTATACCGTTTTAAGGTCAATCCTTCACCATTGGCGGCAATCCAGCGAATACCGCACGAAAAATCATCTTCCATGCCTTCTCTGCGATTCTGCCGTTTGTACACCTCAAATTGACGACCTGAATCATCGGTTGCAACAACCGTGTAATTTTTCTGCTCATGCCCGTCTTTATCCGTTTTCCGTGCTTGTGGGTTTGTCAATCGTTTCGGACACCGAAGCAAATCAGTTATTTTTTCGTCGGTCAAACTTTCAAATGCCATATCTCTTGACAAAAAAGGTTCATAGTCTGATAATTTTTAAGGATTCAATACCGCGTGAATCAATAATCTTGACGGCAATGGTTTTGTTTGCTCCAAGCAAAAAGGGAAGCGATTCCGTTCCGCCGAATGCCTCTATTTTCTCTTCATCAATTTCCGCCTTGAGGTTCTTTGCCAGCTTCGACCAGCCTTCTTTTGCACCAGCCATCGGGAAAAAGACTTGCGAAGGGAAGATAGACCGTCCGTCATAGTCACGGTCTAGCATCCACATCGCTATATCCTTTTTGCTTCCACTTTCTACCGTGCCTTTGGCGGAATTGTAATAATCAAACCCATGAACTTCCACAACATATTTTCCCTTGTCGTCGCCTGTGGTTATCTGCGTACAGCTTACATCAGGCTGTCCGATAAGCCAAAAACTTTCATTGCTGCTGCGTTTTTTCTTGAGGTCGTCGGTGAGAAGGTCTGCATTCATTTGGGCTTCCAGCAAGGTTACGCCGTGCCACTGCGTTTCTTCAATATCTTTTCGTGCTTCGGGGTCGAAGTGAAAAGCACAAAACAAGATAATTTCAGGTTTGGGCTGCAAACTTCTTGCTTCTTGCAAAGCAAACTCTACCACACGACGCTCCAAAGGCGCGTGTTCATGCCCGAAACAGATAACAACACGCTTCGGAACATCTTCTTTGGTTTCCGCTTCCGCTTGCAAATGCCGCGTTCCCCGCAACGGTTCTACCCTTGTAAACTCTATTTTGTCGCCCGATTTCCCGCGAACACCCGTCCGCAATAGCTCACTCCGCCATTCGTCTTGACGCAAGGTCTCGCCCGTTCTTGCTATGGAATTATCCGCTTCCTGAATACTCGTTTGTGCAACATCATCGAAAGAAGCCGCCACAGGCACAGGAACAGCCTCCACCGTGAAAGCACCCGTTACCCGTATCTTGCGCGTGTCCGTAAACGGTTGGTCGTAGAGGGTTTCTTCGGGTGCGGGTTCGTTGTTGGCTATGCTGCCTAATGTGATATGAGGAACTTTCTTGTACTTAAATCCGCCAGAAACACCTTGTTCGGGATGAGCAAGTTCGTAATAATCAAAAAGGGATGTCATCAGACGTTGTTTGGCAAGTGTCAGCGCAACTCTTGAGGTATCACAGGTTATCCATCGTCGTCCCCATTGTTCCGCTACATACGCCGTTGTTCCCGAACCACACGTGATGTCCATGACTAAATCACTTGGGTCGGTGGTCATAAGAAGACAACGTTGAATTATTTTAGAATTTGTTTGAACGACGTATGTTTTTGTCTCACCAAAGCCACTCCATCCCGTATCGTTCCAAGGATTTGTTAATGTCGAAATCGGGTAATCATCAAAGTATAATTTATATTGTAAATATGTTCCTATAGGAATCAATCTATCCATCTCTTTAAGTCTCGTCATACCCTCAATAGTAGTACACCAGCCATTTTGGGGGTGTGGATAAACCTTTCCTTGAAATTCAAAACTGAACATACCACTATCCATTTTCCCCGATGGTTCTAGTGACTTATACCTAAATAGCCTACAATTTTTAGGTAAAATCTGAGTGTGTAAATTGTTTTGTGTAAATGGAAATTATATCCAACTTCCATATTTACC
>CALCNX010000047.1 GCA_937899715.1 uncultured bacterium | reverse complement strand
GGCGAAGACACTCTTTCCCTACACGACGCTCTTCCGATCTGCTGCCTCGGCTTTTGCTTCCTGCTCGCAGGGTGAAACCTTTGTATGTGCATATTTGTGGGCGTGTTCGTGTAAAGCGCTTGCTTTTAAGTGCGGGTGGGCTGAGGATTGTTGCGTTTGTGCGACAAGGTGATTTGTCATCAAACCCAATAAGAGAACCATAGCAATACAGGCGCTGATGGCAACATTGATAGGTAATTTCTTCATAGCAACCTCTCCTAAAGAATGTGGTAGTAATTAAATTTTGATAAAGATATTCCGTTTATACAAAACATAAGCAATTATCCAAAAGACTAGGTTATACGCCACAGCAAAGGCAAGTGACGTGTTCATCGGATTCGAGAACATCGGCACAAAAAGGGAATTGTATATGACACTTCTGAGCGCAAACTGCGTTCCATCTGCCTGCGTGATGGTGAAAAATAGAATGAGCTTCATCACCATTATTGACAAAAAGTAACTTGCAAGCGCATTCATGCCATACACCACAAAAAACTTTGCCCATTTCTGCCAACCTTGCACATCAATAATCCAATAGAACGAACCAAACACGAGCAATGCCCAGCCCGCCATGAATACGGCGTAAGAACTTGTCCAGAGGCTTTTGTTGATAGGCATATACCAATCCCACACACCGCCCAAAAGCAAGCACCCAAACCCCGCAAAGAGCATCCACGCTGCTTTTTCAGCACGAGACATCTCAGAGCGCAGTAAATACCCCGTCAACGAACCAAAGAGCGTGGTGGCAACAGCAGGAAACGTACTCAAAATCCCCTCTGGGTCCCATGTCTTCGACTGTACCCACATATGCCCCGTCAGAAAGAGTGAATCAATGTATGCCGCAAGGTTTTTTCCCGGCTCCATGAATCCTGCCCCCAGTTCCGGCACTGGTATCAGATACATCGCCGCCATATACCCCAGCAGCAAACCCGCAATCCACAACGCTTGGGCACGAGGCTTGAAGTTCAGCATAATCGCAGCACCAATGGCATAACAAATCGCTATGCGCTGCAATACGCCCGGAATACGAACCGTCTCAAAGTTGAAGCGTGGCACGATGTTTAAGACAAATCCCAAGAAAAAAATAATCGCAGCACGACGCGCCACTTGCTTGAAAAGGTCTATCCTGCTGTCGCCCCGCTCCAAACGGTTTGCCATCGAATACGTCATCGAAACGCCAACGATGTACAAGAAAAACGGGAAAATCCAATCCGTGAACGTCCAGCCGTTCCAGTGCGCGTGCAAGAGCTGCGGATACGCTTGCGTCCAGCTTCCGGGGCTATTCACCAAAATCATTCCGGCGACGGTAAAGCCTCGAAAGGCATCAAGAGAAACTAAACGCTCGTTTTTCATGGATTGGAGTATTCGGGGTTAAAGAAGTTTGGTATCATCGTCGTTGTTGAGTACGAAGCGATTCATGTATTCACCTGTTTCGCGGATTTCCGTTCTATCGCTTTGCAAGAGTGCGTTCGTGATGCGCTCTTTTTCGTCAGATGTTTTGTTTTGGCTCAATTTGTACTTCCCTTCCAGCGTGTGAACTGCTATCTCAAAGGCGATGATGCCTTCTTTCATGCGTTTTTTATAGAGTTCGGGAAGGCTATCCCACTGTGCTTCGTACTCAGCCTCATACTCGCGCATCGTTGCTTGCAGCACAGGCTCGGCATCTTCCAGAATCCGCACAGCGCCGTAACAATGAACAGCAATATAATTCCACGTCGGAACGTTTTGCCGCGAAGTGTAGTGCGTGGGCGAGATGTATGCGTGGGGGCTTTGAAATATCACCAGTGCATCCCCATTCAGAAGCATTTTCCCATGCGGATTTGCCTTTGCTAGATGAGAACGAAGAAAAACCGAGCCTTCGCGCTCTTCCACGACAAAAGGCAAATGCGTAGCAAAGGGTCTATTCTCCGCAACACCAACAAGCGTAGCAAAGCTATTCCGGCTCATAAAATCAAGCAGTTCTGTTTGATTTTCGACCTTGTTATCGTTTGGAATGTACATTCTTTAAAAGTAAAATGAGAATTAACGGCTTTCCAACGCCTGCACAACAGCATTATGCACTTGCGGGCGAACGGCGCGAATTTTATTATTCTCCGATGTAGGAAAGACGCGGTTAGAAAGCAGTACCACGCAGAGTTTTCTTACCGGGTCGTACCAAATGCTCGTTCCCGTAAAACCAGTATGACCAAACGATGTTGACGAAAAGAAATCGCCGCAGGAGCATTTTTCAACGGCTTTCGTATCCCAACCGAGAGCGCGAGTGTATTTTTCGTTTGCGCGTGTGGTAAATAGCTTAATCGTTTCGGGTTTGATAAACGGCTTACCACCGATAAGATTTGTCTCCGGCGCAGTTATTACCTGCATCACACGCAAAATATCATCCACCGTGGAAAACAGCCCCGCGTGACCTGCCACACCATGCAGAAGCGCCGAGCGTGGGTCATGCACAAGTGGTCGCTTAAAATCTTGCTTCCACGTGGTGTCGTTTTCTGTGGGTGCTGTGCGCAGACGCAGCGTGGAATCGGGATTGAAGGTGCTGGATTGCAAACCAAGTGGACGAGCGATATTCTCTGCATAAAATACATCCAACGTTTTACCCGAAACACGATGAATAATCTCTCCAAGCGTGATAAAACCTAAATCACTATACACAGTCGAATCACCAGTTTTATAGACCAATTTTTCGCCCCAAAGCGCTTTCATCGCCTCTTCTGCCCCCTTCACCCGCAAATCATACGGACGAAACGCCGCCAAACCGCTATTGTGCAGAAGCAGGTTTTTTATGCGAATATGCGACTTTCCGTTTGCACCAAATTCGGGAATATACTTCGTTACGGTGTCTTCTAGAGCAATTTTGCCTTCGTCGTAGAGTTTCATGATGCACATCGTTGTCGCCATCACTTTTGTTAGCGAAGCCATGTCATATGCGGCATCCATCGGTGTTTTGAGAGAATTTTTGTCGTAGGTAAAACGCCCAAAACTTTCACGCATCACAACTTTACCATTATGCAAAATCCCTACCGACGCAGACGGAAAAGCACCGTCTTGAATAGCCGCATCAACGACTGTCTTTACGGCACTCTGCAACCGCTCGTAGGGCGGCAGCACGGCATAATCACTTCCCGACCAGATATCGGTTGAAGATTGCACAGGTGCTTGCTTTGCGGGATCGTTGGTATAGATGTAGTATTTGCGGGTCTTTTCTGCAAAATCACTTGCTTCTTTCTTGAAGGCTTTTTCAATTTCTTCAATGCTCTTGCCCGCCTTCATCATTGATAGCAACTGGCGGCTACCCACACTCCGCGCCGTGCGGTCAATTTCTTTATTCCGAACACTGTCGGGGAAGAGTTTTGACACCTCACGCATTACGGTAAGCATTGTACGCATTGGGTTAATAACACGACGATTCTTTACATTCAGACTAAATCCCATACACGTTTTATCCTGCAATTTTGAACTACCGGGCGAAAACATAGAGAACGTGAATTGTAATCCGGGAAGTCCTTTGGCATCCAGAGTCTGTGTGTTTTTAATGCCGTCTTGCATCGTCTTGTTTGGCAGGTGAACACCATAAGTCACAAATGGCTCAGAGGTTCCCCGACCAACGCTCCATGTCATATCTTCCAGCATACCCAAGCAATGATAACCGATCACAGCTTCCATAGAACGGATGTTGGGGCTGGGATTACGCCACGGAAAGCCAAGTTCGTCGTAGAATTTTGAGCGGTCATAGCCCTGCATACGAATAACGTTGAGTTTTGCGCCAATACCAAATTCTGCATTGTAAAACTGCGCCAGCTCGCCCATTGTCATACCGTGCGAAATGGGGATGGGAAAGTAGCTGGTAAAACCACCGTGAAACTCTTTTTCCAAAATTGGACCATAGACACCAAGCGGAGCCGCCATGTTGGGTCGGTCGAGAACAAAGAACGGAATACCTGCTTCGGCAGCAGCCTTCATGCCATAGACCATTGTGGTTGCGTAGGTGTAATAACGCACTCCTATTTCTTGAATATCGAAAACAAGCGCATCCAAGCCCTGCAAATCCTCCGGCGAAGGACCTTTTTTCTTGGCAGTATAGAGCGAAACTATCGTCAACCCTGTTGCAGAGTCAATTTCATTATTGTTAATAATTTCATCCTTCGTGCCACGAATACCATGCTCCGGTGCAAAGAGCTTCACGGCAATTCCTTGCTTGGCGAGCATATCGGCTGCGTGGGAGCCTTCGCGCGTGAGAGCTGAATGATTTACTATCAATCCCACTTTTTTGCCTCGCAATGGAGAAAAATCTTGGTCGCGCAGGACTTCTAGCCCGACTTTGAAGACCAGACCATTGTTGTCGGAACCATTACCGGCTCGTAGGCAATGGGTATTCGTAAAACACAAAATTGGAATGCAGAGCAAGCAAAAAAACAGTCTAAAGCGTTTCATAGCGAGGTTTTGGAATGAGGTGAATACACGTCAGTCAAGTGGTTGAGGATGCAACAAAGATACAAAAGCGGATGGCTCAATCAAAGCAAATCAGCAGAAAAGCACCATCTTCAAAAAAAATATGCCGGAGAAAACGCTCAATTACGTCTTTTCCGGCATTAAATTTCTTCACTATTGAGAAGCACGTTTTACTATTCGTCATCAATGATAACGGAGCGTTCCGTGCCTCCTATCAAGCCAAGCCCCTGCAAAGTATTGAGCACTTTATCGCGGTCAAGCGGCTTAATCAGATATGCCTCACACTGCTGCTTAAAAGCGGTTTTGACGCTCGTAAAATCGCCGAGCGCTGTGGTCATGACTATTTTTGTTGTAATAAACGCATCATCATTTTCATTATGCTGCTGTTCTAATGCGCGAATATTTTTCAAAACATCCTGACCACTGATTTCCGGCACCATAATATCAAGGAAAACAATATCATAGCGTTCTGAATTTTCAAGTGCTTTTTGGAATTTTTCCATTGCTTCTTTCCCATTCTCGGCAGGCTCCACCTGCCCGTAAGGAGAAAGAATCTCCATCAGAACACTGCGACTTACATATTCATCTTCCATAACGAGCATTTTCATTGTGCTATCCTAATTTCAAAAAATTGCATATATGATTGATTGTACAACGACAACGAGACAAAATTTTCTATTATTCACACTTCGACTCACAGAATTTCAGACGTAATTTTTCCACACCCCCGACCGAAAATATCGGTCAATCAGTGCCAATTCATCTTCCAGCATGGCAAAAAGGGATGGGGCTTCGTGCAACATAGCATTTTTACCAACTTTTTCCAACTGTGCGCATAAATCCATTGCCGTTTCTGCACCGAAATTACCAACTGCTGATTTGAGCTTGTGCGCCGAACTGTGAAGTTCAGTAGCAGAATTACTTTCAACTGCGTTTTTTATAGCGTCTTGGTCAGCGCCATAGTTCTTGAGAAAATAACCAACGAGCTTCTCAACAACATCGCGCTTTCCATTGACTGCTTGAAATAATTTCGACAAATCCGCCGGAATACGTTCTGTCCAAACACTTATTACCGCCGTTTGCTCACTCTTGTTATTTTCCCCTGCTTGGGCAAGACTATCGGCAACGGACTTTTGTTGAAGAATACGTGCAATAGTGCCGTAAAGTTTCTCAAAATCAACGGGCTTGGTAACAACATCATCCATGCCCGTCCGGCGACAAAGCTCCGCATCGTGGTGCGAGGCGTGGGCGGTGATGCCAATGATAGGCAAATGCCTATTTGTGGTTTGTTCGTGTGTGCGGATAGCCGCCGTTGCTGTCAGCCCGTCCATTTCAGGCATCTGAACGTCCATCAGGACAATATCGAAGGCAAAATTGGCATCGTCCAGCAAATCCAACGCCTCACGACCATTATTCGCAATGATAACACCCCATTCCTGCATAGAAAGCATTTCTTGAAACACTGCTTGATTGATAGGACTATCCTCAGCAATTAAGATTTTAAGAGGTTTTTGAGGCAAAAACTGATTGTTTTTCTCTACACCGCCCGGCGCTTCATTGGCAAACTCACGATTCGATTGCCCAGTAGCCATGTAGGACACTCCTTCTATTGGCAATGGTAATCGGACGCGGAAGCCAAAGGTGCTCCCCGCACCAACTGTGCTGCGGCACCATACGCTGCCATTCATCATCTCAGCAAGCTGCCGCGCAATAGCCAAGCCAAGTCCCGTACCGCCATACTTTCTCGTAAAGGATGGGTCAAGTTGGCTAAAACTCTTGAAAAGTTTATCCATTTTATCGGCTGCTATGCCAATGCCTGTATCGGTAATTTCGCATTCTATAATCACATCACCACCGGACTTTTCAGGAACCCTCACAACAAGTTCAATGTGTCCTTCGCTCGTGAATTTCACTGCATTAGCAATAAAATTATTGAGAATTTGCTTAAACCGTATGCTATCACCAACGACCAGTGGCGGCAAATCGCTACTAATGGTCGTGTGCAGTTGCAAGCCTTTCGATGCTATTTGCGGACTAAAAATATTTATAATATCTTGCACTGCCGCACGGATGTTAATGGGAATATGCTCAAACTCCAGCTTTTGTGCTTCGATTTTAGAAATATCCAGAATATCGTTGATGATGTATAGCAAGGAATCAGCCGAAACCCGAACCATGCCCAAGTACTCTTTTTGCTTCTCGGTCATGTTTTCGCTTCCCGTCAGCAAACTGGTCATTCCAATAATGCCATTAAGCGGTGTCCGTAGTTCGTGGCTCATATTTGCCAGAAAGCCGCTCTTTGCTTGGTTTGCAGATTCTGCTTGCTCTTTTGCACGCAGGAGTTCGGCAGTCCGTTCAGCCACACGGCGCTCTAATTCCTCGTTCATCGTCCGCATCGTCTGCTCGGCTGACTTGCGCTCGGTAATGTCTATCCCCACAAAAACCGCTTGTTCGTCCTGATGATATTTCCTTGCGATAATCAAATATGTTCGCCGCCCATCTTTTCCTGCTATTTGTACTTCAAACTCCCCCATTTCATTGTTTTGCTCAAAGAAAGTTGCCACCGCATGGCGAAAACTCTGGTCTTCCGAATCACCCGAATCTGATGTTAAAGCACCAACTTCTTTACCAATATATTCCGTCGGCGGAAGCCCCGTTAGTCGCTCAATATAGCCATTCAAGCCAATATATCGCAAGTCTTTCCCAATCCATGAAATGACACCGGGCACCGAATCCAAGACCACTTCTAACTGCTCTTTTGTCTCTTGGATAATACGCTGCTGCTCCGCCAAACGCCGCTCCGCCAGTATCGTTGAAGCCATTCTTTCCACCATTGCATAGAGTTTTTCTTGCTTGACGGGCTTCAAAATATACTGGTCAATTCCTAACTCAATCGCATTCAAAAGGAAATCCGTGCGGTCGTATGCCGTTGTCAGAATAATCGGCATATTTGGGCTGATAACTTTGATACGCCGCGCCATTTCCATACCGTCCATCACCGGCATAGCAACATCGCTTACCACCAAATCCGGCTTATGGGTGTTAAAGAGGTCAAGCCCTTCGCTACCATCCTGAGCCAAATACACTTTTTCTACTTTTTTTTCCAATAACATTTTCGTCAAGAGACGAATCGCAGCGTCGTCTTCGACATAGAGAACCGAAATCGGCAGTTTTTCCGTAACTATGTTCATAATGGTTGTTGAAAATATAATAGTACGCGGCAACTGGTCAAATCTTGTGAAGAAAAAAGTGTTTTGGGGGGAGAAGCGGCGAATCAAATTACCCAAGGCACACGTTCGGGCGATGACAACTGCACCGCCTTCGAGCCAACCTGAATACAAACCGTGCGGCTTAGAGATTCACCGACATCCTCCGCCAAAAGAGTGATTCCAAGCGATGAAAGCAATGCTTTTACTGCTGCAATGTTCTTTTCGCCGATTTTGAAATAGTTGTTCGCATCAGCGCTTGTTTGCGCACCACCGGCTATTTTTGCCACGAGCTGTGAGGTGGGTTTTCGATACCCAATACCCCGCAGCTGGCTAATGAGCGCTGGTACGGCGGTATCGGCAAAGTAGCCCGGTAATAGCCTTGCTTTTTCCGGCGATGTAGTTGATGTTGCCAAAGCAATATGTGCCATACCTACCATCTCGAATGTCTCACTGAAGAGATTTAACGCCACACAAGAGCCGAGCGCAAAGGTTTTGATAAGTTTACCGGATTCATTAGAAACCCCAATTTCTCCAACGCCGAGAATCATTTGCCCGATTCGCTCTTCATAGTTTGGCGTTTGGAGAGATGCAGCAGTAGTAGTTGGGGCTACTTGTACACGCGGTGCTTGCCCGGCAGCACCCTTTGGCTGCACGGATGCGCTAGTAGGTACGCTGGTGGAAGGTTGTGCAGCAGAGGCTTTACGGGGCATTGCTGAGGTGATACGCGCAGCAGACTTAATCTTCATCACGAGCTGCCTCAAGGTTTCATCAAAGCCTTGTGGGTTTAGCGCAGACGGTTTGGAAATGTAGTCAACTGCCCCAGCTTCAAGCGCTTGCAAGGTAATACTTTTATCGTTTTGTGTCCATGAACTCAGTACAATAATCGGAAGCGGGCGCTGCATCATCGCCTGGCGGATAAATTCAAGCCCATTCATCACAGGCATATCCATATCGGTAACAACAACATCGGGCTTGACGGTGGCAAGTTTTTCTAGCCCATCCTGCCCATTAACAGCGACACTCACTACTTCGATGCTACTGTCAAACGCAGAGATAGAGCGAAAGAGCAAATCGCGTACTAACGCCGAATCGTCAACCAGAAGTATGCGAACTTTGTCCGACATAGCTGCCTTGTGGTGAAAAGGTGGAAGATTTTGAATCCGAAAAGTGCTGTTAGAGCGCAAGCATTAGAGAGGCTTTTGATAGAGCGCCGGTATAATATAGCGAAAATCCGAACTTGTGCGGTCTATCGTCTCCGAATGCCCGATAAACAAATACCCGCCGGGTACAAGGCAGTCGTAAAAGCGCTGTACAAGAGCATTCCGCGTCGGTTTGTCAAAATAAATCATGACATTCCGGCAGAAAATGACGTGAAAGGGCTTCTTGAATGGGAAAACATTGTTCATCAAATTAAACTTCCGAAAAACCACATCCTGCTTCAAGAAAGGCTTCACGCGCCAGTGTTTATCTGGGAGCGCCTGAAAATACTTGCGTTTGTATTCTTCCGGTAGCAGCGCTATTCGCTCCTCGACATAATCACCGCCATCGGCAACAGCCAATGCTTTTTCGGAAATATCAGTAGCGAGCACTCCGGCTTTCCACATACTATATTCGGCTCCGAAGAATTCCATCATCAGCATTGCCAGCATATATGCTTCTTCGCCGGATGAACAACCCGCACACCACATCCGAAAATCGTAGTCCTGCCTCTGTTTTAGTGGTGCTGTCATTTCGGGTAAGACTCGTTTTACGAGGTAATCGAAGTGGTCTTTCTCACGAAAAAAGAAGGTGTGATTGGTCGTGATATGATTCGCAAATTCAATAAGCGGCTCATTACTTGAACTGCGAACAATGTATTCATAATACTGGCGAAATGATGTCATCCCCATCCGCCGCAGAACTTTCTGCAAACGCACCGTGACCATTGTGCGCTTCTCCGGCGGCAAATGGATTCCAAAGCGCTCATAGACAAGACGGCTCAAGTTATCGAACTCAGCCTCTGAAAGCGCGACTGAAACGATGTCGTCAACAGACGACCCTGTTTGATGTGAAGCCATAATTGAAAAGGAGAAAATGTGTACCGACGTTATCCATTTTTCCAAGAATATGCGATTTTTCGCGGGATTTGCGTTCCAGTATTCACTATCCCAGAGCAACGAAACAGGCTCCATTCCTGCCGAAGCGACGCTTCTACGAGGTGCGTTGACGGAGCGCTTGCGCTGTATTTTCGAGTTCAGTCGTAACATTATGCAGCATCGCTGCTGCTTTATTGAAGCGTGTTAATTCAAGCCCAACAATATCAGGATTTTTCGTCACCATTGTTTCAATCGCAACAAGTTCACCGACCAGTTCAAAAAGTTTTTCCAACATATCAGCATCAACAATAGCTTCACGGCGCTTTACAGCCGTAATATCACTTTGTGCTTCGTCCTTTGCAGCCTGAGGCGCTTTCACCGAGTAGGCTTTCGGTAAAGGTATCGGCGCAAAAACTCCACTTGTCACCATCGAAGGTACAGGCAATTCTGATGCTCTGCGGGCGCTCTCTTTTTGAATTTTCAACGCTTGCCGCGCAGCCAGACTTTGGATGAGCGTCGTAATAGAAGCCAGCATATTCAACACCATCGCAATCAAGCCCGGATAGACAGTCAACGTATTTCGACGGACAGCATCAAGAATAGCTTCTACATCTATGCTCTTCGTCTCTATTTCTACAAAGCCCATAGAACGGGAGCTTGCTTTAAGCTGAAGAACTGACCCGAAAACAGCGCCTATAATGGTCATATCGTGCGGATTCTGTTCCAAGCGCCGACAGCCTTGCTCAATTACAGAGATATGATCCAGTGATTCAGAGATGAAGCGTTGCAGACTATTGTCGGGAGCCACAACTTTTGGCGTATCCCCTTGAACTTCTTCAATCTGCTTGCTTGAAAGAGAAACTACAGCTTGCGGCTCATCAATTATCACATTTCCTCGGACTTCGACTCCATGTGCTTGGGGCTTTGGAATGTCGGGGGCTTTCTCTGAGGAAACATTACTAGCTGCGGTGGTGCCGGAAGAAACACTATTGATAACTTGGGCAGCCGCAAGCGGCAGAACTGCCAAGGAAGCATTTTCACCTGAGGTCGGTAAAGAAACCTTGACGGCGCTGGTGAGCACTTCAGCAGCAGATGTAATAACGGCGACTGCTTCCTTTAACTTACTAATATGGTTTCGTACAGCCTCCCCGTGTCCACTATCTTTCACTTCCGCACCAACAGTCGTCAGCAGAGTTTTGAGCAAAGAAAAACTCTCGTTGATTAACGTAATACTCGTTGCCGACACCGCCGACGGCTTTTTGCGGAGAACGTCGAGTAGTACCTCCACCTCCTGAGCAACAGTGCTAATGACATTAAAGCCCAGAAAGCCTGACAAACCCTTGATAGTATGAAAAACACGAAAAATAGAGTTAATATTTTCTTTAGCATTAGCTTTAGCACTAGTTTTAATATTAGAAAGTTCAGAAATATTAGTTTTTTCCATAGAGTCTACACTTTCTTTAATTTTCTTTTCTAGATCTATTTTACTTTTTATAATTTTTCATTTTAATTCAGTGACTCAACTTCTTAGTATGCATGCTGAAAGCACTGTTCCCATAGTCGGAGCTGAAAAGAAGGAAGAAAAGGAAGAAGTCAAAGCTAAAGACGAATAAGTTAATTTCATATATAGCTTAATCGCTATTTAAAATGGTTAATTAGTTGAACAACTTGGGTTAGTTAAAATAGAGTATTTAATAAGCATAAAAATAAGGGTTTACCAGTTAACAATTATTTTTATTCATTAATATTCTATAAGCATCAAATTATCACAGCGTTCATTTTCTTCTTCTCTTCTGAGCCCCCTGGGGTTGGGGTTGGGGTTGGGG
>CALCNX010000046.1 GCA_937899715.1 uncultured bacterium | reverse complement strand
CTCGCGCTGCAACTCCTTGAATTTGGAGTGATCGGCCGTGGTCTTGAGATTCACCGGCTTGGCCTCTTCGGCCTGCGTCACGCCCATGGCTGCCAGGCCGAGACAACTCGCCATCCATGCCACGCGTGCCCATCGATTCAGTCTGGAGGTCATTTGCAACCTTTCGTCGTATGTCCCAACTGCTGGGGTTTACCCTCGACTCCATTCTGCAAATCTTTGGCTTCACTTATGTTGATCCAGATCATAAATACCCTACGGGGTATCAACTAAATTGCGTTCATGGCCGGTCAATGCGTGACGAGGGCCAAATTTCCGAAAGGCAAGAAACCATGAACACCCTCTCCACCGACGGCCGCCGCACCGTCAAACCGTTCTGGCCACCCATGGCCGCGGGCATTGCGCTCGGGCTGGCGCTGCTGTTCACCTTCCTGATCACGGGCCACGGCCTGGGCGCCAGCGGCGCCGCCACCGACGTGGTGGCGGGAACCGGCCTGGCGGTGGCACCTGCAGCCACCCAAGCCAATCTTTACCTGGCGTCCAAAGTGGCCGACGGCAACCCGATCGGCTCCTGGATGACCTGGGAGGTCCTGGGTCTTTTCATCGGCGCGCTGGTGGCGGCTTTCATGGCCGGGCGCTTCCGGGTGCAACTCGATGGCGCCCGCAGCGTGGGCACCACACCACGGCTGGTGCGCGCGCTGGCGCGAGTATCATCGCCGACCGACGGAAGTACAAAAGAATGTCACCCTGAGAAGCGGTGTTCACGGCGCGGAGCGCATAGCATTGAATGCCGAATTGTTTGAGCCGCAAGCTGCGGGAAGCGGAGTGCACCCCGCGCACGGAGATTCCCGCAGCGAGGAAAGAGAAAACTGAGCATAGCGATTTGAGCGGAGCGAATGATACACGGGGGCGAGGAGAATGAATCCAATGAATCTGCCATTTGCCGAGCATCCCACTTTACGTGAGTTTGTGTGAGCAATTTTTAGGCACAAAATTTTATTCTTACTGCAATTGCTTCGCAAGGATTTTTACGCTACTTTTGTATCGTGTTGTACAAATTTCGTCATATCGCCCGTCCAATCATCGCGCTCGTACTTGTTTTGTACAGCGTGTCTATGCTCGTTTGTCTCGATGCGGAATGTCTTCGTGGCGATAACGATGGTTGCAACACCCTTGTTTCTGCATTGCTACAACAAGGCTTGCCGTTTCACCAGAGCGACAATCAGGCTTCCAACAGAAACAATGACGGAACGACTGTAATAGCGCGACCCGATTCGTCAAGCAATCACGAGCAGCATGAGAGCGACGCTCATCATTGCTCTTGTGTGTGTCATGTTCCCGCATTTGTGCAAGCACTTTCCTTTCCGACCGCAATTTTTATCGAACACTCCTATCCTGTGGCAAATCCTCTTGCTGCACATTCTCTTCGTCCCGGTTCACTCTACCGCCCTCCGATAGCATGACGCTTCCTTATCGTTGAATTCATGCTACTTCATTCCGAATGTAGCACTTATCCTCGTTTTATTTTCTCAAGGAAGATTATGCTCGCTTCTGCTCTCTCGGCATTTGCTGCCGCGAGTTTCTTGTCATTTGCTACCTGTAACACTCATATTGTCAGCGATTCTCTCGAAAAAAAAGATATTGCGCCACCGGACTCCCTACGGCAAACAACTGATTCTTGTTACTACTACACGGCGCAAGAATTTACCTACGCCGATACACGTGCTTATACCATTGATGGCACAATGCCGCGCCGCACCACCGAATGGCAGCTTGTTCCGACGATAATAACAGGCGGCGTGTACACTTCACTTGTTGCAGGACTTCACATTTACCAATCGCAAAAGGTGTGGGCGGATAAAGCCTCATTCCGCATTCTTGATGACTTTGATGTGGATTTACTCGCCGATAAAGGTGGGCATTTCTTGGCAGGATACACCATGTCAAAATTTTCAGCCGACGCACTGATGGCATCGGGCGTAAGTAGAAATGATGCGATGTTGGGTGGAATGGCAATGGGCTTCGGCTATCAACTCTATGTCGAAATCATGGATGGTTTCGGAAAAAATTGGGGTTTCTCGCCGACTGACGTTCTGTTTAATGGCATCGGTGCGGGGTTGTTTATTGCACAGCACTACGCGCCTGTGTTGCAAAATTTTACCCCCAAAGCAACATTCTTCCCTGCACCGTGGTTTGGCGAAAAAAAACGTTTTTATGCCACCGATATTTGGGTAGATGATTACAGCGCGTGGACGTGGTGGGTGTCGGTGAATGTTCACAATCTCCTGCCGGAAACAATACAGCCCTACTACCCTTCATGGCTGAATATCGCCGTTGGCTACACCGCCCGCAACTTGGATTGGGATGATGCCACGCGCCGCATTATCATTTCTTTGGATTACGACTTGACAAAAATTCTTCCCGAAGGTGGGGCGTTTTGGAATTGGCTTCGGCAGTATGTCAATCTGATAAAACTGCCTGCACCTGCCATTGAGTTTACTCTATCGCCGTCGTGGGGATATGTGCGCCCACCACGCTTTTATCTGTTGTTTCCGTTCAAAATCGGCGCAACGCCATAGCCAATCAACTATCAATCTATTTTCATAAACAAACCATTATGCTTGACCGTATTATTCATTTTTCCATTCGCAACAAGCTCATTATTGCGATACTCACGCTTGCGCTTGTGGCGTGGGGAACGTATTCCATTACGCAGCTTCCGATTGATGCTGTGCCGGATATTACAAACAACCAAGTCCAAATCATCACGCGCAGCCCCTCGCTTGCGCCGCCGGAGGTGGAACGTCTTATCACCTTCCCTATCGAAATTGCTCTGTCTTCCATTCCGCATCGCACCGAAATTCGCTCCATTTCGCGCTTCGGGCTGTCGGTGGTAACGATTGTGTTCGAGGAACATATTGATATTTACTGGGCGCGGCAACAAGTTTCCGAGCGCATGAAGGAAGCCGAAAGTCAAATACCAAACGGCATCGGCAAACCCGAACTTGCTCCCGTCAGCACCGGTTTAGGGGAAATTTACCAGTACGTCCTTCGCGCAAAAAGTGGTTTCGAGGCAAAATTTACCCCTATGGAACTACGCTCTGTGCAAGATTGGATAGTGCGCCGCCAACTGCTCGGAACTGCGGGCGTGGCAGATGTAAGCAGCTTCGGCGGCTTTTTGAAACAATACGAAATCGCGCTCGACCCCGACCGCCTCCGCGCTATGAACATCAGCACCCAAGACATTTTTACGGCGTTGGAACACAATAACCAAAACGCGGGCGGCGCATACATTGACAACAAACCGCAAGCCTACTCCATTCGCACCGAAGGATTGGCAAAAAACACCGACGACATTGCCAAAATTGTGGTCAAAACTCGTGCAGACGGCATTCCCATTCTCATCCGCGACGTGGCAATCGTTCAGCTTGGGAGCGCAATCCGCTACGGCGCAATGACCCGCACCGCACCGAACGAGACGAGCGGCGAAGTCGTTGGTGGTATCGTGATGATGCTCAAAGGTGAAAATTCCTCGAAAGTGATTACCAACGTGAAAGAGCGCATCGAAACGATTGCCGCAAGCCTTCCCGAAGGCGTTGAAATTGTCCCGTATGTAGATCGCACCAAACTGGTGTCCAATGCCATCAAAACCGTTATCACCAATCTTGCCGAAGGCGCGTTAATCGTGATTTTCGTGCTGGTGGTGTTCTTGGGCAATGTCCGTGCGGGTTTGGTGGTTGCCTCGGCGATTCCTCTGTCGCTACTCTTCGCCATTTCGCTGATGAATGTTTTTGGTGTGTCGGGCAATCTCATGTCATTAGGCGCGATTGACTTTGGTATTATCGTGGACGGCGCGGTGATTATTGTGGAAGCCACGCTGCATCACCTCCACGAGAGAAAATTCACTCGCCGCACGACACAAGCCGAAATGGATGCCGAAGTGTATGATGCTGCTTCAAAAATTCGTTCTTCCGCAGCGTTTGGCGAAATCATCATCCTCATTGTGTATTTGCCGATTTTGGCACTTGTAGGCGTGGAAGGCAAAATGTTCCGCCCAATGGCTGAGACGGTTTCCTTCGCCATTTTGGGCGCATTTATCCTTTCGCTCACCTATATCCCGATGATGTCCGCTCTCTTTTTGAGCAAAGAACCTTCTACCAAAGAAACACTCTCCGACCGCATGATGTCAGCATTGCAGCGTGTGTACGAACCTGTCTTGCGCTGGGCGTTGCGGCAAAAAACCGTTGTGGTTAGTGTGTCACTGGCGATGCTCACAGGCTCATTGGTATTATTTCTTTCAATGGGTGGTGAATTTATTCCAACGCTCGACGAAGGCGATTTTTCCGTCGGGGTGCGCGTGATGACAGGTTCGTCGCTTTCGCACAGTGTGGAAACGGCTATCAAGGTTGGCGAAACATTGATGAAGCGGTTTCCCGAAGTGGAACAAACGGTTGGGCGCATCGGCGCAAGCGAAATTCCCACCGACCCTATGCCCGTCGAAGCAACGGATTTGATGGTAATTTTGAAACCGCACAGCGAGTGGAAAACAGCACATACCCGCGAAGAACTGGCGGAAAAAATGCAGGAAGTCTTGGAAACAATTCCGGGTGCGGAATACGAGTTTTTGCAGCCAATTCAAATGCGCTTTAACGAGCTTATCAGTGGTGCGCGGCAGGATGTGGTTGTAAAGATTTTTGGCGAAAATATGGACGTGTTGGCGGAACAAGCTACAAAAATTGGGGCAATCGCAGGGAAAATTCAAGGAGCGCAAGATATTTATGTCGAGCGTGTGTCGGGCTTGCCGCAAATCATTGTGCGCCCCGACCGCGACGCGCTTGCCCGTTTCGGCGTGTCCGTGAATGCCGTCAATATAGCTGTTCGTACAGCGTTTGCAGGCGAATCTGCGGGGCTTATCTATGAAAACGAACAACGCTACGACCTCGTTGTACGGCTCGACACCACAAACCGCCGAAGCATTGAAGATGTTCAACGTTTGCTTATTGCTACGCCCGCAGGCAACACGGTTCCGCTTTCCGAACTTGCCGACGTGCGGTTTGAACTGGGACCCAACCAAGTACAACGCGAGGATGCAAAACGGCGTATTATGGTCGGCTTCAATGTCCGCAACCGCGACGTAGAAAGTATTGTCGCGGAACTGCGCGGCAAAGTCCAAGCGCAAGTAAAGCTGCCTACGGGCTATTTCATACACTACGGCGGCAGTTTTGAAAACCTTGTAGAAGCAAAAAAACGTTTGTCCATTGCCGTACCGATTGCACTGTTGCTCATTTTCACGCTGTTATATTTTACGTTTCGTTCGGTCAAGTTTGGACTGCTCATTTTCACAGCGATTCCGCTCTCCGCCATTGGTGGCGTACTGGCGCTGTGGCTGCGCGGGATGCCGTTTTCGATTTCGGCGGGCATTGGCTTTATCGCGCTCTTTGGCGTGGCGGTGCTGAACGGGATTGTCCTTGTGGGATACTTTAATCGCCTGAAAGCCGAAGGTATGACCGACCTCCGCGAAATTGTCCTCAAGGGAACACGAGTGCGCCTGCGTCCTGTCTTGATGACGGCGGCAGTCGCTTCACTCGGCTTTTTGCCAATGGCAATTTCTACATCGTCGGGTGCAGAAGTTCAGAAACCGCTTGCAACGGTTGTTATCGGCGGTTTGGTCTCGGCGACGCTGCACACGCTTATTGTACTACCTGTGCTGTATATCCTTGTGGAAACATGGTCGGAGCGTCGGAACAAAAAGCGTTCCGAACAAGATTCCGATAACAAAACACCGCTTCAAACGGGCGGCGAAACGGCATTGATTATTCTTCTGCTGTGTTTATGCGGAACATCTGCTTTTGCACAAGCATCACCGCAAAGCTCATTACCGCAAAACTCATCACCGCAAGCAATCTCGCTGGAGCAAGCAATCGAAACTGCTCTGAAGCGCAACCCTACGCTGCAAACGGGACGGACGGAAATTGAGCTGCAACGCGCCTTGAAGCGCACGGCAACGGACATCGGCAAAACAAATGTATCGCTTCTGCTTGGGCAGTACAACAGTTTCGCACAAGACAACAACCTCACTATTTCCCAAACAATCCCCTTCCCCACCGTCTTCACAAGCCAAGCCGCTTTCGGCGAGGCACAAACTCGCGGTGCGGAACTGAAATTTGCCACGACACGCAATGAACTCGTTTTTGCGGTGAAGTCAGCGTATTATCAACTTGCGGTGCTGTCGGAGCGAGAACGGCTTTTGCGGGAACAAGACAGCATTCTTTCGGCTTTTGCGAAAGCTGCCGCAAAACGTTACACCACAGGCGAAACCACGCAGCTTGAGGCTTCGACT
>CALCNX010000045.1 GCA_937899715.1 uncultured bacterium | reverse complement strand
CTCTATTGTCGATAGTTTCGACTGGCAAGATAGCATTTTTTTTGCGGCAAACAAATACGGAATTTTCACCATTCTCTTTTCTTCTGATGAAAAGGGACACAGTGTATTTGAGTATTTGAACTTATTTAGGCTGCTGCGGCATTAGCATTGCGTTTAGTGGGGTGTGTGAGGTGTTATTTTTCCGTAAAGTGATCCAGTAATATTTGGTGCGCTTCATCCATAGAATCTGCAAACAAAAAGTAGCGAGTGAATCCGAGTATAGATAGTATTCGTTTGATACTTTCGTGGGCTTTTACTAAAATAATCATCCCATTCTCAGTCCGTATATTTTCAAACACTTGTATCAGTACTCCTACTCCGGAGCTTGAAATATAGGGTACAGCACCAAGATCAATGACAATGGAGCGAGGATTGCATTTTTGGATGGCTTCTTCAATACCGTGAAGTAAAATTGGTGCGGTTTCAATGTTAATTGTTCCGGCGGCAAAAAAGACCGCTGTCTGTTGATTAACTGCTAGTAGTTCTATGGTAAACTCACCTGACATAATAATCCTAAATATATTCAACGAGTAACGAAAAAGAAATTATACTGCTACTTGTTTTCTGAAATTAGAAAATATTTAATTGCAATGATGGTAATACATCTTCCGTGTTCGACTGTTAAAAAAACATCATCCATAAGTTGACGGGCTAATTCCAATCCTTTGTGATATAATGCACGTTCCTTGCTGTTTTCGACTCTCGAGAGATTACTATCTGTGTTATAGATGCGGTTATACTCACTAAAATCTTGTATGCCTATGACGAGCTTTTCGTGGTCAATGGTAAACTGTAAATAGATATCAACTATTTCACGAGCTTTGGTCATTGTATCAATAATTGGTCCTAAAATCTCTTCCAATGCCATTTGAATATTAATAAGAAATGGTTCGGAAACTAAGGGGGATAAAATATCGCGTACTCGCCGCATTAAAAATGACACCGTGATAGGTTTTGGCAAAACACGGGTAGATATACCAAAAGTAAGGGATAGGGTAGAATGAATATTGTGATCAAGATGTGCTCGTAATTTTTCTTTCTCTTTCGGTGCCAACGCAATCTCATCCGTGTAGAGGTATTGTGTTAATTGACTTGATAATGAGGCAATGATATTTGAATCTAATGAAATACTTGTTTCCGTTGATTTTATAGCAGATGGCAATGGGGCGGTTCGATATTGATTCATCAAGCGACCAATGGATGCTTGCATATCATCATTAAAAATATCTTTTAAGGAAGAAACTATCTCATTGAGCTGATTAATATTTTCAAATCCGGCTTGTTCCTTACGAGGATTCAGTTCCGATGAGGCATTGAGCTGTTGAGATAATTTTACCCCCATATCATTATCAGCGAAAGGGCTACCTTCGCCTGTTAAGATATAATGATAATTGACACCAACACATTTAGAAAAAACAAGAGAGAAGTCAATGGAGCTACGAGTCTTCCAATTGGATACCGTTGGGGCACTTACGCCGAGAAATTGTGCTAATTCAAGATCGGTATCAATGTTATACAAGCGCTTAAGCCGACGAAGAACTGCTTCAGAGTTGATGGTATCCATAAATCAATGTAATGACAAGTGTACAAATTACGATGAGCAAATTACGGATTCGTAGGCTGCTGTTCAACATATTCTTCCACCGAATCACCAATTGTATTCAGTTCAAATAATTTTTTTACTCCAAAACCATTCTGCTGTGGTGTCAGACGAATAGCAGACGTATCAATAATAAGCTGTTGCGATAGACCATTCGTCTTCTCTTCGACTGGTATGACTACGATATCTAGTACCACCTCTACCCGTGTCCCATGAGGTGAGTGGTGTCGCATAAAAAAATTTCCGTTAAATATTTTTACTATTTCGGTGACAATAGAAAGTCCTACTCCGAGTCCCTGCTGCTCAAATTCATTGCGGTCTAGTTGTCCGAAGAGGCGCTGTGCTTTGTGTAGTTCTTCCGGATGAATACCTCTGCCTTGATCTTCGATGGCAATTATATACTGTGATTGTTCATGAGCGATGGAAATGGAGATAGGGGATCCGGGCTCGGAAAATTTGCAGGCATTTTCCATTAACTCTTTGATAATAATATCTAGGTAAACAGAATGAATACGAACAATTGCTTTTTCGGTGGCAATATTTTCTAATCGTATATCATGTGTCCTAGTAAACTCTGCTGCAACGCTATATGCTCGTTCAATAATAATTTCTGAAGCGTCATTTGTTAACTTATTGCGTACACTTGCAGACCAATTTGGATCATGAGAAAGAGATTCTATCTGTGATAGTAGAATGATACGCTCTGTTAGCTGATGCAGGCGCTGTGAAGAATCAACGACAAATCCCAGCATCTCTATGATATCATCTTTTTGTAGCGCATCAAAATTGTCCTTAATAAATTTTGCAGATCCCAATATTGAAGATAGGGGGGTTCGTAGTTCGTGTGGAATAACCGTCATTATATGCTGCCATGTATCAATCAATGCTTTGTCAATTTGCTCCTTTACACGGGCTGATTTGCGAAGATGTAAATCAATAGTTCCTAAAAACTCCTTTGGACTAATCGGCTTAACCAAATAATCGTCAGCTCCTCGCTCCATAGCATAACGGATTGTGGCAGAATCTTTTTTTGGTGATGTAGCAACGATCGGAATGTTTGCTGTATGTGGGTCGTTTTTTAGGTCTTGTATAACATCGTAACCGCTCATTGTAGGCATTGAAATATTACAGATAATTAAATCAGGACGAAATTTTTTTGCCAGTGCCAGTCCGTCCTCTCCATTATCGGCGCAAAGAGCTTGAAAATGTCCTTCTCTCAAATACCGCAAGAAAACATGTAAAAGTTTCTGATGATCTTCGATAATAAGGATGATTTTTGATGTTTCCATGAGATTGTATCTGAATATGTGATTTGATATTCCTCGCTATCAACTATGCTTACTAGAAAGTTAAGAGAGAATCTGTTGCGTCATCATACCTACTACTACCCGAAATGCTGCCGTCCATAACTCTTTTACTTCTGCCGTGCACCACCAAGCATTCGTTCTAATATTTTCCAAAGAATACCATACCACAAACAAAATAATCTGAAATTCGCACTCCGTATGAAAAATGCCGTTTACTACGTTGAATTATGTAGAGAAGAACCATCAACTATGGAAAAGCTCTTTGTGGTTGAATTGAGGGTATAATGGTTTTTAGAAAGATAAGGTATGTGCAGTAATTTTTTTTGCAAATATACATTTTGAAAATATAATCACAAAAATAAAATCATCAAAGAGCGCTTTAATATAAATATTTATATATTAAAGTTTTTATAATCAAATAACTAGATAACTTACAAAAAGTAAATATATTGAAATCTAAAAATTTTCATATTGCAAATATATTTTCATTTAGTATATTGCAAAAAACTCGTAATTATTGATATAATTTCATTTACTCTATGACTCAGATGATACTTTCAATGTCAGATATTATTTGCCGTCTAAAGCAGGTGTGCTTATTGAAAACCGACGCCGAGTGCGCACGGTTTTTTGGTATCCATCCATCAACATTAGCGAATTGGAAAACCCGCAATACAATACGCTATGCTGTTATTGTTCAAAAATGTGGAGAGAGGGGATTGAATCTGCACTATATTCTTACCGGAGAAGGTGAGCCGCTCTTTGATACTCTATCACGGCAGAGCATAACTGACAGGAAGCGGAGTATTCCTTTACAGAAAACATTTTCTTCTTCTGTCTAGAACAATGAGAGATGCAGTTTCATTGTTCTTATTTATCATTATTCTTACATAGGAGGCGTTTTTATGAACAGTCAACATCTTATACCTATTCAATCAATATTGGAACAGTTTGTTTCCCAATTGTCGTCTGAGGTATATTCTGTCGATAACTCATTAGCTGATGAGGAGAGGAAAGAATTAGGTGAACAGCTTGTTCAGGAAATAGCACGAAGTATGGGACTATCTTTTTCTTTCAAAACTCATAATATGCCTCACCCACTGAAGCCGGCTTTTATCATGCGTCGGCTCGAAGAGTTGCTAAAACCGTTGCTCTCACAAGTGCTTTTCATTGATATTCGTTTGGCACTTGAAGAAATCACCGGTAATATCATCGAACACTCATTTATCAATAGACACGAAGCGGATATTCATTACCATTTTACACTGGATGTACAGAAAATTACTATCGTTATTGAGGATGCCGGTGAGCGGGGAAGAACATACAATTTTCAAAAAGCCGGGCGTTATGGTTCACTGGACGAGCTACGTCAGGCCGCTGTAACTCATCTAGGAGGAATGGGAGTATATCTTGTTCGGCAAGTGATGGACGAAGTAAACTATGTTTCCGAGCCGGGAAAGTTTAACAAAATAACAATGACCAAATACTATGACGAGGATATTTCTCGGTACTACAAAAAAATGCAGCAGCTCTCTGAGTACTGAAAAATACTTGCGATGTGCACTTTATAAACTCTTGTAGCCACTATTGAATTTACAATCTACTTATTTTCTCTTTAGGACGTTAAAATGACTAATCTCATGCAAACCGAAAATATGGAACTTGACCTTTTGGTCGCGAATAAAGTTCTTGCTATTCTCAAAATTAGCGGTGTTATTGATTTGGATACATCGGAAGATGTACTGATCGGATCGCGAAAAGTAATAGAAGATTATAATTCACATTGCATTGTCTTTGATGTTGCCGATGTTTCCTATGTATCAAGCGCTGGGGTCGGGGTTTTTATGTCGTTGCTTGAAACGATGGAGAAAAATCGTGGGCAAGTAATCTTTGTTCATCTGAACGATGCTTTCCGTCGGGTACTTATGCTTCTGGGTTTTATGCGATATTTCCCTGCATTCGCAACGCTTGATGAAGCACAAGGCTATCTTATGAGCGAGCCTGAATTAGTATAAGTGAAGGTGTTTCGGTTGTCACGCTATTTTTTAGAACTATATCGATTTTGAATACCTACCGACGGCAATTCTACTAGGAAAGCCTGAGCTTCTCTCCATTTTTTTGAAACCTTCGCAGTAACTACAATGACCACATTTGTTCATACTAAGTATTATCACCGATGATTGGAAGCGTCTCGCAACCTTCTATATCAATGTCTTTGACTGCAAACACATTTATCCCGAAAGAGATTTACGAGGCGAATGGCTCGACAAAGCTACGTCTATACCTAATGCTCATATAGCTGGAATGCATTTAGCCCTTCCCGGATAGGCTGATAATCTATCAACACTAGAGATTTTTCAGTATGATAGCAATGCACCCCAGCCTATTCCACTAGCTAATCGTAAAGGATTCGGTCATATTGCCTTCAATGTTGATACTATTCAAGAAATGTTGGAGAAGGTCTTGGCAAATGGTGGTTCGCAGATAGGTGAATTAGTACAAACGGAGGTGAAAAATGTTGGCATATTCACCTTTGTTTATTCACAAGATGTAGATGGCAATATCATCAAACTTCAGTACTGGAAATCCTGAAATACGCCGCTCAACAATCAAAAAACAGACACGAGAAAATATGTTGGAGATGATCTATTACGCAAGGTCGTACGAATCTCGAGTTCTTCTAAATATTGACAGGTTTGCTAACGCGGACAGTTCATCCGAAAAAAAGGACTGTTCGGACGACTGTATATGCGCTATATTCACAAACAGTGTAATTTTGCGGAGGTTAAATGTTAGCCATGCTTTATTATTCATCAGTAAAACATCCATCGATGACACCAAAGAGACTCTTTCCGTACTTGTTCGTTATCATGCTTTTAATGCTAGGTGTTCAAGCGACCGCGCAGAACGTCGTAACACTTGCGGGTAATGGTACTGCTGGGCTAGTAGATGGAGCAGGAGCTACTGCGCAATTTAATAGCCCGCGAGAAGTTGCTGTGGATGCCGCTGGCAATGTCTATGTGGCAGATCGCTTTAATAATTGTATCCGAAAAATTACTCCAGCAGGTGTGGTAACAACGCTTGCCGGAAATGGAGGTACTGGGAATAATGATGGCACAGGAGCAGCAGCCAGTTTTAATGCTCCTACCGGTGTGGCGGTCGACGCAGGTGGAAATATATATGTTGGCGATAGACTCAATAATCGTATCCGAAAAATCACCCCAGCAGGTGTAGTGACAACGTTAGCCGGTAGTAGTGCAGGATATAGCGACAATACCGGAGCAGGTGCGCAATTTAACGGACCTATGGGTATTGCTGTTGATCCATCGGGTAATTTCCTCTATGTGGCAGATTTTAACAATCATTGTATTCGTAGAGTCGTGATTGCTTCCGGAGTTGTGTCAACCATTGCCGGAAATGGAAGCGCAGGATTTGTTGAAGATGTTGGTGTTAATGCGCGTTTTTCTGCCCCAACAAGTGTGGGAGTGGAATCTACCACAGGTAATCTTTATGTAACCGACAGTGGAAATTTCCGCATCCGAAAGATTAATATTTCTACTGGTGATGTGAGTACTTTAGCCGGTAGTATTTCAGGTACTAGCGATGGTACTGGAGCGGCGGCACTGTTTGTTAATCCCCATGGTTGTGCTGTCGATAATGACGGCAATGTGTATGTTACAGATGCTTCGCGTGTCCGCAAGATAACTCCCTCAGGACTCTCATCAAGAGTTGCTGGTAGCGGACCAGGATTTGCTGACGGGCTTACAGTAGCGGCACAATTTAATGTAACCCGGGGCGTTGCGGTGGATAGTAATGGTAATTTGTATGTGGGAGATCAAGATAATAATAGTGTTCGTAAAATATCTCCTCCGCCGACAATTACAGGTTTTACGCCAACAACCGCAGCATCGGGCGCAACAGTCACAATCAATGGCACAAACTTGACGGGTGCGACCACAGTAACATTTGGAGGCGTAGCGGCGGCAAGTTACACGGTGGTGAGCGCAACACAGATTACGGCAGTTGTAGCCTCCGGCGGTGCTAGCGGTGTAATTGCGGTAACAACACCGGGCGGCAGTGCAAATAGCGCATCAGCTATTACCTTTACTCCTCCGCCTACTATTACAAGCTCTACACCGATGACAGCAGCGTCAGGCGCAACGGTCACGATTAACGGAACAAACTTGACGGGCGCGACAGCCGTGAGTTTCGGAGGCGTGGCAGCGGCAAGCTTTACTGTCGTGAATGCGAATCAAATCACGGCTGTCGTTGCTTCAGGTGGCGCAAGCGGTGCCGTGACTGTCACCACTCCGGGCGGAACGACGAGTGATGCAACCGCCTTTACGTTCATTCCTGCACCCACAATTAGCAGCTTTACACCAGCCACAGCAGCGGCTGGTGCAACGGTGACAATCAATGGCGCGAATTTTACTATGGGGGCAACATCGGTGACTCTGGGTGGTGTGGCAGCAGCCATTACATCAATGAATGCTAATCAAATCAATGTAACAGTTTCTTCCAGCGGCGCCAGTGGTGCCGTATCGGTAACGACACCGGGTGGTGTCACAAGTGCAGCAACAGCGTTTACGTTTATTCCTGCACCAACGATGGCCGGCTATGGACCGACTACAGCAGCATCGGGCGCAACGGTCACGATTAATGGAACAAATTTCACGGGCGCAACGGCGGTAAAATTCGGTGGCGTAGCAGCAGCAAGCTATACCATCGTCAGTGCAACTCAAATCACCGCCGTTGTTTCTTCCGGTGGTGCTTCGGGAAATGTGGTCGTTATGACCCCGGGCGGCACGGGAACGGCAAGCGGATTTACCTTTGTTCCTCCACCTGCCATCACGAGTTTTACACCATTAACAGCAGCATCAGGAGCAACGGTCACAATCAATGGCACAAACTTCACGGGTGCAACGGCAGTGAGCTTTGGTGGCGTAGCGGCGGCAAGTTTTACAGTAGTAAGTGCAACTCAAATCACCGCCGTTGTTTCTTCCAGTGGTGCCAGTGGTGCTGTTAGCGTTACCACTCCCGGGGGAATAACAAGTGGTGCCGCCGCATTCACCTTCATTCCTCCGCCAACAATTACAAGTTTCACTCCAACAAACGGTGGAGTAGGTGCAACGATAACAATTAATGGAACAAACTTTGGTGTTGGTGTATGGGCTGTGGATTTCGGTGGAACCTCTGTAACGTCATTTACAACTATTTCACCAACACAGATCTCTGCGACTGTTTCTGTAGGTGCAAATGGCAATGTTACAGTTACAACTGCTGGTGGTACAGCAACATTGCCCGGATTTACATTTAACGCACCAATACCGACAATAACAAGTTTTACACCGACAAGTAGTTCAGCTGGAGGTTCGGTAACGATTAACGGAACGGGCTTCACCGGAGCAACCACAGTTAGTTTTGGCGGTATGCCCGCAACAAATTTTTGGATAGTTTCGCCAACAAAAATAACAGCACAAGTGGCTTCAGGAACAAGTGGTAGTGTGTCGGTCACAACTCCCGGTGGCACAGCAACTATGGGAGGCTTCACATACATTCCGCCTCCTCCAACGGTTACAAGTTTTTCACCTTTAACCGCAGCATCGGGTGCAACAGTGACAATTAATGGAACAAATTTTATCGGACCACTGACAGTAGGCTTTGGTGGTGTGTCGGCGGCGAGCTATACAATAGTGAATCCAAATCAGATAACGGCGGTTGTCGCCTCTGGTGGTGCTAGTGGTGCAGTGACAGTAACGAACCTCGGCGGTACTGCAAATAGCGTCGGAACATTTACCTTTATTCCTCCACCAACGATTACGAGTTTTACACCACTGACGGTAGTATCGGGAGCGACGGTCACGATTAACGGTACGAACTTGACGGGTGCAACGGCGGTGAGTTTTGGTGGTGTGGCAGCGGCAAGTTATACAGTGGTGAGTGCGACTCAAATCACGGCGGTCGTCGCCTCAGGTGGTGCCAGTGGTGCAGTAACAGTCACGGCACCGGGTGGAACAACCGGTGGTGCGACAGCCTTTACCTTTATTCCTCCGCCAACGATTACGAGTTTTACACCACTGACGGCAGGGTCGGGGGCGACGGTCACGATTACCGGCACAAACTTGACGGGTGCAACGGCGGTGAGCTTTGGCGGTGTGGCAGCGGCAAGTTATACAGTGGTGAGCGCGACTCAAATCACGGCAGTTGTCGCGCCGGGTGGTGCCAGTGGTGCGGTAACAGTCACGGCACCGAGTGGAATCACGAGCGGTGCGACAGCCTTTACCTTTATTCCTCCGCCGACCATCACGAGTTTCACACCACTGACGGCAGGGTCGGGGGCGACGGTCACGATTAACGGTACGAACTTGACGGGTACAACGGTGGTGAGTTTTGGCGGTGTAGCAGCGGCAAGTTATACAGTGGTGAGTGCGACTCAAATCGCGGCAGTTGTCGCTTCAGGTGGTGCCAGTGGTGCAGTAACAGTCACGGCACCGAGTGGAACGACGAGTGATGCGACAGCCTTTACCTTTATTCCTCCGCCGACCATTAGTGGTTTTTTACCAGTAGCTGCATCAACAGGTGCAACGATAACAATTAACGGCACAAACTTGACGGGCGCAACGGCGGTGAGTTTTGGCGGTGTAGCGGCGGCAAGTTACACGGTAGTGAGCGCGACTCAAATCATGGCAGTCGTAGCGCCGGGTGGTGCGACGGGTAATGTCGTCGTCACGACTCCCGGCGGTACGGCAACGGCAAGTGGTTTCGTCTTTATGGTTAATTCTTCCATCACAAGTTTTACGCCGTCCAGCGCAGCATCGGGCGTAGTCATCACCATTACGGGCTTGAATTTTTCGGGCGCAACGGCAGTGAATTTTGGTGGTGTAGCGGCGGCGAGTTTTACGATTGATTCTCCAACACAAATTAGCGCTGTTGTTGGTGGGGGAGCAAGCGGCAATGTGTCGGTGACAACACCCGTTAATACAGCCACATATGGTGGGTTTACATTTATCCCCGGTCCGGTTATTGGAAGTGTTTCACCGCTCAATGCAGCGGCAGGTAGCGTGGTTACTATCACCGGAGCAGGACTGTCCGGCGCGACAGCAGTAAGTTTTGGTGGCGTACCCGCAGCCAGTTACACCGTTATTTCGCCGACGCAGATAACGGCGGTTGTGGGCGCGGGAACAAGCGGAACTATTTCTGTCACGACCCCGGGCGGCACGGCTACATCGTCAGGCTTTGTTTTTATTCCCGGTCCAATTATTTATTCTTTTACACCAACTCAAGGCGGAATCAATACATCCGTCATGCTGTCGGGTGAAAACTTTATTGGCGGGATGAGTGTTCGCTTTGGTGGCGTTTCTAATACAAGTCTTTTGATTCTTTCCTCCACTCAAGCTATGGTCACGGTTGGTGCGGGTGCAAGTGGTTACGTTTCAGTAACAACCTTAGGCGGTACTGATTCTATACCCGGATTTACGTTTATTCCGTCGCCCACTATTTCGGGATTTATACCCTCAGTCGCTGCATCGGGGGCGACTGTAACCATTACCGGAACAAATTTTGTAAGCGTTGATTCTGTTCTTTTTGGTGGCATAGCGGCATCAAGTTTTACCGTGCTTTCACCAACCACAATCAAAGCAGTGGTCGCTTCGGGTGGTGCATCGGGAAATGTATCGGTTAGTACCATTGGTGGTATGGCTTCGGTGTACGGGTTTACTTTTGTTTCTCCTCCTACAATAATAGGATTTACGCCCACAATGGGAACAAGCGGAACAATCATTGACATCACCGGAACAAATTTCTCCAATGTTACGACGGTGCGTTTTGGTGGTGTATCGGCGACGAGCTATACTGTTGTTTCGCCTACTCAGATTAGTGCTTTTCCCGGTTCAGGTGCGAGTGGCAATGTTTCCGTGACGACTCTTGGTGGAACGGCATTGACATCAGGCTTTACGTTTATTTATCCGCCGACAATAACGAATTTTACTCCCATGAGCGCCGCATCAGGCGGAACGGTCACCATCAACGGAACAAATTTTTCTACGGCAACCGCAGTTTCTTTCGGTGGAATGCCGGCAACAAAATATACTGTACTGTCCCCAACGCAGATTACGGCTGTTGTTGATAATGGTACAAGTGGAAACGTTACCGTGACGACCCTGGGCGGCACGACATCATCAGGCGGATTCTCTTTTCTCGCTTCGCCTACGCTGACAAGTTTTTCTCCCACGAGTGCAACAGCAGGAACAATAGTCACTCTATGGGGAAGCAATTTTCAGAATGTTACAGGAGTGTTTTTCGGAGGAATTCCGGCAACACATTTTACCATCGTTTCTTCATCGCAAATCACTGCAGTCGTGGGTATTGCTGCCAATGGGAATGTTACCGTTATTACCGATGGTGGAATAGCAACCCAAAAAGGATTTACGTTTATTTCTACCTCAGCAGGTAGCAGTCCGTCAACATCAAATATCATTACGGTTCTGTCTCCGGGCGTAGCTAGTTTTACGCCAACGATGGCACAAGCCGGGGTAATGGTAAGAATTACGGGAACGAATTTCGTAAACGTTAATGGCGTGAGTTTCGGTGGAATACCCGCAGCAAGTTTTGTGGTGCTCTCGCCGACAATTATCGAAGCTGTCGTCGCATCGGGCGCTGCCAGCGGTGATGTTTCGGTTTCCACGGCTAGTGGTATGACTTCTCTTCCTGGATTTACCGTTGTTTCTCCGCCGACGATGACGGGATTTTTGCCCACAATAACAGGTTTCAATCCTTCATTGGCAACAAGCGGGACAGTAGTAGATATTATTGGAACGCACTTTGTCAATGTGACCAAAGTACGTTTTGGTGGTATTGATGCGGCTAGTTATCAGGTTGTGAGTGCAAGCCGTATCAGTGCTGTTCTTGGTGCAGGCGCAAGTGGTAGTGTTTCAGTGACAACACTTGATGGAACAGCGTCGTTGTCAGGGTTTACGGTTATTGCTCCCCCCACGCTAACAAGTTTCTTTCCCACACAAGCATCATCGGGAACGATGGTAACGATTAGCGGCACAAACTTCCGGGACGTGACGGGTGTATCATTCGGTGGCGTGACAGCGGCAAGTTTCACGGTGGTGAACGTCAATCAAATTGTTGCAGTTGTTGCCGGAGGCGCGAGTGGTACTGTTACGGTTAGCAGCTTGCACGGCAATGTGTCATCCGATGGTTTCACGTTTCTTCCACCTCCGATTATCACACAGATTTCTCCCCCAAGCGCCCTGCGGCTTGCAACGGTCACGCTTTACGGTGCAAACTTCACGGGCGCAACGGGAGTATCGTTTGGTGGTGTCGTGACAACAAAATTCGCGGTCATCTCACCGACAGAGCTTGTGGTGAGAGTTCCGGCTACTGCCGTCAGTGGCAGTATCACGGTCACAACACCAAATGGTACAGGATCAATTACTGGCTTTACGGTCATTGTACCGCCGACGATAGCATCGTTCACGCCGACCAATGCAGTTACGGGAACACCGGTGACCATTCGAGGAACGAATTTTACGGGAGTAACTTCCGTGAGCTTTGGTGGTGTAACGGCAGCAAGTTTCACCGTGATTTCTCCGACCGAAATCCGAGCTATTGTCGGCTTGGGTGCAAGCGGTGATGTTATGGTCACATCGACGGTCGGTACATCGTCGGTGTCGGGCTTTACGTTTATTGATTCGCCAACGATGGTCAGTTTTGAACCGCACAGTGCAGGAGCGGGAACCATAGTGAGTATCAGGGGGACGAACTTTAGCGGTGTCGTGTCCGTATCCTTCGGCGGTGTAGCGGCACGACCATTTACGGTAATTTCACCGACAGAAATCCGTGCCGTTGTTGGAGCGGGTGCAAGTGGTGACGTGGTGGTAAACACAACGCGTGGAACGGCATCTGCTGCGGGATTTACCTATATTTCAGCACCAACAATAACGGGCTTTACGCCCGCCAGTGCTTTTGCGGGGAGCACTGTTACCATCACGGGCACAAACTTCACGGGCGTAAGCTCAGTGAGTTTTGGTGGTGTAACGGCAGCAAGTTTCACCGTGATTTCGCCGACAGAAATCCGTGCGGTCGTCGGTGTGGGTTCGGGTGGAGTAGTGACGGTCGTTGCCTCCGGCGGCACGGTAAGTTCGGAGAATACGCCGGGTCGGACATTCGTGTTTCTGTCTCTGCCCGATACGAGCGGTAGCGTCACACCGGGCAATTCACTTTTGCCACCGACGGTGCGAGGATTTAGCCCCGCAGTGGCAGGGAAAGACAGGGTTGTAACGATTCTGGGCACGAACTTTAGTAATGTGAGTTCGGTGAAATTCGGTGGAACCGAAGCATCTCGCTTTACCATTGTGTCGCCATCGCAGTTGACGGCGGTGGTGTCGTCGGGCGCAAGTGGCGAAGTAGCAGTAACCAATGGAGCGGGAACCGGACGGCTGACGGGCTTTACATTCGTACCGTCACCTCGGATTGCCTCCTTTACACCGGAGAGCGGAGCAGTTGGGACATTGCTGACGATACGAGGCAATCAATTCTCCCGCGTCAATCGGGTTCTTATCGGCGGTGTCAGTGTGCCGTTTGTGGTGAATAATGGCGGAGAGATAAGCGTCACGATACCATTGAGCGGTGTCTCGTCGGGATTTATTACGCTGGTCAGTCCGGGCGGCATCAGCGTTTCTTCGCAGTCGTTTGAATTTACTCCACCGCCGAGTATTACTTCGGCAAGTATCTCGCAAAGCCGTCAAGGTGTTATTCTCCGCATCACGGGTGCGAACTTTCTCGGAGCTACGACGGTAACAATTGGAGAAACAGAGGTAGCGTTTACCGTTTTGGCATCAAGCGATATGACAGCTTCGGTTCCATCGGGTGTGTTGCCGACCGATACGGTGCGGGTATGCACTCCGGGCGGGATGGCGGTTTCTGTCGGTGCGCCTGTGCTTCCGTCCATTACGGGTATTTCACCCGAACGCGGTACACCGGGCACACGGGTCGTGGTCAGTGGGCGTGAACTTCGTGGCACAACACAGGTCAGTATCGGTGGGGTACTTGTGCCGTTTGTGATACTTCCTTCGGGTGAGGTCGCACTGACGATACCGCCAAGCGAGGTTTCGGGGATTATCGGCTTGACGACACCGTTTGGTGTGGTAACGACGACATCGAGCTTTAGCTTTATCGGTTCGTACCCGACGATTGTTTCGTTGAGTCCTACGCGCGGGGATGTGGGAACGGAAGTGCGTATCACGGGGGAGAATCTTGGTTCTCCGCTTGGGGTGTACATTGGCGGGAAAAGTCTTGCCTTCCGAAGTGTGAGTCCCACAGAAGTACAAGTAACGATACCGACGAGTGGAGCAGTGAGCGGAAACGTGGTCGTGGTGACACCGAGCGGCATAGCAATATCGGACGAGCAATTTATCGTAACGCAGGGCGGCGTACTGCCATCAAGCATCACGACCGTGCAAGCACGGTGCTACCCGAATCCGGCTTCGGAGTATGTGACCATTTCCTACATCGTCGAGCAAAGTCCCAAAGATGTTGTTGTCCGTGTATTCGATGCTTCCGGCAGGGTGCTGAACGTATTGCCACAAGGAACACAAGAAGCGGGGGAACACTTTGTGAGCATGAGTGTAAAGAATTTGAGTTCCGGAGTCTATCCGGTATCGGTTGAAATAGAAGATCGTCGTTTACACACTGTATTTGTCATTAGCCGTTAAAGGCAGCAATAACAAAAGTATTTATATCACGAACAGAATGAAACAGAATTATCGTCATGGGCAGGGGTGGCAGCACCAACGCAGAGCCATAATGTACGTGAGCGGATTTTTTCTGCTCCTGCACGTTATGGTTGCCCGCGCTCAAGACTGGAATGCGATGGATGTCAAAGAAGTGGATGCACTCTCGTTTGACCAGTTGTTGGACTTGGATTTGATGCAGGTCGCCTCGAAAAAGCCGCTTTCCAAGAAAGATGTTCCGGGCGTGGTAACGCTCATCAAGCGGGAAGAGATACTGGCATCGGGAGCGCGGGACATTGTTGATGTCTTGCGTATGGTGCCGGGCTTTGAGTTCGGTGGCGATGTGCAGGGTATTATTGGTCTGGGCACACGGGGTAACTGGGCACACGAAGGGAAGGCACTGGTGATGGTGGATGGTTTGCAGGTGAATGACTTTCTCTTTGCGACGGTTCCGATGAGTAATCGGTTTGCGCTCGATCAGATTGAGCGGATAGAGATTATTCGTGGTCCCGGCTCTTCGTTCTATGGCGGTTTTGCTGAGTTGACGGTTATCAATATCATCACTCGTGCTGCGGGCGACATCAACGGTCTTGAGCTTACGGGGAATTTCGGTCAGATGGCACAAGCATTTGGTCGTGCAGGTGGTACGCTCAGTTTTGGAAAAAAGTTCGGTGGCGTTGCCGTTGGCGTGTCGGCATTTATGGGGCAAGCAAATACGGGCGACCGAACGTACACGGGATTAGACAGCGTATCGTTTCCGATGAGCGGCGTGCATACGACAATGCCGCTTAGTATCAATGCGAACGTTCAATCGGGTGCATTTCAAGCACGGGTGCTGTATGACCGCTACAACACGACGATGCGTGCGGGCATCGGCGCGACCTTACCGCAAGCATTCAGCACCAATTTTACGTCGCTTATCGCTGATGCGCGGTATGAATGGAAACTGTCCGACCAAATCACGCTCTCGCCGCGCGTGAGCTATACCCGTCAGCAACCGTGGCATTTGACCGATAGTGCAGCGCTTGGGGCATCATCGGCATTTAATTTCTTGGTAATGGACAAAACAGTGGAGCGTTTTTTAGGGAGCTTGGCAATTTCTGCGGATGTGTCGAAGGCGCTGTTTTTTACGTTGGGTGCGGAGTATTATCTTGATTACGGCACGGCATCAGACGTTGACCCGTTATTTTCGTTATGGTTTGACGGGCAAGGGAAAAGAACGCGCTCGGTACAATACAACAATATAGGCGTGTTTCTGCAATCACTGGTGACGACGGACATTGTGAATATCAATGCAGGATTGCGGATGGACAAGCACAGTGCCGTACAGCTTGCACTTGTTCCGTGGCTTGGGGCAACGAAAACGATTGGGAATTTCAACTTCAAGGCACTGTTCGGGCAGAACTTCCGCGCTCCGTCCATCGAGAACATCCGTCTGAATCCGCGTATTAAGCCGGAACTGACGACGGCATTGGAAATTGAATTGGGCTACCAATTTCAGTATAATATGTTTGTTGCCGCCAATATCTTCGATGTCTCGATTAGTGATGCGATTATCTTCGGTGGCGGTGGCTATATCAACTACGCGCGAACGCGGACGCGGGGGGTGGAAGTGGAGTATTTCTTTAAGGACACCTGGGGCAGTGTGAATGTGAATTACTCGTTTTATATCGCCGACAACAGTGGTTTGTCCGATAGTATTCGGATGCAGAATCCGTATCGGGTGTGGAGCTATCTGACCGGTGCGCGAGGTAAACGAGAGACGTTGTTTTCGGATGATAACGCGCTCTTGGGATTTGCGCCGCATAAAATCACGGTGAACTCGACCTTCAATTTAGCAAAAATCGCAACGGGACTGAGCGTGGCTCCTTCGCTTGTGTGGCTGGGAAGTCGGTATGCTCTGGCGGAGTACAAGTTGTACGAAGGAGTACAGCGAGTTCGGGAAGTCCCCTCGACGTTGCTGGTGAATGCGTTTGTGAACTACAAAGATGCGTTTGCAATCGAAGGCTTAACGGTAGGGCTTGGTGTGTACAACATCTTGAACGCCAATTACGATTATGTACAGCCTTACAATGCGGGGAACGCTTTGCTGCCGGGCGCATCGCGGGAAATTATTCTCAAAGCCACGTATTATCTGCGGTTTTGAGAACGGCACGAATTTATTTGACACTATTCTATTATCACAATCACGCTATGATACGATTGTTTCTTTTTAGTCTAACGGTTATTGCGATGACGATGATTACTACGGTAGGTGCTTCCGCGCAAGAAGTGCCGGTACCGGTGAAAATCCATGTCTCGCTCTTGAAGAAAGTCTTTACGTTGAGCAAAAACTTTCAAGGCAAGCAAGTGAAAGTAGTGGTTGCTTTTGGCGGTTCGGCATCGGCGGTGAAAGATGAGGTACTCAGCAGCTTTTTGGCTATCGGCATCCAAGCATCGGCGTGTCGGACATCGCAACTTGCACAAGAAGCGAGTGATGCGGATGTAATCTACATTGCACCGGGCGGAGATGCGGCGGAGAAGTTTTGCGAGGACAGAGGCATTTTGTCAATGACGGGTATGCCGTCGCTGACGGAGGCTGGTAAGGCAACGGTATCTATCGGAATCGAAGCCGGGAAGCCGAAGGTATTTCTGCATCGCACACGTGCGAAGGCAGAAAAACAGGAATTCTCGGCTGACCTCTTTCGGGTGGCGAAGATATTCTAGAATTTCTGGAGAATTTGGCAGAATCACGAATGAATATAACACAGACGCTCTTGGTCTGTGCTTAAAGAATGACCGATTGTCTGTTGCCATCATTATTAGGTTATCATAGCTCTAGATTTCAAATCACGACAGAGTTCTCCCTTTTTTCAACGCTTTGACCAATGCTCGAACAATTATTACATCGCCTTGACGAGATGTTCATTCCGTCAGCATATACTCCCGATTGTGAGAGGTACCTTACTGCGCGAATGTATTTGCGTGTGTGTTGGATTGCCGCCATAACAACTATTGCCTATATTCCCTTGAATGTTTTTGTTGGCTATTATAGTGGTTGTGTGTTTTTGCTGGTATTAGCACCGGCATTCTGTTGCATCCCTTTTATTCTCAAACGCACGGGGAATCACACGCTCGTTGTGAATCTCATTGTACTTCTTGCGCATAGTTGCTTTATTTTCTATATCACCACTGATGGCGGGTTTCCTTCGGCAGGCACTCTCTTCTGGTTGCCCACAGCGCCGATGGTTTCCCTGCTTTTATCGCAGCGATTTTGGGCGACTGTGTGGCTTTGTATTTCTGTCCTTACATTTGTTGGCTTTTATGTCTGTTGGCTCCTTGTCGGTGCATTGCCTATTTATTACAATGCTCAGTTCAAGCCCATTTACAGCCTGATTGTGATGATAGGAGGACTCGTCGTGAATTTTATCATCATGGCTTTGATGGAAGGTGTTCGTAGAAAAGCGTACAAAGCAGTACGACAGCAGAAAGTGATCTTGGAACAGCAAACACAAGAGATTCAGAAGGGAAACGAACAGCTCCAGCAAAAGAATATGCAGCTGGAATCGCTTTTGCAGCAAAACAATGATTTTCTGGGAATGGTCGTCCACGATTTGAAAAATCCTCTTGCGGGTATAGAAGCGTCCGCAAAAATACTGGAAGACTCGCGACTGTCATTAGAGGAGCATCAAGAATTCCTGCAACTTATTCAGTACTCATCGGCTCAGATGCTTGATTTGATAAAAAATCTATTGGAATACAATGCCTTAGAACAAAAAGCAATTCTTGTTCATCCGGCTGTTTGTGATGTCGTTGCGGTGGTGAACACGGTATTGAATACCTATCGAATAGCCGCGAATAAGAAGGGAATAGTTCTTCTTTTTGATGCACCACCAGCTCTGTTCGTCTGCCTCGACACAGCATTGATGTTGCAAATACTTGACAATCTTATTTCCAATGCTATAAAATTTTCACCTAAGGGAGCACCGATTAGCGTAAGGGTTTTTCTGCGAGAGCCACAAACGCAAAGGATAGAATCACATTCTTATATCGAGCAAGCGCATTGTAAATGCGTCTTTGAAGTCAGCGATAAAGGTCCGGGGTTGACGGAAGACGACAAGAAAAAAATGTTCGGGAAGTTTATGAAATTAAGCGCCCGACCGACTGGGGGCGAGCATTCGACGGGTTTGGGTTTGTCGATAGTGAAGACACTCGTACAGCTCTTGGACGGCAGTATTCGCTGTGAGAGCGAGCTTGGCGAGGGAACAACCTTCATCGTGGAATTACCGACAATCCAAACCGATTCAATACTGCCGACTCTAAACGTTGCCCATTCAAGTGTGGAGAATATCCTTGAACCTGTATAAAGCATACTTTATTTTTTATTCATCAAGCCAGAGAGATACGCATTATGAACACAAACACTTCCGAACAAGGTATGAACCAATCGTTCACCTACGCAACATGGGTAGGACTGCTCATTTCATATAGTAGTCTTACTGCCATCAGCCTTCTCTTTAAGAGTCTCTTCGGTTCTCCTTTATCGGATGTGCCGATGATCATAAGAGAGCTTTCAATGCTGGCAATGGTCGGTGTGCTGCTATGGATTATTGTCGCAAAAGAGCACCTTCCTCTGTCTTCTATTGGCTTGCACTCCCAAAAATGGGGCGCATCTCTTGGTTGGGCTGCCATTACCGTTGTTGTATGCTTTGCACTTGCGCTGGGAACAATTGAACTGGTGAAGCAATTTGGCTGGAAGTACGGCGATTCCGATGCTTTTAGCAAAATTTCTCTTGGCACCATAACACTTATTACCGTCCGTGCAGGAGTGGCAGAAGATATATTTATGCGAGGATTTATTATTGAACGCCTCTCAACCCTTACCGGTAACACCTATCTTGCCGCCGCGTTATCTCTTGTTCCTTTCGCTCTTTTTCACTACTGGCAAGGTCCTGCCGGAATACTGATTTCCTTTGTCTTGGGAGGTGTTCTTACGGGAATGTACATCTGGCGACGAGATTTGAAGTCAAATATCATCGCACATTTTTTGGTTGATTTTATTGCGAATGTCGTACCGGCACTTGTGCAGAAATTATAACTATTCACTACGGCTTCGTTTACTGCTTGATGTGCATACGGCAATCATTATCATGAATTTATTCTCTTTCGAGCTTGGCAAAAGCTCTGTCATTATTAAAATTATAGTATGAATTTTTCTTTCCTCATTCGAGTGGCGGCAATCTTTGGAATGCTTGTGCTTGTTTCTGTTCCTTCCATCATCGGGCAAACTTCCCCGCAAGGAACTGTAACCGATAGTATTGCCATACTATCGCAAAAAGAATATACTTCTCTCGACGAAGCAGTAAAAGAACCTCACAAAGCGTACAATTTGAATTTGAAAGACAAGCAGCTCACAGCATTGCCTGCAGAAATCGGTCAACTGACAAAACTCCGTGTACTTACGCTGTGGAGCAATAATTTACGGACGCTGCCGACGGAAATGAGCTTGCTGACCGAGCTTCAGAGCATTGATGTCAGCAGTAATCCTGAGTTGGATATTGCCGGCACGACCGTAGTTTTAGCATCGCTCAAGAACTTGCATTCGCTCAACCTGTGGAATAACAATATCGCCAACGTGCCTCCTGAGATTGGACGCTTGATGGCGCTTAAGATATTGAATTTGAGTAGTAATAAATTAACACTTCTTCCGCCGGAAATTGGTAATCTTACGGCACTGGAGGAGTTATACCTAAGCAGTAACAGACTCGGAAAACTTCCGCCGGAAATTGCAAAACTGAATCATCTGCAAGCCCTGAACCTGTGGAATAATCAACTCGTGGCTCTTCCGCCGGAGATTGGTCTGCTTCTCAATTCTCAAACATTGGATGTTAGCAATAATCTTCTGACAAATTTACCGTCGGAAATTGGTAAATTAACAAATCTTACAACATTGAATCTCACCAGTAATAAACTTGAAGCACTTCCTGTGGAGATTGGCAATCTGAAGAATCTTCAGACGCTGTATGTAGGGGAAAATAAGTTAATGAGCTTGCCGACAGAGATAGGCAAACTCGGTAAACTGCACACATTAGCATTAAGCAGTAATCCCAAACTCAACTTCGGCGAAGTATTCACGCTTCTATCACAGCTTTCGGCACTTGAAAAATTATTTCTAGTGGGAAATCGCCTTGAAAAGCTACCGGATAGTATTGGCAAACTCATCGGTCTAAAAGTTTTGGTTCTCAATGAGAACCCACTTTCTGCCGAAGAGCGGGAACGCATTAAAAAACTATTACCACACTGCGAAATTAAATTCTAGTACCTGAAAAAAAATCGCATTACCACACCTGTATGAAAAAATGGCTTACCGGAATCCAACAACGATTCGTCGTAATCGTCTTGGCACTTCTTATCATTATTGCGGTATTTATTTCATCATTCTTTCCACAGCGCCAACAAATACAGATGAACAAATACTTGAACGATAAAGTATTTGTCACTGCACAGATGATAGCCTTTAATGCTTCAGCCGGCATCATGTTTGAGGATATTGCTACCGTCAAATCCTCTATGGATGTTCTGCCGTCACTTTCGGGAGTAAAATTTGTGAGCATCGTCGATACTACCGGGAATGAAATTGCCGGATATAAAACCGATGCTTCCTTATCGCCGGAAAAGAGTAGGATGCGAGCGCTCATCAAGAACGGTTCTGCTCCGGCAAACAAGATCATCACGAATATCGGTGATATAGCTTTTTATGCCGAGCCGATACAATATCAAGGCAAAATGGTTGGTAGTGTGGTTATTGGCATAAGCCGTACTGAATTGAAAAATGATGTGTGGGAGAGCCTTTTTATTGCTTTGGGTGTCGGTATAGCTATCGTCATTTTGGGTGGAATACTGATGTTTATTCTCAGTGGTCGCATCGTCAAGCCCATTAAAGAGCTTCGAGATACCGCAGAACGTATTGCACACGGTGACTTGCTGATTGAGGCAGATATTGACTCGGAAGATGAAATTGGCAATTTAGCGGATTCATTTAATCTCATGGTAGGTCATGTTCGCAAGGGTATAAATGATTTACAATTAGAAAAAGAATCGGTACAACGTAAAGTGGACGAAGCCGTACTCACCATACAAGAACAAAATCATCAAGCGCTTCTCAAAGACTTGAAAGTAGCTGGGTTGCAGCATGAAATCAAGATGGCTGCCGACCTTCAGATGGGAATGTTGCCGAAGAAACTTCCCGACATTCCGGGGTATAGCATTGCGGCAATGCTCAAGATGACACGTGAAGCGGGTGGCGACCTCTACGATGTGTTGCCAATCAGTGAGAAAGAGTATTTACTGGTCATTGGGGATGTATCAGGTAAAGGGATGCCTGCGGCATTGTATATGTCGGCAGCACTCAACGCCGTACGAACCCAAGTGGCGTGTTTCACGAAAATATCGGAAGAAACAGAAATTTCGCCGGCAGAATTATTAAAAATCGTGAACGTGCTGATGAAAGGCACCATGCAGCCCGGAAATTTCGTCACGATATTTCTTGGGATACTCAACGTCGAAACGCACGAGTTGCGCTACAGTAGCGGCGGGCATGATCCGTGTGTTGTCTGGAATCCCGCAACAAAACGCAGCGAGTTTTTAAACACAGACGGTCAAGCCTGTGGTGCGGTTGGTGCTAAAATGTATGACAAATTCGTTGAAGAAAAGCGGATGAAAATAGAAGCGGGAGATTATCTGATTTGGAATACCGACGGCATCACCGAAGCAAAGAATATGACGGAAGAAGAATATTCGGACGAGCGCTTCTGGAATAAAACGAAAGAACTAACAGGAAAAGAAACTCCCGATGAGGCACTGACGCATATTGTCCACCATGTCGAATCGTTTGTTGGGGATGCAGAGCAATATGATGATATGACACTCTTGTGCTTGCAAAGGAAGAATTATTCCCTTTAAACTGATAGATTCAGAGTTATGTAAACTTGTTGACGTGCAATGCTCTCTTGCTCCATCATCGGTGCTTTTTGTCCTCTCGTGTCCACGATGCTTCAGGTTGTAATGGTCATTTTGTTTTTCCCTGTATCATTTTCTTCGCTTGCGATGTGTTCACCTGAACATATCTGCACGGTTGTTTCATTACTGCGCAAGAACATGATTATTGTTATTGCTTCAGGATTGTGCTCATTATGAAGCACAAATCTGTGCAGTGATGATGCCCGTCAATGTGCAATTACAGCGATAAGATGATTATTTATCGTACCCGAATGTTCAGGCGGTCTGCCTTTCTCTCCAGAACGATAATAAACGGTACGTGTGGGCGAAGTTGGCGACGAAAAAGAACCTCAAGATTTTCAATGACCACAGAACTTTGCTGCAATCCGGGACGCATATAAATAATACCCGTCCAGGCCAAACCATGAGCTATGGCAAGCGCTCCAAAATCACTATCATGTGTCAGGATAACCCGCCCTTGGTCGTGAGCTAAAGCAAATAATTTTCTATCACTTGTACCTTGACGTTGATTTTCTTTTACATCCCATACCTCAATGCCGTGGGAACGCAGCATTGCTACAACGTGCGGATGAATATTTTCATCGGTAAGAAACGAATATTCTGTAAGCAGTCGCTCTTGCACCGGTTCTACATCAGGAAATGAGAGCATGATGAACAGTGGTTATGCGGCAAGGCTTGGTGAGATTGGCAGGAGAATATCGGCAACAATTTCGTGTTGTAGGGATTGTGCTGCATAGCGCACACATTCCTGCACATCTTCGACCTGAATATGTGGGTATGCTTCTACAATAGTTTGCGCCGTTGCGCCATCAGCAATGAGTTCTAAAATAAATTGGACACTCAGGCGCGTTCCCCTGATGCAGAGTTTACCGCCGAGAATTTCGGGAGAAGCCGAAAGCCGAGAAAATGGAGAAATAGTCATGGAATCATTCCTAAAAAAGCGCCGTGATACATCACAAATTTATCCAAAATACAAGAATTACTGCCGAATTCCACGAACATTTTTGATTGCTATGCTCCTGAACTATCTTGCCCTTGCCGTTTCCCTCGGCATTCCCAATCTTCAAGAACATTTGCGCGGCTCTTCACGCCGCAAGCCCACGCGCAGCCGAACCATCTGTGATGTCCGTCGTGCGTGTGCTGCATTGCTTGTGGAACAAGGCTATCCATACCGTGCTGTCGGCTATGAACTTCGTTGCCATCCTTCGGCGGTCTGCCATTTTGTGCGGACTCATGCAGAACTGCGTGCCAATAATGCCGACTATGAACGTGTCGCTGCGGTAATTTTCGGTCTTCATGCGCCCAAAGGGTAATCTCCTCCCCTTCATTATTCCATTCTGCGCTCCGCATTGTACAGTGATTTCATGTTTGGTTCATTGCTGCCGTTCAGATGGAGTTCACGTTTTGTTCGCACTTAGTTCATGGTTCGTTCAGGTTTAGTTCAGGAAATTTCACGTTTAGTTCAGGAAATTTCACGTTTAGTTCAGGAAATTTCACGTTTAGTTCATGGTGTTTTTGCCGTTTTTTGTCTGTTTTTTCGGCATAATGCCGTTTTTTGGTAGAAAAAGGCATTTTGAGTGCCGATTCTCTTTTCTATACTTCTTCGTGCTTCGTTTTTGATACTGGTTGTTGGTGTTTCCTTTCCCGCTCGTTTCTCTGAGCATCGTTCTTGGTTGCATAACCTTGACTTGTGCCGTGCTACTTCATGCCGTAGATTTTCCCATAAAAAGATTTGTTTCAAATGACGCACGATGTTTTGCCATCAGTAAGTGTGCATCTCAGCACATCGTTTGTCCTAAATGCTGCGGTGAGCAATGCAGAAAAAATACTCATGCTGCTTCTCACGACTCACGCCGACGAGCGCGGCGAGTGCCGCGTCCGGCAAGAAATACTTGCGGCTGAATATGGATGTTCGCCACGTTTTGTCCGGCGCTAGCTCACGCAGCTTCGGGCAAAAGGATTTCTTGAGTGGAAACGCTGCGGGCGGCATAATTGCTACCAGTTATCGGCAACTATTATGGTACATCCATCATTTTTGCCCGCAAAAACCCCGAAAAAACGGGTGTCCAGAGCCAAAAAAAAAGAGCCTATACAAAATTTTGTGTAAAAGGCTATCGGAGAGTTTATGAAAGCCGACATCGTTCGCCAAAGATAATGATAAATTGATACACCATCACTCCCCAATCAGGTATGGGCTGTGTCCATTTCTTGAGAATAGCCTGAATGCTGAAATATACTGCCTTGAGGGCTGATTGGTCATCGGGAAATTGATATTTGGCATTAGAAAAACGGATACGCGAGTTTACACTCTCAATGGCATTGGTGGTATAGATAATACGCCGAATCTCAAGTGGATACTCAAAATACGTTGTTAATGCTTCCCAATTCCTACGCCACGCATCAAAAGCATAACGATATTGTTGCCATTTCTCGCTTGCCGCCTCTAATGCTTCCCATGCAGCTTGGCGTGTTGGTGCGGTGTAAATGGTTTTGAGATCATTACAAAATGCTTTACGATCTTTAAAGCTCACAAATGCACACGAATTGCGAATTTGATGGACAACACAGAGCTGGTGCTGCGCTTTTGGAAACGATGCTTCGAGTGCTTTACCATACCCGGTGAGGTTATCAGTACAGGCAATGAGTATATCTTCAACGCCCCGTGCCTTAATCTCGGTTAAAACCGAAAGCCAGAAACTCGCGCTCTCCGATACATCAATCCACATTCCGAGAATGTCTTTCATACCTTGGCTATTCAAGCCTAGCATTAAGTAAACACTTTTACTCTGGACTTTGGCATTATAACGGACTTTTAAACGGATTGCATCCAGCCAGACCACAAGATAAACTGATTCAAGAGGAGGTTTCTGCCATTCTTGGATATTGTCTATCAGCTAAGTACACGACAAAAGGCTTAAAAACAAGACCAAATCTGGATGTTGGTCGTCT
>CALCNX010000044.1 GCA_937899715.1 uncultured bacterium | reverse complement strand
ATATGAGCAAAAAGCTCCCGAAGGTACAAGAATTGGCGCGTACCAAAGCTATGCTTATTGTGACGAAGGGTGCAGGTATGGCGAAAGAAGGTGGGCATATCAACATTTTCACCAATGGGGACAAAAAGTTTGAAATTAACCGAACCGCCGCAGAGTCTATTGGACTCAAGCTATCGGCAGACCTTCTGAAACTGGCGGTGGTGCTATGAAGATTACCCTTTCATATCAAACATCATCGTGTTGCCGTGCCGCACTTTGCACAATCGTTCTTCTCTGTGCTTTCACAGCATTTACGAATGTTTGCGCTCAAGACTCATTACCTGCAAACAAGAAAAAACCTACCCGCAGCGAAATTCTTCGCATGAACATTGAGAGTTTGCGCGACCTTTCGCTAGAAGAACTTACTGATTTAGCTGGTATTGTCGGGGTATCCTCCGTTGAGGAATTATTTGATTTGGTAATAACAACGGCATCGAAAGCCGAAGAAAAAATCATTGATGCACCCGGCGTAGTCTCGGTGCTGACAGCGCGTGAAATACGGCTCTTCGGTGCACAAACCCTCAAAGATGCACTGAACTACATGACAGGCGCGGCGGTGCTGGTAAACTTCAGTAACCGCAACGGTATTTCCATTCGTGGCGACCAGCAAGGCACACTCTACAGCAATCACGTCCTGATAATGATAGATGGTCGTCCGGTGCGGGAAAGCCTGTACGGGGGCGCATATTCTGCGGTATTGGCGACGTTCCCCCTTGCAGGAGTAGAGCGAATTGAGCTTATTCGCGGTCCCGGCTCGGTACTTTATGGCACAGGAGCGTATTCGGGAGTGGTCAATGTCATTATGAAAAAAGCTACGAAGTCCGCCCTGAATCTCTCTGCAAATGGCGGCTCATTTGGAACGGCACTTGCGGCGCTGGATGGTGGCGTTTCTGCGGGTGATATTCATATTGCGGCAAGCGCTCAATATCTTAACCAAAACGACTGGAAGCAAACTCTTCAGACCGAAACCACACGAAACGACACTACTATCACCTATCGTCAAAACGGCATCGGCGCTAATATTGGTCTGCAATACAACCCTGGTGCAGAAAACAATCTCACGGCAAATCTGACGTGGATGCGGTACAATCCTGACACATATGGTGGGGAAATACGGCTGCCGCTTGCTATTCTCTTAGAAACATATTTGAACGCTGACATTGGCTATACGCGCCAGATAACAGACTTTTGGAAAACGACGTTGAATCTTACTGCCACCTTCTACGAAAATATTGATGGTAGAACGCCACCGCCTCCGAACCCATCAATGCCGCCTCCGCCGACGGGTCCGTCGCGGCAATCTCGTGATTACGTGATAGAACTAACCAATTACGTTAAGCCTTTGCGTGGGCTGAACGTTATTTTTGGTGGCTTGGCAAATATCCAGAACGGCTGGATAAAACAGCAGCGCCCTATGAATGTGACATTTGCTGCCGTTCCATACTACGAGCGCACGTGGTGGAGCGCTTACGCGCAAGTTGACTACACGCCGATTGAGCAGTTGAAATTCATTGCCGGAGCGCAAGCGAATTCTTTTGACTCTGACAAACCAATTTCTGTTGTGCCGCGTCTGGGAGCACTTTGGAACATAACCAGTGATTTCACACTCAAACTTCTTTATGGTCAGGCATTCCGCGCACCGCGAGCAACGGAGAGCGACGTCGTCGTTGAACCCAATACACCGGGGCTTCAGGGCAATCGAGAATTACGACCTGAATATGTTTCGACGTTTGACGCGGAACTGCTCTACAAACATGATAATTTTCAAGCCTCACTTGTCTATTTCAAGAGTGACCAACGCGAAATCATTACTGGCGGACAGCGTACAATGGGCATGAATCCTAAGTTCGTCAATGCCGATTCCTATCGCTCACAAGGTATGGAATTTGAAACAAAATACATTCCCCTTGAACCGCTCTATTTCACAGGTTCCCTGTCCTACCAAACGAATGTTTTCAGGAATACCATCGTTGATGGGTCGCCCGTACCCAATTGGATTGCACGGCTGGGAGCAGGCTATACCAATGCCGATGCTGGATTGTCCGTCGGTGTGATGAATATTTTTTACAGCAAAGTGGATAATGGTGTGCCCACGCCTGGAGTTCGCTTTGTGAATCCCCGAACCGAAGCATATAATCTTTTGAGCCTGAATATCAACTGGGATATGACTGAGGCGTTCGATTGGAATATCGCCGGAACGCATATTATCCTGAACGCGCGCGTAGAAAACGCCCTTGATGCTTCGGCATGGCAGTTGGAATGGGTACGGCGCAACATTAATTCTTTACCCGCAGCTCCCGGACGCGGTTTTTATGGCGGCTTGACGGTTAGATTTTAATTCCTGAATTCAAGACACGTTTTTTGAACTATTCTCCGTCGTTTGCATGAATAAACACATTAGCAGTATTTTTATCTCGATTATGTGCTTCTTTCTCCTGAATGAAGCATCAGCACACGATACGTGGCTTCTTCCCAAAGTATTTCGTATGAAGCCCGAACAGCACTCACAACTCATGTTCACAAGCGGTATGATTTTCCCTCAAAATAATTATGCCATCAAGCCAGAACGAATTGATAAGGCTTTTGTGCTCCTTGCGGGCGAGAAAACACAGATGACGAAGCGAGAGTCTGCACCGAAAGCACTCAAAATAAGTGTTATGCCGCCTAACGTCGGCGTAGCGACTGCGTTTGTGGAACTTACGCCGAAGTCGCTCGAACTTACGCCAAAACTTGTGCGCGAGTATCTGGGCGAAATTGGAGCTTCGGATTCTCTCAAGGCAGTTTGGAAAAATGTCAAAGCGGGCACAACGATGCGCTGGCGAGAAAGCTATACCAAACACGCAAAAACATTCTTTTTCATCGGAAAAGAGCAGGACGTAGCACAAGATTCATCGTGGAGGATGCCTTGTGGAATGAAACTCGAAATTGTCCCCGAAACTCATCCGGGCTTGCTTCGCGCAAAGGGTACATTGCCTGTCCGTGTGCTTTTAGATGGTAAACCACTTGCAAATTTCCCCGTTGGCTTTGTCGGTGAAAACGGCGCAAAATCCATCTTGCAAACAACGAATGCCGAGGGACAAACGACCTTCGCTCTTCCCAAAGCAGGGCGCTATCTTCTTCGCGGAACGCTTCTGAAGCCCGTACAGACCGATAATTTGGAATGGCAAAGTAATTTTACCACGCTCACCGTCGAAGTGCGACCGTAAAAGCCTTTTGCCGTTGTGTTTCTCTTTACCTTCACCGTCTATTCCCGAAAATATCATGCTCAAGCAAGTTCTCAAACGCCTCGGAACCGCAATGGCGCTTGTCGCGCTCGGTTTGGTTTCACTTGTTTATTTTATGAAGTCCTCCAAGCCTGACCTGCCCGCAAGCACGTCGCACAAACACGCCACAAGCGAAGACCACAAAGAATGTGCTGCCAAAATTGCGGGCAAAGAACTACCACCGCTTTCGCTCCGAAACACCGATAATACCGCGATTTCCGTCATGGCGCTCTCGCAAGAACAACCCGTGATCGTGATTCGGTATTTGGGGTATGGCTGCTCGCACTGTATTGAGCAGCTTTTGGCGTTGCAAAAACTCTCCCCAGTTTTGAAGGAGAAGCATATCCGCGTCATTGCCTTTAGCGACGACACCCCGGAGCAAAACCAAACGGTGATGACGAAATATAGCTTCGATCCTACGCTTTTCACGCTTGCTTCTGACCCCGCAAAAGCCTCGGCATATAGCCTCGGTGCTGTTTATCCTGAAGCGGACGGCACGACAACAGAGCTGCACGTCTCAATGGTCGTACAGCGCGGACGCGTGAAGTTCGCGCACTTCGATTCTAAGCCACTGATGGACGTACAGTCGCTTCTGACCCAGGCAAGCGGAGTAGCACAACTCTAAGTCCTTTCATGCCTATAAGAACAGATTGCCTGTATGGTGTATTGCAGTTGTATTGAGAGTTGTACAGTATGAAAAATCGTCGTTTACTCTGGATTGCAGCCCTGTTTGCTTTGTACGCACATCTTTTCATTGTGCTCGTGCAAGTGGAAAAGCATCACGAGCGTTCTGTCATCAAGGATTACGGTGATGCGGCGTGGTATATTCTTGTTACCCTCACCACCGTTGGTTATGGGGATATGTATCCCGTTACTACTCCGGGTAAAATTATCGGTGCGGTATTTTTGATAAGCAGTCTTGGGATAATTGGCTTTCTCATCGGCTTTATTTCTACTTCCGTCAATGAATTTCGAGAGCGAAGAAATATGGGATATAATGGTACTTCCTTCAAAAATCACATCGTCATTATTGGTTGGGATAGCTTCGGCAGAGCTGTTACCGAATGCCTCTTGGCAGCCGGACGGCGGGTAGCGATTGTCGTTAATGACAAAACTATCATCGAGGATATTTATGAAGACTTTCCCCGAAAAAGCATCTTCTTGCTCTATTCGCCATATGAACACATTCATAACCTTACGAAGGTCAACCTTGATTCAGCAGCACTCGTCTTTGTGAATTTACCGAATGATACCGACAAACTTATTGCGATTCTGAACATCAAGCAGCAATACGCACAGGCAAAGTTTCTGGTTGTGTTGGAACAAACCCGCCTCAAAGAAACATTCCAGAGTGCTGGTGTGAGCTACGTTCTGTCAAAAAACGATATTGCTGCGAAGCTCGTAGCAAGTTATATTTTTGAACCCGATGTTGCCCACTTCAATAACGACCTGCTCTCGCACGCCTTGTCAAAAAATGATTACGATGTCCAAGAATATAAAGTTCTTCCCGCAAACCCATTTGCAGGCAAGCTATATAGCGAAGTTTTCGAGAATATGAAATTGCGGTATGGATGTCTTACTATTGGGCTGGTCAAAATTCAAGACGGACAGAGAGTTCTACTCAAAGTGCCTCCCGATACTACTCCGGTTGAGGTAGGCGATTACCTCATTTTCATTCTTAATGGTGAGCAAGCACCCATAGTTGCGGAACTTTTCCATGTACAGGAAGGCGTAATGCCCGATGATGCTGAACCTCTGCAATGAGTGTGCCGGAGAAGTAGTCTCCAAACAGAAGAGGCGCGAAAACCTTATGTTTTCGCGCCTCTTTGCATTATGCTCATTTCAGTCAACCTTTACGAACCGGATTGCTTTACTTGCTGACCATTGCCTTCATATTTCGATGGGCATTTGGTCAGAATGTTGTCAGCCATCATCACACCGTTTTCCACACGACCTTTGACAACGATACTTTCAGCAAGCTCGAAGTTGTTAGGGCGGGGACCATTATGAATGACTTTTACTTCGGTATTTGCATCGTCACGCATAACGAAGGTGAAGGTGTTTTCGGCGCTGTTGTAGGTGCAGCCTTTATCTTTCACCCACGCGCCCTTGACCTGAACGCGCTTGCCGCTTGATTGAGCATAACCGAGATTGGTATATTCAATCTTGCTGTTGTCGAGCGAGAGTGCTGCTATGACCACAAACACCAGCGCAATTGCGCCGCCGATAAGATAACGGGTTTTCATAATCTTTGGGGAAATGAGAGTGAAAGACTTGGGGGAAACTTATTTTTTCTTCTCAACTTCGATTTGGTTGTCCACCTTTTTTACGCCCGCAATTTTCTTTGCCGCGTTGGTTGCTACACCCTTCAAACCAGCTTTATCAACTTTACCTTTGAGTGTTGCAGTGCCGCCGCTTACCATAACATCAATATTTTTGTCTTTAAGTGAAGGCAGAGAAGCGAGTTTTTCTTTGATAGCTTTGGTTACGCTTGCGTCATCCGTAGCACTTGCGGCAGCTTTAGCGTCGCTTTTCACTTCTTTCGCTGTTTCTTTGGCTTCTTTTTTCACTTCTTTTGCCGTTTCTTTGGCTTCTTTTTTTACCTCTTTGGCTTCTTGCTTTACTTCCGCAGCAGCTTTAGCAGCAGGGGCAGCAGCAGGAGTCGGTGTAGCTTTGGCTGGGGAAGCGGGAGATGGCTTTGTGGCATCCATTTTGGTTTGAGCCGAAACGTTGATGAGGCTTGCACTTGTCGTAAAAAGCGCGGCGATAATAATTGAACGCATACTATAAATCCTTGAAAAAAATATAAAATGAAATAAATATCAATGCTATGACGCAGATGATGTGCCGGAGGTTGAATCAGACGACGAGGTTGGCGAAGAATTTTTTGATTCGCCACCCGAAGAGGTAGAAGAATCTGACGAAGCGCTTGAGGTCTCTGTCTTTTTGCTGGCGCTTTTGCTGCTTGTGCTTTTCGAGGATTCTCCGCCTTTATGGACATAATCCGTCAAATAAAATCCATCGCCATTGAACACCAAGCCCGCGCCACCACTTATTTTTCTGACAACACTGCCTTCGCCCTTAGCGGTCGCTGAGGCGCAAAGATTCTCCGGGCAGGTTGTCAGTTTTGGTGAGGACATAGATTGAAAATACTCAAAATCCTGACCGCAGGTTTCGCAGTGATAATCGTATGTCGGCATTTTGTGCTTCCTTTCTTGTCGAACAGAATGTATTAAGTACAAACGAGTATTTGACTATACATCAATGAAACATAACCATAGCTGTCGGGTGCAAAATACGCATCAAGCGCCAATCATTCACCGTATTTCAGCGCTTGAATGATTTGCCCTATGTGCTGCATTGTGTGGTTCATGGCGAATCCCATGACTGCATTGCGAGGCATTTCCACCTTCCACGGTGTCTGCACTGGTTTATTCCAAGCGTCGTCCGGGCACTTGGCAATTGATAGCGTAAGCGTCTCGCACGACTTTCTGACAAAAGCCTTCAGTTCCTCAGCGCTTACCACGCCAACAGGGTTTTCAGCTCTGCCCAGAGTTTGTGGCGTAAAGGACGGAATTTCTGCTCCAAATAATGTTTGAGCAAAGGAAAATTGCGATTCGCCAATATGCAAGAACATGATACCCACTGAGCGCATTCCGGGCTTGATGCTATTGTGTATGTTGGTGTCATCTACTTTATCAAGTATTCGTGAAATCTGCTGCTCGGTTCCACGCCAGAGGCTTGAAAATAAAGTTGTCATAGTGTATCGTAACAATGAGGTTAGTGAACAGACGCTTCTTCGCTCGGCACAAAATTTTGGATTTCTTCCAAGAGTGCCGGAACAATTTCCTCTTCTTTAATCTTACGCACAACCTCACCTTTGCGGTAGAGAATTGCCACCCCTTTTCCGGCTGCAATGCCGATGTCTGCTTCGCTGGCTTCGCCGGGACCGTTCACAACGCAACCTAAGAGCGCTACTTTCACAGGCTTTTTGATGCCCTTCACTGCCTCTTCGAGTTGATTGGTGATGCTGAACAAATCTACTTCCAAGCGCCCGCACGTTGGGCAAGCGATGATTTCCACGCTGCGCTGCGCCATGCCGAGTGAACGCAGGATTTCTTTGCCAACTTCCACTTCTTTTTCGGGTTCGTCCGTGAGTGAAACGCGAATGGTATCGCCAATGCCTTCGGCAAGCAGCGTTCCGATGCCAACTGCGGACTTGATTGTACCGACTCGCGTCGTACCGGCTTCGGTAACGCCCAAGTGAAGCGGGAAATCTGTGCGCTCGGCAAGCATACGGTATGCCTCAATCATAAGGCGCACATCGGTTGATTTTACTGAGATAATCACATCGTCAAATCCAAAATCTGCCGCAATTTCCGCGTGGCGCATAGCGCTTTCAAAGAGCGCTTCAGGCGTTGGATAGCCATGTTTCTCCAAAATATCTTCTTCCAGCGAACCGGAATTAACGCCAATACGAATCGGCACTTGGCGTTCTTTGGCTTTGGACAAGACCTCGTGAATACGCTCTTTCGAGCCAATATTGCCCGGATTGATGCGTACCTTCGCAACGCCACCTTCAAGCGCTTTGAGCGCAAAGATGTGATTGAAGTGAATATCTGCTACAATCGGCACGGGCGAACCCTTCACAATATCGGCAATCGCTTCAGCAGCGTGTTTGTCGTTGATGGTAACGCGCACAATATCTACGCCCGCCTCGTGGCAGCGGCGAATTTGCTCTAACGTACCCTGCACATCGGAGGTCTTTGTTTTGGTCATCGTCTGGACGCTAATCGGTGCATTGCCACCGATTTGAACACCGCCGACCATGACGGCACGTGATTTTCTGCGGCGAAAAGGAGCGGTGGCGTAGGGCTGCTCGTGCGAGCCATTTTTGCCGTTCATGACGGGCAAATCAAACGTTGTGGACATAAAAGTTGGTGATTCAGTGAAAAGAAGAATATAGGTTTTATAGCAGTTATCGTGGTGTTATCGTTTCGGCAATTCAAGCACAAATTTCGCAATGCCGTCCACAAGTGCCGGAACAACGGGCAGCATCGGGTTGCTATACGATGCAACCTGTTCTTTCATATCGGACGAAACAGCCTTCAGTACGTGATTCATACCATTGACGAGAATCATTGATGCTTTCGGATTTGCTGCCGCAAGGCTTTGTGCGTCCTCCACGCTAATCTGAATATCGGTCATGCCTTGCAGAATGAGCGCGGGGCAGTTGAGTCGCTTAATTTCTTCGCGTGGGTCGTAGCGAAGCCATGAAATCATATACGGCTGTACGCTTGGTCGGAAGAGGCTTGCCAGCATCATCGGTGGCGTAGTGCTTGTGGTCTTTCCTGCTTCAAGTTCGCTAAGAAGTTTTTCACATTCTTGCATCACAGTGGGCGGAAGCTGCTTGCCAAGCTGTTTTCTGAGGATTTGTCCGGCTGGAAAGCCCGCGCCTGCGAGCGAAACAAAGCCTTGCACACCTGCTTTCTGCGCCGCAATCATGCCGATAAGCGAACCTTCGCTATGTCCAACGACCGTAATGGATGTGTATTTGCCTTCTGTTTGCAAAAGACGGATAAACCCAAGCGCATCGTCAATGTAGGTCTCGAAGCGCAAGTCAGATTCGCTGACCATTGCTTTTGCGCTTGCCGCTATGCCGCGCTTGTCGTAACGCAGAACGGCTATACCACGCTTGACCAGTGCTTCCGAGAGCATTTTCAAACTATTGTTTGTGCCAGCCATAGTGTTATTGCCGTCGCGGTCAGTCGGACCGGAGCCGGCAATAAGAAGCACCACCGGCATTCGGGTCTGTCCTGCAATTTGCGGTGTTTCAAGCGTCCCGTAAATCGTACCGTTTGTGCTGGTGTAATTGAGCGGCGAACTGGTAATTTGTGGGAGTAGCGCTTGAGCAGTGGTTCTGTGCTGTATGAACACAACAAACAGAACACAAAGAGGCAAAAATTTTATCATTCGTTTTGTCACAGCTTCTTACTCGCTTCCATCAAAATCCGTTTTTCTTCTTCGGAAAGGCTTGCGTATCCTGTTTTGGCAATCTTATCCAAAATTGCGTCTATGTCTTCTTGGGTAATAGTACGATTGCCGTCGGAACTTGTTTTTGCACGGAACCACGACGATACGCCTATTTCCGGCTTTTCTGTGGTGCGGTAGCTGTCAGCTTCGCGGATGTCGTAGATTTTGCGCTTTGTGCCGAAGACTTTTCGTCCGCCGCCCCTGTTGCCACTGAGTACATCGCGGATTTTGTCAAAAAACCCGAAAATACCAACTTGGTCACCATATCGCAAGAGCATATAGCCTGTCAATGCGCCGCCCAAGTGTGCGAAGTGCGCCACGCTATCATGCCCACTGCCTAAAAGACCAGACACAACATCCATTCCAATCCAGAAAAGCACCAATATTTTTGCCGGAACAGGGAAGAATATAGGGAACATGAGTATCGGTCTGTCGGGAAACATAAAAGCAAAGGCAATCATCACACCTTGAATTGAGCCTGACGCGCCCACCGTAGGACCGCCGTAACTAGGAAAAAAAGAACTGACAGCAATCTGCGTTAGCCCTGCCCCAATACCAGCAAGCAAGTAAAACACAAGAAATCGGCGTGACCCCCAGATGTTTTCTAGGTCAGCTCCAAACATCCAGAGAGCAAGCATATTAACGCACAAATGCCACAAGCCGCCATGCATAAACTGATACGAGATAAGCTGCCACGGGTAGAACATATCTGTTTCGAGCGGTTGCAGAGCGAAATACTCCATCACAAAACGCTGCACTGACACCCCACCAATGGTGAGAAAGCCGAGAAAAACGTACTGAAGTACAAAGATTGTAGCATTGGTAATAAGCAGCGCCTTGATGACTGGCGGAAAGATTGAGAAACCGCCACTGCTGTATGTTGACCGAAAAGAAAAATTTGCCATGAAGCAAAAAGGAAAGTTATCGAAAGGAAAAGTTTCTCTGCGTTATGTGTTAAGACGCAGAGGGAGTGGAATCATTGCTTGAGAATTATCACCGTCACTACCGTTAAAATGCGTAGCCAACACTAATACCACCCCAAGGAAGAATCCCACCTTGTATAGCAGAACCATACAAAGGCGTAAAGGCTGCTCTAAACAAGAAGCCACTGAGCGCAGGATGATAGCGATATCCTATTCCACCAGTCCAAAGTGGCACAGGCATTGCGTCGGGAGTAATTACAGTGCTCACCCCAATTCCTAGCTCAAGTTTGTGCTCAATACTACTTCCAATAAGAAAATTTGCAGTCATGGGAACAATAGTCACGGTACGTAAATCTGATACAAACCCCGCTCGTAAACCAAGCCAGTCCGTTACCAAATGCTCGTAATTTACCGAACCCAAAACACCTGCACCTCCAAGTTCGATAAACACCGTACTCCGCGAAACTCGCCATAGCGGAGGCGAGTTGATTGATTGGGATGGTGTGAGAAACGCAGCACGATAGTTTGTATCGAGTTCTGCAATCTCCTCTGTAACAGGCAATTTCGTCTCACACAATGGGAGAGACTGTGCATCTAGCGCTGTATTGATTTTTTGAGTAGAAATAATTGCATCAATAATTGCGGCAATCCGTATCCCGACTGCGCCAGCAAGCGCAAATCTTGCTACATTTATCGCCGTTGGAGTGTAGCTAGACGTAGGTAGAGGCGAGTTATTAATAAGTGAATAAGTTGTATAAAAAAAATCGCCCAGTATATATAACGCAGCTGCTCCACCAATGGTTAGAAGGCTAATATCAATGATGCTATAGAGATTAGCTTTCTCATATTCACGATTATACCAATGCCCGGCACCTGAAGCAAATAGTGATGCTACTCCTGCAATAACAGGCGAACGCTTGCCTTCCAATGTCCAGACTTCATCGCGTTGGTTACCAGAGATAGTCTCCCATGCAATAGGATCGAATCCCCGATAAGTGCGATAGAAAGCACCTTTGTAGGAAGAGTAATTATCACTAAACTGAACGGCAAATTTTCCTTTGTACATATCATCGTGCCAATACCCCTCCCATAAGCCATTATTTAGCGTTCCAATTATTCTGCCGTCTAACTGAGGTCGAGGAAATATTTCAAGCAATTCCGTATTTCTATACAGAGGCGAACCGATAAATCGCCCTGTAATATTTGAATCACAGAACTCAAGAATAAAGTTTTTGCCTATCGAACTTGAGTACTCAATTTTTTTGCGCAATAAAGATGATTGAGCATATAGGCTATTCGGAGCAACGATACAACACCAGATACATACAGCGCCAAGTAGCGTCGTTGTGCTAGAAAGCATTATAGAAAAAATACAGTTAAGGAACAATAATTTAATGCTCTTCAGTATTTTACACATCCAGTGCCGCCACGCCCGGCAGTTCTTTCCCTTCCAAAAACTCCAGCGATGCACCGCCGCCAGTCGAAACGTGGCTGACTGCCTTCACTAAGCCGAATTGTTCAATCGCAGCAGCAGAATCACCACCGCCGACAATCGTAACCGCGCCGTGCTTCGTGGCTTCGGCAAGCGCTTCGGCAACGGCTTTCGTTCCGGCGGCGAAATTACTCATTTCAAAGACACCCATAGGACCGTTCCAGACGACCGTTTTCGAGGTTGTAATTGCTTTGGAAAAGGCTGCGATAGATTCCTCGCCAATATCCAAACCGCGCCAGCCTTTTTCAATTCCGTCAATACTAACCGTCTTACGAGCAGCATCATTGCTGAAGGCATCGGCAACAACGGCATCCGTCGGGAGCATAAAGTTGATATTTTTTGCTTTTGCTTTGGCGATAATTTCTTTCGCAAGCTCAATTTTATCCTCTTCCACCAGCGAATCACCAATTTCTTTGCCCATTGCTTTGAAGAACGTGAAAATCATGCCGCCCCCAACCACAATAGTATCGCACTTGTCGAGGAGGTTCGTGATAACATCTATTTTGCCGGAAATCTTAGAGCCACCCAAAATAGCCGTGAACGGGCGCACGGGATTTGCCACTGCTTCGCCCAAATACTTGAGTTCTTTTTGCATCAGATAGCCCGCAGCCCGCTTCTGGATGAACTTCGTAACGCCGTGCGTGCTTGCGTGAGCACGGTGCGCCGAGCCGAAAGCGTCATTCACATACACGTCGCCAAGCGCAGCGAGTTTGCGGGAAAAATCCTCGTCATTTTCTTCTTCCTGCGCATAAAACCGAACATTCTCAAGGAGCGTTACATCGCCGTTGTTCATCTTCGCTACAAGCGTGCCGACTTCGTCGCCGATGCAATCAGGCGACATTGTAACGGGTTTGCCAAGTAATTCCGCAAGGCGCACCGCGACAGGCTTCAGGGAATACTTCGGATTCACTTTGCCCTTCGGACGACCCAAATGCGACATCAAAATCGCTTTACCGCCTGCGCTAACAATCTTCTGAATCGTCGGGAGAGACTCACGGATGCGGATGTCGTCGGTGATAGCGCCTGTGTCGTCTTGCGGCACGTTAAAATCTACGCGCACCAGTACGCGCTTTCCTGCGAGGTCGAGTTCATCAAGAGAATGAATCATAACGGCATAACAAAATAAATTGGTAAATAGTTTGCTGTATTCGTATTTGCCCACAAATATACGCCAAGCGGCGAACTTTTTACTGAATTTTTACGCAAAGAAGGCGTATTTTGGGCGTTCACTTGTGGTACACTTGCTGTACAAATTGTCGGACAAACTCACTCACAGACTATGGCTTGGCAAGCAATCATCGGGCAGCAGCGTGTGAAAAATATTCTTGGCAGAGCAATCGCCGAGAAGCGCATAGCCCATGCGTATTGCTTCTGGGGCGCGGAAGGTATTGGCAAAGACGCTCTGGCGCTGGAGTTTGCCAAAGTGATGAATTGCGAACAGCCTCGCCCAAACGAAAACGGCATACTGGAAGCCTGCGGCACGTGCAAAAGTTGTCTTCAGGCATCGCACTTGCAGCATCCGAATATCCAATTTATTTTCTCGTTGCCTGCCGCAAAATCGTCGTCAGGAAGCGAAAAAGACGGTGCAATGGGTGTTTCGCCAATTTTGAAACTTTCCGACGACCAAATTCAACTTATACAGGAGCAACTGCGCATAAAAGCGACGAACCCGTACCACAATATGACGATTCCGAATGCTGCTCAAATCCGTATTGCGTCCATACGCGAGGTCAAAAAGCAAATTTCGATGAGTTCCTCACAGCCCGGACGGCGCTTTGTGATTGTCTCGGAAGCCGATTCGATGAATCAGGAAGCTGCAAACGCTTTTCTCAAAACACTGGAAGAGCCGACATCGCAAGTAACAATCATTCTCACCACCTCGCGCCGTGAACAGCTTCTTTCCACGATTCTTTCGCGCTGCCAGCAAATACGCTGTGATGCGCTTTTCGACGAAGATATTGCTCAAGCACTGGTGGCACATCACGGGATTCCGCTCGAAGAAGCCCGCCTCGTTGCTCGCTTGGCAGATGGAAGTTACTCCAAAGCAACCGAACTTTTAGGTGAAGACCTGCGGCAATTACGTGTGGAAATCGTGAATTTGCTGCGTCTGATGCTCACACCGCGCTTTGTGCTGAAATTTGCCTTTGAGCTAGACGGGCTTGTCGGTAAAGGTTCCGGTGACCGAGACCGCACAAAACTGGAGCGGATGCTCATTTTGCTGCTGACGTGGATACGCGATGCCTACGCATTGTCGGTGTCCGAGCGTGAAGACACTATTATCAATATAGACCAAATCGAAGATTTGAAGCGCTTTGTGGGGCGTTTTGGCGTGAGTGGTAATTTGGATGCCGCCGCCCGCGCCATCGAACAAGCAATAGAGCGACTTCGCAGGAATATCAATGTAACGCTGATTCTGACAACGCTTGCGCTGGATGTGCGGCGAATTTTATATCAAGCATAGTGCTTACAAAAAAGATTGATTTTAAGTTGTCGGAGTGCGGAATTTATTCCGCTCACCTTGCTAAAACGCAGGTCTGATGCGGAATAAATTCCGCACTCCATTTTTTTTCGTAAGTCCTAAAGTCTAAATTTCTCTCAAGCCTAAGTTTTTCATTATGAACACGCCACAACAATTTCTTCAGACAGCCGAGGCATTCTTGAGTGCTCAAGATACGCTTGCTGCGGGCTTTTATGCCGAAAGCGCCTTTTCGCTGCACCACAAAGACAACAGCGAAAGCAGCGATGACGGTTTATCAAAAAGTATAGACACAGTATCGGAGCGCCTACCGAAGCCGCTTGCACACTACGCGCAATTACTCAAGCAAGCAAAACTTCGTGCGCTGGAAACGCGCCTTCATGCCCATGCGCCGTTTTCACATTTTCTCGTGGGCGCGGCTCTTATTGCCGACGACGAAACGCTCCACATCGGGTGCAATGTAGAGTGCAGCAGCTACGGACTGACGATTTGTGCCGAGCGCACAGCGCTTGTCTCGGCAGTGGCGCATGGAAAAAAGCGCTTTCTCGCCATAGCCGTTGCTGCCGATACGGACGAACTTACGCCTCCTTGCGGGGCTTGCAGGCAGCTTCTGTATGACTTTGCGCCGGATGCAATCGTGGTGCTGGTGAACCCGCGCGGCGCAGAAAAGCGCTTCACGATGAAAGAACTGCTGCCGGAAGCGTTCACGGCGGCATTTTTGTAAAAAACTTCAAATACTTTATATTTTCAAGGCAAAATTATGACGATTGGCATTTGCGGGGCAGGTACGATGGGCGCGGGTATTGCGCAGGCGTGTTTGCAAGCGGGCTGTACGGTTATTGTGTATGATAGCTTTGAAGCAGCACGGCATCGGGCTTCCGGGTTTATCCAAGAAATGATGAACAAAGCTGTTCAAAAAGGCATCACAACTGCCGCAGATGCTGATGCGGCACGTGAGCGCTTCACGGTAACGGCAGCACTGGATGCGTTAAGCGTATGCGATATTGTCATTGAGGCAATTATCGAAGATGCGGCTGCAAAGCACAGTCTCTATGCGGCATTGGAGAATATTTTGCCGCCAAGTGCCATTCTTGCTTCCAATACTTCATCTATTGCCATCACCGCACTTGCGTCGAAATTGCGTCATCCGGAGCGTTTTGTGGGGCTACATTTTTTCAACCCGGCGCACATTATGAAGCTGGTGGAAATAATTTGCGGCATGAAAACTGCTCCTGAAACTATCGCCGCCATGAACACCTTTGCCGAAAAACTCGGCAAAACGGCGGTAGAAGCGAAAGACGTGCCGGGATTTATTGTCAATCGCGTTGCGCGGAATTACTACTTGGAGGCAATGCGTATCGTCATGGAAGGCGGCGCGACTATTCCCCAAGTGGACGCACTCATGCGCTCTGCGGGCTTCAAAATGGGACCCTTTGAACTTGTTGACCTTATCGGCGTGGATGTAAATTTTGCCGTTACGATGTCCGTCTGGGAGCAGTATTTCCGCGAACCCCGCTTCGCACCTGCATTACTGCAAAAAGAATATGTGGACGCGGGGCTGTGGGGTAAAAAAACAGGCGAAGGTTTTTACCGCTATAACGATAAAGGGGAAAAGATTCTGCCCCAGAATGAGTAAAAAACTTCGAGCAAAAGACTTATCAGACGCTACTTTCTCGCCTGTAGCCCCTTGAATACAGCAGGATCTTCCTGCCCCAAGCGCCAGCATGAAATTCCGCGCAAATTATACTTTTTCACCAATTCCAACCGCGCTTGAAACGACCGTGCATCCTCGAAATAGATGTGTTCGTAAATGTCATCGCGCTCGAAGACGGTGTAATACATTTTGTCGCGTTCGTGCCATTCCATGCGCCCGCCGTTACTTTCGGTAATGCTGACGGCATCGGGATAATTCAGCGACCGCCCCCATGCTGTAACGGTCTGAGGATTGGTGAAGGATGGAAACCAGTAATCTGAATAGAGCGCCAGACCAAGCGATACTTTTTCCTTCGGAACTTGCTGAAGAATATACGTCAAGCAGCGCTCCATCCATGCGTAGCCAGCCACCGGACCAGGTGAGGTGCGGCGTGTGTGCTGGTCGTAACTCATAAACGAGACAAAATCAGCGATTGCGCCCAGTGCTTTGTAGTCGTAACCTCCGCGCCAGTATTCATACATCCATTTTTGATAATCCCCCACACCCGCATAATCACTTGCTCTCGGCACGACGGCAATGCTAATTGAAAAACCATATTTTTTCAATGAGTCTGCTGCTCGCTTGAAAAAGGCTGTGAAGAGGTCTCTGTCGGAAACGTGAATATTTTCAAAGTCGTACTGGATTCCGTACCAACCTTCTTTGCGGCAAAGCTCTACAAGCGTTGACACGCAGCGTTCCTGCGCCTCGCGGCTTGTCAGCACTTTGTGCAGCATTTCAAGATTGAATCCCGGATTGACAATAAGCGGCATAATTTTTACGTTATGCTTTTTAGCGATAGTTGCAATGCGCTTATCTATGCCCCCCCAGACAACGCCGTCCTCATCCACCTTGAGGCACTGTGGTCCGATAATGTCCACGTACTGCGCGTTACGCTCGAAACTGCGGAACGAATCTTCTGAAGCATCCATATAGAAGATACGTTCACCGACATTTTGTTGTGCAAAAGCCACAGACGAACTCGCGAGAACGACAAAAAAGGCAAAAGCTATACGGAAGAAAAAACGCTGATTCATGGGAGGTAAGGGTATTTTGAGATAAAAGTTATTGCTCGGTTAAAAATCTTAGCGCAAATATAAGGTCAACACGGAAATATCCGATGCCGACACGCCTTGTATCCGTGAGGCTTGCCCCAGCGATTGCGGGCGAATACGGGTGAGTTTCTGACGTGCTTCGGTAGAAAGTGATTTTATCACAGCGTAGTCGAGCGCTTCGGGGATTTTCTTTTCTTCATTCGCCGCAAAGACGCTTATTTCCTTCATTTGTCGCTCAATATAGCCACTGTACTTAATTTCGATTTCCGCTTGCTCCACCACCGTATCTAGTGCCAGTGCTTGTGCTTCAGTCATGTCTTGTTGCCCGATGCTTGCGTGCCAGTTTGCGCGTTCCAGAAGGGGCTTGAGCGTCAGTTGCGAGCGCTTGGTAAGCTGTTCAACGCTTGAAACCTCGCTAATAACGGGTTCGTTCATTTCTGCTAAATATTCATTGATTTCTGCGGGGCGAAAACGTGTTGTACGTGCAAAGTCCAGCGTTTGCCGTGTGAGTTCTTCGCGCTCCACCATTCTTTCGTAAGCGGCGGAGTCAATCAAACCAAGTGCGTGTCCGTATTTCATCAAACGTCTATCGGCATTGTCTTGCCGCAAAAGCAAGCGGTACTCGGCTGCGGAGGTGAAAATACGATATGGCTCTTCGGTGCTTTTGTTCACGAGGTCGTCAATAAGTACACCGATGTATGCTTCGGAGCGTTTGAGCGTAAACTCGTCTTCGCCCCGTACTTTTCGCACCGCATTGACACCGGCAATAAAACCTTGTGTTGCGGCTTCTTCATAACCCGACGTGCCGTTAATTTGACCTGCAAAAAATAGACCAGAAATTGCCTTTGTTTCAAGTGAAAAGCGTAATTGGAACGGAAAAAAGAAATCATATTCCACGGCATACCCCGCACGGAGCAGCTCCACCTTCTCCAAGCCCGGAATTGTTCGCAAGCCACGCAACTGCACATCATCCGGCAAACTTGTCGAATAGCCGTTGACATAGACGGAATTTGTTGCCAAGCCTTCTGGCTCAAGCACGATGTGGTGCGAATCGCGGTCAGCAAAACGATGGATTTTATCCTCAATGGAAGGACAGTAGCGTGGACCACTACCCTGAATTCTGCCAGTGAACATGGGAGATTGCTCAAAGCCTTCGCGCAAAATCTCATGCGTATCGGCGCTGGTGTAGGTGCTATAACACACAATGCGGTTCTGCACAGACTGGGTGCGGTGCGAGAAAGGAAGCGGTGGCTCGTCACCTCCGGCAGGTTCGGTCTTCGTCAGGTCAAGAGACTCGATCGCTACGCGAGGTGGTGTGCCGGTTTTGAGCCGCCCTTTTTCTAAGCCATAGCTGGCAAGCATATCCGAAATGCCCGTTGCAGCCTGCTCACCAAAGCGCCCGCCGACGGTCTGGCACAAGCCGGTGTGCATTACACCGTTCAGGAACGTGCCTCCACACAGCACCACAGCTTGCGCGACCAATTCCGAACCATCGGCAAGTTTCACACCCCGCACGGAATCTTTCTGCACAAGAATTTCCACGACCGAACCTTGCACAAACGAAAGGTTGGGCGTTGACAACACAAGTTCTTGTGCGTATTGCGGGTATAAGTCTTTATCATTCTGCGAGCGGGGCGACCAAACGGCAGGACCTTTAGAGCGATTGAGCATTTTGAATTGCAAACCGCTTTTGTCGGCGATAACACCCATCACGCCGCCCAGCGCATCTAGTTCTTTGACCAAATGCCCTTTTGCCGTGCCACCCACAGCAGGATTGCAGGATAAACGCCCGATAGAATGAGTATCCATCGAAACAAGCGCCACGCTCACAGGCTTTGTGCCTGTTCTGCCCATAGTCGCCGCTGCGACGCTGGCTTCGATGCCTGCGTGCCCGCCGCCGATGACGATAATATCAAAAATGTTGTTCATGCTGTAAAGATGAAAAGCTACATTTCAAAATGCAATCCGTCGTAACATATTGCGATTCCCTGTGGTAGGCGTGATTCTAAGTCGTCGTGCTTGATATTATGCGCTATGTGCGTAAAGTACGTTTGCTTTGCTCCGATGCGTTTTGCTGCTGCTAGTGCTTCGTCCACGCTGAAATGTGTGGTGTGAGACTCGTAACGAAGAGCGTCGAGAATGAGAATGTCCAGATTGTGCAGAAGTGCAAAGGATTCCTCACTAATAAAATTAGTGTCGGTGCAATAAGCAAAGTTTCCGATACGATAGCCATTGACGCGCATTTTGCCGTGCATCATCGGAATCGGTATGAAATCTATATCGCCGACCCTAAAGGCTTCCTTGTCAATAATGTGCTGTACGACGACAGGCACACCACCGCCTTTTTGTCCGGTATCCATAAAGGCGTATATGAACGTGCGCTCCAGATTGTCCATTGTTTCCTGCATCAGATAGATAGGAAGCGCCTTACGGAGCATAAAATTGAACGCCCTTACATCATCGAATCCGCCGATATGGTCAAAGTGATGATGCGTAAAGACAACCGCGTCAATTTTTTTTACATTTTCGCGGAGCATTTGATACCGAAAATCGGCAGATGTATCAATGACAACGGTCGTGGTATCTGATTCTACCAGAATTGAGGGACGGAGGCGTTTGTCGCGCGGGTCTGTGGAGAGGCACGTCGCGCAAGAGCATCCCACAAGTGGAACGCCTGTCGAAGTGCCGCTTCCCAGAACTCGTATTTTCATGGTTTCGCGTGAAATGGATTGCTACACATGGCGTTCTGCATGGTACGAACTACGCACCAGCGGACCTGATTCCACCCAATCAAAGCCCATCTGAAGACCAATCTCACGCAATTCCGCAAACTCGTCGGGATGCACAAACCGCTCAACGGGCAAGTGTGCTTTGGTGGGCTGAAGATATTGCCCCAGCGTGAAGACATCCACACCAACATCGCACAAATCCTGCATGACGGTGAGAAGTTCTTCACGCTTCTCGCCCAGACCCAGCATAATGCCGGTCTTTGTGCGCAAGCCCTGCGCTTTGGACTCCTTCAAAACGCTGAGTGTCCAGTCATACTTAGCCTGCGGACGAACACGACGATACAGGCGCGGTACGGTCTCGGTGTTATGGTTTAGCACATCGGGGCGAGCATCAATAATATTTTGCAGAGCCGCGATTTTGCCCTTAAAATCAGGAATCAGAACTTCAATCGTGATGCTGGGATTAGCTTCGCGGACTGCCAGAATGGTATCGGCAAAAATGCGTGAACCGCCATCGGCAAGCTCGTCACGGTTGACGGAGGTAATAACGGCGTGCTTGAGATTCATGGACAGCACAGCATCAGCGACACGCTGTGGCTCATCCACATCCAGCACAGGTGGACGACCGGTCTTCACGGCACAAAAACCACAAGAGCGTGTGCACGTATCACCCAGAATCATAAACGTCGCCGTCCCTGCATTCCAACATTCGGAGATGTTCGGGCAGCGAGCCTCTTCGCAGACAGTGTGAAGCGTCTTGGAGCGCATCATGGTTTTGACGTTCGCATATGTCTCACCGCCAGGAGCCTTGACTTTAAGCCATTCGGGGCGACGCTCAGGAGCGGGTGTCGGTTCGGTGTGCTGTTCGACAAATTCTGTGTGCGCCAGCGCATTTCGGGATGCGTCCAGCCGTTCAAAACCAAGAGCGTGTGCTGTGTCCATGACAGGATGTGTAAATTGGTGAAGTAATAAACGCCGCTATAAATCTATAAGCGACGCAGAACAACAAAAATACTGAATTTATCGGAATGAAGAAACCCCAAGAAAACAATCAAGCCCAACGAGGCGCAGAATGCGATTTCATCGGGCTTGGAAACTTGAGTGATTCAGGCATTTGTACTGAAAATGCTTTTATTGAGCCGCATACTCCGCAACAACGGCGTGTAGTTTTTGCGTTGTCAGTCGGCGGTGCGAGTCGTGCCAGACGGGTTGCCCGTTGTGTAGCAAGATTGCTTGTGGGCTTTCATGGCGAATACCAAAGCGTGATTCTATTGCATCGGAAACGGGTCGTGCGGTCTGCACCACAAGGAAGTACGAGTGCAAGGGCGGAGCAGATGGGTTTTCTTTGTTGTCCCGAAGGAAATCCAGAAATTCCTCCCATGCCGCGGCACTAATATCGCAGGTGGCGCTATGCTTGAAAAGAAGCACCGTTCCGGTTTGCGATTCTGCGAGTGCTTTGTCCAAGTCGGCAATGGTGGTGAGTTCGTGTGCTTGTGTCATTTTTATTCAAAAACGAATATCAAGAGTAAGTTAGGATAATGCTTTGATTGCTTCTGCAAAGCGAGCAATGCCCTTTTGTAAGGTTTCGTCGGATGCGGCAAAGGAAAAGCGAACACAACCCGGAGCGCCAAATGCTTCACCCGGCACAACCGCCAAGTGATGCTTGTCGAGGGCTTCTTGGCAAAACTCAAAGGAAGTCTTGACACGCATGGTTTGAAGCGCTTTATTCATATCCACAAACATATAAAATGCGCCGTCCGGCATGAGAAATTCCACGCCCGGAATGGCAGAGAAAAGCGCCGCAACCATCTCACGGCGGCGGGCAAATTCTTTGCGCATCCGCTCTACATCGTCTGCCGTGTGAAGCAGTGCCGCTAGAGCAGCTTTTTGTGCGATAGAATTTGGATTGGATGTGGACTGCCCTTGCACCTTCGCAGCTTCCTTCATCAATGCCGCCGGACCGGTCATATAGCCAATGCGCCAGCCCGTCATGGAATATGCTTTCGACACGCCATTAACCGTAATGACGCGGTCAGCAACAGCAGGAATGGAGCCGATGCTAAAATGCTGAACGCTACCAAAAGAAATTTTTTCGTAGAGTTCGTCGCTCAAGATAAAACATTCATGCTTTTCCAGCACCTTCGCCAGCGCCTTGATTTCATCAGGAGTGTACATTGTTCCTGTGGGATTCGATGGCGAATTAAGAATGACACATTTTGTTTTCGGTGTAAGAGCCGCTTCAAGTTGTGCGGGAGTCATTTTGAAGCGGTTTTCGAGCGTCGTCTCCACAATGACTGGCTTCGCGCCGCAAATTTGAATCATTGCCGGATAGCTCACCCAATAGGGCGCGTTCATCAGCACTTCGTCGCCCGGATTGCACATTGCCAGAAGCACATTGAAAATGGAGTGCTTACCGCCGGTGGAAACAAGAACATTTTCGGGCTTCACATCGGGCAAACCATTTTCTTTCATAAATTTTTCGGCAATGGCTTTGCGCAAATCGGGAATCCCGTTGCCTTCGGTGTAATAGGTAAAGTTATCGTTAATGGCTTTAATAGCAGCATCTTTCACTACTTGCGGTGTTGGGAAATCAGGTTCACCCGTGGAAAGACTGACAACATCAATGCCTTGGGCTTTCATGGTTTTTGCTTTGGCGTTAATAGCAAGCGTTTGGGATTCGTTGGCAGAAAGAACGCGCTCGGATAGATTCATCATAATCAGTTGCGAATGAAATTGGTACAAGACTTGAATTCAAGAGATATTGAAACTGTTCAAACGGGCTTTAATATACGAAAAGTCTGCAATTTGGCAGCAGTGTTCTGTTCTGTTAAAGTAGCATAGCGTAGCACCTCAAACAAACTATCGCCGCGAAAGTGCTGCCACGACTCGTTCCGCCGCTCGTTCCCCACTCCGCGCCGCGCCTTCAATTGTTGCCGGCAAGCCCGTATTTGTCCAATCGCCAGCTAGAAACAAGTTGTGAAGCGGTGTGTCAGGATTCGGTCGTAGATGCTCATTTGCGGGCGTAAAAAGAGGCGTTGCATTTCGCTCACGAATAACGCGAGAATGCAAAAGTGTGGCAGCGCGGGACTCAGGAAAAACTTCGTGAAGTTCTTGCAGACATCGCTCCACGATTGATTGCGCCGATGCACTTGCCAGATCGCCCGCCGCACTCACGGTTAGCGACAGATGGCACGGGAAACGCACCGCTACGTCGTCCGGCGCATGGCAAAGTTTTCTGCGATTAAAAACCCACTGGATTGTCGTACCCAGAAGAGCGATAAAATCTTGCTCTACAAAATTGCGGTCAAACCACAAGTACACCGAAACAATCGGCGAGTACAGGGTTAAGGCTTCAGCGCATCGTTCAAAGAAAGGGATCATGCGCTGCGGCTCAGGTAGGAGTTTGAGCAACGTACTTGCGGGAACAGCGCTTACCACAACATCTGCACGATACTCCACACCATTTTTCAACCGCACGCCGCACGCTGTGCCATTTTCAACAAGAATTTCACGCACTACATCGTTAACAACACTACCTCCGTGCTTTTGTAGCAATACCGAAGTTGGAGCAAGCACCTCATCCAAGCCCATTTCTGCAATCAGCATTTGTGAGGCTTCGCGTCCACCCAAAAATGCCAGGCGCATGACCGTTACAAAGAGCGTTGCAGAGGTTGCGGCAACAGGTGCATTCAGCGTAGCAAGAACAATCGGCTCCCAAAGCCTCGTAATTAACCGTTCCGACTGCCGTTCTTCAGCAAGGAGCACTGCTGCAGTTTTTCCATCGGTGCGAAGAAGATTGAGCTGAAGCCGTGCTGCGAACCGCAGAAGCATGAACCGCTCGTGGCGAGATAAGCCCTTCAGTGTCATCATTCCCCGCGCCACGCCAAGTTTACCCGGCAACCGTGAAGCGTCTAGTGCAAAAGCATCGCCCGCTCGTTCAGCAAACCAAACACGAAGCGCTTTCTGGCGACGAAGAATATGCGTCGTACCCAAAGTAGTCAGTAGGCGCAGCGCAGATTCGTAACAGCCCATCAAAAGATGCTGCCCATTGTCAATTGTTTCGCCCGTTGTAGCATCGGTAAGCGATTGCACACGCCCGCCAAGCCGCTCCCGTGCTTCGATGAGCGTTATCCGCACTCCAGCCTCAGCAAGGCGCACCGCTGCGGTCGTTCCGGCAAAACCGCCGCCCACGACGATACAATGCGGTTGCGTGTCTTCGCTGTGTTCTGTCATTCGTCCCCCAAAAGCTGCTTCATTGCTCGCTCTACACGTTCAAAAGGAAACTCCGCAAGTGTGCGCTGCATCGTCGCTGTGATTTCTTCAAGACAAAGGTTGCCAATACTGCCTTCGTGGGTGTGCTTGATTTCACGCGATGGCACAAAATTCCCCGCAGCAATATCCTCGCCCACGCGCTTGTAGGCATCACGGAACGGCATTCCCTGAAGCGCATACTCGTTCACCACTTCCACACTGAAAAGATAAGCATAGAGCGCCTTCCCACGCTCATCGTCCAGAATGTTCGTGCGAACGGAAATTTGTTTCAATGCAAATTCCGCAATTTCCAAACACTCTTTCATGCTTTCAAAGGCAGGAAATATCGCTTCTTTGAGGAGTTGTGCGTCACGGTGATAGCCGGAAGGAAGATTCGCCGTCAGAAGCGTGATTTCATTCGGCAATGCAAGCAGACGATTGCACCGTGCGCGGATAAGCTCGAATACGTCAGGATTTTTTTTGTGCGGCATAATGCTGGAACCGGTCGTGAGGTCGTCGGGGAAACTCACAAAACCGAAGTTCTGGCTCATAAAGAGCGTAATGTCCATTGCCATTTTGCCAAGCGTGGCAGCAAGCGACGAGAGCGCCTGTGCGATAATGCGCTCGGTTTTGCCCCGTCCCATTTGTGCGTAGATGACGTTATAGTTGAGGTCATCGAAGCCGAGTAATTCCGTGGTCATCCGCCGATTGAGCGGAAACGACGAACCATAACCCGCCGCCGAACCAAGCGGATTTTTATTCGTGATTCGGTATGCTGCAAGCAGCATTGTTACGTCGTCCGCTAGGCTTTCTGCAAACGAGCTAAACCATAACCCAAACGACGAGGGCATCGCAATTTGCAAATGTGTATATCCGGGCAGAAGTGCGTTTTTGTGCGTTTCGGCAAGGTTAATGAGGCGCTGAAAGAGCGCGTCTGTGCCCTCGACAATACGGCGCAGTTCCTCACGGAAAAAGAGTTTGCAATCAAGCGCTACTTGGTCATTGCGTGAACGCCCGCTATGAATTTTTTTGCCTGTGTCGCCCAAACGCCGCGTCAGGAGTAACTCCACCTCAGAGTGAACATCTTCGATACCGTCTTCAATCTGAAATGCTCCGTCGCGTACCTCACGCCCGATATTCCTGAGTTCGCGCTGTAAGCCCTGCCATTCCTCGCTTGTCAGAAGATTGATGCTGTGCAGCATTGCACCGTGCGCAAGCGAACCGGCTACGTCATAAAGGGCAAGCGCATGGTCAAGTTCGCGGTCATGCCCGACGGTGAAGCGCTCTACGGCTTCGTCGGTGCGGGTGCTTGATTTACTCCAAAGTTTCATGGGTAGAGGTAAAGTGTTTTCTGTCAAACGGTTGATAAAAATTTTGCGCAGAAGTTTTTTAATAAGGTATTGAGGTTACGCTTTTGTTAAAAATTCCCCTCTTTGGGACAAAGAGGGGTGTACGAGCGAAAGCGAGGACGGGGTGTTGCTTCGCGCATTACTGCCGAACTACCCCGTCAGTCTTCGCTTCGCTGGACTGCCACCCCTTCACACGGTGAAGGGGAATTTCAGAAAG
>CALCNX010000043.1 GCA_937899715.1 uncultured bacterium | reverse complement strand
CTTTCTGAAATTCCCCTTCACCGTGTGAAGGGGTGGCAGTCCAGCGAAGCGAAGATTGACGGGGTAGTTCTGCCGCAATGCACGAAGAAACACTCCGTCCTCGCTGCTGCTCGTACACCCCTCTTTGTTCCAAAGAGGGGAATTTTTGGCAAAGCGTACCTTCAGTTATGTAGATTTGATACCCGTAAGAAAGTACGTCTGCATACTACCTTTGCCCTTGACTTCAAGTTTGCCGCGCTCCTCAAACGTGAATTTATGCTTCAATAAATTGAAGCACTCCTCCGTCACATGAATTTTTCCCGCTTCACCGTGCGATTCCATGCGGCTTGCGGTATTCACGGTGTCGCCCCAGAGGTCGTATGCAAATTTTTTCTTACCAATCACGCCCGCTACCACTTCTCCCGTGTGCAACCCGATTCGCATTGCCAAGCCTTGTATTGCAAATTTTTCTGCCATATCGTTCACCAATGGTTGCATTGCAAGCGCAAATCGGGCAACCCGCTCGCAGTGGTCTTGTGTGGCTATGGGCAGACCACCGACGACCATATACGCATCGCCAATGGTTTTTATTTTTTCTAAGCCAAACTGTTCCGCCAGTTCATCGAAGCCGGAAAAAAGCGCATCCAGCAGTGATACCAAGCCCTCTGGCGTGGTCGAAGCTGAAAGTTGAGTAAACCCAACAACATCAGCAAAAAGTACCGTTACGGAATCGAACTTGTCCGCAATGGTGCGTTCACCCGACTTCAAACGCTCTGCAATAATAGTCGGCAGGACATTGAGCAAGAGTTCTTCCGAGCGTTCGTGCGCTACGTGGAGCGCTGTATTGGCAAGTTCAATTTCCACGGCTTGTTCTTCCAAAATATGCTGCTGGTGTAGAATTTCTTTTGTCGCGCGGTCTTTTGCACGATTGGAGCGGAAGAGGACTATGCCCAGCGCCACAGCCAGCGCCAGCGCTGCGCCAACGGCAAGCGAAACCCATCGCTGGCGTTCTGCGACTGCTCGTTCGGCGGCAGCTTCAGCGCGGAACGTATTGGTTTCCAACTTCTGCTTTTCAAGCCGATAATTGGCTTCGAGGTTTGCCACCTGCCGCGTGCGGTCTTGGCGCAAAATGGAATCACTATACGTCTTCCCAAGTTTGTGGTATTCCAGTGCTTTTGCGTAATTCTTTTCTTGCTCGAATGCTTCCGAAAGTTTATTGGCAACTGTGCGAAGTTGCTGCAACTGTCCGTTCTTTTCGGCATACGGCAGTGCTTGACGGTAGGAATCAATCGCTTCATGCGTTTTTCCGCGCAAAAGATAGAGTCCGCCAATATCGGCAAGCGACCCTGCAAGCGCTCTCGTATCGTCGAAGGTGCGGGCAAGAGCAATGACTTGTTTGCATAATCGAAATGCTTCGTCGTAGCGTTCTTGTTTGGTGTATAGCTGAGTAAGCGCTTGAAATATGGACAACGATAAGGTATTGATAACGCCACTCGAATCAATGAGCCTGAGTGCATAGTGATACTGCGCTTCGGCTTGTGGAAAATTATTGGTCGCCTCGTATATTCGCCCGATAAAGAGCAGAGCGAGCTGCATAACAAAAAACGAGTGATTGTGCTGTGCCATTGCTAACGCCTGTTGTCCTTGCTCAAACGCCTTTTCGTATTGCTTCTGAGCAGTATAGACCGATGCTATGCGGCTCATGATGTTGGGAATGGCGCTGGGATGGGCTATTTTTGCGGACTCCAATGCGCGTTGCAAATACTCCAATGCTTTTTCTCGATTGCCCGTAGCATTAGAAACAGACCCCAGAAGAATGCTTGTTTCCCCGATATTGAACGTGTCCTTGAGGTCTTCAAAAATTTTCAGCGCATACAAAAGCCGCTCTTCACTGAGAGAGTATTGCTGCTGCATCAGAAACGTGAAGCCCGTCACTTGATGCACTTTTCCCATGCCGCGTGTGTCGCCTAGGCTGTCAAAAAGCCGCATGGATTCTTTGAGGTCGGGAAGTGCTTTGTCAAATCTGCCTTCTGCTGCTTCGGTATCCGGCACATACACCAAGCCCCACGCAATGCCCCGTGCATACCCGATGCGCCGCGCTAACGCAAGAGCCTGACGAGCATGAAAGAGCGATTCCGGATTCATTTCGTCCAGCATCTCCTCCACGATTCTGATGTGCGCGTTCACCCGTGCGGTGTCGTGCAAGGTTGTGTTTGATGGTGTGGCGTTCAGCAATGCTTTCAGAGAATCAACGATGCGGTTTTGAGCATGAAGCGTGTCTGTAAAGCAAGTGCAAATAATCGTGAATGCCACTACAAACCATAAAAAGCAATACCGTTTCATAGACGTTTATTCCGAAAATTATCCGAAAATGACGACGTTTGCGGATGAAGGAAGTAATAAGGTGAGGCTTTGTCTCAATAGCAGTGGTGCAGAGTTTTGTACCGATGTACTTTGGCATTTTCTCATCAAATCTCCGTAAATGGTGTTGGGGTTGCCGGATGATGAAATCCAAACAACCCCAACATTTGTACGTCTCGGCATCAGCGACGGTGTTTTCTGGTGCACGTTAATCTACCGTGCTTGTCGCTGACGCATCATAATTTACTGATAAGTTGATCGCCGAGCTTCGCTTGGTCAATTTTGCCCAACCAAATGCTCCATACGCCTTTCATAAAATCAACGCCCTGCACAGTAGCCGTACCGCCACCACCGACGGTGATGGTCGTTGTCTTTTTCTCCGCGTTGTATTCGATTGTTACTTGAGATTTATCTTTGAGTTCGCCTGTAAATGCTGCCATGCCCGCATTAATCTTTCCAGCATCGTTGTAGCCGTTCATTGCGAAGGCATCTTTGAGTGCTTGTTGTATTTTGTCTTTTTCGACATCGCGCATCATTTTCCAGACGAACTTTTTATCTACGTCCATGTCAATAACGGCTTGTTTCGACTTGGAAGCAGGGCGTTGCTTCATAAAGTGGTTGATTTCATAGACATTAACCTCGACGAACACAACGGTCTTTACCCGTATGCTCGTGCCGGTATGAATCCAATCATCAAAGACGGCTGTGCCGTTCCAAATGCCGGCGAATGCCGTATGTGCGCCCATGCCGAATAGCAGTGCAAGCAGGGCAACAACAGTGAACTTACGTTGCATGGTCATATCTCCATTGATTATGCCGGGGCTCCCGAATTCTCTCATCCAAATAACCCTGACGGTGATAGTATGCGCTCTTTCGGAGCGTTAAGAGTTTAGGCGAATTTACAAAAAATTGTGAAGGTGTTGTGTACTTCTTCCAATTGTTCAAAAAATATGATGCTAGCAGGCACGAAATTGTTTATTGGGAGCGTCGAAAATCAATGAACCTCATTATCTCAGCACCTGCAAGAGCTTGGCTACGCGCTCACTACCTGCTTGCACGACCACGCTGTATGTGCCGTTGGGAAGGGCGTGGAGGTCTTGCTCTATGTCGTGTGTACCTGCCAGAATCTCCCCAAGCGCTGTATGCTGCACCAAACGACCAAGCACATCGAAAATACGAACTTCTACCATACCTGCTTTTGGTATATCCAGCGTTAGACGTGTTCGTTCAAAAGCGGGGTGGGGAGCGAAGGAAATGGTCAGAGAGGAGGTTTGTGGTGTTGAGGTGTGAACGGAGACTGGAGATGTATTACCGATGTCTGCTTTGAAAACTCCACTACCGCCTGTTCCTGCAAAGATTGACCCATTACCTCTCACCGTGAGGGCATAGACATCAAGGTTTGTTAACCCCATATTCACTGGTATCCAATTTACCCCACTGTCCGTTGAGCGGTAGACCCCACCTAGGATTGTCCCAGCAAATACTACCCCATTACCACTCACCATAAGGGCAAAGATTGGTAAATTACTCGATAGTCCTGAATTTATTTGTGTCCAAGTCTCGCCACTATCTAACGAGCGAAATGCACCGAAAGTTGCCCCAGCAAAAAGTATCCCAGTGCTACTCGCGGTGAGGGAAAGGATATAGGGATCAGTTAGTCCCGCATTCACCGATGTCCAAGTCGCGCCATTGTCTGACGAGCGGAAAATCCCGCTGCCTAATGTTCCTACAAAAATCGTCCCATTACTGCTCACCGTGAGGGCATGAACTTGAAAATTCGTTAGTCCTACATTCATCTGTGTCCATGTTGTGCCGTTGTCCGACGAGCGGAATACTCCGTTACCATCTATCCCGGCAAAGAGCGTCCCATTACCACTCACCGTGAGGGCACGGACTACGGAATTCTTTGGTAATCCTGCATTAACCTGTGTCCAATTTGCCCCATTGTCCGAGGAGCGGAATACCCCGCCGCCATATGTCCCAACAAAGAGTGTTCCATTACCACTCGCTGTGAGGGCTAAGACATTAGAATTCGCTAGTCCCATATTAACCTGAGTCCAATTCGTACCACTGTCCGACGAGCGGAAGACTCCATTACCATCTGTCCCGGCAAAGAGCGTCCCATTGCCGCTTGCTGTGAAGGCACGGACTTTAGAATTATTAATTAGCCCAGAATTAACCCGTGTCCAAGTAGCGCCATTGTCTGTCGAGCGGAAGACTCCGCTACCGTCTGTCCCGGCAAAGAGCTTCCCATTGCTACTTGCGGTGAGGGCATGGATAGAGGAATGATCAGGTATTCCCGCATTTGCCGATGTCCAAGTCTCGCCATTGTCCGAAGAGCGAAATACTCCGTCGCCACTTCGTAGTACCCCGACACCGCCACTTGCCGTCCCAGCAAAAAGCGTCCCATTGCTGCTCATCGTCATGGCACGGACGGTGGAATTCATTAACCCTACATTTACTGATGTCCAATTCGCACCGTTGTCCGATGAGCGAAATATTCCGCCACCTACTGTCCCAGCAAAGAGGGTGGTGCCGTAATTTACAAAACAATTAATATATCCCCCATACGGACCATTCGTCTGCTGCCAGCGTATATCCTGAGCTTGCGCGGGAATGGTAGCACACAAAGACAAGAATAGAAAAAAATACAATCCCAGAGTTTGCGCTGTTGTAAGAGTACAGACAATAGTAGATTTCATAGTCTTGTCCGTTGAGTAAAGTCCGAAAGGAGTTTCCATGAAAGTGTTGAGGTAATTGTATCGAAGGAGAATTTTTATTTATACCACAATCAAAGGCAGCAACAGCCAAAAGATACGAAGAAGTTGGTGAACATTTTCACGAAAATTGCGCAGAGCGACGGAAAATTATGCGAATTGTGCGCACTATCATGCGCTAAAACGGCGGAAAGCTATGAGGAGAAGGCATTTCATGGTGGCGCAAGAAGGAAATAATTCATAAATTTGGAGATATTTGCAAACGCTCAAAATACGCACTTTTCCCTACGAGCACAAACGATGAAATCCTTTGAACGCTGGACGATAGACGAGGTTGAAAACTACTTCAACATTCACCAAACCTACCAAAATTCTACCCTTGAAGCATGGCTTCATTCCACGCAAGTACTCACGGATGCTGAACACCGCACGCTGGAGGCATTACGCCAAAAAGCCTCGGAAAACATTGAGTTCTGGAATGAAGAAGACCTGAAAATGAAGTTTATTGCGTTCCTCTTGGCACTTGTCCCGTTTGATGAAGGGCGGTACAAAGGTTTTTTAGAGCGAACTATCAAAGCAACCGTCAAAGGTGAGGTAATCAGCGGAATTGTGGATTATATTGTGGCAACGGGCAAGGCTGAACCCCAAGTTCCATTCTTTTTCCTGCAAGAATACAAACCCCACCGCCGACCCGGACGAGATGTGCTTGCACAGGTACTTTCTGCCATGATTGCCGCCCGAGAACGCAACACTCCGCAAAAAACTATGTATGGTAGTTATGTTATCGGTCGACAGTGGTTTTTCCTCGTTTTGGAGGAGAATACCTATACCATCAGTCAGGCATTTGATATTACTCAAGAAGATATTGTACGGGTGGTGCAGATTTTACGTGGCATGAAACGTATTATCGAACAATGGCTGAACACCTCATCATAACGTGCTGCCCACTAAAAACCACGTCCGCATCACTCCTTTGCCCTTGACTTCAATCTCGCCGCGCTCTTCAAACGTGAATTTATGTTTCAATAAATTGAAGCACTCCTCCGTTACATGAATTTTTCCCGCCTCGCCGTGTGATTCCATGCGGCTTGCAGTGTTTACAGTGTCGCCCCAGAGGTCGTAAGAAAATTTTTTCTTACCAATCACTCCCGCAACAGCATCCCCCGTATGAAATCCGATGCGCACCTGAAGCGAGCGCTGCATTCTTCTGAGAACGTCATTTTTGAGCACAATTTGCTCTTGCATCGCCAGCGCCGCCAGTGCAGTTGCTTCGCAGTGGTCAGTACGCTCCTCCGGCACACCTGCCACAAGCATATAGGAATCGCCAATTGTTTTTATTTTTTCAAGACCAAAGCGCTCTGCGATGGCATCGAAGCCGGAGAATATCTCATCCAGCACGTCCACGAGTTCTACGGGTTCAAGGTATTCTGCAAGAGCCGAAAAGCCGACAATATCGGCAAAGAGCACCGTTACGTTATAGCAACGGTCAGCGATACGGGTCTCACCTCGCCGGAGACGTTCTGCCACGCCAGCCGGAAGGACATTGAGCAGAAGCTGCTCCGACTGCTCATTGGCAGTTTTCAAATCCAGAGTGCGCCGTTGTACTTCTTCCTCCAAAAACTCGTTTTGACGCTCTAATGCTTTGTTCGCAGCGGCAATTCGTTCTGCCGAGAAGACAGCAAGCGACACGGGCATTGCCAAATAATAAAATACCAGAACAATCCCTGCTGAAACGCCCGTTACAATGCCGAGTTGATCCACGAGTACATCACTGATTCCCCAACTAACTGCCGTGAAGATACTTCCGATAAGCAGTGTTCGTGAACCTCTGTTGCCTGAGTGAAAACCTTTTTGCAGGACAAAGACAATTTCTATAACCGTTGCCAATGCCGCAAGAGGGTAGATAATGCGCAATGGAGAGAGGGTGGGAAAGAGTGCTGCTACCAAAATATAGACCACACCTAAGCCAAGAGCATAACCCGCGATGCGGCGTGGAATATGCTGTAAAACGGCGGCGTGAAGCGCGGCTTGAAGAGATAAAAACAGTAAGGGAAAGATAATAATAACGATATACCGAATAACAAAATAGGTCGGTATGGACAATGAGTCGCTTCTGGCAATAATAGACATCCACGCCATGAATGCCGTGCAAGCGCTGTATATCCCAACGGCAGGACCATAGCGCTCACGAGGAGACAACGCAAAATACAAAATGTGCAAAAGAGCAATCATGCAGAGCACACCCATTGAGAATGTGCGCAGTCCGTGAAGCGCAATATCATTCTGGAAATGTTCTCTGGCGCTTGTTCCATCGGGAAGAAGTCGAATATCGCATTGTGGCAGGGGTGGCGTAAACCAGATGAAAGACCGTCCGCGAAGTGCGTCGGCATGATAGGAATAGCGCACCGTTAGCTCGTGAATGCCTGATGCCTTCAGGGGAAAAAGCAAAGGTGCAGGCGAGAAAAAGCCACCCGACACAACCGAAATTTCCGTTGTAGAATCCGAAGAGGGAAGCCCACCAACAAATACTCGCACGCCGTCTAAAAAAACTTCTGCACTGCCGATAAGCCGCACAGAAAGAGCCGGACGGCTCTCCTGCGGGAGAGAATCAATCAGAAATCGTAATTTCATTTGCACAACGCTACGTTGCGCGGGTGAGGAAACGATTGTCTCAAGTGTTGTCGGTGTGCTTGTAGAATCTTGATTTGCCGTTACATCGAACCAATAGGGCAAACGTGAAAGTGCAATCACTCGTTCCTGATTCGTGCTATCCTCGCTTGGGCGCAGTCTGGCTATCCTTTCGCGGTCATTCGCAGAAAGAATAGTGCTTGTGGGCAGCAGCATTGCCAAAAAAACAAGAATAGACACACGAATCATGGTGTAAAAAATGGTGATTGGGTAATCGGTTCACAGCAATACGCTCAAAAAGTAATTCCCTCAATAAAATACCAATTTTTCCAAAAGAACAAAGCCAATAAATCTCATCTTGCTATGCACAGAATAGAGAAATGCTGCAAGGGTATTTTCTCTTCACGATTACACACGTAAACCCGTCAAAAACCACGTCCGCATTACGCCCTTACCCTTTACTTCTATTTCTCCGCGCTTCTCAAAGGTAAATTTATCCTTGAGTGCCGCATAGACTTCTTCCGTCACATGAATCTTTCCCGCCTCGCCGTGCGATTCCATGCGGCTTGCGGTGTTCACGGTGTCGCCCCAGAGGTCGTAGGCGAATTTACTTGTGCCGATAACACCCGCCACTGCCTCGCCCGTATGAATGCCGATGCGAAGTTGGACAAACTCACCTTTTTGTGTTCGGAGAGGCACTTCTTTCATTACAGCCTGTATTTCCAATGCAAAACGGGCGACACGCTCAACGTGGTCATCACTACGTTCTGGCAGCCCACCGGCTACCATATAAGCATCACCGATGGTTTTGATTTTTTCTAAACGATGCTTTTTGACAATGGTGTCAAATCGGGCAAAGACAGCGTTTAATGCCTGTACCAGCGTTTCGGGAGGTACGGTGGCAGAAAGATTCGTGAAGCCAACAATATCAGCAAAGAGAACAGTAACACTGTCAAATTTTTCGGCAATGGCACGTTCACCGACTTTGAGACGGTGTGCTATCTGAGCCGGAAGGATGTTCAGTAGAAGAGTTTCGGATTCCTCGTGCGACTGTTGTAGTGCGGTGTTGGCGAGTTCTATTTCCCGCGCTTGGTCGGTTTGAATTAACATCTGGCGTTGAATTTCCTCGTTGGCATTTTGCAAATCTTCCGTTCGCTCCGCTACTGTGCGCTCCAGTATTTCGGCGTGTCTCTGCAAATTCCGTACGCGTGTGCGATACGCGCCGAAGCCCGATGACACAACAAACACAAAGCACAAACTATAAAACCACCATGTTTCCCAAAAGTGCGGCATAAGGTAAAACATTGCCGACGCTCCCGACTCGTTCCAAACGCCGTCGTTATTGCAGGCTATCACGCGAAAACGATAGTGGTGACCTCGAGGAAGATTTGTGTAATATGCCGTATGCCGCATACCTGCTTCCGTCCATGCTTTATCATATCCTTCCAACATATATTTGAATTTCACATGGTCTGGGGCAGTGAACCACGGGGCGGTATAGTGAAATTCGATTTTATCCGTATTTGCAGGTAAATCAATGCTCCCACCGCTGTCTAAAATTGGTCGAAAAGAGTCATTTTTGAGCATATCCACGCCGTTGACAGGAATGGATTCCAACAGCACCGATGGCGCACGGGAATTAATTACAATTTTTCCGGGATCAACCACGACAACACCTTTGACGGTTGGGAACCATAAACGCCCATCGTGGCTTTTCCAGCCTGCCGGTTGGGAGCCGCCGTTACATTCCGAACCAACCATGCCATCTCCAGAGCCGAAGGATTCACAGGAAACGCGGGCAAGTTTTCCGTCTGCAACGTTATTCAGCTCGCTCATTCGCACGCGGAAAATACCTTTATTGCAGGATGCCCAGAGAAAACCTGCATTGTCTTCGAGAATGCAGTAAGCAACGTCATTAAACAAACCCTCTGAGGTAGTGATAGCTTTGATTTTGCCGTCTTTGAGGCGGTTGATACCGCCTCCGCTCGTTCCTATCCAAATTGCTCCGTCACGGTCTTCATACAGGGAATAAATAACATTGTGCGACAAACCTGTTTTAGTCGAATATGTTGTCCATTGCCCGTCTTTGAAGCGATTCAATCCTCCTCCGCCCGTGCCTATCCATAACGCTCCATCGCGAGCTTGCATGAGCGCAAAAACAGCGGCATGGGATAGACCGTCTTTGGTCGTGTAGGTTTTCCATTTGTTGTCTTTGAACTGATTCAATCCGCCTCCGTTTGTACCTATCCACAGTGCGCCGTCGTTGCGATCTTGGAGAATGGATTGTACGGCATTGTGCGCTAAACCGTCTGTCGTTGTATAGGTTGTTATTCTCTCACCTTGAATGCGCACCAGACCTTTATCGGTGCCTACCCACAAAGCGCCATCATAATCTTGAAGAAGGGATAAAGCGGCACTTCCGGGTAAGCCTTCCTTTTGGGTGTATGTCTTAAATATACCATTCTGAAAATGATTCAATCCGTCGCTTGTGCCAATCCAAATATTCCCCGCACTGTCTTCAAGGACAGATACTGCGCGGTCGTTCGATAAGCCGTTGATAGTTGAGTATGTTGTGAACATGGCATCCTTGAAACGGTCAACCCCGCCGCCGTTCGTGCCTATCCATACAGCGCCCTCGCGGTCTTCCATCAATGAACGAATACCATTATTCGACAACCCGTTTTGGGTGTTATAGGTTTCAAATATACCGTCCTTCAAGCGATTGATGCCGCCCCCAAGCGTACCAATCCAAATTGCACCGATGCGGTCTTGAAGCAGTGCATACACGCGGTCATTTGCTAACCCGTCTTTGGTGGTGTAGGTCGTCCATTTCCCATCTTTGATTTTGCAGACCCCGCCACCGTTTGTGCCTATCCATACAGCGCCCTCGCGGTCTTCCATCAATGAACGAACAATATCATTCGATAGACCGTTTTGGGTAGAATACGTTGAGAACTTGCCGTCTTTCAGCCGAGAAACTCCACCACCCAACGTTCCCATCCATATTGCGCCTTCATGGTCTTGAATGAGCGCATAAACAACGTCATTCGATAAGCCGTTTTTTGTTGTATATGCGGTGAATACGTCATCCTTGAATCGGCAGACCCCGCCGCCGTTGGTTCCTATCCAAATCGCACCATTTCTGTCCTGAAGCAATGAGCGAACGATGTCATTAGATAAGCCGTTTTGTGTGGTAAACGTGGTAAATACACCATTTTTCAGACGAACCAGTCCACCGCCATTTGTGCCTATCCAGAGCACGCCATTGCGGTCTTCCACGAGCGCGGTAAAGTAATTACTTTTGAAAGCAGGCGTATTGGTTTTATCGAACACGGAAAATTGTATTCCGTCATAGCGAGCAAGTCCTTCTTGTGTACCTATCCAGAGATAGCCGTCGCGTGTCTGGCAAAGCGCAATTCCGGTGTTTTGTGGTAAACCATGCTCGGCAGTCCAAACGCTGTGCATATACTCAGACAAGTGCTTGTTGATGGTAAAGTGCTGAGTATTTGCACTTTCTGGAAAAGGAGGAAGAGAAATAAGTTGTGCCAATATTTGACTATAAAGCACAATCCATAGCAAGGAAATGATGAGGAAAGAACGCATTGCTCGGAAAATAAGGATGGTTGTAGGCAAGTAAACAGGGTATTCGTAAAACGACGGCAACCCGCAATATGGCAATAAATTCGTATTTTGCGGAGAGAAGTTTTGTTTATATTTCTTCACAACGACCATGACCGACCAAGAACTCAAAGACCTTGTTGCAGCACTCGTCCGAAGCCAACAGGAAACCGACATCAAATTGCGCCAAACGCAAGAAGAGACGAATCGCCAACTCCGCGAACTGGGCAAGCAAATAGGAGGCTTGGGCAACAAATTCGGTTCTTTCACCGAAGGGCTTGCACTGCCGTCGGTGCAACGCTTGCTCTTTGAACGCTTTGGTGTAGAAGATTTTATGCCACGCCGCAGAAAACGTGTCGGCTCGGAAACCATCGAACTGGACGCACTCGGCTTAGTGAATGGCACTCGTAACGAAGCGTATATCGTGGAAATCAAAAGCCACCTTCGGAGTGAATCGGTGCAGCAAATGACCACGATACTGCAAAAATTCCGCACCATTTTCCCTGAGTATGCGTCAATGAAACTTTTCGGTATCATTGCTGCCGCCGATGCAAGTGCGGAGGCGCTGAAGGAGGCACAAGAAGCAGGATTCTATGCGTTGACATTCGAGGACGACCTAATGCAATTCCACGACGAAAACGGCTTTGTGGCGAAATCGTATTGAAAAGTATATTGAAAATCGTATTGATAGGGCTGCGCTACGAAGCCGTTCCCGTCAGAAACCACGTCCGCATCGTGCCTTTGCCTTTTACTTCTATTTCTCCGCGTTCCTCGAAAGTAAAGGTCTGTTTTAATAAATGAAAACACTCCTCCGACACGTGAATCTTTCCCGGCTCGCCGTGTGATTCCATGCGGCTTGCGGTGTTTACGGTGTCGCCCCAGAGGTCGTAGCTAAATTTCTTTTTGCCAATCACCCCCGCCACCACTTCGCCCGTGTGAATGCCTATGCGAATTTGGAGAGCCTTTGCCTCACTCATTTGCATTTGTTGCCGGAAATCCACCACCGCTTGGTGCATATCCAATGCAAACGCCGCAATGCTCTCTGTATGACGCTCCACAGGCTTTGGTACGCCACACACAGCCAGATAGGCATCGCCCATTGTTTTGATTTTTTCCACACCGTGCATTTGAGCAATGGCATCAAACGTGCTAAAAAGCGAATCTAGTATCTCCACAATTTGAGCGGGTGTCATTGTGGCGGCAAGACCGGTGAATCCTACGAGGTCAGCAAATAAAACCGTTACGCCCGCGAAATGCTCCGCAATCGTCGTTTCGCCAGCTTTCATTCGCTCGGCGATAGATTCCGGTAGTACATTAAGCAAAAGTCTGTCGGAGGTGGCTTGCTCGTGTTCGAGGGCGTAGAGGGTTTGGGTAAGATTCCTATTCAGCGCGTCCGCTCGCTCGCGTCCTTTTTCGATAAGCGCATTTTTTTCAAGCAGTTCCGCTTCAGCTTGCTTTTTATTCCGATAAAGCCGAACAATAAGAATACCCACAATAATCAAAAATACGAGTAAGCCAATCAATACGTTCAGTGTGAGGTTTTGTTGTCGGATGCGGTCATCCTGCATCTGGCGTTCGCGCTCATTGCGCTCGTGCTCATGGCGGTTTTGAATTTCAATGATTTGGTCGCGATTTTCATTGATAAGCGTGTTGTTCAGTTCGTCGAATTTCATTTGCACCGAATAGGCTTGCTGAAATTCACCCAGAGAAGCAAGTGCCTTGGAAAGCTCTCCATAGCTGTCTTTGAGAATCGTTTTGGCATGAATGGAATCCGATGCTGCCGCCGACCGCTTCAAGTATTGCGCCGCTTCATGATACTTTCCTAACGCGCGAAGATCTGTGCCGATTTCGCACATTGAGCTAGCTGTTCCGCGTTTATCGGCAAGGTCGAGATTGTACTGAAGCGCCTTCTTGTGTGTCACTAGTGCCCAGTCCGGGTGACCTTGCAAGCGCTGTACAATACCGATATTCAAGCTCGCAATAGCCAGCCCTTGTTTGATATGAAGCGCTTCTGTGATACGCAGATAATTCTCGAAATACGTCATGGCAGAATCATATTGCTTCAAATTTTTATAGATAAATCCGATATTGCTCATCGCAACGCCCATGCCTTCTTGGTCATTCAGCTTTCTGCGGATGGCAAGGCATTTCTGGCAATAATCAAGTGCCTTTGCATGGTCGCCCAGCGTACGATAAATAAGCCCAATAACGTTGAGCGAACGTGCAATTTGTGGTTCTGTGCCAAGCTCTTCATAAATGCGGAGCGCCTGCAAACCCAAATCTAAGCCCTGAGCGTACTTGCCAATATTCCAGTAAATGTAACTAAGCGTGACCAAGAGCGAAGCGTGCCCCGCTCGGTCGTGAAGCTCATCGTAGAGCGAAAGCGCACGGTTGGCATAAAAAAGCATACTGTCGTATTGCGCCGAAGCGCGGTAGTTAATAGCGGCTTGCGAAAAAGACTTGGCTTGCAGGAGTTTATTTTCAGGCGTTGGGGGAAGAAGGGACGATTTTTCAATCGCCAGAAGCGATGCCGAAAGCGCTTCGGCGCTTCGCCCCAGATGGCGTGTCGCATCACTGAGACGAGTATATGCCGTTGCTTCGTCGTAGATATTGCCGTGTTTTTGAGCGAGGGTAATTGCTTCGTGTGCTGTCTGTGCGGCTTCTTCGGGGTGTGCCGACTCAAGGAGACTAGACAAAGCATTGAGAATCTTTGAACGCTCTTCATCACGGGCGGTTTGGAGCTGAGCGTGGAGACTGTCGAGGGACTTCTGTGGTTGCGTTTGTGCAAAAATTGGAATGACGAACAAACTCAAAACAATACATATCTTCAGGCTGTATATCGTTATTCTATATGCCGCAATGAAACTCGTCATAGAGTTGATAGTAGAAAATAGGTTTTCATCTGACCTTTGCCTTTCACTTCAAGAAAACCACGTTCTTCAAATACGAATTTTTCGTATAATGTTGCATAGACTTCCTCCGAGCAATGAATCTTTCCCGCCTCGCCGTGCGATTCCATGCGGCTTGCAGTGTTCACCGTGTCGCCCCAGAGGTCGTAGCTGAATTTACTTGTGCCAATCACGCCCGCCACTGCCGAGCCAGTGTGGATGCCGATGCGGAGTTGCACAACCTCGCCTCTGCTTGTCCGCAATTCCTCGCTTTGCATGGCAGTTTGTATCTCCAGCGCAAAGCGGGCAACGCGCTCCGAGTGATTGACGCTGCGCTCCGGCAGTCCGCCTGCGACCATGTAGGCATCGCCGATGGTTTTGATTTTCTCCAAACCGTATTTTTTTGCGAGTTCGTCGAATCGCTTAAAGATAGTATTTAAGCCTTGCACGAGTTCTTCCGGCGTAATGCGAGCGGAAAGTTTCGTGAAGCCGACAATATCGACAAAAAGGACGGTAACGGAATCGAATCGGTCGGCAATGGCGCGTTCGCCTGATTTGAGACGGTGGGCAATTGGAGCAGGGAGGATGTTGAAAAGTAAAGTTTCGGATTCTTCGTGCGCTTGTTGCAGAGCGGTGTTGGCAAGTTCGATTTCAGTAGCTTGTTCGGAAAGAACAGCCGCCTGACTGAGAATTTCACGCGATTGTTCCTCACTATATTGTCGTGCTTTAATAAGGTTTCGTGCTTGACGAAACGAAACATAATTTGTAAAAACAGTATAGGCAAAAGAAAAAGAAATTGAAACAAGTGCCGTCCACACTCCCGTATATGGCTCAAAACGAAATCCGACGAGGAGAAATGCTGCTCCGACACCGAGCAGCAAAAAAGCAAAACCGCGCAAAAAGAGCTTTCCACCGCCCACAGACATATTGTTTGCGCATAATACCGTGAGTATTGCTTGTGCTTGCCACAAACCAAAACCCTGAAAACAAATGAAACTGCCTCCGATGAAGGAGTCAATATACAGATTTCGATATTCCGCCTCCCGTGTGGTTGCCGATAAGGATGCCAGTGCCCATGCGATGTGTGGCCAGACAAGAGAGCACAAAGAAGCAAGAAGAAGCGTCAGATTGTGAAGAGTCCGCACGTCGCGCTCATTCCACCATTGACTCCATCCCAATATAGCAAGGAGCGTAAAGCCGAGTGTTCGAGGCAAATAATTTCGCCGAGCCAAACTATCGTTTTTTTTGCTGTTACGAAATTGGGTAGGTATTGTCGTTTGAGATTCTGTATCAAGTGACATAACGCTTAATAAAACGAAGTGGCGAAATTGATGAATATTATTGAGATGGTTGAGTCGTCACCAAAAACCATGTCCGCATCGTGCCTTTGCCCTTAATCTCCATCTCGCCACGCTCTTCAAATGTAAATTTTCCCTTCAGCAGACTATACACCTCCTCCGAAACATGAATCTTTCCCGCCTCGCCGTGTGATTCCATGCGGCTTGCGGTGTTCACGGTGTCGCCCCAGAGGTCGTAGGCGAATTTGCTCGTGCCGATAACACCCGCCACCGCCTCGCCTGTGTGGATGCCGATGCGGAGTTGTACACGCTCGCCTGTATTTGTCCGCAAATCACCGTCCCGCATGGTGGCTTGCATCTCCAATGCAAAGGCAGCTACTCGCTCACAATGGTTCTGGCTGCGCTCCGGCAGCCCGCCCGCGACCATGTAGGCATCACCGATGGTCTTGATTTTTTCCAAGCTGTATTTTTTTGCTAATTCATCGAACCTGCCAAAGATAGTATTCAAGCCTTGCACAAGTTCTTCGGGTGTGGTCTGGGCAGAAAGTTTGGTGAAGCCAACGATGTCGGCAAACAGCACCGTTACAGCGTCGAAGCGGTCAGCAATGGCGCGTTCGCCCGCTTTCAAGCGATGTGCAATAGGGGAAGGCAGAATATTGAGCAAAAGCGTTTCCGATTCCTCGTGCGCTTGTTGCAGTGCGGTGTTGGTGAGTTCAATCTCGCGTGCTTGTTCCGTCTGAACTTCCATTTGGCGGGAGATTTCCTCGTTGGCGGCTTGGAGTTCGTGTGTTCGCTCGGCAACGTCGCGCTCAAGGTCTTGGCTGTAACGGGCAAGTCGGGCGCGGTCTTGAGCTGTGCGGCGCACGAAAACGGAGGTCATGGCGATAGGAACAGCTGTGTAGAAAAGAAGGTCAAACCCGTCAGTCCATACCCCTAACGACACAAAACTTCTCATCAAATCCAAAACGGCAAGGATGCCGAAACTCGCTACGCCCACTCCCAAAATCCGGGCATCCGCGTTGGTTCTGTTCCGAAATGCGTGAACCGACGCGCTACGGATAATCTCGGCGCACAACAGTATGTAAGCCGTATTCTTCACAAATTGAGCATTAGTCAGTAAGTTGAGCATTATATCCGCAAAAGCAAGAAGCCCTACCAGCCCCGCATACCAAAGCGGGATACGTTCCTTGAAGTACATTTCCATACCGTACAGCAGAAAAACGGCGGTAAGAGGCGAGGTGATAGCTCCTACAATTTGTAGTATTGCCTCAAAAATCTGAGGACCGGCGGCATAATAGAATACAACATGAGTGCTGACAAAAAACCAGAATGTACCGACAAACAGGGCAAAATACAACGCGGTTTTGTCTTGACGGTTCAGGGCGTATAAATACCCCTGCAGGAGGGCAAGCAGAAAAAGAACACCAAATGAAATGGATTGTATAACTGCTTGTTGATATCCTCGCGCCGCAGCCTTTGTCGTTGCTTGCGCCTGCTTGAGCATAAACAATACGCCGTAATCCTGATTGAATCGTATCCATGACGACCAACCTAACCATGTCTTGACTCCCGCGAGACTCCAGCGTGAAGTCCGCGCTGCCAGAACGTGTGTGGCGGTGTCGGAAAGCGTGATAAACACACCTGTCGGCGCGAGCGTGAAACGACCAATTTCTTCCTCTTGCGCCGCCGCCGCCGGCTTCCCGTTATAATAAATCAATCTGCCATCAAGATAGATTTCCGCTGCCCCGAAAACCACAAACGCATTGAACGATGCTGATGTCGGCACAACATCTGCCTGAGCGCGAATGCACGTCCGAAACCAGCTGATACCGCTTGGCAAAATCCGTCCCGCCGTGTCGTTGCGCACGGTTTGCCATGCGCGGTCGTCAAAGTTTGTTTCTTTCCAGAGCATATCGTCGCCGGCATGGAAACGGAAGCGCAAAGAATCGCTGCGGATGCCTTTGGCAAGTGCGGTGGCGGTGATGATAATAGTATCGGATCTATCGGTGCTATGAAACTCTTCTCGGTAATACGGAGGCAAATTGTTTTGTGCTTTCATACTCATCGGAAAGAGACCTAGAATCAAGAAAAGCGACAGGAGAAAAGTGTTCATGGCATTGCCCGAATTTGTTGTTAAGTATTGTATCAGTTCCGTATTGAAGAATGAGTAATGGAAAAGGGCAGTCTTATACATTATTTTCCAATAGGAAATATGTTCGCATCATACCTTTGCCCTTGACTTCAATCTCTCCGCGTTCTTCAAATACAAATGTTCCCTTGAGTGCTGAGTACACTTCTTCCGAGACGTGAATCTTTCCCGCCTCGCCGTGAGATTCCATGCGGCTTGCGGTGTTGACGGTGTCACCCCAAATGTCATACGCAAATTTACTCGTGCCAATCACACCCGCCACCGCTTCGCCTGTATGAATGCCGATGCGCACTTGTACGCTTCCGCCGAGGTTGTTCTTTGCGTCGGGATTGCTCATCACGTTCTGCATTGCAAGCGCAAAGCTGGCTACTCGCTCTGTGTGGTCTTGGGAGCGCTGTGGCAGACCGCCCGCGACCATGTAGGCATCACCGATGGTCTTGATTTTTTCTAAACCATACGTGGCAGCGAGAGCATCAAATTCGCCAAAAATTCCGTTCAAACCTTCTACCAAATCTCGTGCGGAGACTGTTTGCGAAAGTTTCGTGAAGCCGACAATATCGGCAAAAAGTACCGTTACGCTGTCATAATGGTCAGCAATGGCGCGTTCACCCGACTTGAGGCGCACGGCAATCGGAGCAGGGAGAACGTTCAGCAAAAGGCGCTCGGACTCGTCATGAAGCTGCGTGATGACGAGATTCTTTTCTTCCAGCACTGCGTTCGATACTTCAATTTCAGTCGCTTGCTCGTCCAGAATCGCCATTTGGCGCTGGATTTCAGCATTCGCTTCAGCCAGTTCTTTGTTTTTTTGCCGTTCCAGTGCGGCTTCTTGCTCCACCTTTTCCGTTGCCAAGCTCGTCTGCAAATACCGCAAGCGTGATGCGGTCTCGTTGTTCAGCACCTCTTCTTTGACCGTGTGATACTGTTTGTAGTGTTCAAATGCTTCTGTAATATTTCCGGCGCGTTCATAGACTTCGGAAAGGGCATGATGAATGTCGCAGACCTTCGGTTTTGCGCCGATTTCAAGGGCGATGTCCAGCGCAGTCAGAAGTAAATTCGTCGCTTTGCTAAATTCTCCCGTCGCCGAAAGAACAATCCCCATATTCAGCAGACTCGTAATTTCACTGGAGCGATTATTGCTTGCGCTGCGAATGTGCAATGCTTGCTCGTGGTACTCAAGAGCTTCCTGAAAGCGCCCTTGGCGGTAATAGACGCTGCCAATGTCATTCAGCGACCGCGCTTCACCGAGAGCATTTCCTTGTGCGCGGTGAATGGTGAGCGCTTGTGTGCTGTATTCCAGCGCGTCTTCGTAGCTCTCCATCGTTTCCAGCGCAAGCGCCAAACCGTTCATAATGCGTGCTTCGCCGATAATATTGCCGGCAGCTTTGAAATTTTGCAAGGCTTTGTCGAAGTATGCTACCGCTTGATCGGTGTCGCCGATACTTTGGTGAATACCGCCCATGACGTTCCATGCCCAACCCGCAAACTCCGCATCGTCAGTTGTTTCCAAGCTCTTTACGCCCGCCATTGCATTACTGAGTGCTTGGTCGTAATTGCCCAGCGACCAATGGACAGAGCCGATAAGCAATCGTGCGCGTCCAATACCTTGTTCGTCGCCAGCAGATTCAAAGGCATAAAGGCTTTTGATGGCATAGTCAAGACCTTCTTCATTGCGAGAAAGCAGGTACATCGCAAAGCCGATGCTGAGGTATGCTTGTGCTGCACCGCGGGCGTAGTCGGCTGCTTCGGCAAGGAGCAGTGCGTCGTTGGCAAATTGCAGCGCACGGTTGGTATCGCGGAAGCGCACGAGAAAGCTCATTTCATTGAGCAAATCCGTACGCTCTTTTTCGTTGTGTGTCGCCGCAAATTGTTCTTCGAGCGGAGCAAGAAGGTCTTGGATAGTTTTTGTCATAGTCTGTCGTTGGTGCAAGAGTAGAGAGGAAAAGAAGATTTTTGTTCAGACTTATGGTTGCCAAGGTAATTTATCCAAATCAACATTTCCGCCCGTCAGAATCAAGCCCACACGTTTACCCTGAACGTCCAGTTTTTTCTCCAGCACAACTGCTACTGTCACAGCGCATGACGGCTCAATGATGATTTTGAGCACTTCCCAGACCGTGCGCATGGCTCGAATGATAGCGTCTTCGCTGACGGTGTGAATGGCAGAGACACGCTCTTGGATGATGGGGAAGGTGAGCGTTCCAAGAGAGGTGCGAAGACCGTCGCAGATAGTTCGGGGCGGCGTAATGGCAGGATAAATCGTGCCGTCGCGTAAGGAACGAAAAGCATCGTCCGCTTCTTCGGGTTCGCAGCCGATGACCTTGACATTGGGATTCATAGATGTCGCCGCAAGCGCCGTTCCGGCAAGCAGACCACCACCGCTCACGGGCGCAAGCACAAAATCAAGATTGGGCGTGTCTTCCACGAGTTCTTTTGCGCACGTGCCTTGTCCGGCAATCACGCGCAGGTCGTTGTAAGGGTGAATGAACGTTGCGCTAGTACGGCTTTCTACTTCTGCCGCTGCCGTCTCGCGGTCTGCTTGCGTATTGCCGCAGAAGATAATTTCGCCGCCGTAAGAGCGGACGGCATTCTTCTTGATTTGGGGCGAGTTCTCCGGCATGACGATATACGCCGGGATGCCGCGTGTGCGGGCTGCCAGCGCCACTGCCGCCGCATGATTGCCGGAGGAGTGCGTCACAACGCCATTCTTGGCTTCGGCATCTGTCAGAGAAAACACGGTGTTGAACGCGCCTCGTGCCTTGAATGCCGCTACTTTCTGGAAATTTTCGCACTTAAAAAAAAGCTCGCCGCCCGTACGCTCATTCAGGATGCGGCTGGTGAAAATCGGTGTTCGGTGCGTGTATGGTTTTATGCGCTCGTGCGCTTTTTCGATGTCTTGGAATGATATGCTCATTGTTGAGAAAGAATTATTGAGAAAAAGGTAGTAAAAGAAATGGAGAAAAGAAATCAAGTTCAAGTATTTTTTAGACAGGCAATCGATGACGGACATAGTATTTTCGTGCTTCTTCAGCCAAAACAATTAGAAGGGGAAGGGGCGCAAGGCATAAAAGATACCACGGCTCAAAAAGTGCCGTACCGAAAAGATGCTGCAAAAACGGTACCGTTACTATGACCGTCAGCAACGTCAATTCATAGACCACGCCCCAGAGATAAAACGCATTGCTGAAGAGTCCCACCGACCACAGGCGTTCGCGGTTGCTCCGTGCGGCAAGCCCCGCACCGATTTGTCCAAAGACAATGGCTGCAAATGCCAGTGTCATTGCGGCTTTGTAATCAATGTTGGTGCTAAGATTATTAAGTGACAGTGCCGTCGTCCAGTCAATGCCATGCGAGGAAAGATACCATAAAAACAGCGCCATTGAAAATATGGATTCCAGCAATCCAAGAAAGCCATACGCCCGTAGAAATACGTCCATCGTGAGCAATCGAGCATTGATGCTGCGGGGCGGACGTGTCATTACGCCTGCTTCGGAGCGCTCTGCGCCGAGTGCCAGTGCGGGAATAAGATCAGTGCCAACATCCACCGCAAGCACCATCGGCACGGTGAGCGCAAGCGGCAATCCACCGAGGAAAAATGCAATAAACGGCACGAGTTCTGCCATATTACTCGCCATGATGTAGGTGATAAACTTTTTGATGTTGTCGAAGCACGTACGTCCTTCCTGAATACCGCCCACAATCGTTGCGAAATGGTCGTCGAGGATAATCGCATCCGCTACCTCACGGGCAATGTCCGTGCCGCTTCCCATCGCAATTCCTACGTCTGCTTTCTTGAGTGCGGGGGTGTCGTTCACGCCGTCGCCTGTGACGGCAACGATTTCGCCCATTGCTTTGAGTGCCTCGACTAATCGCAGCTTATGGTCTGGCGTAGCGCGGGCAATTACGGCATTTTGACTCAGAACTGTCGCACGTTGTTTGTCATTCAGCGCGAGAAATTGTTCTCCCGTGAAGACGTTGCGGTGGTTGTGTTTATTGGGATTGGTTGCGCCCAAAATACCGACTTGTTCGGCAATGGCTGATGCGGTGAGTGGGTTGTCGCCTGTGACCATCATGACGCGCACTCCGGCTGCCGCGCACGATTGAATCGCTTCTTTCACCCCTTCACGCGGCGGATCAATAAGCGCAATCATGCCCGTAAAAATCAAGTCCGTTTCCGCTTCTGCGCGGTTCTGTGTTATCTCCGATGTCGTTTTTTGTGCGAATGCAATCACGCGGTAACCCTGACGTGCCAAGCTGTCGTGCTGCTTGGTGAGCCGTGTGCGCATGGCGCTGTCCAGAGTTTTAGTGCCGTTGCGCACTTGCATCACAGAGCAAGCGTTCACGACCGATTCAAAAGCACCTTTGCATGAATAGACAACGCTTGTGCCTTGACTGTCTGTGTGCGTGTCCACCGTTGTTGTGCGCTTCAGGCTGTAATCAAACACAAATTCGTGAACGCGCGTGTATGCTGCACGGAGTGGTGCTACCTCGCCAAAGCTCTCAAGATAGTGGTAAATCGCTTTATCAGTGGGGTCTTCCGAACCTGTGCTGACGTTGTTGCAGAGTGTCAGCGTCCGCTCGCTGGCTGCATCCGGCACTTGGGTAACGTCTATCACCTCGCCGCCGGAAACAACCTTTTTAACTTCCATTTTGTTCTGCGTGATAGTCCCTGTCTTGTCTGTGGCTATGACCGTCACCGAACCCAAATTCTCAATCACATCCAATTTTTTGACGAGAAATTGAACATTTGCCATGCGCTTCGCGCCCAGTGCCAGAGCCATCGTGACGGTCGGCAGAAGTCCTTCGGGGACATTGGCGACGATAATACCAATCGCAAAAACACAATTTGCCCAAATGTTCATGCCTTTCATGTTGCCTAAAAGGAAAAATACCAAGCCCATGCCTAATGCCAGAAACGAGATAACACGCGACACGTAGGCGATTTCTTGTTCGATATGACCAATGCCTTTTTGCACCGATGCGGTGGAGCGGGCAATTTTCCCATACTCCGTGTTTGCGCCTGTCGCAAAAACGACCGCCGTTCCGCGTCCCGAAACGATATAGGTGCCTGAAAAAGCGACGTTATCAGCTTCTTGCAGTGTTGGCTTCAGAGATGCTTGCTCGGTCAAGGCTACGGGCATTGATTCGCCCGTGAGGATACTTGCGTTCAGCGATAATTCCTCGCTCGTGATAATGCGCACATCCGCAGGCAGCTTGTCCCCTTCATTCAGCAAAACAATGTCGCCCACTACTAATTCCGTCGTCTCAAGATCAATCATTACGCCGTCGCGCAGGACTTTCGCTTTTGCAGGCAGGAGACGTTTCATGGTTTCAAGCGTCTTTTCGGTACGAAATTCCTGCACAAAACTGAAAATGCCATTGACCACGACAACAATAACAATCGCAATACCAATGGGCAGCATATCCGATTCCGGATTGACCACGTGCGCCGCAAAGCACAGGGCTGCGGCGAACCACAGAAGCAGCGCAAAAAAATGTGTGAACTGCCGCACAAAGCGTATAATCATGGATGTTTGCTTTTCTGCCGGAAGCTCGTTCCGTCCCAATCGGGCAAGTCGCTCTGCGGCAACGCTTGATGCCAAACCGTTGGATTGAGATTCCAGCGCAAGCAAGGCTTCATCGGGTGAATAGGACTGTATTGGTTTCATAGAGTTAGCAGAGTGGCGTAGTGCGAAAATAATTGAGCAATGGAAACTATTTGGAAGTGCCGGGCGCTGGAAACTGTGCGACAATATCTTTTAAGATCTTTTAAGCGTGATTCCACGGAGCGTTCAAATTCTGCAATACTTTCAATCGGTTGCTCCGACCAACCCCGCCAGACAAGGCGCTGTTGCTTGCGGTCAACCACGTCCACGATGAGTATCCCTTCGCGGTACTGCACTTCGCGGAGTCGGTTGCTGACCATCATCGGTTCGTACATAGAGAGAAAATATCCGCGATTAGCAAAGTATCTGTTCGGTGAATAGAGATAGCTTGGTGCTTGTACGACTCGCTTGCGCTCTTCGACTGTGACGTGGTGATGCACCAGAAAATCTGCTTGAAGTGTGTCCAGCGTGTAACCTTTGGACTTCAAAAGCTGCACTACTTCTTGCTCAACGCGGCGTTGAAGAATTGCATTATCGTATTTCGTTTCTTGCCACGTGGAATCGGGCAGCCATGCAAAGGTGCGGTACGCCGCAAAATTGATAGAAGAATCAACGCTTGTGGCAATGCCGGAAGAGGCGCAAGAACTGAGTGCCAGAGCGCTCAGAAAGAGGTGAAAAAACAGAGAGCGTGGTAAATATGTTTTCATATTGTTGTTCCTGCGAAACTGAGAAATACATTATTGTTTCCATTTGATATTACAGCCAATACTTGGCTTTTGTTCTTGGCTCATAGCTTCCCCACGTAAAAGCGCATCCAAGGCGGCTCTCACGTCGTGTCCGCTTGGTGGAATATCGTTTCCGGGGCGTGCATCATCGAACTGTCCCCGATAAACACAGCGCAAATCTGCATCGAAGACGAAGAAATCCGGCGTGCAGGCTGCCTTGTACGCCCGCGCTACGTCTTGGGTTTCGTCGTAGCAGTAGGGAAAAGGGTAGCTGAACTCCAGCGCGTGATATTTCATTTTGTCGGGCGCGTCGTCGGGGTAGAGTTTCACGTCGTTAGAACTGATTGCGACAAACGAGCAACCGTGCGGTGTGTAGTCGTTTGCGAGGCGTACCAATTCTTCGTTTACGTGCAGCACATATGGGCAGTGATTGCAGATGAACATAATGACGGTTGCTTTTGTGCCGCGCACACCCTCAAGCGAAATGGGCTTGCCATACACAACTTCGGGAAGCATGAAATCGGGCGCTGGTGTTCCAAGCGGAATCATAGTGGAGGGGGTTGCTGCCATAATAACAAAAAATGAGTGCTGTATTGCAAATGAATGAAGTGGAAAGTGAGCAAATATGCTGCTTTTGTCCGCTTCTGCCAAAAGTTTCTTTTCGTGTGGGCAATCCTATCCGCTATCGGACGCACTTGTCCGCTTTCGGACACATTGCTTCTACGGCGTTTGCCCGAAAGCCGCATAGAATCAAGCCTTGCGTTTTGGCACAGTTATTGGCTATTCTTGATGAGCAATACCATCTTTCACTCGTAATTTTTTCACAGTATGGACAGAGAACTTTCTACACGAGCCGTCTGGCAAGGGCGTTTGAAATCTGCATTCAAGATTGTTCTTCCGCTTGGTGTGGTACTGGTGGCGGCAGCCTACGCGGGTGGACTCATGGCTCCAAGCATCGAAGCGAATCGCATTCGCACGGCAGTCATCGAGACGGGCAGCATCGAAGGGATGCTGGATGCGACGGGTGTGGTCGTGCCGGAGTTTGATTTGGTCATGAATAGTCCCGTTGAAGCCCGCGTCGTGCGGGTGCTGCGGCGCACAGGCGATAGCGTTCGCAAGGGCGATGCCGTGTTGGAGTTGGATGTGCGCGGAGCAGAATTAGCGCTGGACAAACTCAGCGATAACATTGCACTCAAGCGCAATTCAGAAGCGCAACTCAAAGCCACACTGACCGCAAAACTCCAGCAACTCGAAAACACCATTCGCATCAAACGTCGTGAAATTGAATCCGATAGCAATGCCGTTGAGCAGAACCGCAAACTGTTTGATAAGGGCTACATTT
>CALCNX010000042.1 GCA_937899715.1 uncultured bacterium | reverse complement strand
AGTGTTGTGACACGGGAAGGTGTTTACTTTCGCAAGGCATCCAAGACGACGGGCAGAGCCAGTTTTGCCCATTCTGCGTATTGCTCCCGTGAAGGATGTAAGCCGTCGGACACGAAGAATGACGGGCGATTTGCAGCTTGACGCGAAAGTGGGGTAATATCAACAAAGGCAATACCTTTCTTTTTACACTCTTCTTGTTTGATTGTGTTAAATCGGTCAATGGCGGCGGCAATAGTAGTACGGTTCATTCCTTCGGCAAAGGGCGAAACCGAATAATCGGGAATAGACAGAACGACTACTCGTGAGGCTTTACCCCGCGCCATGATAAGAGACATTTGCAAAAGCGACGCAAATTGTACACGAAAAAGTTCTTCTGTGCCGTTCTGATACTGATTGTTCACGCCGATAAGGAGCGTAACGAGGTCATAGCCTGCAGGAACGATTTGGAGAGAATTCTGTGCCTGCCGTACAGCATTCATAAGCTGGTCGGTGCGCCAGCCCGTGCGAGCTATCACAAGCGGGTCGTTGAGGTGTATGCCTTTTTCGCGTACAAGTCGTGCAAGCTGTACTGACCATGAATCCTTAACGGGCAGCCGCTCGGCAATAGTGTAGGAGTCTCCTAGTGCTAGGTATGTGAGTGTATCTTTGGCGGTAGTCGTGCTTTCCTTTGGTGTAGGCGAACATTGTACGCTTGAGAGGGCGAGACTACCAAGTGTCGCACTCACGATAAGCATGGAAAGGGTGAACATTGTGAAAGTTTTCATGCGATATGAGTGATGAAAAAAATTAGGGTGGCATACATTTTGCAGTAAAGAGCATATAGCCTTCAAGACGTTGAACCAACTTTCGCCGTGTATTATTATGAAAAATATCCTCTTCTCTGGTAATCGCTTGTCACTTCAAATGCTACGGTATAGAATGATAATAATGCTGTTATTGCTTGGTATTGGTGGAGTGATAATTAACGCGTGTAGCTCTTCTGTGCGTTTTTCCTCGGCAGGGAGCGCTGCACATCGCACCGTGGCTACGGCTAGTGAATCACGTTCTACCGTGAAGTCGGGACACAAAGAAAATAGCTCCTTTGAGGCGACAGATATGCTCTTTCGTGGTATGGCGTCCTATTATGGGAATGAATTTAATGGGCGCAAAACGGCGAACGGCGAGCGTTACGATCAAAATGAACTCAGTGGAGCGCATAGAACCTTGCCTTTTGGAACGATGGTACGAGTGCGCAATACTTCTAACGATCGCAGCGTTATAGTGCGTATCAATGACCGGGGTCCGTGGAAGGAAAGTAGGGTTCTGGATGTTTCATTTGCTGCGGCTCAAGAACTTGACATGACACGCACCGGAACCGTGCCGGTAGAAATCACCGTTTTGAAATAGTGTAAGCGCACAAGAAAATATCTCGACAAAACAAACCGCCCGATTGCTACAAGAGCAATCGGGCGGTTTGGTATTAACATAAACTGACTGGAACACGACGAAAATACGTTCTCAGAATATAGAAGTATCTATCAATGAATAACGCAACGTCGAGATTTTCAGTACACCACGAGAAAACGGTATCTAAGAACTACACTACTATTGCAGTAGCGGCTCATTAGAAGCGTTCGCGCTGACCATAGCCACCGCCACGGGGGCTGAATTCGCGGCGTGGGCGTTCCTCGCGTGGGCGAGCTTCGTTCGCTACCAGTTCACGTCCATTATACTGCATACCGTTGAGTGCTTCGGTGGCAGCTTTTGCTTCAGCATCATTGCTCATTTCAACAAAGCCAAAACCACGAGCTTGACCAGTAAATTTATCCATCACAACGGATGCAGAATCAACCGTGCCATATGCCTCAAAAAGAGTGCGAAGTTGATCGCCACTAACGGAATACGGCAGGTTGCCGACGTAGATATTCATAACAAAAAAACCTAAAACAGCGCAGAGAATCAAGAAAAATCTCACACAAACTTCTAAAACTATATTACTGGTGAAGAGCGTGTTGTACTTTTTGCCGCGCTAAACCAAAAAGCACGACGCAAGTTACAATTTATTAAGTGCTTTACAAGACTATTTCGTAAAACACAATAAATTATTATGATAGGTGCTATGCCCCAAAGGTACATTTTTTCTGCTTGATTCAATGAAAAAGGGGCGTGAAAGCTAGCGTGGGCTAAAACAAAAGCGCATGATTACTTATAAGAAGTAATCGTGCGCTTTGATAGAAAATAATCAGGCTGGAACACGACGAAAAGACACTCTCAGAACATAGAAATATCTACAACTGAACCACCTACGTCGAAATTTTCAGCACCACGACGAGGAGCGATATCTAATGGATGTACTGCTTTCGGAAAAGCAGGGCTTCATTAGAAGCGCTCACGACGACCACCACCACCACCATCGCGTTGGCCACCATAGCCACCGCCACCATTACCACGCGGGCGGAATTCGCGGCGCGGGCGTTCTTCGCGTGGGCGAGCTTCATTCACGACCAGCTCACGTCCGTTATACTGCATGCCGTTGAGTGCATCGGTCGCAGCTTTTGCTTCTTCTTCGTTGTTCATTTCAACAAAGCCAAAGCCACGAGCTTGACCGGTAAACTTATCCATTGCAACAGACGCAGAATCAACCGTGCCATATGCTTCAAAAAGGGTACGAAGTTGGTCACCACCAACGGAATACGGCAGGTTGCCGACGTAGATATTCATAACAAAAAACCTCAAACAGCGCAGAGAATCAAGAAAAATCTCACACGAACTTCTGAAACTATATTACTAATGAAGGACGTGTTGCACCTTTTGCCGCGCTAAACCAAAAAGTACGACGCAAGTTACGATTTATTCAGCGCTTTACAAGATTATTTTGCGGAAATCGCCAATTATTTTGCGCTCTTTCAGGGAAGACGTTTTTCAAATGAAACTTTTTCCCTATCACTGTCGTAGTAAGGCATACCGAAAAACTTGACGCGGTAATAATTCCGCACAATGTGTCTGTCAGGGTTCGGCAATTTCAGAGTTCACATATTTATTCCATCGAAATTTTTTATAGGTGATTCCATGATACGCACCATACTACTAGCAGGGCTACTAGCTTCGGCAGCCATCTTATACGCATTCAATAGCAAGCACGACGGTTGGTGGGGTTGGGGCAAACGTGGAAACGGTGTAGAGCGTACCGATACACGCGAGGTCGCTAAATTTACCGGCATTGATGTAGGCGGCGCTTTCAATGTAGATGTCACCTGCGGTAAAGAAACAAAAATTGAAGTTACTGCCGATGATAATCTTTTGCAGGATATTGAAACCTCCGTTCGCGGCAATACCTTATATATCGAAACAAAGCAAAATATCTCCCCTCGCACCAAAGTTCGCATTCACATTACAACGCCAAACATTGATGATGTGCAAAGTTCCGGTGCCAGTGACCTTGTGCTGAATAATATTATCAACGAAAAACTGCACATTGAAACCAGTGGCGCGGGCTCCGTGAAGGCATCGGTGAAAACGGGTAAACTCACCGTGGAAACAAGTGGTGCCGGTAATGTTCTGCTTTCCGGTAATGCTGATACCTTCAGCGTGGAAACAAGCGGCGCGGCAGAAATTAAAGCTCGCGACCTCAAGACAAAAAGTGCACGAATAGATGTCTCCGGAGCCGGCGATGTGGAATTGAGCGTAAGTGAGGAACTGAATGTTTCTGTTTCCGGCGCAGGCGATATTCGCTACTATGGCAGCCCCAAAACAGTCTCGAAAGAAGTTTCCGGCGCAGGCAGCGTGACCAAAAAAGGCGAATAAGAGTTAAACGGTGAGAACTCATCAAACTCCTTCCAGAGAACCAAGAAGGCTACACAGTTCTTTAATTGCTTGTGTAGCCTTCTTGGTTTATTGTTATTCTTACTTTTTATAGAGTGCTTATTTTCGCGTAACGCTTATAATCAGTACAGGCGGCGTGAGTGCCTGTCCAGCTGCGGGTGCTTGATGAATTTTGCGGACAATCTCCATACCTTTGGTAACGCGCCCGAATGCTGCAAAACCCTGTCCATCGGGGTTGCGTTTGCCGCCGAAGTTAAGTTGTGGCTGATTGCCGAGGCAAATAAAAAACTCATACTGTGCCGTGTTGGGTTCGTCTCGCGCCATTGAAAGTGTACCGTCGAGATGCTGTAAGCCTGATTGAGCGGTTGTTTCCAGTTCAATAGGCGGCAGGGCGTATTGTGCATAAAGGCTACCAACTGTGCCTTGAATAACCTCAATTTTGATACTGTCCGGCTTATCGGGTTGATTGTTCTTTTTAACAGTGCGGTGAATAAGACCGCCCGTGTAGTAACCGCCGGAAACATAGCGTAAAAAATTTTCTACCGTTGCCGGAGCTGCACGGCGGTATAGTTCTGCTTCAAAGGAGCCTTGCGTGGTGCGGAAGGCTACGCGAATCACTGCGGAGGTGTCCAGGGGATTTGCATGGATGACGGATGCTGTTGTCGCTGATTGCGCCGTGGGTTGTGCCGATACACGAGCCGCGCTTGCAAATGTGAGCATCAGCATCAAAAGAATCGGTGCCGTAAAGGGAAAAATGGAAAGTGGTCGAAAGCCTGCAAAACGGCATTCAGGCTTTGTAGTCGGAGATGATGCGAGTGATATATTCACAAATTCAACGGTCTTTGGTGAAACAAATGCGTGGAATGTTCGCCAATATACGGTTTTGTGTCGTATTTTTGCGTCTGTTTGTTCGATGTTCGATACACTAAGGATATGAATGGATTGCATGGACGTTACTCTTGCTTCACATCAACGACTGAGCGGTGCGCTTGGCGGTCTCCGCTTGCCTTTCTGCCATGTTCACCGTGCAGGGTGGATGCCCGTTCTTATGTGTGCCGTAATGTTTTTGTTCTCACTTTTGCATAATGCGCAAACGAAGCAGAAAAGTATACAGCCCCGCACAACAATCATTTCTACAAACGCCACTGTCCTTCCCTCAAAGCAAAGTATCGTACAAAGCACATCGCAAAATCTGTCGCACAGTACCTCGCAAAGCGTTGTACAGAGTACGGGTGCCGATATTTCCACAAGCAGTACCCGTAACGCTTCCAGCGCTTCGCTATCCTTGCGTACGCTCATACAGGAAAAGCAAAATGCCACCACTGCAAGTATTCCGCTTTTTGCACCCTTCCGTTCGCACGGTCGCTTGTTTATGACCTCCACGCAAGCATTTGTTACGATTGACAAAAATCATACCCAATGGCAAGACTATACTGGCTTTCCCGACCTCCTTGCCGAGCGTCTTCCCGCTTTCCCGCTTTTTCTGGGGCTACAGGGCGCATACAATCATCTTTCAATTCTGGGTGCAAGCCCGCGCGATGTCGCTGTGATGATGAACGGTCGCCCCATGCGAAACGTTGCCTTAGGTGCGACCTACCTTGAGCAGTTACCGCCCGAAATGGCAGAACAAACAGAAGTGTTTCTCGGCTCCGATGCTGTACTTCTGGCAAATAATGCGTCAGGTGCTGCGATAAACATCCAAGAAATCCGGCATAATACTAAGAGCCTCTATACTCGCATTTGGTACCAACAGTTTGGCGACCAATTTACTGCCGCCGATGTGGATGCGAGCTACAACATTGCACCAAACCTCAATCTCACGCTTGGTGCGCGGACGCAAAAGGCAGGTCGTATCTACAATAACACCGCCTCGTCGCTATGGAATGCACGCATGATTCTGCGGTGGAATCTCTCTTCGACGGCAAGTATTTCATTTTCGTATCTGCTGACACAGCAACGCGTAACGGCGAATGGTGGTTTGCAAGTAACAACAGCCACGGCAAGTGTCGTTAATTCTCTCACGCTCTTCAACGAGCTTCAGGAAAACACACTGCGCCACGACCTGACGCTCACGGGAAGTGGCTATCTGACGCGGGATTCTAGCATTGCCGCGACGCTCTCTGCTTATACCACATGGGACGGGCGGGCACTGGAGCGGGCGAGTTTGCAAGGTAGTTATGCGGCAAACGGACGAGCATCCGGCGGTGGTGTTATCGCGCCTGATGAAACTATTATTCAATCAACAACAACAAACGTAAGCATTGGTGCGACGGGGCGCATTGAGACGCACGTTTCGCTTTTTTCCGCGCTAGAGGCTACCCTGCTGGCAGGTGGAAATGTTGCTTTGCACAGCATTCCCGAAAGCATCTATTGGAGCGCTGCTGCGCGTCAAGGAAAATCAATAACGCAAACACAAGGCGAACTTTCCGCTTTTGGGCGATTAGGATTCACGCTTCTCAAAAGTCTGGACGTGAGTGGTGGAGCGCGGTTGACGGTTTTAGGCAAGCGTACTGAATTGGCGCTTGGTGCAAAAGCTTCGCTGTTTCTTGTGCGTTCGACCACGACGAGTGTGCAGTTTTGGGGCGACCTCTCACGGAGTTTTCGTTTGCCCAGCCCTAGCGATGATGGTACTGCTGCGCCTGATATACCATTGCTCTCTGAGTCGCACGTGCTGGGTTTAGCGGGGCTACGGTTTCGTTCCGAAACTGCTCAAAGTTCATTTTCAGCAGATATTCTGGCATTTGGTCGCCTCATCACAAATCCCATCGTGTATGATACTGCAAACATTCCGTTTACTAATGTTGTGAAGTTTGCTGATAGCGTCAGAATGTACCCAAATACTACTCTTGCAACTGTCCGTACCTACAATGGTGTTTCCCGAACAATTTTCGGTGCATCGGTGAATGCGAATTGGCATGGAAAAAATATACTATTCGGTGGTGGCTTGGTTCTGAGTGGCTTTGCCAATCTTACCTTCTCTCGGACAGATAGCATTACCGACGGGCGCTTTCCACTTCTCTATGCCGGAGCAACGGTGCAGTATGAATATGGCTTCGGGCGGGACGTGCTTCGTGCAGGGGTGCGTGTTCGCATGACGACACCGTTTGTGGGCGAGCGCTTCTCTCCGATGCTCTGGTCATATCTGCCTTCTTCCGCCGAGCAAGGATTGGCGGGCAACGGGATTGATATTGTGGCGGGTGCGGAGGTCTTTGGAAGCCTGAACATTCGTGCGACGTATCAGAATGCGCTGAATTCGAGCGCGTTCACCGTTGCAGGATATCCACAATACCCAACAGTGTTGCGGTTGACAATTTCGGCGACGATATTGGGGAATTAGACTACACGTTCGCTTCGGACAGAAAAAAAAAGTACACTCGAAAAAAGTCGTATGAAAAGCGCATACCAAAAAAGCGAAGAATTGTGTATCTTTAGCACCAAATAATTATTTCCGCATCATTTGCAACCGTGTGTGTAGGACAACATTATGAATCCAGTTAATACGCAGTCTTCCGGCAATGCCATGCAAGAAGGTAAAGGTTTTTCTTCCAGTATTTTTAATGCGGCCGTCATCGTCGCCGCGCTCGGCTATTTTGTGGATATTTACGACCTCGTGCTTTTCAGTATTGTGCGCGTTCCCAGCCTGAAAGGGCTTGGTGTGGCGGGCGGGCAACTGATGAGCGACGGCTTGTTTCTTATCAATATGCAAATGTTCGGAATGCTCGTCGGTGGCGTATTCTGGGGCATCTTGGGTGATAAAAAAGGACGACTTTCGATTCTTTTTGGTTCCATTATCACCTATTCACTGGCAAATATTGCCAACGGATTTGTTACTTCGATTGAAATGTACGCAGCGCTGCGTTTTATAGCCGGAATCGGGCTTGCCGGTGAGTTGGGTGCAGGAATTACTCTTGTGGTAGAAGTAATGCCGAAAGAAATACGCGGTTACGGCACGATGATTGTTGCCGGGGTCGGCGTTTCGGGTGCAGTGCTGGCATATTATGTGGCTGAAATGTTCGATTGGCGTAATGCGTATTTCATTGGCGGGGGATTGGGACTTGCACTGCTTGTGCTGCGCATCGGTGTTTATGAGTCGGGTATGTTCAGCAATATCAAAGACGAAAAAACGAATCGCGGAGATTTCTTCAGCCTTTTTACTGACCGCAAGCGATTTGTGCGATACATTCGGTGTGTTCTTGTTGGTGCGCCGCTCTGGGTAGTCGTCGGCATCTTAGTAACGTTTTCGCCGGAGTTTGCCGTTGCAATGGGCGTAAGCGAGGTCGTGAGCGGCGGGCGAGCAATAATGTTCTGCTATGTCGGTATCACACTCGGCGATTTCTTCACGGGTTATCTCAGTCAGCGCCTTCAGAGTCGAAAAAAAGTGCTGTTTACGTTTTTAGTATTTGATTCTCTCTGCATTGCTGCGTATTTTCTTATCGGAAAAGTCTTTGCGATGCCGACTGCCAACACAGTCTATTTCGCGGCGCTGATGCTGGGCTTGTCTTCGGGCTATTGGGCAATTTTTGTGACTGTGGCAGCAGAACAGTTCGGCACGAACCTTCGCGCAACCGTTGCCACCACGGCTCCGAACTTTGTTCGCGGTTCGCTTGTCCCGATGACGTGGCTTTTTCGGATGTTCACTCCGGGGCTTGGGCTTATCGGCGCGGGCGTGGCAGTGAGCGCGCTCGCAATGGTGATTGCGTTTATTTGCCTCTGGGGGCTGGAAGAGACCTTCGGCAAAGAACTCAACTACTTAGAAACAATTTAATTCGTCCTCAACGTGACTTGTCATTCGTAATTCTTCATTCGTAATTATCTTCCTTCGGAGAGTATATGAGCAACAAAGAGTTTACCATTTTGTGTTTGGCGAGCTATGACAAAGGCGGAGAATTTTTGCGCGAGTGCAAGCGTCAAGGCTGCCGCGTACTACTTCTGACCGCACCACGCACGAATAATGCGGCGTGGCCCCGCGAGTCCATTGACGAAGTGTTTGTGCTGCGCGATGTGGAAGGGCGTTGGGATGATAACGAGCTTATCAACAGCGTTTCGTATGTGGCGCGAAAAGAAAAACTTGACGCTATTGTCGCGTTGGACGATTATGACCTTGAAGCGGCAGGCTTGCTTCGTGACCACCTGCAAATACGCGGCTTTGGCGAGACGGTGACACGCAATTTTCGTGACAAACTTGCCATGCGCCGTCGTGCCTGGGAAGAAAATGTTCTCGCACCTGATTACGTACATCTGGTGAATGAAAGCCAAGTGCAGGCATTCACAATGCGCGTACCACTGCCGTATATCGTCAAGCCGCGCGGCGAGGCTTCGGCGATTGGCGTAAAAAAGGTAACTTCCCACGAAGAGCTTTGGAAAATCTATGAAGAACTTGGCGACCGCCGTTCCGCATATCTTGTGGAGCAGTTTTTGCCCGGCGATATTTTTCACGTAGATTCGCTTATGTATGACGGCAAGGTCGTTTTTGCTGCCGTGAGCAAATATGGAAAGCCGCCTTTTGAGGTAATGCACGGAGGTGGTATCTTCACCACCCGCATCGTCGAGCACGGCTCAAGCGACGAAAAAGATTCACTCAAAGCAAATGAAACGGTCTTGAAGGCATTGGGGCTTCGGCATGGAGCCTCGCACACAGAATTCATCAAATCTCACGCCGACGGCAAACTCTACTTTATGGAAACCGCAGCCCGCGTGGGCGGCGCAAACATTGTGGAAATGGTAGAAGCAGCTACGGGCGTGAATCTGTGGGCGGAGTGGGCAAAAATTGAAATTGCTTACGGCACAAAGCCTTACAAAGCTCCGAAGGCACGGAAAGACTATGCGGGAATTATTATCTCGCTTTCCAAGCAAGAGTGGCCCGATATGTCCACCTACAACGACCCTGAAATTGTTTGGCGTATGAATAAAGCACAGCATGCGGGAGTCATTGTCCGATCTGCTGATTATAATCGCATTACGGAACTTCTGGATGATTATCAACCGCGATTCTACCACGATTTCCATATGTCATTACCCGCACCCGACAAAGCAACATCATAAATTTAATGAGGAATGACGAATAACGAATGTTCTCGCGCATAGCGTAGAATGAGCGTTTTCAGCCTCTTACGAAAAATATATTCGTCCTTCCCAATTCGCCCTACGCTATGTTTGAACGTGAGATACAGCGAGCAAAAGAGCTTCTGACGCAACGCTTGGCGGCTGCGCAGCAGTTTATCTATTGGCAAGAAATTCGTGAACGGGCTGATATTCCGGTCTTTTATCGAAATTTTTTTGGTGCCGAAGCTCAGTGGTGGATTTTTGAGGAGCAGCTTCAACGCGCTGCCAATCCACGTTTCGACTACGCACACGAACAGCTTGCTCTTCATACCGTCGAAGCCGATCGCTACCGTATGGAAGCCGCCCGCTTCGATCACCAAGACCTCACCTCCGCGATTGACCTTGCCGTCAAGACGCGTTTCAATTATATCCTGCGTCCGCGCACCACGCTCAAATGGTTTGTCTATCGTGGCGAACCAACGAAGACTTTGAGCGAGGTGCTACTCAGGATGGATTATTTCTTGGAATATGATTATTTGCTTGATGGTTTCCGCAGGTGGATTGCGGCGAAGCAAAGCGAAGCCCCCACGAAACACGCCGTGAAGCACACGTCGCTTGTATCGGTTGTGGAATTTGACCGAACGCTTCAGAACGTGGACAATGATGTGATTCTGGAATATTCTCCCGACGAATTTACGGATTTGCTCACGCCGATTTATGAAATGTTCGACGAAATCCATGCCACCGACCGTGCTTTACAGCAGTATCGCGGCAAAGTACCAATGCCGGCTATTATTGTTTTTCTGGACGACAAAGGTATTTACCGCATTGCTCAAGAACTTGAAGACGTGATGAAAACACGCTCTCTGCGGTACGTGGGGCAGCGTGAGTTTCTTCATTTGCTGAATGATATTGTGAGTAAGTTAGAGCAAGAAACGCCGTTACCGCCTTCGCTTCATGCCGACCCGATGACCTTGCCGCTTGCCTTCGATGATGAGCCGATTATAAAAGCCGACGATACCATCGGTGAACTGGCTCTCGGTGCGGCAAAGCGAACGCCGAAGCCGACTGTACCCGCAGAAACCATCGTTGCAAGCGACGTGTCTGTATCAGAACCCGGCATCACAGAGCTGCCACCTGCCGAGACAATAAGAGTCTCTATTCTTGGCGAAGAAGTGACAGATGATTCCGTATCGGACTTGGCTCAGGCGGAATATGAAGCAGATGCATATCATAATGAAAGTACGCTGAAAAGCACAACAGCAAGCACATTAACTGAAAATCAAGAGCAAGACCTGCCGCAAACATTCGGCACGGAACTACTCGGTTTGGCGGCAATGATGCAAGAGTTAGAGACGAGCGAAGCCCAACCGGAGATTCAGGACGCGGAATATGTGATGATTCCGCCCGATGAAGAAATTCCCAAGACCGACAGTTCCGTTTCCGAACCACCGCGCACCACCGATACTACGAGTGCTGCCGAAGCAGACCAAACAAAATCGAATCTTTTCTCCCGGTGGAGCAGTATTTTTGCGCCACGCACGGATGAATAGAATTAGTGGGACAGACAACAAAATTGGCACTCCATTTGCGATAACCACCAAAAACACACTCATTTCTCAAACCTTTAGGAATTTATCATGCAAAGCTGTGATGTATGCGTCATTGGGGGCGGACCGGCGGGGTACGCAGCCGCAATGCGGGCGCTGGACTTTGGAAAGCGCGTTATTTTGATTGAAAAAGATAAACTGGGCGGCGCTGCAATCTACAATGGGGCATTGTCTTCCAAGACGCTCTGGGAATTGTCACGTGATGTTCGGCGTTTGCGTGTAACCGAGCGAGGATACACGGTATTCGATTACAAACTGGACTTTCCGACCATTATCAAAGTCGCCAACAAAGCCGTACAGGAGCGCCACGAACAACTTGCCAAGCAGGTCAACGAGCTGGCAGAGCACATCTGTTGCGACCGTTTCCGCTTTATTCACGGCTTCGGTACACTCAAATCTGCCAATCAAATCGAAGTAACAACGCCTAAAGGCGTGGAAATGATTGATGCCGAATATATTGTGCTTGCTACGGGAAGTATCCCGCGCAAATTGCCGAATGTTGTGATTGACGAGCAGAATATTGTTACCAGCGACGGCATCGGTAATTGGACAAAATTTCCTGACAGCATGGTAATTCTGGGTGCGGGGGTAATTGGTTGTGAGTTTGCATCTATCTTCTCCAATTTCGGTATGACCGATGTACGCCTTATTGACAAGGCTGACCACATCTTGCCGTTTGAGGATAAAGATATTTCCGAAATGATTACCGAAAATTTCATCGCAAGTGGCATGATGATTCACCGCAATGCCTCGTTAGAAAGTATGGTCACGGACGAAAACGGGCGTGTGAACTATACACTCAAGTATAAAGATGGTCGCAGGGAAACCTACAATGTCGAAAAAGCCCTCATTTCTATTGGGCGCGTCGCAGCTGTGGATGGCTTGGGTGTACGAGAGATAGGTCTTGCGCTGACTGATGCGAATAATTTTATCGTTGACAGCGACGGGCGCACGAATATTCCGAATATCTTTGCCGTCGGTGATTTGACGGCAGATATTTGCCTTGTAAATGTGGGCGAGCTGGAAGGGCGGCACGTCATCGAAACGATATTCAATCCGGGGAATAAGCACTTGAGTTACGAGAATATTTCAACGATTATGTTTCTTATGCCCGAGTCGTCGGGAGTGGGTGCAAACGAGCAGGCTCTCATGGCAAAGGGCATCCCATATCGCGTGGCAACCTTTGCGTATAATTATATTAACCGGGCAATGGCAATGCGGAGTTTGAAGGGATTGTATAAAATCCTTGTCAGTGACGACGATGAGATGCGTTTGCTGGGAATGCGGATTGTGGGTGAGCAGTCTTCCAGTGCTATCCAAGCAGCAGCACTGCTTATTCATATGGGCAAAGGTATTGCCGAGCTTTCCGAGCTGATTCACCCGCACCCGTCCATTGTGGAGGGTGCGCAGGAATGTGTACGGATGCTTCTCGGTAATTCCATTCTGAAGCCGCAAGTGTTCCCGGGCGATTTGCGTTGTGCGCGAGTGGCAAATGGTGTCACAACGGAAATCAATTATTTCGTGAATGGTTCCAACGGTGTGGCAAAGGCTGTCTAAAAATCTATCGAAAGTTGTGATACCTGTTTTGAAAACAACCCACAAAAAAGCCCTGTGTGAATAATCTTCACACAGGGCTTTTAATTTACATTTACGGAACGGTTTTTTGCCGAACCTTATTTTTTACCTTTTTTAGCACCTTTGGGGTCTGCTGCGGGAGCAGCACCGGTGCCTGCGCAGCCAAGTGCTTCCAATTGTGTTTCCAGATTGTTAATCATTTTAGCGTCTGGTGTAGGCGAGGCTTTCATACGCTTGATGGTCTCTTGGTAGTATTTGCAAGCATTCGGGGTGTCTTGCAAGTTTTGTGCAGCGATTGCCGAATAGAACCAGCCATAAGCGTTATCGGGGTCAAGCGTTGTCCACTCTTGGGCGTATTTTTTCAACTCAGCCCAGTTTTTCGAGCCGTTTGCTATACGGCAGAGAGTGCTAATTGCATTGTTTACATCACGCTTAGACTTCACCGGGTCAGCTTTGCCAGCTTCAAGAATTTTGAGGAATTCTTCTTTTGCTTCTTTTGTCTTTTTCATCTCCATGAATGTAGAAGCAAGTTGGCTGCGGACGTAAAGTGCTTTGGGGTCGAGCTTGATGGATTCTTGCAACGCTGGAAGCGCTGAATCTAATTTGTTTTTCGAGAAGAATGCTGCGCCGATGTAGTAGTAGGCACGGGCATTCAAGCTATCTGGTGGGCAGTTTGTACCGTCGAGGCGTTTACGGAAAATTTCGATAGCATCATCGTACTGTCGCCACGTGTAGAGTGCAGTACCAATAGACATCATCAATTTGCAGCTTTTCGGGTTTTTATCGAAAAACTTTTTGTACTCACGTACAGCTGTTGCAGTATCGCCGCAGTTAATAGCAGCACGGGCATAAAGCTCAATATCCTCAGCTTTTAAGCCTTTATTTGCTGAAATCTCGGAAAATTTTTCGGAGGACTTGCAAAAGCTACGTTTGTAGAGAAGCGTTTTTGCAATCATCAAATCCGCTCTATCAGCAACCGTGTCAATCGCTTTTTTCGACATTTCGAGGTAATCTACAAGAGCAGTGTCATATTCTTTTTTCTCGGTTTCAAGCAGAATAAACGCCGATTGAGCCAAATACCAGCGTGATAGCGGAGCATCGGGCTTCAGTTTCAAATAGCGTTGGAGCGTAGGAATAGCCTCAGCATATTTTTTCGCCAAATACTGAATTTTACTTTTATTGAAGAAAGCCTTTGCATTATTAGTGTCTGCTTTGGTGATGATGTCCCATTGTTTCAGCGATTCATTAACCAATTTGATATTGTCTTCTTTGCTTGTCCCGGGGTTGTTTGCCATTCGGAAGTATGCCTCGGCAAGTTTGCTGCGAGAGTCCAGCAGATTCGGGTCGCGTTTGAGAGCTTCTTCATAGTTGTCTTTTGCCAACTCAAACACGCGCTGTGCAAAGTAAATATCGCCACGAGCCACATAAGTAGTGGGAAGCTCTTTGTTGATGGATTGTGCTTTAATCACAGCCGCATCCGCTTTGGTGAGTGCGTCTTTGGGGAAACTAGGGGCTTCATTACCGGCGACATAGACTTGGCTAAGAACTAAGAAACTCTCGGCATCCTTCGGAAAGGTTTTGGTAAGTTCTTCGCCTTTTTTCAGCGCCTCGGCGTGTTTGCCGACTGCCGATAAACCAAGCGTAACTTTGCGCATGACTTCAGGCTTCCAGTAATCCACCTCTTGCGCTTTCTGGTAATAGGCAAGCGAAGAATCTTGCTGATCCAGAGCGTCGTAAATATCGCCCAGAAGCAGTAAGGATGCGAGGTCGCGCGGATTTTCTTTCACTGCAGCCTGTGCAAGCGGTAATGCGGCAGGATATTCTTTTGCAGTGAATTGCTCTTTTGCTTTTTGGAGATTGCCTTGCGCAAAAATAGGCGCGAAAGCAAGCATCAAGCAGGCTCCAAGCATAAAGAGTCGGTAAAGGGGCTGTCGTTTCATAGTGCGTTGTAATGAAGATGATACGGAAAATGAGTGATTTTGCGTCATAAACTACCTGTTGGAAAAGAGTTAAGGAGCGAAAAGTTTAATGAACCGTACACCCGAAAATAGGGTGCTGCAAACGGGGCATTAATCCTCTTCTTCGGTTGGTACAATATCAAATTTTGCACCTTCCGGTACAATACCGGACTTGAGGAAGTATTGTTTTGCACGAACATCGTTGCGCAAAAAGGTCATAAATCCCCAAGGAAGATTGCGTCGGTCTTCCAGCACAATTCCGCGAATACTAATCGCAAGCGGATATTTACCCATCACCACATATCCTTGGTGAACAGGCTTGGGTCTAATGTACGTGCCTGCCGTGTCTTGGAAGCCAATTTTCAACATTTTGAATTGTTTATCGCCTGCATACTGCCATAAATACCCCACACCGATTGCATTCGGGTTCGCTGCCACAAGGCGGCGGGCTGAGTCGGCATTCTTCACAAGCGTCATGGCACGTTGTGGAGAGGTGTTTTTTGTGAGGGCGAGAAGGATATTGCCATACTCCGACGAGTTTGCGTCAGGGCTAATGAACGTAGGCTCTGTCTTAAGCTGCGGGAACATCCCGCGAAGTGATGCAGATTGGTCGGTAAAAAGTTTTTTTAGTTGGTCAAGCGAGATAGTATCCAGTGGGAAATTGCGCTGTACAAAGAACACAAGAGCATCGGTAGCAATAATCGTTGTAGCGTGAGGCGGGAGCTTGTTTGCTTTCAAAACTGAATCCTCATCTGCCAAATACGGACGCGATACGATAACGCCCCGTGCTTTGGTAGCGAATAATTGCGACATCCCTTCGCGTGCCGAAACAGGTACTACTTCCACTTTTGCCTCTGAGTATGAAGAGTCAAAAAGGGCAAATGCAGGCTTCATACGCTCTGCAATGCTTTCGTCGCAGAGAATTATCGCTTTGCCTGTGGTGGCGGTTTCGATAGGCTCACCATTTTCTTGTCGTTTCTGTTCGCAGGAAGCAGCCATAAAGATTGTTGCGCAGCAAGATGCAAGTGCTAGAGCGAAAAGTAGTTTGAAACGCATAGTACTTTAAGAAAATAGTTGTTGTTAGTCGTTATCATTATTGTAGCGTTTGTATTCTTGATGTTGCGACCAAAAGGTCGCTAGGCGATAGGCACCGAACAAAATAAACACGACACCAAACATTCGTACATTCGGGTCGAAACTCACTGCCGGAATGAGTCCGAAGACCCAAGCCAAGCCGATGATAACCACCATACTGCGCATGGCGTAGTTCAGGATTACAACGTATTTGTTCATCATAGCAATTACCTTTTTGTTAGCTGACTATCAAACAATGTTCTACTCCAAGTCTGCCATAAAAAATAAAGTAGAGACGCGCTTCCTAAGAACATACATTGCAGAGTGTGCAATGCAGAAGGCGCGTCTCTACTGAACATCGTTGTTCCGAAGAGGCGTGAA
>CALCNX010000041.1 GCA_937899715.1 uncultured bacterium | reverse complement strand
TAATTGGTCTTTGCTGACAAAGGCAAGAAGGCTTGCACCCAAGATTGCACCAACGACTCCCGCAACGGCAAGCAGCTTGAAGAGTTTGAAGTTAATGTTCTTGTGGCGGTAATATGATGCCGACGCAGTTCCCGCAGCAAATACTTCTGCCGTATGCAGTGTGGCGCTTGCAATGGCAGGTGAAATTCCCATAGCCATCAGAAACGAGGTGGTCGTGGGTCCGTACGCCATGCCGAACGCGCCATCAATCATTTGTGCCAGAAAGCCAATGCCGATATAGGTCAGTACCTGAACATCTATTTGTACCGCCAAGCCGCTTGCATACTCGTTCAGGGCTTCGGTGGGCACTAGGCGAAAGAGCAAATGTCCTAGAAACATGAGTGCTAAAGCAAAAAGACCTGCAATGCTGATGGTGAGCGGTTTCCAGCGCAAGCGAAGTTCTTTCGGAGCAGAATAATTATTCGTCATTGGCGCAGTTACTTCATTCATGCGCTGAACTTTTTCCGCAAACGAGCCGTTCAATGTGCCGCGAATGGCAGCGAGATTTTGCAACGTTTGGTGTATGTCGCTTGGAATAGCATCGTTCAGGATTTCCTTCAATCGTTTGCCGAGTGTGGGGGATTTTCCATTGGTCGAAATCGCAATTTTCAAATCACCTTTTTGCACGACGGACGAAAGGTAGAAGTCGCATAAATCTGGCGTATCGGCGATGTTGACCAGAATTCGGCGCTCACGGGCAAGACGGCGAATATCATGATGCAAAGTTCGGTCGTCAGTGGCGGCAATCACAAAATCATGCCCGTCGAGGTCATTTTCATCGAATGATTTTTCCAGAAGGCGCACTGAATCTCTCCCTGCCGCTACTGCTCGTACCGACGGAGAAATTTCCTTTGCAACAATAGTCACGGAGGTTTGGGGGCTGTTTGCCAGCACCACATTCAATTTTTCCAAACCTACATTCCCACTACCCACAATCAATAAGCGAAATTGTTCCAATTTCAGGAACATCGGGAAAAGAGTATTTGAAGTGTTCGTCGGAGCAGAAACCTTGACATCACGTGTTCTGTACGAATGGGGCAGTATGCTTGTTCCGGGACGTGTATGCGTTGTAGGCATGGCAAAATAAGTGTAAAATGATGCAAAAATTTAAGCGTGAAAATCTTTCCCGTGCTTGGTTGCCTTCACATATCCTGCCTTGATGACGTAATCGCCAAACCGCTCGCCAAGGGCGCGATAACGTGCATAGCGGCGAATAATCGGGGTCAATTCAGCCAGAATTTCTTCTTCGTTGAGCATTTCTTTGTAGAGTTTATTTAATCGGTCTCCGGCAAAACCAGCACCCAAGTAGAGATTGTACCGCCCGGGCGCACGTCCGATAAAACCTATCTCACCGAGGTATGGGCGGGCGCAACCATTCGGACAGCCGGTCATGCGAATCACAATCGCATCGTCCTGCAAGCCGCTTTCCTTAATGACCACATCCAATTTGTCAATAAGCGACGGTAAATAGCGCTCTGCTTCCGCAAATGCCAACGCGCACGAATTCAGCGCCACACACGCCAGTGAGTTGCGCCGAAGCGCTGTCGTTGCTTGGTTGAGCGCTTGCTCTTCAACGGGAATATTGTAACGAGCAAACGTCGCGTTCACGAGTGTCTTGAGCGACGAACTCAGCCCACAAATCATCAAGTTTTGATTTCCGGTCAAGCGAAAATCCGTTGGAATCGCCTCTGTATGCGCTTTGTTGTATGCCGCCAGCGCTGTTGCTATCTCGCGGAGTGCGGATTTGAGTTTGTATTTGGGGTTCGATTCCGACGAATTTTTCACGCGCCCACCTTCCACGAAGAGCGTCAGATTCCACAAGCCTTCAGCGTTTTGTTTCCAACCGTACGCGTCGCCATTGGAAATAAATTTGTACGGTTTTGCCTCAGCAAGTGCGTAACCAAGACGTTTGTGGAGTTCTGCCGTGAACGCATCAAGCCCCATTCGGTCAATGGTATATTTCAAGCGAGCTTGTTTGCGATTCGAGCGGTCGCCATTGTCGCGCTGAATGAGGACAATTTTTTCGACAACATCCAGTATTTGTGCGGTCTTGGCAAATCCCAGCACGTCCGCAAGGCGCGGATAGGTCTCCGGCATACCAAACGTCGTTCCGAAGCCGCCGCCTGCTGCAACATTGAAACCAAGTAATTCACCGTTTTCTTCAATCGCTATCAAGCCAATGTCGTTTGCAAATACGTCGGAATCGTTGTAGGGCGGTATTGCAACGGCTATCTTGAACTTTCGCGGAAGATAAGTTTTGCCGTAAATCGGCTCTACGTCTTGCTCCTCTTGCCCCCTTGATAAAGGGGGAGTGGGGGATTCGTCTTCCTTCGTTCCGCCAACAAGTTCACCATCCAACCAGATTTCGTGATATGCCGGAGTTTTGGGCGTAAAGTGGTCGTGAATTTGCCGTGTAACTTCCAAAACTTGCTCGTGAATGGCTGATTCGTGTGGGTTTGGATTACACATCACGTTGCGCACCACGTCGCCACAGGCTGCAAGGCTGTCCATCAGTGCATCGTTGAAGGTTTTGATGGTCGTTTTGAGATTGTGCTTCAGTACGCCGTGTAATTGGAATGCTTGGCGGGTGGTCAGTTTGAGCGTTTGATTTGCATACCGTTCCGCCAAATCGTCCATGACAAGCCATTGCTGAGGCGTAGCAACACCGCCCGCTAAGCGTACCCGAATCATAAACGAGTGCAAGGGTTCTAGTTTTTGGCGTTTACGCTCGCTCTCAAGGTCGCGGTCTGCCTGACGGTAGGAGCCATGTAAACGAATGAGATTATCGTCGTCGGGATGCAGCGCTCCAGTGACTTCGTTCGCAAGGCTTTCGATGAGCGTTCCGCGCAGGTAATTACTACGCTCTTTGATGTTTTCGACTTCGGAGAGTTGGACAGGCATAGTTTTAAGTTTTAAGTTTTGAGTTTTGAATGTTGAGTTTTGAGTCAATTGTGCTGAATTTTAAGTACAAAGAACGTGAAGAATTGGCGTACAAGCAATCGCACAACTCAGCACTCAAAACTCAACACTTTCTTTTAGTACACATCTTCCAAATAGCGGCGTTGTTTTTTGAGCGATTTCACGTATTCTGCCGCTTTTTCGGGTGTGGTATTGGATTCATGCTGTACGATGTGTTTCAAAGCGGCTTCCACGTCTTGTGCCATTCGATTTTTGTCGCCGCAAACGTAGAAGGAAGCGCCATTTTCCAGCCATGCAAAAATTTCTCTGCTGTTTGCTAAGAGCTTGTGTTGCACGTAGAGCTTATCTGCTTGGTCGCGGGAAAAAGCAACATTGAGTTTTGTGAGAACGCCCTTTTTAAGCCATTGCTGCCACTCGGTTTGGTAGAGAAAATCAGTCGTAAAATGTGGATTCCCGAAAAAGAGCCAGTTTTTGCCCGATGCACCGTCATTGGCTCTGTCTTCCACAAAAGCGCGGAACGGCGCAATGCCTGTGCCGGGACCGACCATGATAATATCGGTAGCGCTGTTTTGCGGAAGTTTGAATGCTTCATTGCGCTCAATAAATACTTTTACCGCGCCTTCCACACCAACGCGGTCAGCCAGAAAACAGGATGCCAGCCCTTCTTTGTGTCGCCCATTCGCTTCATAGCGCACAGCACCTACTGTCAAGTGTACTTCGTTTTCATGTTCTTTCAAACTGGAAGCAATCGAGTACAGGCGCGGCGGGAGTTTGCGCAAAATGGCGGTGAATGTTTCGGGAGTGTGCCGAAAGGGGAAAGCGCGAAGAAGGTCGGCAACGTCGTGTCCGTACAAGTACGATTTGAGGCGGTTTGTATCGGAGAGAATGGCAGTAAGTTCGGCACTTTGAGCGTATTCATTGTGCTTGGTGAGTGTTTCGCGGGTGAGCACCGTTAGTTCTACGTTCCGTGAGAGGATTTCTGCAAGTGTGGTTTCGCCCAAAGCCTTGCCTAACGTTGTGGTGCCACTCAGTTGTGCGGCTTCTAAAACTTCTTCCACGAGGTGCGACGAATTTTCTGCCACGACACCCAAGGAATCACCTGCCTCATAGACCAAACCTGAATCTTCCAGCGAAAATTCCAGATGGTAAGTTTCTTTCTTGGAGCCCCGTCCATTGAGCTGAATTTTCTCCAAAAGCGGTGCAGGGAAGGGATGCTTTTTGGAGTATGATGTAACCTGCTCAGTGAAGCCACTCTCCGTGTGGATATGTACTTGGGCAACGCGACCGTTTGTGCTATTCTGTTTTGAGTCCGCTTTCTCCAAAAGCGCATTAACACTTGCTTCTATCCATGCCTCGGCGGAATCCTCAAAATCTACATCGCAATCTACGCGAGGAATCAAGCGCTTTGCACCAAGATTTTCCAACTGCGTATCGAAATCCGCCCCCGTTTTGCAAAAATGCAGATAACTTTTGTCGCCCAACGCCAGAACGGAAAATGAGGTTTCATACAGCTTCGGGGCGCGGGGGCTGTACAAGTGCGTGTACACATCTTCCGCCGCAATCGGCGGCTCGCCCTCGCCGTGTGTGCTGACGACGACCAGCAAATTCCGCTCTTGCTTCAGGTTCTTGAGCGGGTATTCGCTCATATCGTGCAGGAGTGGCTTCAAACCATTCTTTCGTGCGTGTTCGGCGGCACGAAGGGCTATTTTTTTGCTATTTCCGGTGTGGCTGCCGTAAAGGATGGTAAGCGGCAGGGGAGAGGCATCCGAAGTAGGCGTGTCGTGCAGAATTGGTGCGGCATTGAGCAAATGTTGTGCTGTGAGCAAGTGCTGTGCCGTCGTGGTGATGCTTTCGGGCTTGGGCTGCGGTGCAAATGCAAGGTCTGTATCAAGCGGTTGCGGCTTTTTTGCCACAGCAAGCCCGTAGCTATAACCGCTTAACCACAAGAGTTGGTCGGGGGAGAGGGTGTTCGTGATTTGCTGAAACCAATCGGCGTTTGTGTCGGGGAATGACGGTAAATGCTGGCTCATAGACGGTATCTAAATAAGAGAAAGTAATTTTTTAGGCATTTGTTGAAGCGTGGGCAAAAGCATCGTAGCTTGTGTGCGAAGTCAAGGAATGGCGCAATCCGACTACTTCGCCCAGAACGATGATTCCCGGCGGCTGCACACCTGCTTTCTGCACGAGATAAACAATATCGGCAACTGTTCCTGTGACGACGTTCGAGCAAGGCAGAGAGCCGTTTTGAATCACGGCGACTGGCAGGTGTGATTTGCCGTGCTGCCTGAAAACTTCAACAATCGCGGGAAGTGCTCCCAAACCCATAAGCACAACGACAGTGGCGTTTGTTTGCGCAGCTGCGTGAAGGTCACGTGAATACTCGTTTTCTGAAGTGTTACCGGTGATGACCCAAAAACTTTCGCTGGTGCCGCGGTGCGTAAGAGGAATATATTCCAAGCCTGCAGCGCCGATTGCACTTGAGATGCCGGGAATATATTCTGCCGGAATCCCGAATTTTTCAGCGTAGAGCATTTCCTCGAAGCCGCGTCCGAATACAAAGGGGTCGCCGCCTTTCAAGCGCACAACATGACCAAATGTGCAGGCATGGTGCACGATAAGGTTGTTGATTTCATCTTGCGTGATGCTTGGCGTTCCTTTGCGCTTGCCCACAAAGACCGCAACTGCTTCGGGTTTGCAATGTGCAAGAAGTTCGACATTCGCAAGGGCATCATAAAGGACGACATCGGCTTGCTGGAGAGCTTTCAATGCCTTCAGCGTGATAAGATCAGGGTCGCCGGGACCTGCACCGACGACGCTCAGTTTAGGCTGCACACGGCGCGGTGAGACGTGCTTTGGTATTGGAAGTATTGGGAAGATGCTGTTTGAAATTGTGCTTGTGGTTGTCATGTTATTTTTCAAAAAATTGATGTTCGGAACAAATAAAAACGCAAAATCACAGGAGAACAGTTGTTCTTCTGTGTAACTAAAAACTTGAATTTGGGAGTGTTTGGGAGGCTCTCTTTGGGAGGAGAAGCGTGCGCTTTTAGTTACACATGAGGCAGCAGCACATCATCATGCAGCAGCACATCATGGTACACATCATAGCACACATCGAACAGCACAACCCGCTAAGGTTCAGCTGTTTTTGGCACATCATCATCGCAGAATTCATCGGGCTACGCTTGGCGGCGTTGCCTGACTTGCGGGGAGCAAGAAACGATGAAAGGATGATTGAAAATGCCATGTGGGGGCGTTTGATTTGGGGAAAAATTAGCATCAAAATTAGGCAAAAATACCTGTTCTTGACGCAACCAATGTAATGAAGGAATTTACGAAACGCAAGTTTTTATTTTTTAATGCTCTGTAAGTTGTTGTAAGGAAATGAAATAACAAAAGGTGTTTTTTTGTGCGCCGCTATTACTAAAATTGCTTTTGTGTAAAAATATATTTTGTGTTTGTACAAAGAACTGTGCTTGTGAAATAAATATTTTCTGTGTCTGTTTTGGTTGCCGCAGCACGTTGTATTTTGGGATTGTCAAAAAAATTCCACTAACAAAACAAAGAATTTTATGAAAAAAATAGGGTTGGTCGGCGGGATAAGTTGGGTTTCAACGATGGATTATTACCGATTTATTAACGAGGGTGTCAACAAGGAATTAGGCGGCTTGCAGTTTGCGGAATGTGTTATTTACTCTCTAAATTTCGGTGATGTACAGGCAAAAGGCTGGGACGATTCGTTTGAAATATTACTGAATGCCTGCGAAAGTCTGAAGAAAAGCGGTGTTGAAGCAATCGCGTTGTGTGCAAATACAGCACATCTTGAAGCCGAGCGATTGCAAAAAGCAGTTGGATTGCCTTTCATACACATCGTGACGGCTACTGCCCATGAGGTACAGAAGAAAGGGTTTCAAAAGGTCGGTTTGCTGGGCACAAAATTTACAATGGAAATGGATTTTTACAAAAATGGACTCGAAAGTGAGGGCATAGAATGGTTGATACCGGAATCGCAAGAAACGCGAGACTTTATCCAACAAACGGTGAAGGAGGAACTTGGCGCGGGAATATTGAAAGAAGAGACGCGGAGGGCATATATTGCTATAATTGATGAACTTATCCAACAAGGCGCTGAGGGAATAATACTTGGCTGTACGGAAATACCAATGCTTATCAAGCAAGAAGATGTCTCTGTTCCCGTATTTGATACGACAAAAATTCATTCGCAAGCTATTGTAGCATTTGCGCTTACTGATTAAAAATCATTTGGCAGACCCAATCACTGTACAGACTAAACGTCTCACATTTCATTTTCAGAGAGGTCAATGTATGACGAATGTTCTTCAAAATGATGCCGAAAATATCGGCTCCTTAACCGAGCTTGTTCAGCGCTATGCGGCGGAGTATCTTCAAGCGATGGATGACTTGCCGACGGACAATGCAGAATCATCGCTGCCAGCGCTTTCCCTTCCGGAATCAGGATGGGGAGCGGCTTCGACGGTGAAATACATTCAAGAGAAGATGCAATCGCTCTTCGTCGCTTCGCCCGGCGCACGGTATTGGGGCTATGTTACGGGGGGCGTTACACCGGCTGCACTTCTGGGTGACTGGATTGTTTCGACGATAGACCAGAACACCCAGAGTTTGAATGGTCCGGGCGATATGTCAGCGCTTGTGGAGCAACAAACTATTGCGATGCTTTTGGATTTGTTTGGTTTACCGTCGCAATTCAAAGGGGGATTTGTTTCGGGAGCAACAATGTCCAATTTTACGTGTCTTGCTGTGGCACGCCAATGGGCGGGGGCGCAGTCTGGGCGGGATATTGCACGGGAGGGGCTTGCAAAAGAAACGCAGACGGGGTTCCTCAATTCTGTCATCCTCTCCGCAACGCCGCACTCTTCTGTACTCAAGTCGTTGTCCATGCTTGGCTTGGGAAGTAGCAACGTTGTCGTTCTGCGGAAACCCGATGGTCGTGAGGCAATGGATATTGAACATTTGGAAGAGCACTTGTCGGCGAATGCAGGGCAGCCGATTATCGTGATTTCAAGCGGTGGAACGGTCAACACAGTGGATTACGATGATATGCTTGCCATTCGCAAGCTACGAGAGCGCTACACGTTTTGGTGGCACATTGACGCGGCTTTCGGGGCTTTTGCGGCGTGCTCACCAACGCATAAGCACCTTCTGGAGGGCTGGGAAGCAGCGGATAGTATCACGATAGATTGCCACAAGTGGCTGAATGTTCCTTACGACAGCGCAATCTTTCTCGTCCGCGAGGAGTTTGCGGCGCTTCAAATGCAAAGCTTTCAAAACTCTAATGCACCGTATTTGGGCAATCCGGCAGAAAATTTTTCATACCTCAACTTTGTGCCTGAGAACTCGCGTCGCTTTCGTGCGCTTCCGGCGTGGTGTACGCTTGTTGCATATGGCAAAGATGGCTATCGGGAAATCGTGGAGCGTAATATCGCAGTGGCACAAGAGCTTGGAGAACGCATCACGGAAAGCGCTATGTTTCAACTGCAAGCACCTGTGCGCTTGAATGTGGTTTGCTTTTCAGTGCTGGATTCCAACGGTGCTGCTTTGGAAAAAGAAGCGTTAATGCATTTTTTAGATACCCTCAATCATCGTGGGAGCGTCTTTATGACTCCAACGCTCTACAATGGCGCATGGTGTTTGCGGGCAGCACTGGTGAATTGGCAAACGCAACGAAAAGACCTCGACATTGCGTGGAATGAATTGGATGCTGTTTATCGGGAGGTAATGGCTTAGGGCGAGGTATCAATGGAAATAATTGTCTTAGGAATGGCTGCTCATGCTATTCCTGAGATAGGGGCAAAAAAAAACCCGATATAGCCGAAGCCATATCAGGTGTGAGCATCTTAGCGCAACAGTTAGGGGAGAAACCGTTGCTCAACTCGTACCGAAGGAGGGACTTGAACCCCCGACACATGGATTATGATTCCATTGCTCTAACCAGCTGAGCTACTTCGGCGACTGTCTTGCTGTGGGCGATTGCAACAACAAGAGCACGTCGCTTGATGCAAGACTTCAAAGATACGAAAATGTTTTTGCGAAGGCAAGAAAAAATTTCAATAGCGTGAAATTTTTCTCATTATTCTTGGGAAAGTTCAGCAATTTCATCACGCAAGGTAGCCGCTTTTTCATAATCTTCTTGCGCAATAGCTTTGTCCAAATCCTGCTTTAATGCCTCCAAGCGGGTCTTGGGCTTGGGTGTTTGCTTCGGTTCCGGTTTTGTGTTTGGGAGAGTATCGTCGTCCTCTTCGTCGCTCTGAGTGGCGCGTAGGAAGCGGTCGCTGTCGTCGTCCTCATCTTCGGGCGCATCAGCATCATTGCCTTCAGGAATAAAGCCGGCTTCGTTGATAACATCTTCCGACACATAAATTGGTGCTTGAAAGCGCACGGCGAGCGCGATTGCGTCGCTGGGGCGAGCATCTATCTCAACCGATGTCGTGTCAAGAATAAGCTGCGCATAAAACGTCCCATCGTTCAGGTCGTTAATAACCACTTCTACAAGCGAAGCGCCGAGCGTTTCCATCGAAATTTTCATCAAATCGTGGGTCATCGGGCGCGGTGGGCGTATGCCTTCCATTTCAAGAGCGATTGCCTGCGCTTCAAAAGCACCAATCACAATCGGTAAACGGCGTTGCCCGTCGGATTCCTGCAAGATAAGCGCATATGCGCCATTGCTGGAGGGGCTGGTAGAAATGCCTAAAATTTCAACTTGGACTTTGCTCACGGTAAAATACCTCAATTATTTGAAACTTGTTTAGGACAAAAATCACAAACTTGGGAATTGGAATTTTGCAACTCAAGAAATAAAGCGGCTTGTGGTAGAAGAACCATTCACAGGCGCAATTATACAGACGACTGAACAACAAGAAAATTACATACAAATCTGCGATAAACCAAACACCGACGATAATTTTTTGTACTGAAACCGAAAAAAATGTCGCCTAGAAAAAGAATAAAAAAAACCTGACACTTCTGCATAATTGCTCTAAGCGTCAGGTTTTTGAATTTTTTACAGCGCACGTAATGGCGCTACGGGTGCAAAATTATCTATGCACAACTGATTTTACTTTTTCGGTCAATTTCGGCAGAACTTCAAAGGCATCACCAACAATACCGTAGTCGGCAATTTGGAAAATCGGTGCGTCTTTGTCCTTGTTAATTGCCACAATCACCTTCGAGGACGACATTCCTGCAAGGTGCTGAATTGCGCCTGAAATGCCGGCTGCGATGTAGAGCGTTGGGGAAACAGTTTTACCCGTTTGTCCGACCTGCTCACCGTGCGGTCTCCAGCCTGCATCCACCACAGCGCGGGAAGCGCCCACAGCCGCACCGAGTGTTCCGGCAAGGCTTTCAACAAGATGAAAGTTTTCCGGTCCTTTCAGTCCGCGACCGCCCGATACGATAATATCTGCCTCGGCAACGTCAAGTTTGCCGGTGTTGCGGCTGACCGATGTAACGGTTGCTTTTACATGGTTATCTGCCAAGGTTGGCGCAAAATCACGGTTTGTTACGGTTGCCGCAGCGTCCGCTTTTTTCGCCGTAAAGACGTTGGGACGAATGGTAGCAACTTTTTTCGCCGTGGTAATTTTTACGTTGAGCCGTGCTTTACCTGCAAATACAGGGCGCGTAGCGACAAGGTTTCCACCTGAAGCGTCAAGCGCTACGGTGTCCGGTGCAAGACCAGCTTCGAGTTTCACCGCAAGGCGTGGTGCAATTTCTTTGCCTGTGGACGATGCCGGCAGGATGACTACATCAGCATTTTCTGCTTTTGCTGCTTGTGCGATGGTTTCTGCAAATGCCGACGTGGATTGTTTTTCCAAGAGAGCGTGCTTTGCGACAAGGCAGTCCGCAAGACCATACACACCAGCTTGTGTGGTGTCTGCACTACCGATAACCAAGCCGACGACCGAGCCGCCGGACTGTTTTGCAAGCGTAAGAGCAGCGGTGATGGTCTCAAAAGCAGTTTTTTTGAGCGCACCGTCGAGAGTTTCTAAATATGCGAGGATTTTCATGGTTTCTTGAAAAGAAATAAGTTGTTGACAAATAAGGAATAATGCTTGCTAGATAACAGTCGTTAGATAACTTTCGCTTCTTCGTGCAGCAATTTTACAAGCTCTGAAATATCACCATCGGAATCACTGAAGATTTTACCTTTGCCTTTGGCTGCGGGAAGTTCCATGCTGACAATTTCCGTGCGTGCGCTGGTGGCGCTTGCAGCACGTTCTTCGATGGGCTTTGATTTCGCTTTCATAATGTCCGGCAATTTCGGATAGCGCGGCTCGTTCAATCCCTTTTGTGCGGAAATAACCGCCGGAAGGCTTGCTGATACGGTCTCTTTGCCACCTTCAATATCGCGCTCGGCTGTGAGGCTTGTTCCGCTGATTTCCAGTTTAGAAGTCATTGTTACCGACGGCATATCCAGAAGTTCAGCCACCATCGGCGCAACTTGGAACGAATCGTAATCAATGCTTTGACGACCAAAGAGAATTACATCCGGCTTTGATTCTTGAGCCACAGCCGCAAGATTGCTTGCAATGACGAAGGAGTCAGCGCTGTCGGCTTTGATGAAAATTGCTTTATCTACTTGCAGTGCGAGTGCAGTACGCAAGACTTCTTTTGCAGTGTCGCCGCCAACGGTAACAGCGGTAACGGTGCCGCCGTTTTTCTCCTTCAGACGCAGCGCTTCTTCGAGCGCAAACTCGTCGTAGGGATTCATAATGTATTTAACGCCTTTGGCATCAATCGCTTTATTGTCTGCACCGATGACGATTTTAGTCGTCGTGTCCGGCACTTGGGAAAGACCAACGAGAATGTTCATGCTAAATGGTTCTCCTGAAAATATGTGAAAAAGATAGTAATGAAGCGTTGTTTCGGTAGTTGAGATGTAAACGGTTGAGAAAACAAAATTACAAAAAAAAATGCTATGCGGGCAAAGGATTTCGCACGAAGCGAAATTTTTTGTGTCTTGGTTCATATTGTCACGCGTTGATTTTGCTCTGGCTGTTGATTTTTCTTACTTTTGATGCAATTCAATTTCTCAGTCAAAACCTTACAAACGCTATGAACACCACTCTTGAAGCAGGCTCCAATGCACTGCGGGCATATCTGAAAGCATTTGTGACCTTCTCGGATGAAGAGTGGAGCGAACTGGCAAAAGAAATGGTTGTGCGCTCAATGCCCAAAAAGCACGTTTTTGTAAGGTTTGGTGAGGTCTCGAATACTGTCGGATTCGTTATAGCGGGTAGCCTCCGGCAGTACTACATTACGCCCGAAGGTGACGAACTCACCACATACTTTTTTTTTGAGGGTGCTTTAGTTGGTGGATATATGAGTTTTGTCGGTAAAAAACCGAGTCTGGTTTGCATCGAAACAATGGAGAGCGCAGAGATACTCACATTTCCGTATAGTACGCTAGAAGCTCTCTATGACCGTTATCATGCGTGGGAGCGCTTCGGGCGGAAATTGGCGGAATATCTGGGCTTGGGGCTAGAGGAGCGTCTTGTGGAGCACCTCATGTATTCGCCTGAAGAGCGCTATGAACGGCTTGTGAAGAGCCACCGCACGAAAATTCTGGAGCGCGTGCCGCAGCAATATATCGCATCATACTTGGGTATAACGCCTGTTTCTCTCAGCCGCATCCGTGCTCGTTTTAGTGCCTAATCTTCACGGCATCGAATTTCTTAACAATTGTAAAGTGTGGTCTTCGCCAATTCTCCGAAATTTGTCGTGTACTTCAGCACAAAGTATGAGATACATCTTATGAGGTACATCACTTTTACCAACTTATTGGAGAATCCAAATGACAACGCCCATGAACGTAACCTTGAAAATGGAAGAAGTCGCGCTCTTCGCTCTTTCCATCGTTGTTTTTAGTACGCTGCCTTTTGCATGGTGGTGGTTTCCAGTCTTAATTCTTGTTCCAGATGTTTTCATGCTTGGTTATCTCATCAATCCTCGTATTGGGGCATTTAGCTATAATTTGGGGCATCACCGCGCACTGGGGCTTGGGGTCTATGGTTTGGGTTTCTGGACGGGAAGTGCCGTGCTGATGCTGGCGGGCGTGATTCTTTTCGGACACGCGGCATTCGATAGAATCTGGGGTTATGGGCTGAAGTATGCAAGCGGCTTTCGCCATACGCATTTGGGTGTGCTGCCGGAGCCGAAGGGCAAAGTGGCATAAATGCCTAAAAATGTCGGGAAATTTCCCCTTTTCCGTTTACAACTTTTGTGTATCTTGAGGGCGTAATTTTTCTGTGTGTTTACCCTCATTCACTGCTTGTATGCTACGTTTTTTCGCTCTTTTATTGTCTAGTTTTATTCTTGTTGTTGCCAGTGCAATTTCACCGGCTTTTGCTCAAAAGTCTGCACAGCAAAACGTTCTTGTACCCTCCGAGCAAAATCTTTCCACACTAAATGTCATGCCGCTTCCGCATGACGTAAAACTCATGCAGGGGAAGTTTCGTCTTGCTTCGAGCGCAACCGTGTACGTGAGTGGAAATGGAAACCCTCGTGTGTATGGCGCTGCAAGCCGTTTTCTGCGTCAGGTGAGCGACCGCACGGGGCTGAATTTTATGGCGGAAGGCTACGTTACTCCGCAGGATACGGTTAAATCTTCACCAATTCAGATTTTATGCCGCCGTGCGGGGAAAATAGCTTTGGGCGAAGATGAATCGTACACGCTCACCGTTACGCCGCAAGGAATCTCACTCACGGCTGAGACTGACCTTGGCGCATTGCGGGGATTGGTGACACTGCAACAGCTTCTTGCCTCCGATGATGATGGGTACTACATTCCGGCGCTCACAATTTCGGACAAGCCCCGTTTCCCGTGGCGTGGACTGTTGCTAGATGTCTCGCGGCATTTTTTCTCGGTGGATGTTTTGAAAAAGCAGCTTGACCTTTTGGCACTGGTAAAAATGAACGTGCTGCATCTGCATTTGACGGACGACCAAGGGTTTCGCATCGAAAGCGAAACGTATCCGAAACTGCATGAAATGGGGTCGGACGGGCAGTATTATTCGCAGTCCGAAATGCGAGACATTATCAAATATGCCGACGAACGCGGTATTCGCATTGTCCCGGAATTTGATTTGCCCGGACACAGCACGAGTTGGTATATCGGGCATCCTGAGTTTTCAAGCGGCACGGGCGCTACCTTTGGCGCACCTTATCAAATTGACCGCAAATGGGGGCGCAACAGCCCCGTGATGAATCCTATTAAAGAAGAGGTGTATCAGTTTTTAGATGTATTTTTCAAGGAAATGAGCGAGCTTTTTCCTGATGAGTATTTGCACATCGGCGGTGATGAAAATAACGGTGTTCAATGGACAACAAACCCTGATATTCAGGCGTTTATGAAGGCAAATAACCTTCTGACAAAAGAGGCTTTGCAAAATCATTTCAGCAAACGTCTGCAAGCAATTTTGAACAAACACGGCAAACGCACAATGGGATGGGATGAAATTTTTGTGGAAGGTGTACCAAAAACGATTATGATTCAGTCGTGGCAGGGCAAAGAAGCGCTCTACAAAGCGGCACGGCAGGGATATTCCACGATACTTTCGCATGGATATTACATTGACCTCAACCAGCCAACGGATTTTCACTATTTGAACGAGCCGTTACCGGATTCTGTGAAACTAAGCGCCGACGAGCGCAAGTTCATCTACGGTGGCGAGGCGTGTATGTGGTCGGAGTGGGTAACGGCTGGCAATCTTGATTCGCGTCTCTGGCCCCGCACTGCAGCGATTGCCGAGCGTCTCTGGTCGGTAGCCTCCGTGCGGGATGTGGAGGATATGTACCGCCGCTTGGATTATATCGGCGCATGGCTGGAGCAGTCTGGTTCCACGCACGAAAGCAATGTTCCCGTGATGCTGCGCCGTCTGGCGGGTGTGAACGAAGACGTTCAGCCGCTTAAAACCTTTGTGGACGTGCTGGAAACAGTGAAAGAATATCGGCGCGGACAGCTTGTTCGTTTTTCGTATTCTACCTTCTATCCGCTCACGGGCATTGCTGATGTGGTTCGTCCCGATGCTCGCACGGCGCGGAATTTCCGCAATTTGACAGCAAAATATCTGGCAAATGTAAAAGAAGCCTTTGAGCGTCCGGCAGCAGGCAAAATTCCACAAGACTCCAGCAAAATGGAGCTTTTGGATGCGCATCGGCAGGCAATGATAAACTGGTTGAATCTTTGGAAAAGCAATCACGAGCGGCTTTTACCCACCATCCAAAAAAATCCGCGCTTGAAGGAAATTGAGGAACACTCGCTGTCACTGTCGTTATTAGCACAAACAGGCTTGGAGGCGATAGACCGTTTGGAGCGCGGCGTGGCGGCAACGGCGCAGTGGCGACACGTGGCAGGCTTAATCATTGAACGGGCAAAACAGCCGAAAGCACAGACGGATATCATGATTATTCCGGCGATTGAGCAACTCGTGAAGGCGACGGAAGGGAAGCGGCAGAAGTAGAAGGAAAACTATTGGAAACGGTGTTTTGCAAAGCGTGGTCTGCTTCCTGAGCGGGCTGCGCTTTTTGCGTATTAAAATACCTTCGGCAAAAATCCTTCCGGCTCGCGGAAGCGCATGAGATGATTCTCAAACCCGATAACGTAAAAACCTTCCTGCCATGCCTCGCGCAGTGTGTTTTCGTTTGCTTTGGAGACCGCCAGAACGCCAAAGACCTTGCAAGCCGCATATTCGGGGAACATCTCGCGGAAGCGCGGAATGATGGAGTGTAATTGCGCAATGTCTTGGGAGCGAAGGTTACTTTTCACTTCGACGATATATGCTTCCATGCGCGAACCATTGACCACGCCAAGTGCGTCGAGTTCTATCGTCTCAGCACCGATGCGTTTTTGTCGTCCTACGGCAAAGTCTTCCACACCAAAGCGCTTAAAAAGGAGCCGCGCCACTGGCGGCATTGCTATTCCTTCGGTGAACAAGCCGAATTTATTTCCTAAACCGCCTATTTGCTTGCCGAGTTCGCGGAGCATACGTGCTGTTTTTCGCTGCTCGGCTTCGGTTTTTCGGCGTTCTTCTGCCAATTCTTTTGCAAGTTCTTCATCGCGCTTTGCGGCTTCTGCTTGCGAAGTGGCGATTTGCGTTTTTAATGCTTGTGTGTCTAGCGCAAGGCTACCTACGAGGTCTCGGAGTTCTTGATCGGTCATGGTGGTATGAAAAATGTTGCGGTCGCGTTTTCCTTTGCAAATCTACGAAAAAATGCGCTATTTTCACGGAATATCAGTGGGCTGTTAGCACTGATGCAGACTGGTTTTGTCATACTTTTTACCGTATCAACACCTATCATTGTCCATTATGCCAACCAAGCAATCATCAACAAATCAGGTACATGAACCTGATTTTTACGCCGAGCAAAGTGCAAATGAGCAGAGCGCAAGTGCAAATGAACAGAACGCAAAGCACTTTCTGAGCAGTTCATTAGCGCTATGGCTTGGAATAGCCTTCAGCGCCGCGTTCACGGGTATCATCTGGATAGCGGGTGAACACTTGCGCTCAATGGTAACGCTTCTGCCGGACGAGGGCGTGTCGTGGTATTACTGGAAACTCCCCGTGCCGACTTTGTGGACACGCTTTGTGGTGTGGGGGATGTACTTTGCCCATCAAATTGCGCTTTGGTATTTGATTTACTACGCGCAGTCCCGTCCGCACACATACACACGTGGCTTGCACAAGGTGAACATTTGGGCACTTGCCGTGAATGTAGGTTTTATAGTGCTTCATTTTATTCAAACGCACACCACATACGATGGGCTTGCGCAGGATGTCTCTATTTTTAGCTCACAAGGCTCGGTGATAGTGCTTCTGGTGTGGGTGCTGCTGATGGAAAATAACAGGCGCGGGCTTTTCTTCGGAAAGGGAGTTGGTATTGCGCCCAATATCATGCGGGCAGCCCGTACCTATCACGGTTACTTCTTTGCGTGGGCAGTGGTTTATACGTTCTGGTATCACCCGATGGAAAACACCAACGGGCATCTCATCGGGTTTTTCTATACGTTCTTGCTGTTATTGCAATCTAGTTTGTTTTTTACCCGTATCCATACAAACAAGTGGTGGACATTTGCACAAGAGTTTATCGTCCTTGTTCACGGAACTCTTGTAGCGCTCATGCAAGCTGGTACGGATGGCTTTTGGCCCATGTTCTTTTTCGGCTTTGGCGGAATTTTTATCATTACCCAGATGCACGGCTTGGGGCTGTCTGTCTTATCGCGGTGGGGTTTTACGCTTGCTTATCTTGCGGGTGTGATAGTCGTGTATGCACGGCGCGGCTGGGGGCATCTGAATGAAGTGGTGCGGATTCCGGTGATTGACTATGTGGCAGTGTTTGTGCTGGTTGGGATTGTGTGGGTGTGTTTGCGGGTCTCGGCGGTGATGAGGCGTGGGCGAGGGTAAATCATTGTAACGAAATTTTTGGGAATGATGATTATGGTACAGTCTATGTTTATGCGAATGTTAGCTGTTGTTATAGCGCTTTATACATTTTCCTTAAATGCTTTAGCACAGAATCAAATATTTCATGCTTCACCTGATCCCTCAATTGACTCCCTGATATTTTGGAATAATACTCCGGGAATAGGGGGTAGAATTTCTCGAATTTATCCCGGAAGCAGCAATACTTACGCACCATTAAAATATCAAAATGCAACGCCAATGACTTTGGGTTATACTTCTTTATCTTTTTCCATAGCAAATATATTAACAACAACTCCTACCGTGACATTTGCTTCCTATCAAGTAAGTTTTCCTCCTAGACAAAATGCCGTTATGGTAATGAGTGGTGTAGTTTCTACATCTGGTTATGCACCTAATCCCGATGGGCGCTCAATACTCTTACGTCCGTTTGTTACAGCGGCAACAAATGCAACGTTTGATGCAAATGGCTATAATACCGGTCCACCGATTTTTACTTTCTTTCATGGATGTACCGATGCTCCGGCACTTGATATTTATGTGCGAGGAGTAGGAGTTATTGCTTCAAATCTGAAGTATGGCGATTTTTCTCCCTATTTCCCTTTGCCACGTGCTAACTATATTCTTGATTTGAGACAAGCAGGTACAAGTACAACAGTGGCTAGTTTCTCTGCGTCATTTTTGTCGGGATTCCTTATGAGAGTTGGCAATAGGGATTCAATTCCTTTTCCTGTTGGTGTAATATCAGGAACCCCGCATACAGCCATCATTTCGGGTTTTCTCAATCCTCAAAATAATCGCGGAAGTGCGGCGAATCGTACACCTCCGCCAATAGAAATTTTTCTTAGTTATAGTTATCCTTTGTTTTTTGATTGGCTGCATCCCAATAATCCTGAAAATATTTTACCTGTACCGGGTAATGCGGTAGGGAAATTAACACCACTTCCCATTGCAACGTCTGTTCTCGTTCAAGAGCAACAGTCGCAAATAAGTGGTCTGGAAATACAGAGTGCGCGGTTTGCGTCAGATACTAAGCAATGTATTGTGGAAATTACAATGCCCGCATCTGGCGTAGTTCGTACGTGGATTTCTGATATTCGTGGAGGAAAAGTTCTTGAAGAGCAACAGAATTATTATGCAGAAGGCAAGCACAACCTATTTTTGAATGTCTCGACGCTTCCCGCAGGCGCGTACTTTGTTATTGTTGAAAGCAAGTATGGTACAAGAGGGGAAAAGTTTTATGTCTTTCGGTAGAGTAAAAATGAAAAGGAGCGCTTCGACGTATTTATACAAATCTACAACAAAATCGTGTGATTTCGCGCTCTTCGGACTTGCTTTCCGAGCGTCCATGTCGTAATTTGGCAGTCTAATCCTCATTTCTCCCGATTTTTTATTTCCTTCCGGCATGAGCCTTTCCACAAAGCCTATCAACATTCTGTTTGAAAATATAGACGTTTGCAGCCCTGGCGATAATTTCCACGAGCGGCGTAATCTCTGGATAAAAGGCGACACCATACACGCCTGCACAAATGCGCCTCTAAAGGCGGACAAAGACACCGAGCGCATAGACGGCAAAAACCTTGCTGCCATGCCGGGTTTATTCGATATGCACGTTCACTTGCGCGAACCAGGGCAAGAGTATAAAGAAACCATTCAAACCGGCACAGACAGTGCAGCAAACGGTGGTTTTACGGGAGTGTGCTGTATGCCGAATACTGTTCCGGCGATAGATAACGCTCCTACGGTGGAATACATTCTTAATCGAGGCAAATCAACGCTTACGGAAGTGCACGTCTGCGCAAGCATTACCAAAGGGCGCGAAGGCAAGGAAATCGCACCCATGCTGGAATTGAAAGAACACGGAGCTGTGATGTTCTCCGACGACGGTGCGTGCGTGATGAATGCGGAAGTGATGAATCGTGCATTCAAGTACGTGAAGCCTGTGGACGGCTTGCTGTCGCAACACTGCGAGGAACACACGCTCACCGAGGGCTTTGCTATGCACGATGGAGAAGTCTCCGCTATTCTTGGCTTGAAAGGCTACCCTTCGATTGCTGAAGAAATTATTGTTGCCCGCGACATCATGCTTGCTGCGCACAACGGTAATTGCCGCTATCACGTTTCGCACCTCAGCACAGCCGGAAGTATTGACCTTGTGCGGCAAGCAAAATTGCGCGGCGAGCGCGTTACCTGCGAAGTAACACCGCACCATTTCACGCTGACGGACGAGGCAGTGCGCCATTACGACACGAATGCGAAGATGAACCCGCCGCTCCGCACCAAAATTGACGTGGAAGCGCTTATCACCGCCATCAAAGACGGCACGGTGGATGCTATTGCGACCGACCACGCTCCACACGCTACGCACGAAAAAGAACTGGAGTTTGCAATGGCAGCAAATGGTATCACGGGCTTGGAAACGTCGTTTGGGTTGGCGATGACCTATCTGGTTCATACCGGGCATATAGGACTGATGCGCCTTGTGGAGCTTATGAGCACTATGCCGCGCGAAATCTTGCGTCTGCCGGCGGTGTCCTGTTTGGAGGGCGCAAAAGCGAACTTGACTATCGTTGCGCCGCGAGAGGAATGGACATTTCGTGCTTCTACTTCCCGCTCTAAGTCAAAGAACACTCCTTTTGACGGCTTTGTGTTCAAAGGGAAGCCAAAGTACGCTTTGAATCGCGGTTTGATGTGGGAATGTACGTTGTAAAAGCGTTATTGCATTTTTTGAATATTACATTCATGTATGCAGAAAAAACAGCCGGCAATATCAATGCAGAACTGCTTCCGCTTGTTCTGTCTGCTTCTTGTGTATATTAGTTGTATGCAAGCAGAATCCGCCGCACAGCCTCGTTTGCTGTTGTCGCGTGATTCGCTCGCCAAGATTATTTCTACCAAAAAACTGTGGCTTTTTCAGTCTGCTGATTCGTCCGCATATTTGCACAACACGCCTGCCGCAACGATATACAACGATTCCGCATGGAAGCTGTTTGCATCGCCCGATGTGGTGTCGGTGCTTTCACCCGAATGGCATGGCTATGGTTGGTTTCGGCTGCATATCCTCATAGATTCTACGCTTTACAACGAAACGATTTCGCTCACACTCACGCACCGAGGCGCAGCGGAAATCTTTGTGGACGGGCGGCGCGTTGCTGCGCAGGGGGCGGTATCGGTTTCGCCGGAGAATGAAGCGGAGAGCAATGCGCTTGCTATTCCTGTACCTGTCTATCTAAGTGCTACAGCCGCGCACGTTATTGCCATTCGTTTTTCAAACCATACCTACGTGCGTTTGGCGAAGAAGTACAGCCCGTACTTGTTTCTTCCCGGTTCGCCCGCGTTCGATGTAGATGTGTGCAGTGTGCAGAGCGACATAGCCCGAACACTCCGCGTCCGCACCACCAGAACGATTGTAACGATGATACCGCTTGGTATCTTGCTTTTCGTGGCTTTTCTGTATGCAGTTTTCTACATTTTCATTCGGCGTGAACGCACGAATTTGTACTTGTCGCTTTTTAGTATTTCTTCCGCAGCGCTTTGTTTCTCGCTCCTTTTTCGCAACCAAAGTTCAGCAATGAGAGAAATACTGGTCTGGAACGAAATTGCGATTGTCTGCGAGGTGGCGGCACTCACTCTGTCGCTGATGTCCATGCTCTACTGGGTCGTCTATGCCAGAACTCTTCGGCGCTGGTGGTATGCGTGGATACCGGCGGTAGCCATTCTGATTGTATCGCGCTTTGTGATACCCCTTAGCCAGTGGAATTATGTCCTCATTGCGCTGATTGTGCTTGGTTTTTTTGATATGCTCGCACTGATGATCGTGGCAGTACAAAAAAAAATTGAAGACTCGGCTATTATTGCCGTTGGCAGTGCCATCTTTCTTATTAGTGCCAGTTTCTACGTTTTTATCTCCATTCAGGGATTTTATACGATTTTGTGGTTGTATGCCCTTGCGACGTACTGCTGCTTCCTTTCGATGCCCGTCACCATGGCGTTCTACATTGCACGGCGTTTTGCCAGAGTCAATGAGCGACTTTTGGAAGAGTTGGAAAATGTACAGCGCCTCTCGCATCAGGCTATTGAACAAGAAAAAGAGAAGCAAGGGCTGATAGAACGTCAGAAGCAAGAATTGGCGGGGCTTGTGGAAGAGCGAACAAAAGAATTGCAGGAGAAAAATCAACTCCTTGCCGACCAGACCCAAGCAATTCAACTTTCCAACATGGAGCTTTTGCGTAAAAATATTGAAATCGCCAAAGAGCGCGAAAAATCGGAGGAACTTTTGCTCAACATCCTTCCTGCGCCTATTGCCGAGCGCCTCAAGTCAGGCGAACAGACCATAGCCGATAAACTCCGGGATGTAACGGTTCTCTTTGCTGATATTGCCGGTTTTACCCGCTTTGCGAGCACAATTTCACCGGAAAATCTTGTTTCCCTCTTGGACAAGGTGTTTTCAGAATTTGACCGATTGGTAGAAAAGCACGGCGCGGAGAAAATCAAGACCATCGGCGATGCCTACATGGCGGTCGGCGGCTTATCGCACCACGCCGAGAACCACGTCGAGTTCATGGCGCGTCTGGCGATTGAAATGCAAGAAGAAGTGAACAGGCTTTCGCAGGAACTTGGTATTATTGGGTTGTCGGTGCGTATTGGTTTACATTCCGGCGAGGCAGTGGCGGGAATTATTGGCACGAAAAAACTGAATTACGACCTCTGGGGCGACACCGTGAACACCGCCTCACGCATGGAAGCGCACGGTGAAGCGGGAAAGGTGCATTGCACAGAGCACGTCTTTCTGCGACTCAGGCATTTGTTTGTTTTTTCGGAACGGGGAGAAATTCGTGTGAAAGGCAAGGGGCTGATGCACACCTATTTTCTGGAAAAAGAATTTGACCGCGACTCTGACGAATTGGTGGAGAGAGCACAAAAACTGGTTCGGGAAGGGTAAGACTTCGCACCATGCACTTTTCTTCATAGCGTTTTACTCTGCACGCGCTGGTGCTTCCACAGCCAACGCAAAATAAACGACAACGGCGACCGTAATAGCAGCACTCAGCAAAAACGTTACCTGAGCGCCAAACGTAAACCAAACCATGCCCGCGAGTGAACTGGCAAGCATCGTGCAGATGCTTTGAAAGCTGGAGAACATACCGACTGCTGTGGCGGTAACGCGTTTATCGCTGAGATTAGTAATCCATGCTTTGGCAATACTTTCGGTGCTGGCAGCATAAACACCATAAAGCAAAAACAAGACCGCAAATGCCGGGAGGCTTGTTGCAAACGCCATTCCACCATAGACCATAGCAAAAACCACTAATCCCACCATAAACGTACTTTTGATACCAAGCCTGTCGGCAAGTACGCCCGCCGGATACCCAAAGAGAGCATAGACGAGATTGTAGAAAATGTACACCCCGATAACGCTTGTGTCATCCAGTCCTGCCTCCTTGATTCTGAGCAGTAAGAAAATATCGGAGCTATTGAACAGCGCAAAGGCAAGCAATCCCACCACCAAACGGCGGTAGTTTGCGGGGCTTGTGCTCCAATACGAGAGAAAGGAAAAAAATCCGGGCTTGTTCGTGCTTTGTGGCTTTGTTGCTGGGCTATCTTTGAGGAAGAACGTAGAAATCACAGCCAAAAGACCCGGCACAAAAGCAATGAAGAACAAGGTGGTATATTGCTGCGGGAAATAGTACAAATAGAGAAGAGCAAGCGCCGGACCAAGCACTGCGCCGAGCGTATCCATTGAGCGATGAAGCCCGAAGACGCGAGCTTTTGTGGCAGGTGTCGCCTCGTCGGAGAGCATTGCATCGCGGGCTGCTGTGCGAATACCTTTGCCGAGGCGGTCTGTCGTGCGGGCAAAGAGCATCCAGACGGGATGGACAATCAGTGCCATCATCGGTTTTGAAATGGCGCTTAGCAGATAGCCCATGCGCACAAAGGGCGTACGCTTCCCGGACACATCCGACCACTTGCCAAAATAGCCTTTACTCAGTCCCGCCGTAGCTTCGGCTACGCCCTCAAGTATTCCAATCAGGACGATAGAGAAACCAATACTTTTCAAATACATCGGCATAATCGGGTACAGCATTTCACTTGCCGTATCGGTGAAGAGGCTCACGAAGGAGAGAATCCAGACGGTGCGAGTAATGATAGTCTTCATGGCATTCCTGAGGTGGTGAAAAGTCACCTGCTATTTTTTCTGTCCAAGAATAATGCAGCGCGGCGCATCAAGTGTCCATTCAGCGCCCGAATAATCCCCAAAAACCGCACGAATACTTAGCTGTACTTCTCTAAACATTCGTTCAAAGTCGCTCTTTTCATACAAACGAACTCGCTCGGTAAATGTACGCTCTTGTTCAAAAGGCGATGCGCTCCTGACAGTAATGGATTTTACCACAAACCCCTCTTCAATACTACGTTTTTGGGTAATGCTAAAATCATCAAACTCTAACGTATCACTCTCAACCAAGTGTTGCTGCAAGTAAGCCGCATTGAAAAAATCCAGAAAAAAGTACCCATCTGGCTTCAGTGCTTCTTTCACGCGCCTGAGTACAAGCAGGTCATCCTTGGGGTCATCGAAGTAGCCGAAGCTGGTAAAAAAATTAGCAATGCAGTCGTAGGGCGCTCCCAATGGTGCTTCACGCATATCGGCATGGTGCAACTCCACAGGCAAACCACGTGTTTCCTCCCGTGCAAGCGAAAGAAGCGTTTCGGAAAGGTCAATGCCGACCACATCAAATCCTGCATCAATCAATGCTTTGGTGTGCCGTCCGCCGCCGCAGCACAAATCCAGCACTCGTGCGCCTTTGGGCAAGGCAACGCTTCGCGTAAGCAACTCCACAGCCCGCACAGCTTCTTCGTCGGAGCGGTGGCTGTACAGCGCCGTATAGAGCGGGTTGTCGAACCACTCGGCAAACCAAGACGAGGGATGGTGCATATTTTATGCCTCCACCCGTCCTTGCAGTGCTCGCGAGACGGTGGCTTCATCAGCAAATTCGAGGTCGCTGCCCATTGGAATCCCTCGCGCGAGTCGTGAAACTTTGATGCCAAGAGGCTTCAAGAGTTTGACCAGATATTGCGTCGTTACCTCACCCTCCACATTTGGATTCATCGCCAGAATGATTTCCTGTGCCTCTTCACCCGTGTGTCCTTCGCCGAGCCGCAGAAGCAGTTCTTTTATTTTCAATTCATTCGGTCCTATGCCGTCCAGAGGGTTGAGTGCGCCGTGCAGCACGTGGTACAAACCAAAGTATTCGTTGGTGCGCTCAATAGCGAAAAGGTCGCTGGGGTCTTCCACAACGCATATCAGGCTGCGATTACGTTTCTGGGAGGTGCAGACGTTGCATGGGTCGGATTCGGTGAGATTGCAGCACTGCGAGCAGTAGCGTACTTTCTCCTTCATCGTGAGCAGAGCATTGGCGAGTTTTTCTACATCTTCTTTGGGTTGGCGAAGAAGATGCAACGTAAGGCGTTGTGCGGTCTTGCGTCCAATCGTGGGAAGAGCGGAAAGCGATTCGATAGCCGATTCGATAGCTTCGGAAGTATAAATCATGGTGGGGAAGTTGGGAATGATAAACGGCTTATTTCAGGAAATCCAGGCCCGGTATATTCGGTAGCAAGCCGCTTACTTTCTTGAGTTCTTGTTCGCTCATGGCGCGGGCATTATCGAGTGCTTTGTTCACCGCAGCCACAACGAGGTCTTGTACCATTTGTGCATCATCGGGCTTTAGAATGGAGGGGGCAATAGTGACAGAGACGAGTTCCAATGCGCCGTTCATCACCACGCTGACCATACCGGCACCGGATTCTCCCGTGACGGTCTTGCGGGCAAGTTCGTCTTGAGTACGCGCTACATCTTCTTGGAGCTTTTTCATCTGCTCCATCATATTGCCGATATTGAGGTTGCCGAAATTAGGGAAGTTCATTGGTAGTCCTTGAAAATGACGAAGTAACATTCAGAATTAGTGAATACTGCTACGGTGGCAACGAAAATACGCAATTGTGCGCAAATTTTTGTATATGTTGCATAATTCCGTCGTATTTTTGTCTTGCTTTCGGTAAGTTCCCGTGCTCAAGAATGTGCGAGCATATCCAAAGCGCAACAAATCGCAGCATACGGACGTATCAATTCAAAAAAAAACACGTTTTTTTCAATGTTTGGAGGTGTATCATGGGAATATTCAACCGGATGTCGGATATATTCAAAGCGAATGTAAACGACACGCTTGACAAAGCAGAAGACCCCGAAAAAATGCTCAAGCAGATGGTAATTGAGATGGAGGAATCTGTCAATAAAGCCACACTCGCGGTGGGCAATGCGATTGCGAATGAGAAAACTCTTGAGCGCAAATTGCTCAAAGCCCGCGAAGAAACGAATAACTGGCACCAAAAAGCCATGCAAGCGGTTAATGCCGGACGCGATGATCTTGCAAAAGCGGCGTTGGAGAAAAAAGCCTTGTACGAACGTAATTCTAAGGACTTAGAACCGACGTACCAAATGGCAAAAGACACCGCAGTCAAAATGCGTGCCCAACTTGATACGCTCAAATCCAAGTTGGATGAAGCTCGCACCCGCCAAAATACCCTCATTGCACGCTCTCAGGCAGCAAAAGCGCAGAAGCAAATTGCACAAGCGTTCAGTGGCGTAGGCGGCGATGCCTTTAGTAAATTTGATAAATTTGAGTCCAAAGTGGAGCAGTTAGAATCCCAAGCAGATGCCTTCGGGCAACTTGCGGGCGACAATACCGCTCTGGAAGACCAGTTCAAGCAGCTTGACCGTGCCGGAACCGATTCCGAGCTTCTCGCGCTCAAAGCAAGTATGGGAAAACTTCCGCCTGCATCCAGCGATGCTAGCAGCATTCCTCCTGCCGAAGACCCCGCCGTAGCAGAACTCAAGCGTCAGATGCAATTGCCGCCAAAGTCGTAAGCAGGGCAGTTTTCATGCTTAACTACAATCTTTGAACTTAAATTTTAGAAATCATGACTACTCAAGATTTTCTCACAAAAACGCATGGTGACAGTACGCCGGAAGACCTGCTGAAACAAACCTATACTACGGTTGAGAGACTTCTGAAAGAGGTATATCCTGATTATTCTTCTTTCGGCGATGGTTCGTTTACTATTTCGCAAGGCTCCAGCATGGTCAGTATTACCGTGCGTCCTTTCACCGCAAGTGAAACCTGCGTGGAATGTACTGCGAATGTTGTCTATGGCGCAGAAATTTCACCGGCAATTATGAAATTTTTACTGCGAAAGAACGCCGAACTGCACTTTGGCGGTTTTGGTTTGCTTTTCGACGGTACGATTACCTTTTCGTACTCGTTTCCGGGAACGCATCTGGACAAAGAAGAATTTCACACCGCATTGACATCGGTGGCAATTATTTCCGATTATTATGACGACGAAATCGTTGCCGCAGCAGGCGGGAAGAGGGCTATGGATATGAACATTATTGACCTTGAGTCTCAGTAACGTTCTCGCGTATTTTGTTCCCCTCAAGGCGCGACTATTGAACCTGTACACTAGCTTGTAAGCTATGTACAGGTTTTTTTGTGGAAAAACTTCTTCATTGATAGTGACTCCATTCCGCTCAAGATTTGGTAATAAAGAAAAGTTGTGGTATATTAAAGACAAAGTCGTCTTGTATATTTTTATCTGGTGAAAAATAATGAAAATTCTTGATACCGATAATGTTTATGCAACGCTGCTTGTCTTTGCGGCAGTGGGAATTATCGTCCTAATACCGCTTAATATCTCGTTTATCAGCCCATTTACCCAAGCATTCGCCGATTTTGAAATTAGTGACTTGGTTTTTTCGCGCTTGCGTTCGGAAAGGGCATCTACATCGGACACAAACATTGTCATTGTGAATATTGGGCACTTGCCCCGAAATTTGATTGCAAAGCAAATTGAACGAATTGTGCGTGAAGAGCCTGCCGCCATTGGGATTGATGCTTTTTTTCGACAACCGAAGACGCGGGAACTGGATTCGCCGCTTGTGGCAGCACTTGCCAAAGCAAGAAACCTCATCTTAGTTTCTAAAGTAGTTCGCAAGAGTGCTTCAAGCATCGAGTTTGACTCAATCGAAACTTCACATCCAATGTTTAATCGCTTTGCACGGAATGGTTTTGCAAATGTTATTGTGGATTCGACCGCCGGATTTCGTACTGTTCGGACATTTAGCCCACGCGAACGAGTGAATGACACAACCCGTTTATCGTTTAGTGTGGCACTGACGCAAATGCTCAATCCACAAGCAGTGGAGCGGTTTCTGGCGCGGGGCAACGATATGGAAACAGTCAATTATCGTGGCAATTACTCACGTTTCTATGTGCTGGATGTTGCTGATGTGCTTGATACCACAGTTGACATTCATTTTCTTCGTGGAAAAATTGTTCTCATGGGATTTATGGGGTTTAGCTTAAACGACGGTTCGGTGGAAGATACCTTTTTTACGCCGATAAATGAACGTAATGCAGGGAAGGCGCTGCCGGATATGTATGGAATCGTTATCCATGCCAATATTATTTCGATGATTCTCCATGAATCCTATATCAACACCATGCCGACAGCGCTGAGTATTGTCATTGCTGCGCTTGTCTGTTATGCCAATATGGTTCTTTTTCACTATCTCATTGAGCATTACGACCGCTTATATCAGCCCTTGAGCATTGTCGTCCAGCTCGCGGAATGGCTTGTTTTAGTCTGGCTCTTGGTGCTTTTGCTGGATAGATGGTCGTATAAGGCTGATTTTACCTTAGCCCTTACGGTATGCGCCTTTTCTGCGGGTGTTTTTGAGATTTACTCCGCCTCCGTCAAACCTATTCTGCAAACATTTCAAGAATGGTTCTTGCGAAGGCGCTTAAAGAAAGCTGCAGAGAATTAAAAAAGCTGTTCAAGAATCATTTCGTGCGTTCAAAACCAACAGAGTAGAGTTAGACATTGTTCTGTTTTACGATTGTCAAATATGTACTTATACCATTTTAACGGGAGATTTTATCATGAAAACAATTTTCAACACCCACACTAAGTTGCCGAGAGTAGCCTTCACAAGAATTTTCATTCTTGCGCTGCTAAGTCTGGTAAGCCTTTCAGTGCTTAATGCACAGCAACAGCCGCTTTTCAAGGCTCTTGTTGTGCGGGGCAAGCCCGAAGTGCAGAGCGCGGGAAAATCAAGCACGTGGGAGAAAATCAGCGTTGGAAGCATCTTTGATGCCAACGACAAACTACGCCTTGCCAAAGATAGCTACCTCAGCATTACCTACATCGCCAACGGACGAACCTTTGAGTTGAAAAATGCAGGTTCCTATAAAATCAATGACCTTGCGAAAGAAGCCGCCGCGCTATCAAGCGGTGCAGCCTCGAATATTGCCGATTACGTCCTTCGGGAAGTATCCTCATCGTCGTCGGGCGACTATAAGCAAAATATGAGCATGACCGCGTCGGTAGAGCGCTCCATTGACGGCGGCAGCAAAAAAAATGTCCTCATCAATATGGGAGACGATAAGCCCGTCAAACTCTATAAAGGCAGCTATGCGCTCTTGATAGGCGTGAGTGCTTATACCGACGGCTGGCCCAGTTTGCCCGGTGTTCGCAAGGATATTGAAGTGGTAAAGAAAGCTCTTGAGGAGCATGGTTTTCAGTGCATTGTCGTCACAGACCCGCGCCACGACCAGCTCGACGATGCGTTTCGTGATTTTATCAATCGTTATTGCATGGACGTTGAGAATCGCGTCATTTTCTATTTCGCGGGGCATGGGCACACGCTTCGCCAGTCCTACGGCGAAGAAATGGGGTATATCATTCCAGCCGATGCGCCCAATCCTAACCGTAATCCGCAGGGATTTATTGCCAAAGCGATGGCAATGCAGCAGCTTGAAGTCTATGCAAAGCAAATTCAATCGAAACACGCGCTGTTCCTCTTCGATGCGTGTTTTTCCGGCTCTATCTTTTCGCTCTCGCGGGCAATTCCCGAAAATATCAGCTATAAAACCGCCAAACCAGTCCGTCAATTTATCACCTCCGGCGGCGCTGATGAGACTGTACCCGACAAAAGCGTTTTTCGTGAGCAGTTGATAAGTGCTCTAAACGGCGAAGCGGACGTGAATAAAGATGGCTTTGTTACTGGCACGGAGCTGGGTGAGTTTCTCCAAGACCGAGTAGTCAATTACAGCCGCAATAGCCAGCATCCGCAATACGGGAAAATTCGCAACCCCAATTTGGACAAAGGCGATTTTGTCTTCAGTATTCGCGTAACAGTCGGCATGAAGACGGATGCTAACGGTCAGCAGCAGCCTGTGGTGAAAGACGTTTCGGTAGAACCTATTCCAAGCAACGCACCCGTAGCCGTTGACGCAAATAACAGACCTCTGGCAATTCAGCTTGGTGTGCGCGGTGCGGCGGCATATACACTGATGGATTACGACATCAACGTGCCATTCTGGGATAGTGACCCGGCAGGCAAGATGATGAGCGGGATTGGCTTTACGCTCGGAGTCAGTGCCGATATACCATTTACGGAGTCGTTAGGTATGATTTGCAATGTCAATTTTGTGGATAAACAAGGTGGCAAAGTAGGTCTGTACTACGATTTGGATGAAGGTGACTACTTTGAGTATTCCATGCAGTATCTCTCGGCAGACGTACTTTTGCGGTATAGCTTTGGCAATTTCTGGCTTGCTGCGGGTCCGTCGGTTGGTCTTTTTCAGAGCGGCGGATATGTGGTTCATATCACCGACCCCGCTACTCGTAGCGCAACCGATGAAAAGGGCGTTGTGAAGGATCGCACGGAGTTTTCGCTGGCGGCTCGTGTGGGCTTAGGCTACACAATTCATCTCTCTGATTCTTGGACACTCACGCCTGATATTCTTGTCGGTATTCCTTTTTCGCCCCATACCCTACGGTATGACATTGATGGCGATACATTTGAAAGCCAAAGCACAATTTGGAATATGCAGGTCGGGCTGGCAATTCGCTACAAGTTGTAAAATGAGAAGTTTTGACACGGATTGAAGATGATTTTACAGATAACATGGATATTGAAGAGTTATAGATGCCTACCATGGTTCTAATTTTTCAGAAAAATCCGTGTAATCCCCGAAACCTCTTTCAATCCGTGTCAATAAACTGCTCCTAAAACTAATCTTTCATTGGCATCCTTACACTATCTACACCCAGATTATGAACGATGTATCTACTCCTAAATCTCCTGCACAGCCATATTCTGCCAAAGAGGAGATTGCAAACTATCTGACGCATGGCTTTGGCGTGGCTCTCAGTCTGGTCGGATTCGGTGCTTTGCTCACACTTGCTATTGTTCGCGGCGATGCGTGGAGTATCACTTCAGCGAGCATTTACGGGCTGGCGCTGATTCTGCTTTATACCTCCTCTACGCTATACCACGCCTTTCGCAATCCCACCATCAAGCGGAAACTCAGGATATTAGACCACTGCGCAATTTTTGTCTTGATTGCCGGTACGTACACACCCTTCATGCTGATTAGCCTTCGTGCTACCTTGTGGGGAAGTATTCTCTTTGTTACTATTTGGCTGTGTGCTGCTGTGGGTATTGTGCTCAAGCTCTTCTTTACGGGGCGCTACGAGCTTTTTTCAACGATTATGTATATTGCAATGGGCTGGCTGGTTATCGTCGCCATTAAGCCCATGCTGGAGAGCGTACCGCTTCCGGGGTTGTGGTGGCTGGTCGCGGGCGGGATAACATACAGCGTTGGTGCGGCGTTTTATTGCTGGGAGCGCTTGCCGTTTCACCATTCCTTGTGGCATATTTTTGTGCTTGGCGGCAGTATTTGCCACTACATTGCCATTTGTTTTTATGTCGTTTGGTAAATTCTTCCCGCTTTTGTTTCTCTTCAACACGTACCAATAGCGCGGAGAATACAGAAAGTCGGAGTGCGGAATTTATTCTGCATAGAGTATGTATGAAGCATCTGGGAACAGAGGCAGAATAAATTCCGCACTCCAAAAACGCAATGTCTGAGCTATTGACATAACGCTATCGAAAATAAATTATGCAGTAATGCAGATTTTTCTTGCACAATAGGATGCAAGGGCTTATTTTTGGTATAAAAGAGTACATTGTCTTTAATATATGTTTTCAAAAACTTGCATATATGCAATTCAAGCGACGATTTACCTTGCGCAGCAAAGTATAAAAAGGCAGGACAAGCTATATACGCCTGTCGCCGAAATTGCACAAGCGCTTGGTATCCCGTATCAGTTCTTGAAGAAAATCATTCAAACACTTGCGGAAAAAGGTTTACTGCTCACGTAGCGAAGCGCAAAGGGCGGTGTGGCTCTTGCTCGCTCGGCAAATACGATGACGGTGCTTGATGTGATTGCTGCCATTGATGGTGTGGAGATGCTTACTACCGAATGTATTTTGAAGTTTCCGGGGTGCAGCAATGAAAAACCGTGTCCGATGCACAATCACTGGGCTGTGGAGCGCGTACGATTACAGAGAATGTTTCAGCAGACAAACCCTGAAGAGGTGGCGGTCAACGTCAGTAAAGGACTAACAAGACTCGGAATGATTGAAATAAAAGCAACGTAATTTTTTTTGACAAACTAAGCGATAAAATACTATCTAATCATCTATTTATTTTTTTGGAGTAGAAGTTATGAAAACGAACCGATTACAAAACGCTGCCCTCACAGGCTTTTGTTTGCTTGTCTGGATGGGCATGGGACTAGCAACCGCGAACTTTCTCACCTCGTGCGCTAAAGACGGCGAGGGCGCAAAATCGGACGCGCCGAAAGAAGCTGTAAAGCAAAAGCCCGAATACTACAAAGTAAAAGAGGTAAAATTGGGTGCAACGATTGACCCCGCGCTCTCTAAGCAGGGCGGTAAGGTCTTTGACGTAACGTGTACGGGCTGCCACAAATACGACGAGCGCTATGTCGGTCCTGCACTTGGAGAAGTGCTCAAGCGCCGCACACCGGAGTACGTGATGAATATGATTCTGGACACCGAAACGATGATTGATAAAGATGATACCGTGCGCTGTATGCTGCAAACCTATCTGATGAAAATGCCCAATATGCAGGTGGACGAAAAAGATGCCCGTGCAGTCGTCGAGCACCTGCGCGAAGTTGCCGATAAAAAGAAATAACTCTCTATTCTTTTCTGTTGTTCCATTTTTTTACTCATTTCTAGGAGGATTCCAATGAAGACCACGATAAAAACGAAGATTCTCACCGCATTGGCGGCACTGGGGATTGGCTCAATGGTCGTGATGATTACTGCGTGCCCGTCAGCAAAAAATTCGACGGCGGACGGCTCGGATGCAGCAAAAAAAGTCTATGTCGCGCCCGGCAAGTATGATGAAAACTACCTATTCACTTCCGGCGGCTTTAGCGGGCAAATCAGCGTATATGGCATTCCGAGCGGACGCTTGCTGCGCGTGATTCCCGTCTTTTCACAAGACCCGGAAAAGGGCTGGGGTTATTCCGAAGAAACAAAGCCGATGCTGAACACCAGCAACGGCATGATTCCGTGGGATGATTCTCACCACTTACAACTCTCGCAGACCGATGGCGTACCCGATGGGCGCTGGCTCTTTGTGAACGGTAACAACACGCCGCGTATTGCTCGCATTGACTTGCGCACCTTCCGCACTGCTGAAGTGATTGAAATTCCGAACACTGCCGGAAACCACGCTTCTCCGTTTATCACCCCAAACACTGAGTACACGGTCGCCGCCACGCGCTTCAGCGAGCCGTACACCTTTGAAAATGGTGATGTTGCAATTTCATCCTACAAAGATAATTTCAAAGGTGCATTGAGCTTTATTGCGGTGGATAAGACTTCCGGCAACATGGGAATCAAATTCCAAATTCTCATGCCGGGATTCAACTACGACCTATCGCACTCCGGCAAAGGCGTGTCCGATGGCTGGTTCTTCTTCACCTGCTATAACAGCGAGCAAGCAAATACAATGCTTGAGGTGAACGCGAGCCAAAAAGACAAAGACTATATTGCTGCTGTGAACTGGAAAAAAGCCGAAGAATACTTGGCTCAGGGCAAAGCCCATAAAGTTAAAGCATCCTATATGCACAATACCTACGACGAATCCACGCACACCGGTAAATCGGAGAAGATGGAAGACGTGATGACGCTTAACCCTGCCGAATGTCCGGGCTTGGTTTATTTCATGCCAACGCCGAAATCTCCCCACGGATGCGACGTTGACCCAAGCGGTGAGTACATTGTCGGTGGCGGAAAACTTTCTACGGTCATTCCTGTGTTTTCATTCTCGAAAATCCAAAAAGCTATTGCTGACAAGAGCTTCGAGGGCGATATTGCCGGAATCCCGGTGTTGAACTACAAAGCTGCCTTGCACGGTGAGGTGGAAAAACCGGGTTTGGGACCTCTGCACAACGAATTTGATGCCGATGGTAATGCTTATACTTCAATGTTTGTGTCGTCAGAAGTTGTCAAATGGAATGTGAAAGAATTGAAAGTTATTGACCGCGCACCAACCTACTATTCGGTCGGACACCTTGTTGTTGCCGGTGGCGATAGTAAAAAGCCGTGGGGCAAGTACCTCGTGGCAATGAACAAAATCACGAAAGACCGCTACTTACCAACCGGTCCTGAACTGACGCAATCAGCACAGCTCTACGACATCACCGGTGAGAAAATGAAGCTCCTGCTGGACTTCCCAACCATCGGCGAGCCGCACTACGCTCAGATGTGCCCCGCAGAACTCATCAAACCAAAGTCAGTAAAAACCTTCAAACTAACGGAAAACAAACATCCTTACGTTACGCTTGGTGAGAAAGAAAGCCGTGTGGAGCGCAAAGGCAACGTCGTCCACGTCTATATGACCGCTATCCGCTCGCACTTCAAGCCCGACAACATCGAAGGCGTGAAAGTCGGTGATGAAGTCTATTTCCACGTTACTAACTTGGAGCAAGACTGGGACGTACCGCACGGCTTCGCTGTTCGCCATAATGAAAATGCAGAATTGCTTATCATGCCGGGCGAAACACAAACGCTCAAATGGATTCCCAAAAAGCCCGGTGTTGTAACGATGTATTGCACAGACTTCTGCTCGGCTCTGCACCAAGAAATGCAAGGCTACATCAGAGTTTCGGCAGCGAATGCAAAAGTAGAACTCAGTTCTAACGGTGCAAAAGGAAATAAACAACAGTAAATCGTGTTCTGACAAGGTGGGGTTCACTTCAACCGTGAACTCCACCTAATGTTAGACAATAATTTTCCAAAGGAAACAACCATGAAACCGCTTTCACGCATCCTGCTCGCATTAGCATCGGTACTGCTCGTCGGAATGTATTTTCTACCGATGTGGAGTATTTCGCTGGATGCGCCGCAGTACCCCGAAGGCTTGGGAATGAAAATTTACATTAACACCGTTGTCGGGCGGGAAGAAAACGACCTCACGAACATCAACGGACTCAATCACTATATCGGCATGAAGCGCATCGAACCGGATTCGATTCCTGAATTGCGGTATATGCCGCCCATTATCGGCGTGATGATTGCGCTGGGGCTGCTGGCATCGTTACTGGGACGGCGCTGGATGGCGCTTGCGTGGTCGGGGCTGTTTGTGGTGCTTGGTATTGTGGGTCTGATAGATTTTTATCTGTGGGAATACGATTACGGGCACAATCTCGACCAGCACGCTGCCATTGTTATTCCCGGAATGTCGTATCAGCCGCCGCTTCTTGGCTCAAAGCAATTGCTTAATTTTACTGCTCATTCCTATCCCGATATGGCGGGCTATATTGCCGGAATCTCAATTCTAATGGGCTTTGCAGCATGGTTCTTGAGCCGTTCCGCAGGAAAAACGTACGGTAAAAATTCAACGCCGACTGCCACAGATGGCACGCAGGCAGGCGTGATTGCTGGCTTCGTGGTTATTCTCTTGGGTGCATCGGCGCTCACTTCCTGCGAACCCGCACCGGAGGCGATTGACTGGGGCAAAACCGAATGTGCGCATTGCAAAATGAACATTGCCGATAAGCGCTACGCAGCTGAATTGCTGACTACAAAGGGCAAGGCGTATAAGTTCGATGCCATTGAATGTATGGCAGGCTTTTTGAACGATGGGACTGTTGCAAAGGCTGATGTTCACTCGCTGTGGGTGATGGATTACGATAATGCGGGAACGTTTCTGAACGCGCAAAAATCCTTTTTCTTGCAAAGTCCAAAATTCCAAAGCCCCATGAGCCTCAACATTGCTGCTTTTGCTAATAATAAAGCCGTCCGAGCAGCAGAGCAGCAATATGGAGGCAAAGAATTATACTGGGATGGTGTTCGCCTCCTCGTCGCAAAAGAGTGGAGTCCCGTAACAGCGCCGTAGAGAAAAGATGAAATACAAAAGTTGACGGAGGAAGTACAAAAAAAGAAATAACCATGAAAACTCTTCGCCATAATACTGCACCAATGCCACGTTACAATACATTTTCAGTATATCTGCTGGTCGTATGTATGCTTGCTGTATGTGTCTTCGGAAATGCTACCGCCAAGACGCATGACCTTTACCCGTCTCACGAGGGTGGTGTTATTGCACGTGCGGTGTCGGGAGCGCAAGCCGGCGACACACTTCGTCTGCACGCGGGAGTGTATCAGGAGCACGATATTGTTATCCGAAAGCCGCTTGTACTCATTGCTGCTGCGGGAGACGAGCACAAAGCGGTAATTGATGCTACGCTCAAAGGTTCATCTATTGTTTTTGTTCGTACAAGCGGCGTTACCATGCGGGGGCTGGTGCTGCGCAATGTACCCGTCAGCTACATGAACGACAATGCTGCTATTCGCGTGGAAGGCGCACAAAATGGCACATTTGAAAACCTTCGCATTGACAATGCTCTTTTCGGTTTATACCTTGCTACCTCTGCTAATTGTCACATTGTGGGGAATGTTCTTCGTGCCACGAAGGGCAATGAATCCTCATCTGGCAATGGTATTCACCTCTGGAGGTGCGATAACATCACCGTTGAGCGCAACGACGTGCATGGACACCGTGACGGTATTTATTTGGAATTTAACCGTCATGCTCTTGTGCGCGGCAACACGAGCGAAGGAAATATGCGCTATGGGCTGCACTTTATGTTTTCGGATTCCTGCGCTTACGAGGGCAATACCTTTCGCAATAATGGTTCTGGTGTAGCGGTTATGTACTCGCGCTTTGTGCGCATGACGGATAATCGCTTTCTGAATAATTGGGGCGCAGCCGCTTACGGAGTGCTGTTCAAGGACATCACGGACAGTTACATGGCGGGCAATCATTTTATCAAAAACACTGTCGGCTTGTATGCTGAAGGTGTAAATCGCACGAAAATTGAGCATAATGAGTTTCGAGAAAACGGTTGGGCGCTGAAAATGCTGGGCAGTTCGAGCGATAACGTTTTCCGCTTTAATAACGTTATTGGCAATTCTTTCGACGTAACGACCAATAGTTTTGGCAGCGAAAATCGCTTTATCCACAACTACTGGAGCCGATACGAAGGTTACGACCTCGATCGAAATGGGCTTGGCGATGTGCCGTTTCGTCCGGTGCGGCTTTTTTCGGTGCTGGTGGAAGAGCAGCAACCCGCACTGGTGCTAATGCACAGTCTGCTAGTGAATATGCTGGATGTTGCCGAGCGCGTCATTCCTTCCATGACCCCGGAAGCATTGATGGACGTTGCGCCAAGCATGAAGCCTTTTGAAATCACAACGACCAAAGCACAAACAGCGATAAGAAAAAATTAGTGAAATTAGTATAATCCTCTGCAATCCGCGTCAAGGATTGACTACAACCGTAAAGAGATACAAAGCCATGATTGAGTTACGAAATTGCACCAAGCGCTTCGGCGAACATACCGTCCTGAACGGCATCAACTTGAGATTTGAAGCAGGTTCTGTTACAGCGGTTCTGGGACCAAACGGCTCCGGCAAAACGACCCTGATGAAAACAATTCTCGGTTTGGTGCGCCCCGAAAGCGGAGAAATGTTCATTGAAGGTGAATCGGTCTTGGGTGGGGCAGAGTACCGTAATGTCATCGGATATATGCCCCAGATAGCGCGCTTTCAGGACAACCTCACGGCACGGGAGCTGATAGCGATGATACGCGACATCCGCGAAAATCCGCCCGGTTCGCGTGAAGAGGAATTATGCGCCATGTTCGACCTCGCGCCGCATTTGGGCAAACAACTCAAAACCTTATCCGGCGGCACTCGGCAAAAAGTCAACGCGGTACTGGCGTTTATGTTCAATCCGCAAATTCTTATGCTGGACGAACCAACAGCCGGACTTGACCCGATAGCAGCAAGCACCTTCAAAGACCTTGTGCTGGCAGAACGCGAGGCGGGGCGGATGATTTTGCTGACCTCGCACATTATGAGCGAAGTACACGAACTCGCCGATACGATTGTGTTTCTGCTGGAAGGCAACGTGTATTTTCAGGGCGCAAGCGCGGAACTGCTTGCCAACACTGGCGAAAACACGTTAGAACGAGCAATCGCACGGCTTTTGCAAGAAAAAAATCACAGCGCAGCCTTTGAACTCAAGAACCTCAAAACTCAACATTTCTCAGCATGAAAACGATTATCAAACTCACGCGCTACGGCATCATCAGTGCCGCCCGCAGCCGATGGATACTTGGTTATACGGCGTTCTTCTTTCTTGCAAGCGAAGGTTTGATGCGCTTTGGCGGAGACACCTCGAAAGCAGTGGCAAGCCTCTTGAACGTCGTGCTACTGCTCATACCGCTTGTCAGCATCGTTATCGGCACAATGACTGTCTATAACAACCGCGATTTTACAGAACTGTTGCTCTCGCAGCCGCTGAAGCGGGGTAGCCTTTTTGCAGGACAGTATTTGGGCTTGGCACTTCCGCTCACTGCCGCCTATTTGCTGGGTGTGGGCGTACCACTTCTGGCGCGAATGGGAAGCACGGATTCCGTTACAAATGCGGGCTTGGTGCTGATGCTTCTTGCCTCCGGCACGGCTTTGACGCATATTTTTACGGCGCTTGCGCTCGTTGTTGCCACGCGCTACGATGACCGCGCCTTTGGGCTGGGAGCCGCTCTGCTTCTGTGGTTGATGGCAGCAGCGCTGTATGACGGAATTATGCTTGCGGTCATCTGGACATTCCGCGACTATCCTCTTGAAATGCCGGTTCTGGCAATGAGTATATTGAATCCGATAGATTTGGCGCGGACGCTGGTGATGCTCAAGTTTGATGTGGCTGCGCTCATGGGGTACACCGGAGCAGTCTTTGAGAAATTTTTCGGAACCGCTCTGGGGATGTCGGCGGCGGCAAGTGCGCTTCTGTTCTGGGTTCTTGCACCGTTTGGATTAGGAATGAAAATATTTGCGAAGAAAGATTTTTAAGAAAAAACTCATGATTCACCGAATTTTATCATCAAAGGAAAAAGCAATGAACTCCATAGAAATTGACTCTGAAATTTCGCCGGCACGGATTGTAAAAAAGGATATTCGCGCCGCAGCAGTATTTGAGCGCTACGGTATTGATTTTTGCTGCAAAGGCAAAGAACCATTGGCAAAATTGTGCGAAGAAAAAAACATTGATGTCAGCACACTCACCGAAGAATTATCGCGCCTTGATGCTGCGCCACCTGCGCTGGACTTTGGTTCCATGAAAGCGTACCAGCTTATCGGGTACATTATTGAGCATCATCATTCCTACGTGCGTCGCGCACTTCCCATCATACAGCAGCACCTTCACAAAGTGGCAGCACGGCACGGCACGGATTACCCGGAAAATGGTGTTATAGCGCGAATTTTTGATACGCTTGCCGAAGAATTGACTGAGCACCTTCACAAAGAAGAACACGTACTGTTTCCGTATATTCAGCGTGTCGAAATGTCGTGCGACTTTGGTCTTGCGCCCGCACAAAGCCACTTCGGAACGGCATTGCAGCCGATATCAGTAATGGAGCAAGATCACGAAGTTGTTGGTGAGGCAATGCAGACCATCCGTGAACTTTCGCATAATTTTACGCCACCGCCTGCTGCCTGCAATACCTATAAAGCTGCGTATGCAGAGCTTCGGGAGTTTGAAGAGGATTTGCACAAACACATTCACTTGGAAAACAATATTTTGCACCCGATGGCATTGGAACTGGAAGAAAAGCAGTGGCGAAATAGCCCACAGGCAGCTACCAATCATAGTGTTCATTAATTTTTTGTAACGATGTAGTAGGGAAGAGAGCAAGAGTTTTTTTGAAGTAATTTCAAGACTAAAGCGTATTTTATATGATATTGGCACAAACTTGAACATTACTTAACAGTCTCTCTCTCAGCGAACAATTAGTTACAGCTTTTTTATCTCATTTCTATTTCCTTTTTTTTATGAATACGTTCAAATATCTCGTCGCGGCGGCAATGTTGGTGGTTGCTGTTGCGTGTGCCAAGCAGGATGAAGCCGCACAAAACGGTGCAAGTGAGGTACAACCCGCAGGGGGGCAGGAGGCAGTAAAGGATGATGAATCCATGAAGGATATTGTGAAGGTTGCCGTTGCCTCGAAAGACCATTCAACGTTAGTGGCAGCATTGAAGGCGGCAGACTTGGTTACATCAATGGCAAATGCAGGACCGTTTACCGTATTTGCACCCACCAATGCCGCTTTTGACAAACTTCCCGCGGGCACAGTCGAAACGCTTTTGAAACCGGAAAACAAAGGCAAACTGGCGGATGTACTCTATCATCACGTGATGACCTCCGCGCTCGAAGCCGATAGTTTCACGGACGGGCAAACAATAACCATGTTTGATGGTAAGCCTGCGAAAATCACGAAAAAAGACGGTGCGATGTACATTGACGATGCAAAAATCGTAGCGTCGGTACGCGCTTCCAATGGCGTTGTTCACGTTGTGGATGCCGTTGTGTTAGCGAAATAATACGACCGAAAGAATCATCAGCACTGCGCAAACGCAGCTCAAACCGCACGGAGGCAAGATTGATTAAAAATCTCCGTGCGGTCTGAGGTGAAACCGAGAAGCACGCCAATTCAATTAAAAACAGGGCAAGTGAAGAGACCATTCTGCCTCCTCGCACACGATCGATTCCGTAGAACAATCTATTTTTCTCATTTTTTGGAGCCTCTATCATGGCATGGTTCAATAATTTCTCCATTCGTACAAAACTCCTTTGGGGCTTTGTGATTGTTGCGGTACTGTTGGCTGGGGTTGGCTTGATGGGTATTGTGAATGCGAATAAACTCGGCAACGTTGCTATCGAAGTCTATGAAGCCAATGTACGCCCATTTGTAGTGCTGGCAAATTTACGTGCCAATACCTTCAATACGTCGCTTATGATGCGCGACATGATTTTACTGGACGACAAAGAGACGTTTCAAAAACTTCAACTGGGAATTGAAGAAATCAAAGTGAAAAACGACAAAATGATTCAAGACTATAAATCAACAGTGAGCACTCTTCCGGGAGAGAATGAAAAGATGAATGAGTTCAAATCGAAACTTGCTGACTTTCGTGCTGTTCGTTCACAAATTATCACTCTCATTAGTCAGGGAAAACGCGAAGAAGCGCTGACATTGCTGAATACAACGGCACGTGAGCGCAACGCGGCAACCATTGTGGTCATCAACGCGATTATCGAAATGAACGTCAGGTCGGCAGAGCAGTCCGCTATTGCTAATAAAGCCCTGATGAGTGCTGTGCAGACAACGCTGATAACACTGGTATTGGTGGGGGCGTTGCTTGCTATTTTTATCGGGCTGGTTATTGCACGAGGTATAAGCAATCCTATCAAGCACCTCAACGAAGCAGCAAAGCAGATTGCTGTCGGTAACTTTGGTGTAGAAATTTCTTCACAATTTCAAGATGAAGTTGGCTCTCTGACGCGGTCATTTGAGGAAGTTGTTGGTACGTTGAATAAATTTGCCAAAGCGCAGAACGAGATGCAGCGCCAACACGATGCTGGTATTATCAGTTATAGAATTCCTGCCAACGGGTTCAAAGGAAAATATGCGGAGTTGGCAGAGGGTACAAACGCTCTCGTCAAATCGCACATCGACGTAAAGATGCGGGTGGTGGATGTGATAACGCAATATGCAGCAGGGAACTTCGCACAAGACATGGACAGGCTCCCGGGCGAAAAAGCCAAAATCACCAAAAGCATTGACGATGTGAAAGCCAGCCTGCAAAGCGTCAACAGCGAACTCGCCATGCTCATTGATGCTGCCCAGCGCGGTAATCTCTCCGTTCGTGGCGATGTTTCCAAGTTCCAATACACCTTCCGCGAGATGGTCGGCGGCATGAACCAAATGCTTGATGCTATCGTCCAGCCCTTCAATGAAGCATCCGATGTCCTCAAGCAAATGGCGGAAGGTAATCTCTCGGTCAAGATGACCGGACACTATCAAGGCGAATATGCCCTGCTCAAGAATTCACTCAACACCACCGTTGACCTCATGCCCTTCCAAGAATGTATCGCGGTGCTGCAAGAACTCTCGGCGGGAAACTTCAACGTTACCATGCAAGGCGCATACAAAGGCGATAGTCTCGCTCTCAAGAACGCGCTCAACCAAACGATTGACTCGGTAAGCCAGACTCTCGCACAGGTCATCGCCGTTGTGGAACAAGTCTCGCTTGGCGCACAGCAAGTCGCCACCGCCGTAGTAACTACCACCTACGCCATCTGGGCTATTGCCCGTCGGGTTGACCACGATCGATGCGCCCGTCTCGACCATGATTGCGCCACGGGTGCGCAGGGTCAGGTCGCCAGCAGGCGAAGTCAGAGTCGCGCCCGAGCGGATGATGATGTCGCCGTCGATCAGCTGATCCCCGTCGAGCATCTTGTTCGAGGTGACATCCAAGCTGGGCATCGCACAGCGCGCATCTTCGCAGAAGGTCGTGCACGACTCAGTTACGGTGTAAGCACTGCCGGTCATGTTGCAGGCTTCGACGTTCTTGCCGTTGCAGCGCTTGGTGCCAGCCTCGCAGGCTCCGGTACAAAGACCTGCCGAGCAGCCGACCGTACAAGTCGCAGAATACAGCCAGGCCGAGCCGCTGCCGTTGCAGATCTCAACCGAGAGGCTGGGGCCACAGCGGTAGCTGCCGGGCACACAGGGCAAGCCGACCGTCGGCATGGTTAGGTCCGGCATGGTGCCGCCGCCATCTTTGCCGCCGCCGCCAGCCATGTCACCGGCCATATCGCCGCCCATGGTCATGCCGCCGTCTTCATCAGACATGGACATGTCAGCTGGGGTGACATTGGGGTTACCGGGATTGTTGTTCCCGCCACCGGAGGAACAAGCGGCCACAAAGGCCAGACTCAGAAACAGGGGTTTATAGTCGCGAAACGTCATGGGAATCCTCGATTGGTCAAAAACGAAGGCATCATATACTCGACCATCGAGCGAGTTTGTACCCAAAAATGCGTAGATGTACGCACCGACGACAATGCCGCGCGAACTAGATTGCGAGGAGTGCTGGGGGTTGACTTCGCGTGTAGCAGTGTCGCGGTTAGACGCTGATGACGAACTCGCCGGAGCGCGACTCACCCGGTGCCAGCAGCTGTAGGCCGACGCCGGTATTAAATGCGTCGGCGGGACCACTCCACGGCTCGACGCAGACAAAGTCCTTCATCGCCACCGTCCACAGCACAATCGAACTAAACAGCTCGGTCCACGCAAACTGGCGGGTGGCTTTGCCGGGAATCTGCAGGGTCGCCTGGCGCTCCGTTACGTCATGCAGGTGCAGGTCCACCTCGGGAGCGGCCAAGTCTACGGTTCCGGCCCAAGGTTCAACCTGGCCCGTCGTGTTGTCCAGCGCCTGCGCAGCCGAGACCTGGACTATCGCCTGCTGCTTGTCTTGGTCAGCAAGCAAAAAGTACGGATGTAGCCCACAGTGCAGCGGCATCTGGTGCTTGCTGCGATTTTCCACCGTCATCTCAATCGCTAGCGAGCGATAGCCCGCTCGCCCAACATCCACCGTCAGTCGGCACGAGAACTCAAACGGAAAGGTCACCATCGTTGCGGGACTGCTACGCAGCTCCATCGTCAGGTGCGCCTGCGCAACGTTGATCACCTCCCAGGCCGCATGACGAGCCAGGCCATGCTGACCACCGTCAGCGGGAGCGCGGCGCGGCGCAGCCCGGGCGTCAGGTGGAGGTGCGCCCGGCCCGAGGCCACCGGCTTGGGGTACTCGCTCGCGGCGAACAGCAGGATCAGGTAGCCGCTGATCCACCCGATGT
>CALCNX010000040.1 GCA_937899715.1 uncultured bacterium | reverse complement strand
GGTGCTGCCCGAAGGCGCTCACTTGCTCACACTGGAATACAATCCCGTTCACGCGGAATTTGTGCGGCGCAAAGTATCTGAAGCAGGTTTGGAAGCAGTGGTTGAAGTTCGCACGGGCGATGCCGCGCAGCTTTTACAAGAACTCTCCCATGAATTTCCTGCTGGCGAACTTTTCGATTTCGTCTTTATTGATGCTGATAAAGTGGGATATACCCGCTATCTCGACCTCACGCTCCCACTTCTGCGCATGGGCGGTACAGTCGCCGGCGATAACACGCTTGCATGGGGCAACATCGCGGACAGCACCACGACAGATAAAACTGTTCAAGCGCTGCGTACCTTCAATGCAGCTATCGCCGCTCATCCACAATTACAAGCCTCATTACTGCCTATTGCCGAGGGGATGACCTTTGGTGTGAAGGTGCGGTAAACACTTTTTCTTACATATCGCTCTCTGCCTATCGAAAGCACTTGCGCCACTTTGTTTGTTTTTCTCCAACGATTTCATTCGCTATGAAAACGTCCTTCTTGCGCAAGCCGCATATCATCTTGCTCACAAGCCTTTTGTATTCTTCATTCCTCGTCGCACTCACTCTCCTCAGTTCGTGTGGTTCATCTCGTACCCGTGAGTTTGCCCTCAATGCCGACAGTGCTGCCGAGGATTCTACCCAAAAACGCCCGCTCTACATCACCGGGAAGAAAAATATATCCGCCGTCACCGACCCCGATGGCTTAGTCCTTGATGTCTGGAAAGTCGAATCCGAAGACTATCCCAAAGAAGTCCGCGTCTTCGCTCGTGTCCTCGACTCTTCCGGTAACTTCATCTCCGGTATGGCTGACCCATACTACAAAGGCGAAGGAACATACAAACGCTACTGGACGGGTATCACTCAATTCCTCGGTGGTGATACCGTCGAAGTCAAAGAGTACGTCGTCCGCGAGTATGGCGACCTTGATTCGATGACCTATGCCCTCGCGCTCACGCTTGACCACGGTGGCTCGATGGCAGGTGCGATTGAATATCTGCTGGATGCAGCCCGAATGTTCGTCAAGATGAAGTACCCCAATGACCGCATCGCCATTGCGAAGTTCGATAAGAAAATCACGGTGGAACGTAAGCTCACTGCCGACCTGCGCCAGTTGGACAGCGCCTTACAAAATCGAGACCTGAAGGGTTATGGACTCTACACGGCACTCTACGACGCGATGAAGGAATCCATTGACCTTTTGAAGACGACGAACAAGGACACGCCACGAGCATTGGTGCTCTTCACCGATGGAGAGGACAACGCCTCGAAGACGACGGATGCGGAGCTGTACGCTTACGCACGGGCGCACAATGTGCGGATATTTCCGGTGGGATTTGGGTATGTGAATGATTCGACATTGAAGGCACTGGCGCAGTACACGGGCGGGAAGTATTATCATGTACGGTCGAAGTCGGAATTTGGGGCGGTATTCAAGGACATTTACGAGAGTCTGCGCAATTTCTACAAGATTACCTACTCGCCTACACCCTTTGCGGGGCGCAGCCGCGTGAAGATAGCGCTCAACGGACGCGGCACAGGTGAACTTGGCTTCGATGCAGACGGCTTCGACAAAGATGGTTTTGATATTAATGGTTTCGACCGTAATGGTTTCGACCGCAATGGCTTTGACCCCGATGGCTTTGATAAAAATGGACGCACCAAAAGCGGGCTGGATAAAAACGGGCTAGACAAAGATGGGTACGACAAAAACGGTTTTGATAAAAACGGCAAACACAAGAACGGGACACGCTTCGCCGCCGACGGCATGGACAAGGACGGTTACGATAAAAATGGCTTTGATAAATCGGGCTATGACCGCAATGGTAAGGATAAAAATGGCTTCAAATCCAGTGGTTTTGATAAAGACGGCTTTGACAAAAATGGCTTCGATAAGAATGGTTTTGACCGCGACGGCTATGATAAAAACGGCTTTGACAAAAATGGCTACAACAGCAGTGGGTACGACAAAAACGGGCTGGACAAAAACGGCTACGACCGTAATGGATTTGGAAGTAATGGCTACGACCGCAATGGCTATGACCGCAATGGGTTCGATAAAAACGGTTTTGACAAAAACGGCTACAATGGCAACGGCTTCGACAAAAGTGGCTACAACAAGAACGGAAGCCGCTTTGACGGCAATGGGTTCGATAAAAACGGTTTTGACAAAAATGGCTATAACCGTAATGGCTTTGACAAAAACGGTAACCACGTTCTAGGCAAAGAATTTGACGGCAATGGCTTTGACAAATTCGGTTTTAACCAAGACGGCTTCGACCGCAATGGCTTTGACAAGAACGGCAAGCATTTGACGGGAAGCGGCTTTGACGGTAATGGATTTGATAAAAACGGCTTTGATAAAAACGGTTTTGACCGTAATGGCTTCGACAAAAATGGATTTGATAAAAATGGTTTCGATAGTAATGGATTTGATAAAAATGGTAATTACAAGTCAGGAAGCGGCTTTGATGGCAATGGATCCGACAAAAACGGTTTTGACAAAAATGGTTATGACCGTAACGGATTCAACGGAAGTGGCTACGACCGCAACGGCTTTGACCGCTCAGGTTTCGATATTAACGGCAAACACAAGAACGGGAGCGGCTTTGATGGCAATGGATTCAATCGAAACGGGCTGGATAAAAACGGCTTTGACCGCTCAGGTTTTGATAAAAGCGGGTATGATAAAAATGGTTTTAATCGCAATGGCTTCGACCGTAACGGCAAGCACAAGTCGGGAAGCGGTTTTGACGGCGATGGCTACGATATAAGCGGCTTTGATAAAAACGGCTTTGACCGCAATGGGTTTGACCGTAACGGCAAGCATAGGTCTGGCGGGAGCTTCGACGACTTTGGCTATGATAAAAATGGCTTTGACAAAAATAGCTTCAATCGTAGCGGCTTCGACCGCAACGGCAAACACCGCAACGGAACAAATTACGATGGCAATGGTTTCGACCGTAATGGTTTTGGCAGAGACGGTTTTGCACGAAATGGCTTCAATCGAAACGGCTTTGATAGAAATGGTTACGACGCGGGCGGCTTCAATCGGAACGGCTTAGATAAGAATGGAAACAAGCGCGGCGACAAGATAGCAACATTTGAGATTGATAAATCGCTTTTCAATATGTTCGACACACTGAACACCGTTTTTGCCACCACCAAAATATATTTTGATTATAGGAAAGCAGAAGTCCGTCCCGAATCTGCACCAATGCTTGATGCAATCGCGGGGGCAATGCTGAATGCGCCGCGCATTAAAATCGAAGTCCGGGGACACACCGACAACATTGGTGGTGAGGAATTTAATCAACGTCTTTCGGAACTCCGTGCAGCGGCTGTTGTGCAGGCACTTGTGGAGCGCGGCGTAAAGCCGGAGCGCCTGCGCTCGAAGGGTTTAGGTTTATCGCAACCTGTCGCCACGAACGACACCGAAGACGACAGACAGAAAAACAGGCGGACGGAATTTGCGATTATTGCGCGGTGATGCAAGCGGTGATGCAAATTGAATTTAAGAAAAAGATGAAATCTACACATTGATGCCGGGCGCGTAATGATGCGCCCGGCATAACAACAAATCCCTCACTTTTACTCTCTGCCTATTGAAAGCATTTGCGTCGCATAGTTCGTTTTCTTCCAACGATTCCCTTTGCTATGCACGTGAATCTTCTGCGCAAGTCGCATTTATTCAAGCTGTCGGGACTGAATTGCTCTTCCGTCCTTACTGCTCTCGCCTTCTTCCTTGGTTTATTCTTTTTCAGTTCGTGCGGTTCGTCTCGTACCCGTGAATTTGCTCTCAATGCCGACAGTGCTGCCGAGGATTCTACTCAAAAACGCCCGCTCTACATCACCGGGAAGAAAAATATATCCGCCGTCACCGACCCCGATGGCTTAGTCCTTGATGTCTGGAAAGTCGAATCCGAAGACTATCCCAAAGAAGTCCGCGTCTTCGCTCGTGTCCTCGACTCTTCCGGTAACTTCATCTCCGGTATGGCTGACCCATACTACAAAGGCGAAGGAACATACAAACGCTACTGGACGGGTATCACTCAATTCCTCGGTGGTGATACCGTCGAAGTCAAAGAGTACGTCGTCCGCGAGTATGGCGACCTTGATTCGATGACCTATGCCCTCGCGCTCACGCTTGACCACGGTGGCTCGATGGCAGGTGCGATTGAATATCTGCTGGATGCAGCCCGAATGTTCGTCAAGATGAAGTACCCCAATGACCGCATCGCCATTGCGAAGTTCGATAAGAAAATCACGGTGGAACGTAAGCTCACTGCCGACCTGCGCCAGTTGGACAGCGCCTTACAAAATCGAGACCTGAAGGGTTATGGACTCTACACGGCACTCTACGACGCGATGAAGGAATCCATTGACCTTTTGAAGACGACGAACAAGGACACGCCACGAGCATTGGTGCTCTTCACCGATGGAGAGGACAACGCCTCGAAGACGACGGATGCGGAGCTGTACGCTTACGCACGGGCGCACAATGTGCGGATATTTCCGGTGGGATTTGGGTATGTGAATGATTCGACATTGAAGGCACTGGCGCAGTACACGGGCGGGAAGTATTATCATGTACGGTCGAAGTCGGAATTTGGGGCGGTATTCAAGGACATTTACGAGAGTCTGCGCAATTTCTACAAGATTACCTACTCGCCTACACCCTTTGCGGGGAAATCACTCATAGATGTTACGTTGAATCCATACGGTACTGATAGCTTCGATTCGACAGGTAAGATTCTAAGCACGACACACTCCGGCATGAAAGGGAATAGGCTTGCTAGCGATTCAGTTAAAAGTGCAAAAGAGAAAAAAGCTCGTGGAACAATAGATAAATCGCCGTTTACTATGCTTGATTCAGTCAACACGGTTTTTTCAACGACCAAAATATACTTCGACTACAAGAAAGCGGAAGTTCGTCCCGAATCCGCACCAATGCTGGATGCCATCGCGGGGGCAATGCTGAACGCACCGCGCATCAGAATTGAAGTCCGAGGACATACCGATAACATTGGTGGCGAGGAATTTAACCAGCGTCTTTCGGAACTCCGCGCAGCGGCTGTCGTGCAGGCACTTGTGGAGCGCGGCGTAAAGCCGGAGCGATTGCGCTCGAAGGGTTTGGGCTTATCGCAGCCCGTCGCCACGAACGACACTGAGGATGACAGGCAGAAAAACAGGCGGACGGAGTTTGCGATTATTGCGCGGTGATGTGGGAAAAACTAAAAGAAAGGCAGGAAGTGCCGACATGACCGCCTATGAATCAATTTCCGTGAATGTATCATAGAGAATCCGTGGCTTTTGTTCAAGAACATTATACTCTATCAGCACTTGAAAGGTACTTGCGGCTTGTTGTTGAAGAAAGGTCATAAGCTCTTGAAGGTGAATCTGGGAGTTCAGCACGTGCAAACACGCCATCGTGCCGTAACCGTGAATACCCATGCAGCCAATAAGAAAGCGCGTGGGCTTGAAGGGATTCGTCATTACCGTTAGGATGCCTTGGTCGCGTGTGAGTATTGTATCACCAAACTCATCCTTTTCATAGACGGCTGCAATCTCTTGTTTTCGGTGGCGGTCAAGAATAACAATGCTTTTATAGTCCGGCATCGTGTAATCAACGATAAAGCGCAGGTTTGGCAAATGATTAAAATAATGCTCCGTTATGAAATTGGACACACTACTGCCGCAGAGAACAACATGAGAGTTCCAAAGAATTTTCTCTGCCTGTGGGTGATTCCAGCGAAGCAGTTCCAAGGGGTTTTTGTCGTGCCAGAGCGAGGCAAAAGAAGACGAAAGCTCCTGTACGCCCGTATGCTCATGGTCGAGATATAACTCGCGCCGTTCCTTGCGTTGTGCGACGGGCGTAGAGCACACGATAGATAGTTGGTTATTATTTAGAAGCGGCTGCCAAAAGGTGTGAAAAGCCGAATCATTCAAGCCCTGCACCAGAAAGAGCATATCTTCTGCGCCTTCTTGGATGATGAGTTCAAAAGGTTCCGCTTCCTGAAGCCCCAGCGAGCGAGAGTATTCGCCAATACGATAAAAGATGGAAGCAGTATCTATGCGCTCCCCCTGCGATAAATGCACCGCTAATGCCTGCTCTTTCTGCACACGATATGCTGCGGTCTCAATAAAAACACTTGGCTTGAAGGTGGAGAGCACAAGAGAATTAACAACGGCATAGCATAAAATCGGCTTTTTGCGAAATGTTGAAATCGTCAATTCGTGTGCCGCACGGTGGTCGTTGTGGCTGTCGGAATGGGTGTGCGTAAAGACAATATCCGGTGCGCAATGATGCCCTTTCAATAACTCCCTCATCATTCCCACGGACTCGCGCCCGCACTGCAAGTCTCCGTCAGGGAAACCGGCAAAGAGAACGTGCTCGGGCGCAACACCAAGCAATTGTGCTCCTTGCAGAGCTTCCATGCGACGCTGGGCAGCAACATCATCTTTCTGTTCTTTGGTCAAAATACAAATCCAGACTGTCCATCCTTTGGCGGCTAAATGCGCCACTGTTCCGCCGGCACCAATTTCTATATCATCAGGATGACAGGCAATAAACAAAGCAGTAAGTAGTGGTTTTTTCTCACTCATAGCTCAATTGAATGGTGTTTGCGTAGCAAAGTGCTTGGGGGAGTGAAAGTGTCGTTATCTTCGCTTTCGTAAACTACATATTTTTTGCCTCTACCGCAAATTTCCCCACACTCCTCGCTTGCACAAAATCTGCAAAGAATGTAGATTGTGCGGGAAAGAAAGCCCAGATTTGATCATCAACAACTCCATTACAACACTCCAAACACCTCCACACTATGCCCGCTCCAAACCTTTTTCACGAAATATCAGGACTTCCGACTGAACAAAAGAACCCCGACACTGCCCGCATTGACACGGCTTCCGTCGAAGAAATTTTGCGTTTTATCAATGACAACGATACCCGCGTACCGCTTGCTGTTCGTGAGGAATTGCCTGCTATTGCGGCGGCGGTGGAGTGCATCGTCGGATGCTTCAAGCGTGGCGGACGGCTGATTTATGTTGGCGCAGGCACAAGCGGGCGTTTGGGCGTTGTGGATGCGTCGGAATGCCCGCCCACATACGGCACACCTGCCTCCATGGTGCAAGCGCTTATTGCGGGCGGACGTGAAGCAATGTTCACCGCGCAAGAAGGCGCTGAAGACAAGCCGGAATCGGGCGCTGCTGACCTCTGGGCGCTGGACATTGACGCAAACGACGTTGTATGCGGTATTGCGGCTTCCGGCAGAACACCCTACGTGTTGGGCGCTCTCAAGGCAGCTTCTGCGAATGGTGCAGCGACTATTCTTGTCACGACTACCAACCGCGAGAAGCTAGCTGAACTTGGCATTACGGCGGATTATCTCATTTGTCCCAATGTGGGACCGGAAGTGATTATGGGTTCGACGCGCATGAAATCCGGCACCGCACAAAAACTGGTGCTGAATATGCTCACAACCGCATCAATGGTGCGCCTTGGCAAGACCTACGGCAATGTGATGATTGACCTCCAAATGACCAATGCAAAACTCGTCGAACGCGCAAAACGTATCGTGATGGACATAACGGGCGCAGATTACGACGAAGCTGCACGTGTGCTTGGATTGACAGGCGGGCACGTCAAAACGGCGCTCGTGATGCTTCTTGGCAATCATGACCTCGAAACGGCAAAACAACGACTGGATGCGGCGCAAGGCTTTGTGCGACTTGCTTTAGAAAGCGCATGATTGAGTAGTCGGGAGCAACCGTACGTTCCCGACTCTTTGTATTGCTCTTCATTCTCTCAATCTGCTTCTCTCCACACTCCTTCAGCACTATGTTTCAAGCCCTTCTCCAAGCGCTCAGCGAAGATACAGCCACAACGAACCCGCAATATCTTGTGGATATAGTTGCAGCTCTACGCCCCTCACGCATGACTTTCAACAAAAACGCCATTGCCGAGCAGCGCTTGCGGCAATTACTCACAACACTCCAAGAGCATCAGTCCTTCCGTGAGGCACTCTCTGCCTACATTGAACGCCTGTTGAATAATTCCTCGCATTTGTCGCTCTATGCCGAATCGGGTGTGCAGTCGCAGCACGGCTTTTTCAGCGAAGCATTTCAGAAAATTACTCATCTTATTCTGCCACCCGCCTATAATGCCGATACACTCAGAGGCATTATCAATCTTACATTTGATGACAACAGTGACTACGATTGGTTCTGCGCTCTGCCGGATGCAATGCTGGTCGAACTCCTTGAAACACTCGGTTTTGCTACGCCCAATAGTGAGGTGGACATTTTTACGGGAACATATAATAAACTGCTCAATGCGGTGCTGGTGCTATCGCATAAATTGGCTGCAATGGGCACGGAATCGGACGTAATAGTCCGACTCCCGAAAGCAGGTAACGAAGAGCATAGCATTGTTGAGAAAAGTCTGCCTTTTTTGGAGCAGAGCCGTGAGCTGGTGCGCTATGTGGAGCGGATTCGTGCAAATAACGCAGCGCCATCCAAAGCCGACAGCAGCGATGCACAACACGCCCTCGTAATGCTCTCCCAGTGCGAGGACTGCGTAGAATATATTCGCCGCCATCGGCATAATTCGGGAGCAAGCCTGAGCCTGACGTACCAAATTCAGCGCATTGTGCAGCATATTGAACGCCTCCGTTCACTTATTTACCTCACTTTCAGTCCCACTGCCGATGAGCCGCATGAGCTTCAAAGCGCTATTGTACGGCTTTGGAAGGAAACTGTGGAAGCGGAGGACACCGACCATAGTCTCATAAAGCACTCCGCCCACAATACTGCACTTCTCACGTTCCAAATCGTAGAGAACGCCGCAAAAACAGGCGAACACTACATCACCACGACCCGTAAGGAATTTATCGCCTTTTTTACTTCTTCGATGGGTGGTGGGCTGATTGTGGCTTTTATGACGTGCATAAAACTGTGGATTACGCACGGGCATTTACCACCCTTCGGCGAGGCGCTTTTTTACAGCCTGAACTATTCTGCCGGCTTCATGCTGATTCATATTGTGGGCTTCAAACTTGCCACCAAGCAGCCCGCAATGACAGCTTCAGCCATCGCCGAATCGCTGGATGTGCGCCGTAAGTCGGTATCAAGCGGAGAAATTTCGTTGCAAAGTCTTGTGGAAACGATTGCCAAAGTATCGCGTAGCCAGCTTATTTCCTTTGCAGGAAATGTCGTGGTGTCGTTTCCTGTGGCGTGCGTTTTGGCAACGCTCTACTATTTGCTCACGACTTCCTCAATGGCAGATGTCGCAAAAGCGCATAAAATGATTAACGAACTTCACCCTTTCCTCAGTTTATCGCTCATTCACGCCGGTATTGCGGGTGTGTTCTTGTTTTTGTCAGGCTTGATTTCGGGATATTACGACAATAGCGTTGTTTTCAACAATATCCCGGAGCGTATTCGGCAGCATCCTGTTTTGCGGCGGATTCTCTCCAAGCCCCAATTGGAGAGATTTGCAGACTATGTAGAAAATAATTTGGGTGCGCTGGCAGGAAATTTTTTCTTCGGCTTTATGTTGGGTACGGCTTCCACCATTGGTTTTATTCTCGGCTTGCCGTTTGATATTCGCCATATTACGTTTGCTGCCGCCAGTTTTGCGATTGCGCTCGTGAGTTTGTTCGTGAATGGTGAAACAGTGAGCATAGGTGCGGTCTTGTGGACAGTTTTGGGAATTGTCGGTATTGGCGCAATGAATTTTCTTGTGAGTTTCAGTCTTGCGCTTTTTGTTGCCGTTCGTTCGCGCAATGTCAATTTCCGGCAGAGCGCAGAATTGGTCAGCCTTCTGGGTAAATATTTTCGGTCAAATACCCGTGAGTTCTTCTTTCCGCCTAAAAATTCCCAGATTAAAAATCCTCAAAGCGCAGCGTAAAGCCGATGTAGTGTTCCGGCAAGGCGGACGGCGCTTGCATGGTGGTTACTTTGGTATAGCGGTAGAGAAATTGCAGATTGACGTGGCGAATAAGTTCCAGCCCGCCCGCCAGCGTCAGCATAAATCGGTCTTCGCGGTCGCCTTCCAAAAACATAACCGTCGTGCGGTCAATGGGATTAAACGCAGAATCGCGGCGAATTGTGTACAACACATCACCGCCAACGTTGCTTAGAAGTCGCCCCTGTGCGTCGTAGGTATTGCGTCCGTACCGCCTGTACGCAGCAGTAAGGGATAGCGGATAGCGCCCACCCCAGAAATAACGCACCTGTGCTTTAATTTCGTCAGAATTTGGCTGTAAGTTTCCGGCAAATAAGATTCCATCTTGCGTCATGGCATTTTGGCGAGAAAAGTGCGTGTACGCGTAGGGCGTAACCATCGCATATTCCAGCGTTGCATCAAGCGGTATGCCGCTTGGAGAGAGCATCACGCCAAGGTTCCACGCAATTTTATTTTGCCACCAAAAGCGTCCTGTTGCTGAGTCTTTGCCGAGCCGTCCAAATTCAATATCATCAAGCATAAACGTTCCCTTGATTTGTACGCCCGCGAGTGGTCGGAGCGTAGCATCCACGCCAAGCGCGGCATTGTCGCGGTCGCGGAGATTATCACTTGTGCCTTTGAGAAAAGAGAACGGTGTCATGTATGCCAGTTCCAGCCCGCGATTGCTATACACGACCGATTCCCAGATACTCGCTTCGCCCCACGCGCCACGCACTGCTGCGCGGTGGTACGCCATAAACTTTGGTGGCACGATAGTTTCTGCACCCGCAGAACGGGGATTGATATTGCCGTTCAAATCAAGTGGCTCGGCAAGCAAACTAAAATGCGTAAAACGATACTCGAAACCTGTTTCCGACGCAGGATTATTCTCCGGGAAACGTGCGCCCAGCATGAAAGCATCGGCAGAAATGCTATTGTCAGACATAATTCCCCGCGTCATGTAGCCCGACCCGATAAGCCGCGTCTCACGTCCCACTCCGGCATAAAACCAGCGATGGTCGAAGCGCACGTGCGATTCGGCAAAATTGATGAAGCGCGGGTTGTAGAGCCGAAATGTGGGGTTTTTGAATAACTGCGGATCTTGCTTCAGAAATGCCGAGTCGCCTTCAGTATTACCCACAAATACGCCTGTGCTTGAGCCTTGCAGAAAAAAACCAAGGGTATTGTCAATCGTCCCGAAGATGCGCCCACCGTATGTGCCAAGAAGCGCACGATTATTGCCGCTTGCTGCGCGTGCATCTACCGATAGCAATGGTGTAACCGTGACGGTGACAGCTGTGGACGTATAAAAAGCAAGAAACTTTTCATCATTCGTCAGCAACCGACTAAAAAAGAGTTGCGCCGAATCGCTTGGGGTAGAAAAAACGATGGCTCGCGGCGCGGATGTGATACGAAATTCACGCTCAAAGCCAGCAAGTGTTGATTGCTCTGCGCCGGAAAGCAGCGTATCGCGCCTGCGCATGACTTCTAGCGCCGCAATAATTTCTTTTCGCTGGAGCGGCAGCGCTGTGGAGGAGAAATTTGAGAATACGCCTCGTGCTTCGGCGTGCATGAGAAAATCATAGACCGGGTGCGCCACTGGCACGTGTTCGACTTGAGCATTGAGATTGCTTGCTGCGGCAAGCCCCAAAAGACAAACTAACACAATGAGTAATGTTCCTAAAGGAGTAGATTTCATGCGGAGAAAGGACGATTGTAGAATCAGTGTGTGACTGAAGAAGAAAATAGTCCGCCAATTTATCAAAAAACCACGCGCCCTCCAAGTTGCGCCCAATGATGGAAGCCGCTTAAAAGAAAAATTGGCAAAAAAGCCATGAAAAGAATATCTTTGAGCCTTGAGAAAACAAAACGGATTTTTTCACTCATCCATGCTTCTATGAAATTTGGCATACTCACCGGCGGTGGCGATTGTCCCGGAATGAACGCCTTTGTTCGCGCTGTCGTGCGCACTACGCTCAATCTCCGCCCGCAAACGTCCGTCTGGGGCGTAGTGGACGGCTGGAAAGGGTTATTGGACAATAATTTCAGTCGTCTTGGCAAACTCGATGTTGCGGGCTTGACCAGTCGTGGCGGCACGATTCTCGGCACAACGCGCGTACCGGAGTTGGCTACGGATTTCGATTTGCAAGAGACCTTAGCGCGTAATTTGCACGACAACGGCTTTAACTACCTTTTTGTCTGCGGCGGCAATGGTAGCCTCAAAGCCTCCAATGCCCTCAACACGATTGCTCGGCGCGAAGGGCTACGGACGAAATTTCTCGTCTCGCCCGGCTCCATTGATAATGATGTATGCAATACCGCCGGTTCGTCTATTGGTTTTTACAGCGCTTTGGACAAAAGTTTGGAAATGCTGGAATGGATACGCGACACGGCAAGTTCGCATCGGCGCTTGTATCTGGTGCGCTCCATGGGGCGTAAATCGGCGTATCTGGCGCTCTACTCCGGCATTGCCTCCGGCGCGGAATATGTCATCATGCCGAATGAAGAAGTTGATTATCAGCACGTCGCTACGGTCATTGCCGAGCGCGACAAGGACACACGCATTATCGTAAGCGAATCCTATCCGAAATCGCTGGAGGAAATTCGCACGACGCTGGAAGCAATCTTTGCCAATCGTGGCATCAAGCGTGAAGTTCGCGCCGTAGATATGGGCTATTTCCAACGTGGCGGCAAAACGTCTGTTACCGACATTCTCCGCGCAAGCTGGATCGGCTACCGCATGGTGCAAGATGCCTTTGAGGGCTGCGATAGTGGCTTCTACACAGCGTATTACACCGGGCATTCACCCGCTCCCATGCCATTGGAAGAAGCTGCTGCCGATGAAGCCAGCTACGACTCCATTCCACAAGAATTTATTGATTTTGCGCTTGCACTTCGATAAACGAGCTATGAATATCCTCACACCGGAACTGCTGATTATGGCATACCAACAAGGGTATTTCCCCATGGCAGAGCCGGACGGTGAGATGTACTGGCACTCACCCGACCCGCGAGCAATAATCCCGCTTGACCGCGTTCATATTACGCGGTCGCTGCGCAAGACCGTGGCAAAAGGCATATACGAAACCCGCATTGATACTGCCTTCCAAGAAGTCGTTATCAACTGCGCCGAGCGCGAAGAAACGTGGATTTCCGATGAAATTATTGATGCCTACACGCGATTGCACGAATTGGGCTTTGCACATTCGGTCGAGGCGTGGCATGAAGACCGCCTTGTTGGCGGCTTGTACGGCGTTTCGCTTGGTGGCGCATTTTTTGGTGAATCTATGTTTGCACAGATGACCGACAGCTCGAAGGTAGCATTTGTAAGCCTTGTGGAGCATTTGCGCCATCAGGGCTTTATTTTACTGGATTCGCAGTATCTTAATGCTCACATTGCCAGTTTCGGTGGAATTGAAATATCCAGAAGCGAGTATTTGAGCCGTTTGGCTGTTGCTACTCGTTTACCGTGCTCGTTTACCTAAATCATTGTGGTTCATCGTTTTTTAAGGATTTTCATTATGGCTCGATTTGACAACAAAGTTGTTTTTCTGACCGGAGGTGCGACTGGCATTGGGCGGGCAACCGCGCTTGCTTTTGCCAGCGAAGGCGCACGGGTGGCTGTCTGCGACGTAGCCGAGACGCAAGCGCAAGAAACGGTAAAACTCATCACCGATGGGGGCGGAACAGCACTGTTCATCAAGACCGATGTGGCATCGGCGGCGGAAGTTGAAGCGGCTGTGCAGCGCACTATTGCTGAATTTGGCGGACTGCACATCGGCATTAACAACGCCGGAATTGAAGGTTCGCGCGACAAAGCGACGCATGATTACGATGAAGCCACCTTTCGCCGCGTGATTGATGTGAATCTCACAGGTGTTTTTCTTTGCATGAAATCCCAAATTCAGGCAATGCGTGCAAGCAAAGCCGGAGGCGTTATTGTGAACACCGCTTCGTTTCTGGGACATTTCGGGATGCAATTTCACCTTGCTTACGTGACCGCAAAGCATGGCGTTATGGGCATGACCAGAGCCGCCGCACTTGAGTACGCACGTTCAGGAATCCGCATCAATGCTATTTGTCCGGGCTTTATTGATACGCCCATGACGGCAGCGCACAACGAAAAAGACCAACAAATCATGGAGCGCTATTACGCCGCTATTCCCGCCAAGCGCGTGGGGCAGCCAGACGATATTGCCAAAGCGATTCTGTTCCTCGCTTCCGAAGATGCCGGCTACGTCTATGGGCAAGGCATGATAGTTGATGGCGGTATGTCGGCGATGTAAAAAACCCGCATAAATGCTCATCCGAAACTTTTTTATGAACCCCATGATACTTTGGATTGCTGGAGGCTTATTTCTTGTGATACTGACTTCATTTTTATTTGAACGCTTTGTTATCGCCACACCACCGTACAAAGGTGCTGTGAGCGACCATTTCAACGGCGAAACTTTTTTTACACCCGGTGCGCCCCCATCGGGGAAATTCAGCGATCTGCTGCGCTGGGTGACGAACCGTAATCCGGGTGCATGGTTACCCGCGCGTGATGCCTCGTCCGTCCGGCAAACAACGCCGGAGGCGCGGATTGAAACCTCGCGCATCACCTTCGTCAACCACGCAACGATGCTTATTCAAACCGAAGGTATCAATATCATCACCGACCCCGTGTGGGCAGATGTGGCTGGCGTGTTCGACCTTGTTGGTCCGAAGCGGGTGCGTCCCGCCGGAGTACCGTTTGAGAAATTGCCGCAGATTGATCTTATTCTGCTGTCGCACAATCACTACGACCATCTCGACATCGGCACCATGAAGCGCCTTGCAGAGCGTTTTCAGCCAACGATTATTGTTCCACTTGGCGTGAAGGCGTATCTGGAAAATCAGGGCATCGGCAACATTATTGAGTTGGATTGGTGGAATGAAACGCCGTTCTCGCACAACGGAAAGACATTTCATATTCACTCGGTTCCGGCGCAGCATTTTTCAGGGCGGGGCGTGAGCGACCGCAATAAATCGCTTTGGTGCGGTTTTGTGGTGCAAAGTGCTCAGACGGGTGATGAAATCTACTTCGCCGGGGATTCGGGCTATGGCAGCCATTTCAAGCGTATTGGGGAGAAATTTTCCAATATCAAATGCGCAATGATACCGATTGGAGCATTTCGCCCGCAATGGTTCATGTCGCCGGTACATATTTCGCCGGAAGAAGCCGTGAAGGTGCATCAAGACTCACGTTCACGCCTGAGTATCGGTATGCACTTCGGCACATTTCCCCTTGCCGATGACGGCGAAATGGAACCCGTAGAAGAACTTCAAAAATCTCTCACGCAAGCATCTATCGAACCAGCAGCCTTTCGAGCGCTAGACTTGGGCGAGTGGGTTGATTTATAGGAATTATTTGTAACGCACATTTTCATTTTTACTTTTATCATGCAACGTACAGTTCTCATCATGGCGGGTGGCTCCGGCGAACGCTTCTGGCCCCTGTCGCGCCGCACCAAACCGAAGCAATTACTCAAACTTGTTTCACCCGACAAAACAATGCTCGATGAAGCAATAGAGCGCGTTGCGCCGCTTATTGCGCCAGAGCATATTTTCGTCATTACGAGCGAGGCGTTGCAGCCTATCATGCGCGAGAACTTGCCGCTTCTGCCGCCGGAGAACATTATCGCCGAGCCGATGAAACGCAATACCGCACCGTGCATTGCGCTGGGTGCTGCTTATATTGCCGAACGTTATCCGGCTCTGAAGCCGGACGAAATCTCAATTGCCGTGCTGACTGCCGACCACTATATTGAAAACACCGAACTTTTCTGCGCTGCCGTTGATGCTGCGCTCACACACGCCGAAACAACAGGCAATATCGTTACGTTTGGTGTTCATCCTGCGCGTCCGGCAACGGGCTATGGCTATATCGAAATTGCGGCGGCAACCCACGAAGCGAACACCACCACAAGCGGTTTACAAGCTCTTCCCGTAGAGAGTTTCCATGAGAAACCGAGTTTGGAAACGGCACAAGAGTTTTTGCGTCAGGGACGTTTTTTCTGGAATAGCGGGATGTTTTTCTGGCGCTTGGACACGATTGTGAGCGGCTTAGAACGGCACTTGCCGGATGTAGGGCTTAAAATCAAGGCGCTGCGCACTGCTCTGAAAGGTAAAACCACTGAAACGCCCATTGGTGCGCCAAGCGGCACGGCATCTGTTTTCCAAGCAATGCCGGATATTTCGATTGATTACGGACTCATGGAGCGAGCGCACCACGTCGCCGTTGTCTGCGTAGATTTTGGTTGGGACGATGTTGGTTCGTGGGACGCATTGGAGCGTGTGTATGAGCCGGACAGCGCAGGAAATATCAACGTGGGCGGCTCGTTGCTGCTTGACAGCAAAAACTGTATTGTGATGAACAGCGTTGGCGACGATGTGCTTTCAGTGGCAGCGATTGGCATTGAAAATCTGGTCATCGTTGCCACGAAAGATGGTATCTTGGTTTGCCCCAAAGACCGCGTGCAGGACGTTCGCAAGGTTGTAACGGCACTGCGCGAACAGAGCGGCGACAAATTTGTATAAACTGAAGAGCCTACGCAACACGAACCGCAGCTTCGCGCCGTGCTTCTTCTATTGCTGAGGTGAAATCTTCCGGCAAGTCCGAATCAAACTCCAACCACTGACTGCCCACAGGATGCTTAAAACCAAGCGTTTTGGCATGAAGTGCTTGACGGGGAATGAACTTGAGTAACCGCTCGCCAAGCTCCTTCCACTGTCCGCTATTGCCCGCATAGACGACGCTCCCACCGCCGTATTCGTCATCGCCCACAAGCGGGTGCTTAATGTGAGCACAATGAACGCGGATTTGATGCGTTCTTCCGGTGCGGAGCTTGAGTGCAAGCAGCGTACACGATGAAAAGCGCTCCAGTACGGTATATTCGGTAACGGCAGTTTTTCCGCCCTTTTGCAGGACAGCCATTTTTTTGCGGTCGCGTGGCGAACGCCCCAGATTTCCTTCAATAATTCCCGCGTCATCCTTCACAATACCCCAAACAAGCGCATAATACTGACGCTTGGCAGTACGCTCGGCAAATTGCTTTGCCAGACGCGCGTGTGAGACTACATCCTTTGCCACAACCAGAATACCGGATGTGTCTTTATCCAAGCGGTGAACAATGCCCGGACGCACGGCATCACTCGCCAGCACGGCACTTTCGCTGATTTCTTCGCCATCGTCGTCGTCGTTATCATTAGTTTCCACAAGCGGGATGGCTTCGCGCTGCCCGAAATGCCAAAGAAGCGCATTGACAAGCGTTCCGTAACGATTGCCAAAGCCCGGATGCACGACCATTCCTGCGGGTTTGTTGATAACGAGCAATGAATCGTCTTCATAGGCAATATCAAGCGGAATATTTTCGGGCACAAGTTCAAGCGGCGGCGGCTTCATCATTCGGCATTCTATCACGTCGTTGGGCTGCGTCTTGCGACTGCCTTTTGTTGCGGGACGACCATTGATGAGAACTGCTCCGTTTTCTATGGCTTCCTGCACTTTGGAGCGTGTCGCATTTGGCATTGCCTCGGTCAAATACACATCGAGGCGCACAGGAGCTTGCTTTGGGGTAATGGTGAAGGTGAAAACACGCTCAATGTAGGGCGGATAATTTGGGTCAAAATCGGGTTCGAGAGCAGTTTCCATGCGGCGTTAGCAGTTCTCTTTTATGCAGATGTACTTTTTGAGGGCTTATTTCTTTGGAGCGCTTGGAATACGCATCGGTGCTGATGATGACGGCACTAACCCCAAGCGCGTCTTGGCAACAGTCGTAATACGCTCCGGTGACTGAAGGCGAATGATTTCACCGCGCAGCAGCTCGTTCTGATGCACAAGGCGCTGATGCTCTTTTTTCATGCGATCCATTTCCTCCGTCAATTTCCCCACTCGCAGAACGTTACTTACGAAAATTACTATCACGAGCGCACTTCCTGCCAGTCCGCCCAAAACCGCCCAGCGCCGCTCCATCAGTCGTGGAGCGGCTTGGGATGATTGCTGTTGTGGTCGTTTATCGTCAGCCATGATTTGTGTGCAGTGGGTGGCTTATCGTGTGAGGTCGTTGTAGAAGACGAACACCATGAAGCAGAGCAGAATGATGATACCTGCTTGCTGTATGCCGAGTTTGACCTTCACGGGGATTTCGCGGCGAATAATGACTTCAATGAGAATAAAGAGAATATGCCCACCGTCTAGTGCCGGAAAAGGAAGAATGTTCATAACAGCAAGAATAATCGAAAGCAGCGCCATCCAGCGTAGCAGTGCCAGAACACCGAGGTCGGCGGCTTGCTTGCTCATTTTGGCAATTTGAATCGGACCGCCCACCGATTGCTTGACAGAAACCTTGCCCTTGAAAATCTGCCCGATGGAACTGACGTACATCGTAATAGTCGAAACCATTTCTTGCGTCCCGACGGCAAAAGACTCAAAGAATCCATACTGCTGCTTCTTGAGTTCGCCTGTGAAGATGCCCGCCAGCGCAACACCGATGCGTCCGTCAGCGTCCGGCGTAAGGCGACCACTCATCACCGAGCCGGTGCGCTTCCACTCAAGAGTAATTTCTTTCCCTTTGTTGGCGCGAATTTGCTCGGCAAATTGTGAAGCCGAGAACATTGGCAATCCGTTCAGTGTCAGAACCGTATCGCCCGACATCAAGCCCAGTTTCCCTGCGGGCTTGAGGCTTTCCACGCCGGTTATCATTACTGCCGTTCCCGAAGGAAGCCAGCCAATCGGCTGCTGTGCCGCAAGAGCATCGGTCAATGTTTTGGCGGGTATGCGAAGCGGAAACTGCGAACCGCCGCGCTCGACCATAACATTGATGTCTTCACCAACATTTTTCGTGAGTAGTAGCGTCATATCTGTCCACGACTTTGGCTTCTCGCCGTTGATGGTCAGCACTTTGTCGCCCGCTTTTAAGCCGATTGCCTCAGCAATGGTATTTTTTTCTACGTGCGCAATTGTCGTCGTTTCCAGCACGGACTTGCCGTCCAGCATTGCAATTCCCGTGAAAATGGCGATTGCCAGCAGAATGTTCATAATCACACCCGCTGCCATGACGAAGATTTTTTGCGCTGCATTTTTGGAGCGGAACTCCCACGGCTGCGGCTCGGAAGCGAGAAATTCCGTGTCCATGCTTTCGTCTATCATGCCGGAAATCTTGACGTAACCGCCAATGGGCAGCATCGCAATACGATAATCGGTTACTTTTGCGTCCACAACTTGTTGTTCCTGTTCTTCGGAGAGTGAACCAAATTTTACGCCGTGAACTTTATTGAAGCCCACGACGCGGTTGCCCATGCCGACGGCAAAGGTTTCGGCGTACATCCCCGTCATGCGGGCAGCGAGGAAATGCCCAAGTTCGTGGACGGTAACAAGAATGCCCAGCACGAGAACGAAACTGAGCGCGATGGTAAGAAATTCCATAGTAGTCGAGAAATGAGAATGAGTAAGGTTTTATCAAGTTGATTTTACGCAATAGACGAAACATCTGTTACATTAGTTGCTCCGTTTGCTTTCGGTAGCGAAACGATTGGAACGCTCATGCCTTCGCGCACCAGTGATTCCGCCAGTCGGCGTGTTTTTTCGTCCGTCTGCACAATGTCGTCCAGCGTCGGGGTGTCAATATGCGTAATTTTTTCCAAACACGTTTCAATCAATCGTGGAATATCTAAAAAGCCGATACGCGATTGCAGAAACGAAGCCACTGCAATTTCGTTCGCCGCGTTCACAATGCACGGCGCAGTACCGCCTTGTGCAAGAGAATCAAACGCCAAGCGCAGACACGGAAAGCGCACCACGTCGGGTGGGAAGAATGAGAGATTCTGCAATGCGCATATATCCATACGTTTGAAGTTCGACGGGTAGCGGTGCGGCAGACTGAGCGCGTAAGCAATCGGGATTTTCATATCCGGCAAGCCCAGTTGTGCCTTTACCGAGCCGTCGCAAAATTGCACCATTGAGTGAATGATACTTTGCGGATGCACCACGACTTCGATTTTATCCGCCCCCACGCCAAAGAGCCAATATGCCTCAATAACCTCAAAGCCTTTGTTCATCATCGTTGCAGAATCAATCGTGATTTTGCTGCCCATAGACCAGTTCGGGTGCTTGAGCGCCTGTGCGGGCGTAACGTTTTCGATTTGCTCCAATGTCCACTCGCGGAAGGGTCCGCCCGAAGCCGTTAAAATCAGCTTTTCAACTTCCTCGTGAAATTCACCCGCGAGACACTGCAAAATGGCGCTGTGCTCGCTATCAACGGCAAGAATCTCTACGCCGCGCTCCCTCGCCGCAGGCATGATGACTGCTCCCGCGCTCACAAGCGTTTCCTTGTTCGCCAATGCAATAGGAATGCCTTGCTGAATAGCTGCATAATTCGGCAGTACGCCGCTAAAGCCAACCAATGCCGAAAGCAAAATATCGTTCTCCGGTGCAGCGGCGGCAGTGCATACGCCTTCATCGCCGCACAGAATCTCGCCTGCGAAGGAGGTGATACGTCGGAACTCGTGATAGGCTTTTTCATCGGCAAGGGCAACGCCGCGCGGTACAAAGCCGTGCTTGCGAAGTCGGTGCAGTTGCTCTTCCAGAAGGTCGAATCGGGTGTTCACGGTGAGCCAACCCAAGCGGAATTCGTCAGGATTGGCAAGGACAACATCCAGCGTTTGTACGCCGATGGAGCCGGTTGCGCCGAGTAGGGATAGTGTGCGGGTGGACATGAATAGACAGTGTTGGAGTTGATAAGATTGACACTCTGTCTTAAAAATAGAAAGATATTGCGAGACCTACAGTGCTAATGCCGAAGTACCACGAATTTTCTCTTTTTACCGACTCCTCATCGTTATTCAGTTGCAAGGATTTTGTTTTTTCATTACCTGTTGAGTATCGAGCCGTTAAACCTGTTTGCAGGACTAGAGAAAACGAGGGAGTAAAGAAATACTCAATCCCCCCAGAGAGCGTTCCCGCAATATGTTCAATAGTGTTAGTCTTCTCAGCATTTTTATTTCGTTCTAGGGTATAAAGTCGCCCATAACCCAAGCCAGGTGCGATAAATGGCGAAACATTTTGATTGAGTGGAAAATGTCTTTCATATCTGGCAATAAGCGTATAGCCCCATAAAGACGTTTCCAAGCTATCGCTGGGTGGTTTTTTGTTGATCAAGCGATCTGAAACAGAGGAACCTACATGAAAGATAATGCCTCCAGCTAGTGCTTGCTCAGGGTCTATCCAGTATTTACCGGCTATGCCGCCACCCGGAATGTCGGGAATCAACTTGTCACCGCCCCATATCAAAAGACTAATGCCTTTCAAATCCGAACGATGTAAGCTATCAGTATTTTTGGATTCACCAGCAATAACTGATATTGCAGAGGTAATCATCAATACAATTACGAAACTTGTAACTCTTTTCATCTGTGATAATAGTTTAGTATGGTATAGGGCAAGACTATTTCACGCTGTCTCCGGTGTATTTTCCATCATCACCGCAAAAGAATAGCCTTCGTCAATGAGAATATCCGTGGACTATCCAGCGCAGCATTTATACAGTTTCACGCATATAATCCAATTTCACCGAAAACGAATAGCCTTCATCTATCAACATATCCGTTGCGCGGTCAGCAACAAAGCGGCGCATCTCGCGTTTGCGCTTTTCTGTCATCGTGCCTGTTACCAGTATCCAGTAGCGTTTGCGAAGTTCGGGCGAAGGCATAATATCGGCAAAGGTAATTTCGGGAAAAGCGGTTTGCGTTTCCTGAAAAAATTTCAGGGCGAGGTCTTTTACTTTACGGGTCATGGTTGTAGCCTTTCTAAAACAGCAGTCACAAATTCAGTGGCTTGTTTGAGTTGTAATCGTGCGTTTGCTTTGGAAATCATTGTTTCGGAATAATCAGCATCTTCGCGCTGTTCGAGCATATCTACCAAATACGATTTCATCGCAGATGGGTAGAGCTTTCGCTGCCGAATTAAGACACCCGAAAACTGCGCTTGCACCCAATCGTGCGGATGCCCTTTTTTCTTCAGCCCTTCCGCCGCTAATGCTGCCACTGCCGCATGAAATGAGGCATAATACGCTCTATTTGCACTGGCGTTGTAAGCACCATTCTCGAAAGCGAGGCGTGTAATACGAAGATTTTCCTCCGCTTTTTGCAGAAATTCTTGAACCATACAAAATATTGCCTGTTCATCGTTCTATCGCGTTAAAAACTCAAAACTTTCTTCAATACTCCGCCGTAATATCGCGCTGCCGCCGCACGGAGAAAAAGTGAAATTCTTCGTGCCGCAAGCGGTCGTCCTGCTCAAGGCGAATTTTGACGAAGAAGCGCAGCATCAAACGATTGAGCTTCGAGAATGCGCCGCCTGCAATTTCTTGTGCCACTCTAGGATGCACCCGCAGCACAAGCGTAAACTCGCGTTCAACGCTTGCTTCGCGCTCTTTTGCTTGCACGGTAGGTGTAGGCTTGGATTTCGGAACGGCAGACTTGGCTTTACTTGCCGGAGCAGTTGGGGCTTGGAGTGAGCGCGTCGTCGTCGCAAAGCGCTTGAGCCAGCGCTCTATCTCGCTTACAACCGTTGAGACCGACGGCACGACACCCGTTCCACTACACGTGGGACAAGGCTCGGTTACTACTTGAAGAATGTTTTGCCGGACGCGCTTGCGAGTCATTTGTAGCAAACCAAGTTGCGTGATGGGATACACCGTCACCTGTGCGCGGTCGGCACGAGTGGCGCGGTAGAGTTCCTCCACCACACGACGACGGTTCTGCTCTTGGGTCATGTCAATACAGTCCACCACAATCATTCCGCCAATATCGCGGAGGCGGATTTGCCGGGCAACCTCGCGGGCGGCTTCGATGTTCGTGCGAAGAGCATTGATTTCTTGGTCGCGGTCGGCAGCAAAGCGCCCGCTATTCACGTCCACAACGGTCATTGCCTCAGTGTAATCCCAGACTAAATAACCGCCATAGACAAGCGGCACAGATTTCGCCGTCGCCCGCTCCATTTCTTGCGTCAGCCCAAATGCCTCGTAAATAGGCTCTTTGGCGGCGTACCATTTCACCTTGTGTGCCAAGTGTGGCGCAGCCCATTCCGCGTACTCTTTCAGGTCGTGATAGAGTTGTTTGGAATCCACGACAACATGGCTCACATCCGCCGTAAGAAGGTCGCGGATGAACGACCGCGCAAGGCTTACGTCGTTGTGAAGCAGCATTGGTTCAGGCTCTTCGAGAGATTTGATTTGCGCCTGTACGCGCTCCCACTTAGCAAGAAGGTCTTGAAGGTCTTTGCGCAGCGTTGCGTCCTCGTGCTCGGCGGCTTCGGTGCGGACAATACATCCAATATCATCCGGCAAGATAGATTTTGCCATAGCGCGAAGGCGCTTGCGCTCGCGGAAGTCCCAAATTTTCTTGGAAACGCCGATGGAGCCACTAAAGGGCAGCAGTACCAAATACCGTCCGGGAAGGGAAATTTTCGTAGTAACCCGCAAACCTTTTGTGCCATACGCCTCGCGCGTAACCTGTACCATGACGAGCTGCCCAACCTCAAGGCTGATAGTTACTTCGCCTACGCGCCTTGTAAAAAAGGTAGGCATCTGAGCATTAGCGGCGGCAGAAGGACTGGATTTCTTGCGAAGCGCAATGGCGGCTACATCGGAAAGCTGGTCATCATCGTTGGCAGAGGAGGGGCGGCTGTCGTTGTCATCGTCGTCATCGTCGTCACCGTCGTCGTCGGCATCAAGGTCGCCGGCATCTGAGAAGTGGAGGAAGGCATCTTGGTCGAGACCAATATCCACGAAGGCAGCATTCATGCCTTGCACGATGCGTTCGACGCGCCCAAGATAGATATTGCCAATGTGACGTTCTTTTTCGGGAAGTTCCCAGAAGACTTCCGCCAAGCGACCGTTTTCGGTGATAGCAACGCGAATTTCACTCAAGGCAGCGTTGATAAGGATTTCTTTTTTCATAATGTGTGATGATGCTTGAAAGCAAGATTGATAAGCAAGGTAAAAGCGTCGTGAACTTCAGCACGAGCATAAGCGGTGGGGGCGGGGTGCGCTTCCGGGCGCGTACTCGAAGAATGTGACGAAGAGGCAAGATACGAAAAAACAAGCAGATGTGAAGCAGCGCACGGCAGAGAGGGGCAAAAAAATAGGTCAAGCTGACCGTATCGCGCTGAGAGCAAACTGACCGCTGCTTCCTTCCGGACCTGACGGGGTTGGGCTTGTCGCAGCCGTACGGGACTTGACCTAGACTTGCGTTGAAAAACGTCTTGAGAATCTACTAAGAAGAACGTTTGTTTCGTTTCAGAACTGCCTTAGAATTTTTTCAGAGACAGATTTCAAATTTACGGTAATAGTCAATTTCCTGCAAGAAAAATTTTCAGAGCAACTATAAGCCGCACGGAAAAAACTTGTTTCTTTAGCCGTATCCGCGTAAATTTGCGGATGTTCTTTTTGATTGCTGCGCCCGTAGCTCATCTGGATAGAGCAACAGCCTTCTAAGCTGTGGGCAACAGGTTCGAGTCCTGTCGGGCGTACAAAAACATACATCAAAGCCGCTTCATTCTTGAAGCGGCTTTTTTATCTGCTTGTACAGATGCAGTTCACCAATTACTCGTCAAGTTGTTCTCGCTTCCGCCGCTTCCATGGGTGCTATCCAAATCTCGAATGCGTGGTGCGTATCAAGGTACTCTCGCACGGCGCAAATCTTTTGGTCTCTAAATTCCATCACGAAATGGTATTGCTGCCGATAGATGCGCCCATTCTTCAGTGTCCCTTCTGATTCCACTTCTACCGCCACTTTATCGCCTTCCGCAATTACGCCCTTGACCGTCATTGCCAGCCCCGCTTGAAGCTGCTTCACCATTCCCGATAGCAACCGCGTGATACGGTCTTTGGGATAAAGTCCTGCTGTTGGCATTAATTCTGGCTTTCCAGGTATGAGCCACGTCGCATCATCGGTCAACATTGCAAGCGCACCCGAAAGATCGCTCGCGGAGAGCCGTGCGAAAAATTCGTGGACGGAAGCCTTATGCTGGTCTGTGTTCATCATATTTTTTCGATTTTTGGTTTTGTAGCTTTTGCTTTTGTCGTCTTGGGCTTCACAGACTTCGTTTTGGTCTCTTTGTTTTTTATAGCTTTCGGTTTCTTCGGAGCGGGCATTGGCAGTTCCTTTGCGGTGAGCGCGATAACGCTTGATATGAACTGCCTGTCATCAAGCTGCCCATCAATGAGGAAGTACAACTTTGCGCCCGGATAAGGCGGCGCTTCGACCGGAGCACCCAATTTAGCGCGTCCGGCTGCGGTGGGCTTGACGAATAGTTGATTGTCGCAAACAAATGCGACAACTTTTTCGTCGCAGTAAATTGCATATTCGCCAAACATTTTTTTGAATGTGATATGCCCCGCCTCGCCTATCTGCTCGCAGACATATTCGGTGAAACTGAGAGTTGAAGCCATTGGTTTTTCCTTTTGTTTGGGGTTGAAGTGTCAAAATTGTTGAAATAGCTCTATGAATGAGAGCGATACCAAATATCGCTCTTGAATCAAAAATCTTGCCCAATAAAAGCATTATTACAACATAACAGTAAAACCAGTTTGTAACGTAGAAATTTGCCAGCTCTTATCATTCAGGATACTGGTCAACGGGAGATAATATCGCACGTAAGGCAATATTCTTATACCCATTATATTGAACTGAGTCTCAAGTCCGGCATAGATAGAAAAAAATGGCGTGTGCACATTAGAAATTATTCCTTTTTGAACATCTCGCACACGTGAGCCTGTTTCAAAATGCCCGAACGAGGGTGAGATTAATTCTTCTTGATACTCATATCCCTTCTCAAGAAAGAGATCTGCTTTGCCGCCAAGAGATACAAAGAATGGTACGCTTTCCAATATCCGTGCTGATATTCCGGGTTCAATTGTTATTGATTTTGTGGTTTGCGAAAAACGATGCAGAGATAGTCCTCCTGCACTTGTACCATCTGGAAGTCCTACCATACCAAGAGATTCATACCTGAGAAAATCCGAAGCCTGCATTGCAAAGCCACCGCGAAAGTTCAATTTCAGCACATCTGAAACGCTATAATCCACTCTCGCCCCGATTGCAAGCCCGTGACTCACTTGGAAACCATAGTTAGAAAGTTGCTTATTAGTAGAAGGCTCATATGGATATGATTGAAACTCAACGTTTTGCAAGTTCAGATTATAAGCTGCGTACCCTCCGAGGGAAATCGGTTGCTGTTCCTGTGATATAGCATCAGTGTAGTAGCATAACAAGCAAATTATTCCCAAAAGTATCGTTGATTTCATGGCTGTAATGTAAAAAGGTGCGGAAAATAGTGATTGATTTTTCTTGGGTTCAGGAATGGTTCGGTATCGTAATCAACCGCACTGCCACAGCCGTAATAAACGATGCAAACGCTATAAGCGCTGCCCAAAAGCGAACCATATCAAGACGTTCCCACTTGGCGATAACGGCTCTCCAGTTTTCAGGCGGTGCTTCGGGTAGCCATGTAAGCAAATCTTGATTCAGAGGCACTGTACCAAGAAAGGTAGTTATGCTCCAGATAAGCATAGCAAGCAGTCCGACGCACCGAAAAACAAGCCCCGTGCTCGTGCCATTCATAATCGTTACCGCAAGTGCTGACAGTATTGTAGGCACGTACACAGCCGGAACCGCCAGACGGAGTGTGCGAATAAGCGCCTGACGGAACTGAAGTTGGGGTTGTACGTCCAGCACATTCAAGGGTACGCGCACACCATACCGAACAACATACTCTGCACCGGACAAAAGACCGGCGAAGAATAGGTTGGCAACTTCAAGAATAACTATTACGCTCATCATGATTTTCTCTCGGAGTGTTTTTTTATGACTCAAAGGTGCTTGCATACAACACCGGGATATTCAAACGAGCCTTAAAGTGGATTTTAGACTTACGCACCAAAGAAGCCTTCTCAAAATACCACTTTTCCCCATTTCCGCAAGTGGCAGAATGAGCGGTTACTTCGCATAATGAACCACTACGTCCAGCATTGAAAAGCTGAATTTGGTATCACTGTTATTCAGATGAGGGCAATAAAGTTCACTATTGCGAGTTTTCAAACAGCCTCTTAGAGGTGACAACAACCCTGTGAACGGAAGGCAGACAAGTACTTGCTTGTTTGCTTTTTTTTACTCAAAATCGTGCGTTAAGAATGTTAAAAATTCGTTGTGTTCTGCCTTCCAAACCTCTGTCCGTATCTGGTTTGGGAAGAAGAAAAGTTTCTTGTCAAAAATGTTAAATCTATCCGTATGATTTGATAGAAAGCAGCTTACGGCATATATTCCCACTTATTCTTTTCTTGTAGATTATTGCGCTATGGTTTTTTGGAGTATGCTCTAATACTATAAACAGACAATTTTTGAGTAGTTTCTTGAGAGTGTGCAGAGTTTTGTGTAAACAGCCCTCATCCCCCGCCTTCTCCCAGAGGGAGAAGGAGCGAAGACAAGAACAATCAATTTATTCTGAAGCCCTCTCCCTCTGGGAGAGGGTTGGGTGAGGGGAGTTTACACAAAACAATTTACACTCTCGTTTTCTTCCATCATTTTCTACGAGGTATTACAATGAATACCATAAAGTATTACTTTCAATATAGCTGTGTATTAATATTTTTGCTTTTTTATGGTGTGATTGTGCAAGCGCAGCCTACACAAGATACACTGTACATCAATTTTAATTCGCACTGCGAAGAGAGCGACAACGACCCAAGCGGGGTACGGCTTGATTACACAAAAAGCCAAGCCCAATTCACTCAATACCGCGCTTACGTCAAGCAAATAGCCGATATGATCCGCACAAAAGGAGCGAAATGGAACTACCAGTCCGATTGGAATTTCCTGCTTGCCGCGCAGCAATTCGATAAGGGCGATGCTTCGACGAACGGTAAGAATCTTCTGCAATGGATGGCTGAAGACAATAATGGTCAGATTCAACTTGACCCCCACGCGCACCAAAATCAGTATAACTATGCCGATGTTGCCTATCTTCTCGACCAACTTTCTCCGACGATAAAGTCTTCAAAAAATGTGGGCGGTTTTACATGGAATGGTCCGATGGGCGCACAAACACTTATGGGTATGACCACAACAGGCTTTACATGGGATTCGCTTGGCAAAGGCTTGCGCGGGCGAAAATATCCGACCTATACATGGAAAGCGGAAGTTCTTTTGGGCGGTGCAAGCTACGACTATGTCCGTATGCAGACAGCACACGGCAGCGACCTTAATCATACCGGAGCATGGCGACCGCGTGATACAACAACAGCAGGCTATATGAACCATATCTGTACGGCAGCGTTGGCAAATTTAGGCGTGGGTGGCGATGCCGTTGTGGATTCCACTAAGCCGATTGCAACGGTCGTAACGGAAATAATGGCAAACGTTCGCTCCACAATCGCGGCAATGAAAGCAAACAAAGGAAAGTTTTTTGTGATGCAGATTCAGACGAACCAGCGCGATTTTTCGCGGGCGGGTTATTTAGATAAAATTAGCATCCTGATTGATTCCTTGCGCCCTCTGGCGGCATCAGGGCAAATCAAGTGGTCAACGCACAGTGAAAAGGCAGCAACATGGAAAGCGCTCTACAACGAGCAGCCGAATTTTTATCCTTTCACGACGGGTGTTGACAAATGCTCCACGCCGTCTGTTACTGCTCTTGCTGCACCAACGCTGATAGCCCCCGCCGATAAGGCAGTCAATCAACCACTGTTTACGACGCTGCAATGGCAGAGCGTTCCCTCTGCAACGCTCTACGACCTGCACGTCTCTGGGGATGCGGGGTTTATTACGACGGTATCGAGAGACTCCCTTATACCTGCTTCCGTCACGAGTAAGACCATCGGTGAAATCTTTCCCGGAACGACTATTTATTGGCGTGTTCGGGCGAAAAATGCCACGAGCACAAGCGCGTGGTCTGCCGGACGCAGCTTCACCGCGCAACCAAAGACGGATGTGCAGGTTCTTTCATCTGCCCCATCATCATTCCTGATTTCGCCCAATCCGGCGACGGATGCCATTAGTGTGCAATTTACACTATTACGTGCAGAGCGTGTACGATTGAGTCTTTTCAATATGCTTGGACAGGAAGTCGCACCAATGCTTGATTCTGAAGTGCCCATGGGTGAGCAGATTTATCATCTCAATACTCAAGGCATTGCTACCGGAATGTACTTTGTGCATCTGCAAACGCCCTCTTTTACTCACATTCAGGCTGTACAAGTGCTGCGGTAAACGTCTCACTATTTGCGAGTGATGTGCTGACCAAAAATTTCGGTTTCCATCAAAAAATATCTTAGATTGTGCGCCAAGCGTGAACGGTAAGCATACCTTTCGCGCTTGATGTTTTTTTTTATCGCTATATCTTTTTCCCATCTTTCCATAAACCGACCATGAGTGATATTCAGCAGATGCAGCAGGAAATTGTGCGTTATTTCCTTGCGGAAAAATATGAGAGCCTCATTTTTGTGGGTGTTGGCGTGTTGGCAATCATTGTTTCGGTATGGCTCTGGATGAGCGAAAGCAGTTTTGCAACGACGTTCAAGGCAATGTCCTATCCACTTGTGGCAGTGGCACTCATTCAAATCGTTGTGGGCGGAAGCGTGTATCTACGAAGTGACAAGCAAATCGAAACCTTTTCCGCGCAGGTGCAGTCTGCTCCAGCAGCGTACAAAGCCGATGAAATGAAGCGCATGGACGTAGTGAATAAGAATTTTACGCTGTACAAATGGCTAGAAATAGCACTGCTGCTTGCAGCTATTGCCACGACCTTTATCGTCTCGCGTAATAGCGCTTGGTATGCTGTGGCTATTGGTCTTTTCATTCAATCCTCTCTCATGCTGACGGCTGACCTATTCGCTGAGCACAGGGCGCATCACTATGTGGATTGCATCAATCGTCTTGTATCGTGATGCGTAGTTTTCTCACAGTTGTTCTTCTGCAAGCCTTATTCTGCCTTGCTTTGTATTGCTTTGCTTTGCCCGCAAGCCTTCTTGCACACGAATACGCCATCGGCTCGAAGACGTTTACTGAATCAGTGATTTTGGGCGAAATCCTCACGCAGCGTTTGCGCACAAGTGTTCCGGCGCGGCACGTGGCGCAGCTTGGTGGTACACGGATTCTCTGGAATGCGCTCCAAAAGGGCGATATTGATGCGTACCCGGAATACACCGGAACCATCATTGCTGAAATCCTCGCGGGAACGACTATTCGCAATGATGACGACCTCAGGAACGAGTTACAAAAGCGTGGCATCGGCATTTCTCGCACGTTCGGTTTTGCCAATACTTACGCGCTGGGCGTTACGCGAAGAACCGCACAAGAACTGGGCTTACAGAATATCTCCGACCTTAGCCGCTATCCCGCACTGCGCTTTGCGTTCAGCAATGAATTTATGGACAGACACGACGGCTGGCAGGGCTTGCAGGCAGCATACGGATTGCCACAGAAGGACGTGCGCGGGCTGGATCATGATTTGGCGTACAGAGCGCTTGCATCGGGAACGATTGACCTCACGGAACTTTATTCCACCGATGCCGAAATTGCGCTGGATTCGCTGCATATTCTCCGCGACGACCGCCAGTATTTCCCCGATTACCGCGCTGTCATTCTCTATCGCCTCGATATGCCGCCGGACGTGCAGCAAATCTTACTTTCGCTGGAAAGCCGTATTGCTCAGGAGACCATGACGGCAATGAACGCGCAGGCAAAACGCGACAAAACGCCCGAAAGTCTTATTGCGTCTCACTTTCTTGCCGCAACATTTGAGAAAAATACAAATACTCAGTCCGACACGGAAAACCTCGCGCAGCGCATGATGCGTAGAACGTGGGAGCATTTGTCGCTTGTAGCAGTATCGCTTCTCTCGGCAATTTTGATGGCAATTCCGCTTGGCGTGCTGGCTTCGCAACTGCCGCGTGTGGGTTTTGTGGTGCTGGGTGCGGCTGGCGTGATGCAGACGATTCCCTCGCTGGCACTGCTTGTGCTGATGATACCACTTCTGGGCATAGGTACAGTGCCGGCTGTGGCAGCGCTTTTTTTGTACAGTATTTTGCCCATTCTGCGCGGGACAGTAACGGGCTTGGAGACGATACCCACAGCGCTCCGTGAATCGGCGGAGGTACTGGGCTTGCCCCGTGGCGTTCGGCTTTGGCGCATTGAACTGCCACTTGCATTACCCGTCATTCTCTCCGGCATAAAAACGGCGGCGGTGCTGAACGTTGGCACGGCAACTCTGGGAGCACTCATTGGCGCGGGCGGGCACGGACAGCCCATTATGACGGGCATACGCCTCGCTGACACCGCACAAATACTGGAAGGCGCGATTCCGGCAGCACTACTGGCACTTACAGTGCAGGGAATGTTTGAATTGCTGGAGTGGTGGGCTGTTCCTCCAGCGCTGCGGCGTGGATGAACGAGGCGTAAACAACGATGTTTGCTGAAATGATGGGTGGTTTCGTCTTAGACAGTGCAAAAAAATTGAGGGTCGTAAAGGCTGTATCGTCACCGATACGGAAGGACTCTTGCCTGCGGTCGTTATTCTCTCGGCAAAGACAAGCGAAAATCAGTGCGGCTTTTTGGCGCTGCGTCGCCTCCATGAATGCCATACAATGCTTCGTCTGCTCTAGTGCGATGCCGACTTCAAAGCAACCCTCCTTGTCTTGGCTTATTCTCTTTGGCAGATAAGGCTTGCGGTTGTTCCGCAAAGACAACAACAAGGCTTTCTTCCGCTCAAACGACACTGGGTTGTTGAAAGAACTTTCGCTTGGCTCTCGTCGGCTCAACGGTTGGCGAAAGATTATGAACGATTACCGCAATCTCAGCAAGCCTTCGTTGAGCTTGCCATGATTCGCCTGTTGCTCCAGCGATTAGCCAAATAATGACTTTTCAAACAGGCTCTCAGCAGTTAAGTGTTCATTGGCGGGGTGTAGCTATATTTGTAAAATAATACCCAAACCACTATTTCGTTTTATCACCTGATTTCTTGCGCGTCCATGCTTACTATTGCTCGTTTTTGCTTCATTGTCTGCGTCATCATTGTTATAGAAATTTTTTCGCCGGGCTTTCCCCGCATTTACGCGCAAAGCCCACCCAAGCGAGAATTTCGCGGCGTTTGGCTTTCGAGCGTGTTCAATATAGATTTCCCGATCAGCGCCACGGCAACGCCGGAGGCGCAACGTGCCGATTTTATCCGCATTCTCGACCTCCATCGTCAAATGGGCATCAATGCAGTCTTTGTGCAAATTCGCCCTTCTGCCGATGCGCTCTATGCAAGCACCATTGAACCGTGGTCGCAATGGCTGACAGGCGCTCAAGGGCGTGCACCTTCTCCCGCATGGGACCCGCTTATCTTCATGGTCGAAGAAGCACACAAGCGCGGCATGGAACTTCATGCGTGGTTCAATCCGTTCCGCTCTGTGGTTTCGTCGTCTTCGGGCGTCGCGTCCAATCACATTTCTCGTACACAGCCCGCATGGCATCTTGCGTACACCAATCCGTATCGTTTGCTGAATCCGGGGCTGCCGGAGGTTCGGGCTTACATTCTTTCGGTCGTTATGGACGTAGTAAAGCGCTACGACATTGACGGTGTGCATTTTGACGATTATTTTTATCCTTACGAAGGCACAACCACACAAGATGCGGAGACGTTTCGCCAGTATTCACGCGGCATCGGTAATATTTCTGACTGGCGACGCGACAATGTAAACCTCTTTGTGCAAGCCGTCTCTGATAGCATTCGCGCCCTGAAGCCGTTTGTGAAGTTCGGCATTAGTCCTTTCGGTATTTGGCGGAGCGGTACGCCAAGCGGCACAAGTGGCTTGGATGCGTATTCGGTCGTGTATTGCGATGCTCTGGCGTGGCTTGGTGCGCGGTCGGTAGATTATGTCGTCCCACAACTGTATTGGAAATTTGGTGGCGGGCAGGATTATGCAAAACTTATGCCCTGGTGGAATGCACAAGCCCGTCAGTCGGCGCGGCATCTGTACACAGGCTTGGGCGCATATCGTCTCACAGACGCAGCATGGACGGCTGAAGATATAACGCGGCAAGTGGATTTCAATCGTCAGCAAAACGGCGACGGTGCAGTGTTTTTTAGCTCCAATTCGCTCACGCGAGACTTACAGAGTGTTCGCACTGCTCTTTTGGGCGGGGCGTTTCGGACGCAAGCGCTCCCACCCACCATGCCGTGGAAAGATTCGATTCCGCCCAATGCACCGACCAATCTGCGCATCGCCACCGATGGCGGACGTGCCTTAAAAATAAGTTGGGATGCGCCTTCTCGCGCTTCTGATGGCGACACGGCTTTTTACTATGTACTCTATCGTTTTCCGAGCGTGGAGCAAATCAATATCAACAACCCGCAAGCAATCATTGCCATCACCCCCGACCGCACGTGGAATGACACTGCTCAAGCGCTCTCTGCATCCGCGCAATACGCCGTTACTGCGCTTGACAGACTGCATAATGAGAGTGCGGCATTATCTCTGCGCTTCACATCAACAAGCATCAATGCGGGAAGCGGTTTCGGAACAGGTTTGCAAAACGTCGCCCCCAATCCCGTTCAAACACTTGTGACTATAACGTTCGCCCTTGAGCAATCTGCTTTTGTGCAACTTTCCATCGTGGACAATCTGGGGCGCACTGTGGCTGTGCCTGCGAATGGTAATTTTGCTGAAGGAGCGCACCACGTCCACGTTTCCACAGAGGGCTTGGCAGGAGGTGTCTATTTTGTGCGCTTTCTGGCGGGCGGGGTGAGCATGGTTCGGACACTTGTGGTGCAGCCGTAGTCCTGATGAATTGTGTACAAATTGTGTATGAAACTGTGTCCGCACGGTTCTTCGCCGTCGGAAAATGGATGCGTTATGGAGTTTCGCTCATAGCCAAAAATCATGTAGTGGAATAAGTGCGAGTTTTGTATTTTGCGCACAAAATTTCTTGTAGGTTTGTAAAATCACAACTTATTCACAATTCTTGGGAACGTACTTGTGGCAACGTTAAAAATTGCACCGCCGAACTCATATGCACTGATTCTGGGCGTATCGAGCGGTTTTGGCGGACACACCGCTATCGAACTGGCAAAAGCGGGATATAACATCATCGGCGTGCATCTCGACCGCGCAGCGACGATGCCGATTGCTGAAGCAACCAAAGCCGACATTGAGAAAGCCGGCGTAAAAGCTATCTTCTTCAACGTCAACGCAGCCGACGAGGCGCGACGCAAAGAAGTAATTGCGGGTATTAAGCAAGAATTTGCAAGTGTTCAGGGCGAAACACCTTCCATCAAAGTATTGATGCACTCTCTGGCATTTGGTTCGCTGAAAATGCTCATTGCAGAAAATCCCGCCGATATGCTCACACAAAAGCAAATCGAAATGACACAGGATGTCATGGCAAACAGTCTTGTTTACTGGACGCAAGATGTGTTTCAGGCAAAACTCTTTAGCCCCGGAGCGCGTATTTTCGCTATGACAAGCGGTGGTGGCTCTCGTGTGCTGCCGATGTATGGCGGCGTTTCGGCAGCAAAATCAGCATTGGAGTCCTATATTCGCCAGCTTGCATTGGAACTGGCTCCGTGGGGTATCACAGCAAATTCCATTCTTGCCGGCGTTACCGATACCGCCGCGCTTCGCAAAATTCCGGGCAGTGACGTACTCATGGATAACGCAACGATGCGGAATCCGTCGCACCGTCTGACCACGCCGGATGACGTTGCAAAACTCATCACACTCCTCACCCACGAGCACGCTAACTGGCTGAACGGCGACGTTATTCGCGCTGACGGCGGCGAAAACTCTGTGGATGTAACGTGGTGGAAACGAGAAGACTAAACTGACGACGACGTACAGTAAGACAAGATTTGATGCACCATTTGGGGCAATTGACCAACCTACGTTGCCGTTGATTGCCCTTTTTTACCGCCATGCTCTGCTTTGACTGCACTTCACTATGCACCAGTACAACATTAGCTTTATCATTCCTGTTTTGAACGAAGAGCATCTGCTCATGCGGCTTTTAGAACAATTTACGCTTGAACGACAGCAACAATACGGGTTAGAAATTATTATTAGCGATGGCGGCAGCACAGACGGAACGTTTGACATTATTGAAAAAGCCCGCGAAAGCGGTTTTGTAACAGCACTTACCCGCCACACCGAGACGAAGCGCCAAACGATTGCCGAAGGACGCAATGCAGGAGCACGCCTGGCAAGCTCACCAATACTGGTTTTTCTCAATGCTGATACGAGTCCGCACGATATGGACGAACTTTGCCGGAGCATTGAAGCATGGGCAAATGACGCTAAACTCCGCCAAACATCGCCCGCAGCTACTACGCCTGTGCGCATCATGCCGGAGGAGCGAATTTGGTCGGATGTGATTTTTCACAGCTTTATGAACCTCTACGTTCAAGCGCTCAACCTGCTTGGAATCGGCATGGGGCGCGGCGAGTGCCAAATCATACGCCATGAAGTATTTACTGCCGTTGGCGGATATAACGGCACGATTGTCGCCGGAGAAGATTTTGATTTGTACACCCGTTTGCGCAAACTCGGCACGATTGCATGGCTTCCGAAAGCACTGGTGTACGAGTCCCCGCGCCGCTTTCGTAAGTATGGCTACTGGGCAATTATTTGGCGCTGGTTCTCAAATTCTATTGCTGTCATTTTCCTGAAGCGCTCCGTCGCAAGCGAGTGGGAAGTGATTCGAGAGTAAGATGCCCCTTCGCACAAGCACATTGCAGCCTATTGACCACTCTTCACCACACAACATTTTGCTCTACAATGACTTCACCAACCTCCTCCCGCAAAAAAGACCACGTTGACCTCTGCGTCAATGAACGAGTTACCTTTCGCACGAAAACAAGCGGCTTTGAGCGAATTTCCTTCATTCACAATGCGCTGCCGGAAATGGACTTTGAGGATGTCAAAACAGAAATTACGTTCTTACAAAAGCGTGTGGCGATGCCGCTCATGGTATCCTGCATGACAGGCGGCTACGCCGAGGCAGAGCGCATCAATCGTGAGTTGGCGGAGGTCTGCGCAGAAGCAAATATCCCGATGGGCGTGGGTTCGCAGCGTCAAGCACTGGAAACATCGCAGTTCCACGAGTCTTTCAGCATTGCTCGCAAGGTCGCCCCGCATATTCCCATCACTGCCAATATTGGCGGCGCAGAAGTAGCAAAGCCGGAGGTGCGTTCACAGTTGCACCGCATCGTCGAAATGATAGAAGCTGATGCTTTGACTATACACTTGAATCCACTCCAAGAACTCATGCAGCCGGAAGGTTCGCCTCGCTTCAAGGGCGTACTCGCAGGCATTGAAGACTTATGCAAGACACTTAGTGTACCGATTATCGTCAAAGAAGTCGGTGCAGGTATTTCCTCCGGCGTGGCAATTGCTCTTATGGGCGCGGGGGTACGCATGATAGACGTAGCCGGAGCAGGCGGCACAAGTTGGGCGGGAGTAGAAATCATGCGCTCTAATGCTACTGACGGGAACAGCCCCGAACAGCAGGCAGAAAACCGTTACAAAAAGATTTTTTGGGATTGGGGTTTGACCACGCTGGAATGTTTGCAAATGCTGGAAGAAGTCCGAAAATTCCACAAGGGCTTTCGGAAAGAAGTGACGGTCATTGCTTCTGGCGGCATTTCGTCAGGGCTGGATGTGGCAAAAGCAATTTCGCTTGGTGCCGATATGGCATCGGCAGCACGTCCTTTCCTGCAAACGCTCATGGACGAGGGGCAGCCTGCACTTGCCGCTATGATACGCGGCTGGCACTATCAGCTTCGGGCAACGATGTTCCTGACGGGTGTGCAATCGCTCGGACAACTCCGCCAAGTGCGCCATTATGAATCGGCAGCGCAGACGGACAAAGAAGATTGGATGTAGCACTGCGCTTACTCCGCAACTACTCACAGCAAGCTATTATCGCGGATGTGTGTCCGCACCTCACTTTTTTATTCACCAGCTTCCGCCTTTTTCTATGAATCGTACTTTTCTCTCTTTGGTCTCGCGTAGCGCTTTGGTGCTCGTGTTGACGTCCGTTTGTGCGGTTATGACCACGCTTGCTCAATCAGGAGCGAAAGAAGCCTCGGAACCCGCATCAAAACTAAGCTACGACGCTTTCAAACTTCGCCCTATCGGTCCGGCGATTACGTCGGGGCGCATTTCCTCTATTGCCGTGCATCCCGCACAGCCGAGCGTCTGGTACGTGGCGGCTGCCTCAGGCGGTGTCTGGAAGACGGCAAATGCCGGTATTACGTGGCAGCCTGTTTTTGAAAATGAAGGCTCGTATTCTATCGGCTGCGTTACGATTGACCCCACAAACCCGCACACAGTATGGGTCGGAACGGGCGAAAACAACTCTCAGCGCAGCGTCGGTTATGGTGACGGCATTTACCGTTCGGACGATGGCGGGAAGTCGTGGAAAAATATGGGCTTGAAGACTTCCGAGCATATTGCCAGAATCCTCGTTGACCCGCGCAATTCCAATGTGGTTTACGCTGCCGCACAAGGTCCACTCTGGTCAGCAGGTGGTGAGCGTGGATTGTACAAATCCACCGACGGCGGTAAAACGTGGAAAGCGTCTTTGACCATTAGCGAAAACACGGGCGTTACCGATGTGGTCTTTGACCCACGCAATCCTGATGTTCTCTATGCCGCATCGTATCAGCGTCGCCGACACGCTTGGACGTTGATTGATGGTGGTCCCGAATGTACGATTCACAAAAGCACCGATGGTGGTGCGTCGTGGCAGAAAATCGAAAGTGGTTTGCCCGCAGGACAAATGGGGCGCATCGGACTCGCCATTGCACCGTCCATCCCTGATGTTCTCTATGCCCACGTGGAAGCTGCCAACAAAAAAGGTGGTATTTTTCGCTCTACCGACCGAGGGACGACATGGGAAAAGCGCAATGGCTATGAAACAACAATGATGTACTATGCTACGATTTACACAGACCCCAAAAATGCAGACAGAATCTACGTGATGAACTTTAATATCATGGTTTCTGATGATGCCGGTACAACACTGAAGGCGCTTGGAACAAAGTCAAAGCACGTGGATAATCACGCAATGTGGATTGACCCCGAAAACACGAATCATTATTTGGTTGGCTGCGATGGCGGCTTGTACGAAACGTTCGACCGCGCTCAGAACTGGCGGCACACCCCCAATCTACCAATCACCCAGTTTTACCGCGTCTCGGTAGATAATGCGCTTCCGTTTTATGGTGTTTATGGCGGAACACAAGATAACTTCTCGCTTGGTGGTCCGTCCAGAACAATTACGCAAAACGGTATTACTAATTACGATTGGTTCGTCACACAAGGCGGCGACGGCTTCCAATCACAGATTGACCCCAAAGACCCGAACATCGTTTACGCCGAATTCCAAAATGGCGGTTTGGCGCGATTCGATAAAAAAAGTGGTGAACGTATTGGTATTCAGCCGCAGCACGGCAAGGGCGAGGAGCCGTTACGCTGGAACTGGGACGCGCCGCTTATCATCAGCCCGCACCTGAACACGCGCCTGTATTTTGGTGCTCAAAAACTCTTCCGCTCCGACGACAGAGGAAATTCGTGGAAAGCCATCAGCCCTGATTTGACGCGCCACCTTGACCGCGATAAACTGCCAGTGATGGGCAAAATTTGGAGCGTGGATGCCGTTGCGAAGAATGCTTCGACGGCGTTTTATGGGAATATCTCTACCGTTTCGGAATCACCCAAAAAAGAAGGTTTTATCGTCGTCGGCACGGATGACGGCTTGGTGCAAATCACCGATGATGGTGGCAAAACATGGCGTAAAATCGAGAAAATAAGCGGTGTCCCGGAAAATGCCTACGTGAACCGCGTGGAGTGTTCGCAGCACGACGCAAATGTTATCTACGTTTGCTTCGACAACCACAAAAACGGAGATTTTAAGCCTTATATTTTCAAAAGCGCCGACGCAGGCAAGACATGGACGAGTTTGCGCGGGAATTTGCCCGACGGCGGCATGACATTAGCACTGGTGGAAGACCACGTTGCGCCGAATCTGCTCTTTGTGGGGACGGAATTTGGCGTTTATGCAAGCACCAACGGCGGACAAGCATGGAAGCCGCTCAAAGGGAATTTTCCGACGATTGCCGTGCGTGACCTTGCTATCCAAAAACGTGAGAATGACCTCGCGCTGGCAACTTTCGGTCGCGGCTTCTACATCTTCGACGATTACACGCCGCTTCGTGCCATTGCGCAAGGCACATTTGACGCAAGCAAGGCAGCATCGGTCTTTCCGGTGAAAGATGCGCTGCTTTATACCCAATCATCGCCCTATGGTGGCAGCGGTAAAGGATTCTTAGGTGAAACGTTCTATTTAGGCGAGAACCCTTCATTTGGTGCGGTCTTCACGGTGTATCTCAAGGAAGCGCTTAAAACAAAAAAGCAAATTCGTCAAGAAGCAGAAAAAAGTGGCGCAGCAAAATCTCTCACGCAAGACGAACTCCGCGCTGAAGAGGAAGAAGAAGCACCGTCCTACTTCGCAACCGTCAGCGATGCTGCGGGCAACGTGGTACGCCGTCTGAGCCTCAGCAATAGTGCAGGTTTGCAGCGTGTGGCGTGGAATCTGCGCTATCCCGACATCGTTCTTGGGCGCTCCGGCGGCGATGACGATGACGACGATAACGGGAGCAGTTTTGTGCTGCCGGGCGCATATTCCGTCAGCATTTCCAAGCGCATGGGTGCTACGACGACACAAATCACCGAGCCTGTGGCGTTCAACGTCGTTCCACTCAATAATACCTCACTTCCCGCACCTGACCGCAAGGCACTTCTGGATTTCCAACGCAAAACGGCAAATCTGTACCGTGCTGCACAAGGCGCATCCGACCTTGCCGGCAGCACAAAAGCAAAATTGGCTTCGATAAAAAAAGCACTCATGGAAACGCCGGCAACCCAAACACAGGCGGCACAAACTCTCGCTCTCCGCGACGAAATAAGCGGCTTGGAGCAGCGTTTGAATCTACTCTTGCGCAATCTTCGCGGCGACCAAATCCTTGCAGGACGTAATGAAAACGTTCCAAATGCAATTCTGGATAGGTTGGGGCAAATTGCTTACGAGCAGTCGCGCTCCACATCGCAAGCCACACAAGAGCATCTAAATGGCTATGCTATTGCGGCGCAGGAATTTGAGCAGGAATTGGTAAAATTGAAGCAGTTAGTCGAGGGCGATATTCCGCGCCTTGAAAAAGCACTGGAAGCACTGGGAGCGCCACACACGCCGGGGCGCTTGCCGGAGTGGAAGGACAAATAACAACCGACACAGAGCGGCAGCCAAGAATGCCTGTGCAACAGGGGAAAATCTCTCTTCCGTCGCACAGGCATTCTTGCTTCCATCTGAGTTTCTATTACCCCCCCAAAGGCAATGGCATTATGTTAAGAACATTGGAGTGCAGAATTTATTCTGCACTCCAATGTTCTGGGGCGTTTTGCTGCGGAATAAATTCCGCACTCCATCCTTTTAATTTAACAGCATTGACCCTCAAAGAATTTTTTTTACATCGAAACGACAGGTAAAATGATACAAAATAAACTTATGCTTGCGATGCTCTGCGTCTATGCAGGAATGACGCTGTGGCTCGGCAGTCTAGCCTTTTTCGGTATAGGAGTCGCGCCGGTGATATTCAAAACGCTGCCGTCGAAAGACCTTGCCGGAGCGCTTAACGCCGTCATTCTTCATCGTTTGAATATGATGGAGCTTTCGGGAGCGGTGTTGGTCGGGGTGGGATTTGCACTTCTTTTTGCTGCAAGCCGCGACAAAAAGACTTGGGTTTCGGTTGCACTACTTTCTCTCATGGTGGGGCTGTGGTGCATCTATGCGCTAATTCTCACGCCGCAGATGAACGGCTTGCGAACACAAATAAACAGCTTTGATGCGCCTCTCACGACTTCTCTTCCCTTTGTCCAGACCTTTCGTAGCTATCACGTGTGGTACTCACGGTTGGTGGGAACAAATATGATTACAGGCTTGATATTACTGGTCTGGCAGACCCGGCACTTCCTTTTGCTTGCTCAGAATTTGCCTCAAAAAGCCAATGAATGAGGCAGCTTGAGGAATAAATACGAGTTCCTGGGCATACTTTCACGAATTTTTTCCTTATCCAAGCCTCTCCCAGAGAGTGAAAGAAGCAGTTTGTAATTGTGCTTCTTCTGCCCTTGGGAGAGAGCCGGGATAAAAGGAAAATCAATGTAATGTGCGAAGTGCGGATTTAGTTTTTAAGAGCTTCGGTCTTGCCAAAAATAGTAAATCCAGCATTTTCTACTTGCTGACGGTAGCTCTTTACATCTGTTTCAAAGAGTTTATTTACTCTGTCCAAGACCCCGCCCAAGCGAATTTTTAGTTTCTCAAACTTCACCTGTGCCGCCTCAGTAGGAGCATCGTAACTGCTGCCGATAGTTCCTTGCAGCGAGCCAATCTGCGGCATAATTTCTGCCTGACGGTCGTAGATGCCGCTTCGTTCCTCATTTGGAATGAATTGTTCCATAAGCGAATCTAACTTGCTGTCAAGCGCTTTTCCGGCTTTTGCCAGCGAGTCCGCTTTTGGCTTGTCGAGTGTGCTTTTTGCGAAATCATTCACGGTTTTAATCGTTTTGCGCATTTCCACCATCTGCTTAACTGCTTTGGCGCTGGTTTCTATCATACCGCCAACGCGCATTTGCATATCGTAAATTGCCTTGAGCGCTCCGGCATCAACTTTAATGCGGGGTTCGGGTGCTATTTCAAAGGGTTGAACGGCAGTTGTGCCGCTATATTTCATGCGGGCAAGGTATGTGCCGGGCAGAAGGTCAATACCGCCTGCATCGCCGTCATCGTCTCTGCGTTCCCGTTCTGCGCGGCGCGGGCGCTCAAATTCTTTGCGCCGAAGGTCGAATGCCACACGGTTGATACCTTTTTTCATCGTGCCTTTTATCGTCCGCACCACGCTTGAATCCGTACTGTTCAGAATCTCAATACTGATTTTCTGTGCTTTCGGCGTTTCATTTTTTGCCAAAACACTGTCTGCCGGATTCAGAATGTAGGAAATAAGCGCTCCATACTGACGCTGCTCACCTTTGAACATGGCACTACCTGTGCCGATGTACGCACCCGCATAGAGTTCATAATTTGCAGCAACGGCACGGCTAATTTCAAAAAGGTGCAGGGGCTTGGATGCAAGCGTGGAAGCACCTTTCTTTGCCAGTTCACGTAATGGACGAATATCATCCATTACATACATACCGCGCCCGTGTGTGGCAATGACCAAATCGTGGTCGCGCTGGTGAATCGCCATATCCGTTACCGGCACAGTCGGGAAGCCGCTTGTCCATTTTTGCCAATTTTTACCTGCGTTCAAGCTAACATAAAGACCAAACTCCGTGCCCACAAAAAGCAAATTCGGCTCCACAATATCTTGGCGAATAACATGACAAAAACCGTCTATCTCAGACGTTGCTAGCGATTGCCATGTTTTACCGAAGTCGTGTGTAACAAAAACATATGTTTCCCAATTTGAACGACGGTGGTCATCGAAAACGACAAATGCGGTTGCCGGGTCATGCTTGGAGGCTTCCACGTGCGGCGACCAAATTCCCGCCGGAACACGTGATTTTGCACCATCGGTGAGGCTTGCGCTTACGCGAGACCACGTTTTGCCGCCGTCTTGGGTAAGCTGCACGTTACCGTCATCAGTCGAAACCCAGAGTACGCCTTCTTTCAAAGGGCTTGGCGCAATGGACAAAATTGTGCAGTGGTTCTCCGCCGCCGTTACGTCGCGTGTGATACCGCCGCTCTCGTTGGATTTTTGCTTTGCGGGGTCGTTGGTGGTGAGGTCGGGGCTGATGATTTGCCACGAGTCGCCTTTGTTTACGCTTTTGTGGACGAATTGGCTGCCGTAATAGAGTGTTTTTGAGTTGAAGGGGTCAAGCGCAATCGCAGCGTTCCAGTTGTAACGGTGCTTCACTTCCGGCTCACCCGGACGGCTCTCGGTGGGGCGAATACTTTTACGAACACCTGTCTTGATGTGCCCGTACAGCAGCGCTCCGCCTTGCGACATTGCATAGCAGTATTCGTTGTTTTCGGGGTCGGGAACGGTCGCAAAGCCGTCACCAAAGCCAACGGTAATCCAGTCATAGTTGTAGATGCCGTCGAAATGCAGCGAGTTGGAAGGACCGCGCCACGAACCGTTGTCCTGCAAGCCACCGTAGATGTTGAACGGGTAATCATTGTCCAGTGCTACGTGGTAGAACTGCCCAAGCGGGAGATTATCCACAAAGCGCCAGTTTTTGCCGTTGTCCTCCGAAATGCCGATACCGCCGTCGTTACCGACAAGCATATACTTACCGTTGGGATGAATCCATAGTTCGTGATGGTCGGGATGAATGGTCGTGTAGGGATAGAGCGGTGAAAAGCTCTTGCCGCCGTCTGTGCTCACATCCATCGTTACCTGCAAGCGGTAAATCGTGTTTTCATTTTGCGGATGAACGCGAATGTCGCAGAAGTAGAAGGGGCGCGGGTTGATGTCAAATTTATTGTTCACCATGCGCCATTTTTCGCCACCATCGTCTGAGCGCAGCAGTGCACTTTCCTTTGCTTCCACAAGCGCATAGACCACACCCGGAGCGTTCTTGGCAAAAGAAATGCCGACGCGCCCCATCGTGCCTTCCGGCAAGCCGTCTTTGTTGGTCAGGCGTGTC
>CALCNX010000039.1 GCA_937899715.1 uncultured bacterium | reverse complement strand
TCGACTTTTGCTCAGGAGATTGGCGAAAAAATGACTTTCCAAACAGACTCTTAGGACTCCTGGAGTTTTTAGGTTCAGGCAATTACAAAAAATTATGGAAATAGATTTTATTCAAACAGAAGAACTGGTTAAGACAATTGCCGCTAATGCGGATAAATGGATTGAAGCCAGATTATCGTCCGGCTATTTCTCCTCCACTCATTTCTTTTTGTTCAGAAAGAACATTCTTTTTGATGAAGGGATGGACGGCGAGGAAGTGCAAAGCACATTCACGGAGCTACTCAACTGCTATCCTGATAATTACTGGCATATTGACAATATCGTGTAGAACACTTCATCGGGCAAGATCTCGCAGAATTAGCGATAAAATATAGGCGTTACGACCTACAAAGACGACAAGCAAAACAAAGGCTGGAAGGGATTAACGCTGGAGCATTTGGCGGGTTTGTCGAATGACAACAAACAAGCCCCGAATGGTCTTGGATTTGAGCTAAAATCAACGGCATTTTATCAAGTGCGTGGCGTGTGGCGACCAAAGGAAACATTTGCTATTACGATGATTAACCCGCAAAGCCTCCTTTCTACGCCATTTTTCAAGAGTCACTGTTGGGAAAAGCTAAAATCGCTGGTGTACTGCGCCGTAACATGGAACGGCAAACACAATGAGAAATCGGAACTTTTGAAAGTGCAATCGTTCGATTTTTTGGAAAGCGATACGCTGATTCAAGAAATTGAAGCAGATTATGAGTTCATCCGCGAGAAACTGCGGACGCAAGGCTTTCAAGCATTAACAGGCAAAGACGGTAAATGGATACAAGCACGCACCAAAGGTGCAGGACATGGCTCAACAAGCCGCGCTTTTTACGCAAGAAAAGAATTGATCCAAGAAATCATTAAGCTATGACGGAAACCGCAAGCAGTATGTACTCACGTCAGTTTTTGGCGCGGAAGAATGGGTAATTGATTGCTTAAAAGCCCCGTTTGATGATGGGGCTTTAATTTTTAATTATACACTCAACGGATAATTCATGCTCAATCGTATCCACCACATTGCCATTATTTGCTCGAATTACGAGGTTTCCAAAGCGTTCTATACCGAAGTTTTAGGGTTGCGTATCATACGAGAAACATGGCGGGCAGAGCGGCAGTCCTACAAACTTGACCTCGCGCTTGGCGGTGATTACGTGATAGAACTATTCTCCTTCCCTTCCCCACCCAAACGCCCTTCGCAACCAGAAGCGCAAGGACTTCGACACTTGGCTTTTGAGGTTAATGACCTGCACAACGTTGTGGAAGCACTTGCAAAACACAACATCACCGCTGAACCAATACGAGTGGACGAAATGACCAACAAACGGTTTACCTTCATTGCAGACCCGGACAATTTACCTATTGAATTTTACGAGAAATGATTGCCATTGGAGTTGGCATAATAGATAATCCAATTTCTTCTACCGCAGACAAGGCAACCCAAGCATGAAACTCGACATCTTTCAAATTGACGCTTTCACCGATACTGTCTTTGGCGGCAATCCTGCTTGCGTGGTACCGCTTCACGAGTGGTTGCCGGATGCTGTGCTTTTGAGTATTGCGAAGGAAAATGCCGTTGCCGAAACAGCGTTTTTTATTGACAATGGCTATGAAACGGTGCACTTACGATGGTTCACGCCGGAAATTGAAATGGATTTGTGCGGTCATGCTACGCTTGCGACGGCACACGTGCTGTCGGCACATCGGCACTACCCAAACGAGACCATACACTTCACCACCCAAAGCGGTATTCTGAGGGTAAGCGTAGAACAGACTAACGGAGAGCAAAATCGCTATACACTTGATTTCCCTTCTCGTAAAGCCGTTCCCGCGCCATTGCCGGAAATTCTTCGGCAGTCCTTTAGCAAACAACCTTTTGAAGTCTTACAAGCCAGAGACTTTCTACTCGTCTATGAGACGGAGCAAGACGTTCGGGATATACAAGTACATCGTCAGATATTTGACCAAATCAATCTCGACCCGGGCGGTGTGATTGTTACGGCGAGGGGCACAACGTGTGATTTTGTCTCTCGTTTTTTTACCCCACAAGCCTCAATTCTGGAAGACCCCGTTACCGGCTCGGCGCACTGTTCCTTGATTCCGTATTGGAGTGAGCGTTTGGGCAAAGAAGAATTAACGGCGCTGCAAGTATCCGAGCGTGTTGGCAGATTGTGGTGCGTTGATAAAGGTGAGCGTGTACTTATTCAAGGCACAGCAAGAACGTATTCGGTAGGAACAATTTGGACAGAATGATGATTCTGCTCATTTTGGTAGAGTAACGGTACATTCAACATTATTATTGGAGAACTATGGAAATCAAAATTACTTATACCCGTGATAAAACACCAACGGCGGAAGAAATCATAGAATTGTACCGCAATGCCGGGCTGCCGAGACCAATTGACGACCGTGAGCGTATTCAAAAAATGTTTGAAAACTCGAATCTTGTCATCACCGCTTGGGATGGCGAGACATTGGTCGGCGTTGCCCGCTCAATCACAGACTGGTGCTGGAGTTGCTATCTTGCTGACTTGGCAATACGAAAGGAGTACCAAAAATTTGGTATTGGCAGAACACTCATCGAAATGACAAAAGAAAAAGTGGGCGAAGAATCAATGGTGTTGCTGCTTTCCGTCCCAACTGCGATGGAGTATTACCCCAAAGTTGGCTTCACCAAACAAGAAAGCAGCTTTATCATTAACCGCGCAAAATAATACCGCACGTTTTCCCTATCTATGACACGACCCAATAATATCACCGCGATTCAAACAGGCGAAGAACTCAAACAATGGTATTGGCTGAAACAAGAATTAGTCGCCTTTGCAAAGCATTTGGGAATCAGTGCCGCCGGAAGTAAATTCGAGATTCTGGAGCGTTTAGCAAATGCGCTGGATAATATCCCGGCGGAGTCCAAAACTCTAGCAACCAAATCTACACCGCAATCCCGCTTTAATTGGGCAATGGAGACTTTGACAGTAAGCACCATCATTACGGATTCGTACAGAAACAGTCAAAACGTGCGGGCGTTTTTTAAGGAGCATTGCGGCGATACATTTCACTTCAGCATCCCATTTATGGACTGGATGAAGGCGAATGTTGGCAAAACGCTTGGTGATGCCGTTCAGGAGTGGGAGCGCTTGCAGGAGCGCAAATCAGACAAAGAGTTTGCCTCGCACATTCCTGAAAGCAATCAATTCAACCAATACATGAGAGATTTTTTTGCCGACAATCCCGATAAAACCATCGAAGAGGCGCGTCATTACTGGAAGTTAAAACGGTCGCTGCCTTTGGGTCGGCATCGGTACGAACGCAGCGATTTGCAACTTGAATTCAAGAAATGAGATTTTGTATCACATATTAACAACCACTATGACACACAATCTTGAAGCCCTCGCCGCCGAGTTTATCAGAACACTGGAAACACGGCAATCTGCTGACGAATTGCTCCGCTTTTATGATGCCAATATTGAGCAGATGGAATTCCCGAATGCTATTACAAAGCAAACCGCCGTCCGCAACCTCAATGATTTGCAAGAAGCCTCCGCAAGGGGTCAGAAGATTCTGCAAAAAGAGAAGTACGATATTGTCAAGTCGTACACCATCGGTAACACCGTCATCATCGAAGCCATTTGGACAGGTACGCTTGCCATACCATTAGGAAACATACCTATTGGCGGCGAAATGAAAGCATACTTCGCGCAGTTTTACGAATTTCAAGACGGCAAGATTGTAAAACAACGCAACTACGACTGCTTTGAACCGTTTACGTAAGATTTCCTCACCCACAAAAGCAATGATTCGCACCCTCACCATACAAGTTACGCCCGAAGAAGAAGCCGACGAGCAGCACTTGAAAAGCATTATTGCTGATAAACTTGCGCTTGCTGCCGACAGTATCACGGGAATAAAAAAGCTCAAGCGCTCTATTGATGCACGCTCCCGCACGATAAAAATTCAGCTTCACGCAGAAATCTATATCGGCGAAGTACCGCTTCGGCAAGAATATCGTTTTCATGCGCCGAATGTTGCCACCGCCAAAACTGTTCTTATCGTAGGAGCGGGTCCTGCGGGTTTATTTGCGGCGCTGCGGCTGATAGAAGGCGGCTTCAAGCCCGTCATTCTGGAGCGCGGCAAAGACGTGAAGGCGCGTAGGCGTGATTTGGCGGCGATTAACAGAGAACATATCGTCAATTCTGATTCTAACTACTGTTTTGGCGAAGGCGGCGCAGGAACGTACTCCGACGGCAAGCTCTACACCCGCTCCACCAAGCGCGGAGACGTGAAGAAAGTACTGGAACTGCTCGTCGCGCATGGTGCTTCGGACGATATTCTCGTGGAAGCACATCCGCATATCGGCACGAACAAACTGCCGCAAATTATTGTCAATATCCGCGAAAGTATTATCAATGCAGGCGGTGAAGTCCATTTCAACACGCGCGTAACCGATTTTCTCATTCACGATAATTACATACAAGGCGTTGTCACTGCCGACGGTCGGGAGTTTTTGGGAGCAGATGTGATACTGGCAACAGGACATTCTGCACGAGACATATTTGAGCTTCTCGCCGCAAAGAATGTACGCCTTGAAGCAAAGTCTTTCGCTATGGGGCTGCGCATTGAGCACCCGCAAGCGCTTATTGACACGATGCAGTACCGTTCCGCCGTGCGCAATCCCTTACTACCCCCGGCGGCATATAGCTGGGTAGAACAGGTCGGTGGGCGAGGCGTGTTCTCGTTTTGTATGTGTCCGGGTGGCATCGTTGCACCCTGCGCAACGGCGTCGGGCGAAATTGTCACAAACGGCTGGTCGCCTTCCAAACGCAATAACCCCTACGCCAACTCCGGCGTTGTCGTTGCCATCAATGCACCGAACGACCTTCAACCTTTCCGTCAATACGGCGCACTGGCGGGATTGAAATTCCAACAACAACTGGAACAAATGGCGTTTGAAGCAGGCGGACGAGCACAGTCCGCTCCTGCGCAGCGTATGGTAGATTTTGTGCAGAACAAACTATCATCCACACTGCCCATAACATCGTACCAGCCGGGTATTGTTTCCGCGCCGCTCCACGAGCTGTTGCCGCCGCTTATCGGCGAGTCGTTGCAAGGCGCATTGCGGGCGTTATCAAAAAAAATGAAACCCTATTTCACCAATGAAGCCGTCTTGCATGGGGTGGAATCACGCACCTCGTCACCCGTGCGCATTCCACGCGACCCCGCAACACTTGAGCACCCCGACGTGCGCGGCTTATATCCTTGCGCTGAAGGAGCGGGTTTTGCGGGCGGCATCGTCTCGGCGGCGATTGACGGGCAAAAATGTGCTGAGGCAATTATCGCCAAAAAGTTGTAAATGCAATCAAAAATACCAAGAGTCATCGCACTTGGAGTGCGGAATTTATTCCGTACAGATTGGTTTCAATCGGCTTCCGAGGCGGAATAAACTCCATACTCCTGTTTTCAGCCAACTCTCACCTCTTCAAAAAGGCTCGTGCGAGCCGTGTCATCTTCTTCAATCCGCGTTAAGATTATGGTGAAAAAGAACGTTTCGCTCACACTCCGGCTTGCAAGAACGTTGGATTTTTTGCATATTCAGCGCGTCAGAGGGACAATATATCGTTCGCTTTTGTATATTTCTTTTTTCACACTTTCGGAGTTTGTATGCCTATTGTAAAACCGCAGGCGGAATGGCAACATCTTATAGCACAGCTCAAATCTCTTATCCCCGAAGCCTTTGCTTCTAATGGCAATCCGCTCAACCTCAAGAGCGGCGAATGGCGTAATCCCGGCAACGGCAAACTCTTTTTGTCGCCTGTGGATGGCTCGCCGCTTGGCTATTACCCCATGCTGGATTTGGAATCCGGCAAAAAAGCCGCTCACTCGGCAAAAGAAGAATTTGCTGCGTGGTCAAAGGTTGACTTGGACACGCGCAAAGCTCCTGTCAGTGCTTGTTTGGAAGACCTAAAGCAGCACCATGAACTTTTGGCATATTTGCTCGTCTGGGAAATCGGCAAACCCTTCCATCAAGCAATGGTGAGCGTGGAGCGCTGCATTAGCGGCGTGCAGTGGTATCTCGACAATATCGAAGTGATGCTGAACGGACGCTCCCGCAAGCCACTTGGACTCATTTCCAACATCGCTTCGTGGAATTACCCGATGTCCGTGCTTTTCCATTCGGTGCTTGTGCAAGTGTTGGCAGGAAATTCCGTCATTGCCAAAACGCCATCGGACGGTGGGCTTTTTACGCTGACACTCGCCTTTGCGCTTGGGCGACGTGCGGGACTGCCGATTTCGCTCATTAGCGGTTCGGGTGGCGAACTAAGCGAAGCACTGGTGCGGAATGACAACGTTGACTGCCTTGCATTTGTGGGCGGAAAATCGAACGGGCGTGATATTGCAGCAGCTTTCTACGACCGCAACAAACGCTATATGCTCGAAATGGAAGGCTTGAATGCCTACGGTGTGTGGAATTTCTCGCAGTGGGATACGCTCGCCGCCCAACTCAAAAAAGGCTACGAATATGGTAAACAGCGCTGCACAGCGTATCCACGCTTTGTTGTCCAGCGCTCACTTGTGCCGAATTTCTTGGATGCGTATTTGTCCGTCGTTAAATCACTCACCTTCGGGCATCCGCTTTTGGTCGAAAATGCCGATGACGCGCCGCCGAAACTGGACTTTGGTCCTGTTATCAATAGCCGCAAAGTCGGCGATTTACAAGTGATGGTCGGTCATGCGCTGGTGAACGGTGCAGTGTGCATTTATCAAGGGAAACTGGATGAGTCACGTTTTCTACCGGGACAAGATATTTCTGCGTATTTTGCGCCGCGTACGATGATGAATTTGCCGCGCAAGGCAAAGCTCTATCAAAATGAGCCGTTTGGTCCGATAGACAGCATTGTCGTCGTGGATACGCCCGAAGAACTCATTGAAGAAATGAACGTTTCCAATGGCTCGCTTGTCTGTTCGATTGCCACCGACGATGAGGCGTTTGCAAAGCGTATTGCGCCAGAGCTGCGCGGCTTCAAAGTCGGCATAAACGCAGTGCGCTCACGCGGCGACAAAGAAGAAATCTTTGGCGGCACGGGGCAATCATGGAAAGGCTGCTTCGTAGGCGGGAAATATCTTGTGGAAGCCGTTACGGTAGGTATGCCCGGAGAGCGCTTGCACGGTAATTTCCCGGACTATACGTTGCTGCCGGAAACGCGATAATTCTCTTATACCACTCCCCAAAACGAAGAGCATTTGTACAACCTCTCTCAGAAAACGTAGATTCCATGCGCTTTGCATCTTTTTCATTCTATGTGCTGTCTTGTGCAGTAATGTTGCTTACGAGCAGCACACGCCTCTCGGCGCAATTTGCCGTAACGGGTACAACTGTTCTGGAGCGGCAGACGCTCTCCTTCAGCGATGTCCTCACCATGACCACGCTTGCGCAGGGCGACTTGAAGCTGCGGCACTGTACCATCCGCACGGATTCCAACCTGACCGACCCCGCGCGTGAAGCCGAGTGGCGGGCGCAACTCCTCAAGGCAAGCGGCAAAAACGGGCGTATTTTGGTTGACTCCAAGCTCGAATTTGATTCCTGCCACTTCTCCGCTATGAAAATTAGCGGTTTTGAGTTTGAAAAGGGTATCTCCTTCAATGGCTGTACGATTGATGAATACTTGGGTTTTCAGAAATGCGTTATCGCAACGCTGGGGATTTCCAAGACAAGAATTGTAACGGGTGTGGAAGTGGAGGGCTTGGTCAATTTTGAACTTGACCGATGCGACATCGGAAGTTGCGTTTTTGCATCGAACAGTATCAACAGCGTGAACTATGAACGGACGCGCTTCATGGGTTTTTCGCAAGTATTTGCACCCTTCTCCGAGCCACTCAATGATTTTGCCCTCAAGCAGTGTACACTGGACAGCAACGCAATGTTCAAAATTGATGGTCATATTCGTTCATGCAACCTGAATGAGGACACGGCTTTTGGTGCGCTGAACGTCAGCGCCGTTATTTTGAATATGCTCAAAGTTGACAAAAGCGTTTTTCACGGTGCAATTCTTTACGATGCTTTCAATACGCCGGAGCGAGCTACCACCATGCGTTGGGCGCAGTTCGCCGGATATAAAATCACCGTCAGCGACACCGTAAACGGGCGGAATGTAACAGAAGAAGACGATTACGAAATGCTTCTGAAAACGTACAGTTTTTTCTACAATATCTATGGCAAAAACTGGCAAGACGGCTCAAAAAACGATTGCTATGTGGAAATGAAAACCGTACAGACGCGCTGGTTGGGACTTACCTATCAGCGCCAACCCACCTTCACAAATTGGCTTGTTTGGCAGCTTAATATTTTCCTTGAAACCTTCTGCAAGTACGGTACAGAGCCGGTAATGGCGATTCAATATTCCCTCTGGGTGCTCTTTCTTTTTGCCATGTTCTATTTTATTTTTCCCAGCCAACCCGAGACAGCAGGCGGTGTTCGCTTCACGCACACCTTCTACGACCTTGCCGCACACAAAGAAAGCCGTCAGAAGCAATGGGCAACCATCGAAACCGAAAGAGCCGCTTTGGAGAAATCTCACAGTACAGCTCCGGCGCTGGTGCGAGCCATCGGAACACCATTCTACTACGGGCATATTCTCCAGTATCAGCTTCGGCTCTGGGGTGTAAAGCAAAGTGAGTATGCGCAGAATTTGCAAAAACGCTGGGACGAGACGAGACACTCCCCTGATAACGGAGAGCGCCTCAGCGTCTTGTCTACGGCGGTGCTGTATTTCGGAGGCTTGCTGCTCATCGCCGCCGCCATTCGTGCGATTAACGCGCTCGCGCTCAGCCTGAATGCGTTCGTAACTCTTGGCTATGGCGAAATTCAGGCAATAGGCGTGGCACGGTATCTGGCGGTGCTGGAAGGTGCTCTGGGTTGGTTCTTGCTGTCTATCTTTAGCGTCAGTTTGATTAGTCAAATTTTGCAGTAGTTCTTGTAGTAATAACGCCGAGCGTTTGTTTTTGGAGTGCGGAATTTATTCCGCCTCTGTTTTTGTAAGCTGGATTGTTCCACAATCCTGACAATCTCTCAAATCCTGAAATCTGCGTTCCGCCACACGGCTGAGTCCCAAAGCGTACAAACGTTCACTATTCCGAGCATAACAAAATGTCCAAAACCAATCAGCATCAACGCGAACAACCCACGCCGCCCGATTACAAAAATCGCCCCATCAAAAATGTGGCGCAAAACCGCAAGGCGCGGCACGACTACTTCATCACCGATACGATAGAAGCCGGCATCATGCTGCAAGGCACGGAAGTAAAGTCTCTTCGCGCCGGGAAGTGTAATTTGCAGGATAGTTACGCCATGTTCGAGGGTAAAAAGGATGCTTCGCCGGAACTCTTCGCGCTCGGCATCCACATCAGCCCTTATGAACAAGGCAATATCAACAACCATCCGCCCGTGCGCCCCCGGAAGCTGCTTCTGAAGCGGAACCAACTCCAAAAACTCTACTCGCGTGTACAGGAAAAAGGTGCAACACTCGTGCCGCTTGCGGTCTATTTTTCCGGTCCCTACGCAAAAGTCGAAATTGGTATTGCCAAAGGCAAAGCGAAGTACGACAAACGCGAATCCATCAAGCAGCGCGACGTAGAGCGCTCCATGCGGCGCGGCAGCGATGATTAAGCACCTTGAGGCACTTTCGTCCTGAACGCGGATTGCGCAGATTTGGCGGATGAAGAGGATTATGAACTATCCGCGCATATCTGCTGAATCCGCGTTCAAAATTTCTCACCGAATCCGCACCACATCACTGCCGCATAATGAGCAGCCTCCGCACCTCGCCGCCACTCGTGCGCAGTGTGCAAAAGTACGTTCCCCGCGCAAGTGCCGCACCCGAAAGCCTGAGCGTATGCGTCCCCTGTGGCTTCAAGCCTTCTTCTATGCGCAGCGCCTCTCGCCCCAGTGCATCCGAAATGCTCACGCTCACATTCGCTGCGGCTGCAAGCGTGTATTCAAGCGTGGTTTCGTCGCTGAAGGGTTGGGGATAGGAGCGGATTAAGTTTGTATTTTCTGTAAGTTGTACGCTTATCAAATCTCCTAAACTTCCAAAGAACAACGCACCGGAATTTGGCGGCATGGTTGTAACAAGAGTTTTGGGAGCACTAACTCCCAGTGTGCTATATTTAAGTAAGCGTGGGTCTCCCTTAGTAAATACACTAGGATAAAAGCTGGTTGCGCCGCCAGATTCCGGTACCAACACATTTGTGGTCAAAGTGTCATTAGTTGGATTTATTATGCAAATGTAAAACCGGGTATTACGGCATGAGTCAGGCTGCCAGACTTGAAAACATGAAGTATATTGCCTACGTTCAATAATAACCGCCTTGCCGGTATTGGGAACTAATCGTAATGAATCTCGAAAAATGTACGAAGGAGGCAGCGGTCTTTTACTGATAGTCTCACGATAAAAATTCACCAAACTACTATCAAAATTCATATCATCCGGCGCACGAATATATGCCGGGGAGTGCGTACCTGCTTGCAAGTCGAAGCGAATGTCTTGCCAGTTCATTGGTGAACGGTCGTCGGGGTCGTTGCCGCCCCACACGCCGGATTCAGTGCCGTAGTAGAGCATTGGTGCGCCCGTGTAGGTCATTTGGAAGAGTGCAATGAGCTTTTGCACATCGCGCTCACGCTCAGTGGGCTTGCGAATGGCGTAGGAAGGCGTTCCCCACGCATTGCGCGTGATGGCGGGTTGCCAGAGCGCTTGGTTGCTTGTAGCGGGACGATTCACAATCATCGAAGCCAAACGTTCGGTGTCGTGGGAATCCATCATATTTTGCATTGCAGACTGCACATCAGGCGTGTAGGCATTTCTGCGGGTTTCGAGAGTATTCCAAAAACTTTCGGCTGTGCCGCGTCCGTTCACAAAAAAATCTACGACGGGGAGAGTAAACGCCCAATAATTCATCACCGCCGAAAAATTACCGCCACGCACGAAGGTGGGCGAAGCGTCAGTCCAGATTTCGGCGGTGGTATAGGCGTTGGGATTGATCGTGCGCACATAGACGTTCCATTCGTTCCAGAACCCAAGCGGCATATACGGCACTACGTCCAGCCGCCAGCCGTCAATGCCGTCATCGGGTTTGCCGTCGCCGTTCGGGTCCATCCAGCGCCGCGTAACGTTCCAAATGTACTCTTTCGGTGCGGGCGCAAGGTCGCGTCCGTCGGGTGTGCGGGCAAACTCCGGCAGCGAGGTGAAATTTTCCCACGATTTGTAGCTGAACTCGTTTTGCGGCGTTGCGGGGTCGTCGTAACGATTCACCACATACCAATCCTTGAAGCGAGATGCCGCCTGCTTTGCGGCGAGGTCTTGAAACGCAAAAAAGCCACGCCCGGTGTGATTCCACACGCCGTCAATGATGATGCGCATATTCCGTTTCTTCACTTCGGCAATCAATTTCAGAAAGAGCGAATCCGCGCTTGTCCAACGCCACGTCTTAGGGCTGTACGGCTCGGCGGAAGCATTTTCGGCGGCAATCTGCGCTAAATCGGCTTTGGGGTTGGGTCCGAAGTATGGGTCAATATGGTGATGCGCGTTGCCGTCGTATTTGTGCAGCGAATTGGCGTAAAATATGGGGTTCAGGTAGAGCGCCGTAATGCCCAAATCTTTCAAATAATCCAATTTGTCAATGATGCCTTGCAGGTCTCCGCCGTAGCGACGATGAAAAATAGCGTTGGTGTAAAAACTGCCGCCAAATGACTGTTCCCAGTCGTCGCGGGAAAACCAATCGCTGCCCCAGGGCTTGATACGCCATTTGTCGGAAACGCCGTTGCCCGCTTCAAGGCTTTCGCGCGTGGGGTCGTTGGTGGGGTCGCCGTTGCGGAAGCGTTCCGGGAAAATTTGATACCAGACTGCGTCTTTTGCCCATGAGGGAACGGCGTTAATGCTCACGGGAAAGCGGTATGAAAGAGAATTTCCGGCAGTATCGGCGGCAAGAATCCGCACCGAAGCGGTTGTGGGCAGAGATGTTGGGAAGGAAATATTGACAAAACCGCTTTGCTGTGTAGTCGTGAGAGCCGCACCTGTAATGTTTATCGTGTCGCTTCCGGCAACAACGGTGAGCCGTGTAAGCCGTGCGGCGGCAATGATAGACGCACTCACGCCGGAAAGAGTATTGTTGTTCACTTGCAGCAAAGGCTCAAAAAGGAGTAGTGACGCGACTTGCAGCACAGAGTTTTGATTGCTCGTGCCGTCTTGCACATCGTTCAGAGGATCGGGAAGCCAGTCTGCTTGCGCTCCCGAAGCGTCGCGGTGAACATGAAATTTGTACAAGTAGCGCTGTCCGACATTCAGTGAAAGGGTTTTTGTCCACGAGCCGCTTGCGGCATCGTACGCCATCTCGGAGACCGCTCCCGCGCTAATGCGCCCGCCGGAATTGGGTCCCCAATTATTGAACTCGCCCGGCACAAATGCCCGCACGTAGCGTTTTTGCGGGTCGGCGAGGCGAAAAGTGATATTGGCGGTTTGCGCGTGAAGGGCATTTGCCGCAAGGAAGCAAAGCCACACGAGTAGATACCGTGCGGCACGCGAGGTGGAATACGGGTAGCGAGACATGGTATAGGAGCGAAATGGTGAGAGGAAAATGTTGGTGAATAGTCGTTTTTTGTATTGAGACGCAAGTTTTCTTGGCTCTTTGGGATTTCGCAAAAAACTGGAGTGCGGAATTTATTCCGCAGAACAAAACTTTGAAACCACTTAATACAGAAGCCTTTGATGCGGAATGAATTCCGCACTCCACTTTCTCTGAATACCTGACAAAATACAACGATAGTTCACAAGAAGCAAATCACAGTGAAAGCAAGCGCTCATGCGATAAAGCAGCGAGCGCCTCCGGCGAGAACGCTTCCAAAAGCGCTTGAAGGTTTGGACTCAGAAGTACAATGCCGAGCATAGAAGCAATTCTGCCGATAATCTCTTCCGCAGTCGTGCCGTTTTCGCGCATTGCTTTTAGCGATAAGGAATGATGCGACTTAGAGAGTTTACGCTCCGGCGTTTCCAAAAGCAATGGATGATGCAGGAAGGTTGTGCGCGTAAACGCGGTGAGATTGAGCCGTTCTGCCAAGAAAATTTGCGCGGCTGTGGAAGCACATAAATCTGCGCCCCGCACGATAAGCGTCATTTGGTCGTCCGTGTCGTCCAGAAGCGAAGCAATATGATAGGCAGGAATACCGTCGCGGCGGCGCACGATGAAATCACCGAGATTGGTAGCAATGTCAGTCGTTATGCTTCCGGCAAGTGCATCTTGAAAACGCACCGACGTATTTTTATCTGTACGCACTCGCCAAGCAGCATCAATGCTTGCGAGAGGAAGGTTTTTCGAGCGGCACGTCCCGGGATAAAGACCATTTGGCGAAGTCTGCGCAAGCAGCGAGCGCGAGCAATCACACGCAAACACATCTCCTTGTTCGGCAAGCCGCATAAGTGCTTCATTATACGCCGACAAACGATGCTTCTGCGACCAGTTTGCAAGGCAGTCTTGACGTGAGCGAGCGCCGGAATCATAATCCAGCCCAAGCCACTCCAGCGTGGTGAAAATATCGTCGTAGTATTCGGGCTTGGCACGTTCCCCGTCGAGGTCGTCTATGCGCAAATGCAAGTGTCCGTGCTGCTTGCGGACAAGAAGCCACGTCAGCACGAAGGAAAAAGCGTTGCCAAGATGCAAATAGCCGCTCGGCGTAGGAGCAAGGCGGGAGCGGAGCATGGAGAAGTTTTTTACTGGCGGGAAGATTTACTAACGGGAAGGTTTACTCAATTTCCACTTCGACCGCTTCTTCGCCGTAGATGCGGCTGAACCAAGCGCGGTCTATTTCGTGCGGGCTGCCTTCAAACATCATTTCCCCTGCTTTGAGAGCGACGACACGCGAGGCGTACTGACGTACAAGGCTCAGAAAGTGGAGATTGCAAATGACGGTTGTGCCGTATTCTTTGTTCATCCGCTCAAGGTACTGCATCACTGAGTGCGATGTGGCTGGGTCAAGACTGGCAACGGGTTCGTCGGCAAGGAGAATTTTGGGCTTCTGCATGAGCGTCCGTGCAATAGCGACGCGCTGCTGCTGTCCGCCGCTAAGCGCATCGGCGCGAGAAGTGGCTTTGTCAGCCAGCCCGACTATTGCCAGTTTCTCCATTGCTTCATCACGGACATGTGAGGGAAATTTTCCCCACAGCGATTGGAGTATGGGCAAACTGCCTAAGCGCCCCGCAATAACGTTCTCCAGCACACTATGGCGTTTAATCAAATTAAAATGCTGGAAGACCATCCCGATTTGGCGACGATAGGAACGAAGCGCTTTTCCGGTGATATGCGTAATGTCTTCGCCCTCAAAGTGGATGCTGCCGCTTGTTGGCTCGTGCAGGCGATTGATGCAGCGGAGCAGCGTTGACTTGCCCGAACCGCTCAGACCAATAACGACCAGAAATTCTCCTTGTTCAACAGACAGACTCACGCCCTTCAGCGCATATGAGCCATTGGGATATACTTTTTCGAGATGCGTAATATCAAGCAGCATACGGTAATGAACAATGGTGGTGATTGGTCAAGAGGAAGCAAACAAATACGGTGAAATGCTGTGAACACACTGAGCTTTAGAGCTTTAGAACAAGCACCCATTTCCACACAGACAAGAATGTCTGCGTGCATGGGGGGATTATCAGTAATTCAGCTTTTAGCTGCCCAGAAACGAATTCCACACTTTATCGCCGTCGCTGGAAACGATGACTTTCTGGAGTTTCGGGAAGCTCAAACCCAGTACTTCTGCGACCTGCACAAGGTTATCAATTTCGTCTTCCGAGATATTGGAGCCTTCGCCCGTATCGCTGAAATCGCCCGACGCAGCTGCTACCGACCAGCCCATGACAAAGACAAGAGTCTTAAATTCGGCGGTAATATCGGGTGGAAGTTTATCCAGCACCGCCATTGCTTCGCGGAGACCTTCGTAGGCGCGACTGGGGTTGTTTTTGGCTTTGTGGAGAATGTCAATAAACGACGCATTCATATTGCTGAAGATAGCGCGAGCAAAGGCATCCCGCAGTTTGGGCGCGGTATCGAGCATACTTTGGAATGCTTCGGTCTCCTGTTCGTCGAAGACGCTATCGGCACCCGCGACTTGGTAGAATACCCAAAATGGCACCATATAGATAGAACCAAGTTCCTCAACGGTAAACATGGTTAGTTGCGAATCCATCATGACATTTTCTCCTTACGAGATAAGTAGATAAGAGATATTGTAAACAATGACAAGTGTTCTTTCTTCAAACGAATGAGACTGATAAATGCGAATACGCTGTTATTACTGCAAAAAGACATTCCAGATTTTGGAAGCATCATTCGAGGTAATAACTCTGCGGAGTTTCGCCATGCTAAGGCTGAGTGCATCAGCAATATGAGTCAAATTTTCGATTTCTTCATCCGAGATATTCGAGCCTTCACCCGTTTCAGTGAAGTCACCCGACGCAGCCGCTACCGACCAGCCCATTGCAAAGACCACCAGCTTAAATTCTTCACTTTCTGAGGGCGAAGATTTACGCGAAACGATGTCCATTGCTTTTTCAATTCCCGGAATAGGCTGCTCACTTTTGGATTTGAGAACGACATCATCGAAATGGTCATAGAGCGCTGTTAGGATCTCGCGTGAGAATTGGTCTTTGAGATTATTCGCTTCTTTGAGCATACCCTTGAACGATGCAATTTCGCGTTGGTCAATCACGCTATCTGCCCCTGCTACGGCGTAAAAAACCCAGAGCGGGACGAGGTTCAGTGTCGAAATTTCGTCCGGACTGTATTTTTGTAAAAGCGACATGATGAATTCCTCCTGGAATCGAAGTGAGAAGTGAAAAGAAAACCGATTATGTGGCGAGCGTTGCCAAGCCCTTTGATACAACCGTTATGCTTGCTTTTTGTACGCTCTACTGTCCCTCAAACGCTCAGATTACGGCAAAGATACAATAAAGTCCCGTCGTACCAACGCCGAATTTTTCAGAATATATTTTTTTCAGAGGTCTTGTGTTCAAATGAGCATAACGACTTGATTTTCAGGTCGTTTCATGCCCCAGTTTTTTGCCCGCAATCAAGTGCAAATGAAGATGAAACACGGTCTGCCCACCGTCTTTGCCGACATTCATCACCAAGCGATAACCACCTTCGGCAACGCCTTTGTCTGCCGCAAGACGCTTTGCCACGAGAAAGAGCTTTCCGATAAGCGGCGCGTCTGCTTCGGTGATGTCGTTGACAGTCGGAATAAATTTTTTGGGAATGATGAGAATATGTATCGGCGCAATAGGGTTAATATCTTTAATGGCAATCACATCGTCGTCTTCGTATTCAATCGCGGCTGGAATTTCGCGGCGAATAATTTTCATAAAAATTGAATCCATCGGTTGCTCCTATTGAAATCAACGTTGAGTCACAAAAAAAACTATTGTTTGGGAGATTTAAGTTCGGTGTTTTCAAGAAAATCCACAAAGTTCTCGCAGGCTCTGGTCAGCATTTGAAAGACATCTTCAAAACCGTTCAAGCCTCCATAGTAGGGGTCGGGAACATCTTCTTCGTCATCGCCTGCATCGGGGTCGAAGGAACGCATCATCAATACTTTCGGATTGCCGTTCAATCCCGCTTGCACGGCTTTTTTTTGCAATGCCAGAATAATATCAAGATTGGCGCTATCCATGGAAATAATATACTGAAAGCGCATAAAATCTTCAACCACCAATTTACGCGAATGATGCGTGAGCGCGATACCGTGTGAGCGAGCAGTCTCCATCATGCGCGGGTCGGCAAGCTCGCCGGCATGGAAACCCGATGTCCCGGCAGAGTCCCAACCAACTCTGTCTTGCAGACCACGCTCTTCCACAAGACGCTGAAATGCCCCTTCTGCCATAGGTGAGCGACAGATATTTCCTAAGCAAACAAAAAGAACGTTGACCATAATGGATATTGGGTAATGCGCGATATTAGGATTACAGCACGTCAAAATACGATACTTCACGGACTTTTGAAATAGCTACCCACGCTCTTTTTCGAGAAAATATAGTTCTCTTTTGAGTTATTGGCAAGCAGTGTCGTATGAATTATCTGGAAAATCAATTTATGCTATGCTTGCGGCTTTGCAGGGCGTTCCATCACCGTTCCGCATTTTTTGCAAGTGCAGTGCTCGGCGTTGCCATAGAATCTATCAAAAATAGGTGGAAGCTGCTCCACGATATTGCTTACGAAGTGATATTCTTCATAGAGTTTGCTACCACAATTCTCACAGAACCACAGAAAGCCGTCCAGTTCTTGCGTTGCCCGTTTGCGCTCCATCACAAGCCCGACCGTATTGGCACGGCGCTGGGGCGAGTGCGGAGTGCGTGGCGGCAGCAAGAAAATATCCCCTTCTCGAATGGGCATATCCACTATTTTCTCGCCGTCGTGCAGTCGCAAGACCATATCGCCTTCGAGTTGGTAGAAAAACTCTTCACCTTCGTTGTAGTGAAAATCCTTGCGTGCATTCGGACCACCAACGACCATGACGATAAAGTCATCAGTTTCATCATAGACAACAGCATTGCCGACAGGCGGCTTGAGCAGATGACGGTGTTCGTCTATCCACGTGCGGAAATTGAAGGGTTTGGTCAGCATATAGTTAGTAAATTTTGAGTTTTGAAGGTTGAGTTTTGAGTACAGGTGTAGTGATTACGATTTACGAACAAGTCGCGCGGCGAATGCACCGTCGGTCTGGTGCGAGTGTGGGAACATCTGCATAAAACCGTCTTTGCAGAGTGCTTCGGGAAGATAGTTCTCGGCGCGGTCAAGTTCGTAGTTGGGAAATTCTTTCAAGAACCACGCTATTTGCTCGGTGTTTTCTTCCGGTTCAATCGTGCAGGTGCTGTACACGAGCGCCCCGCCGACCTTGACCAACTTTGCGGCATTGGTGAGCAATTCGCGTTGTGTGCGCAGAATCGGCGCAAAATCAGTTATCTCGAACTTCCACTTGATGTCGGGTTTTTTCGCCAATGTTCCCAAGCCAGAACACGGCGCGTCAAGCAGTACAATATCTGCTTTTTCCTTTGGTGCAAACGTCCGCGCGTCTTGTGCTTGAGCGGTGATAGATGTGAGGCGCAGGCGCTCGGTATTTTCCTGAATCACCTTGAGTTTTCCGGCATATTTATCCAGCGCAATAATCGTCGCTTCGTCGTTGGTGAGTTCAGCCGCAAACGTAGATTTTCCGCCGGGTGCGGCGCAGAGGTCATAAATTCTTTGCCCTTTCTGAGGATTTGCCAAACGCACCACCATTGCCGCGCTGGGGTCTTGCACCGAGAACCATCCTTCTTGGAAGGGTTTCCACTCCCGCACAGACGAAAGCGAACCGACCATAACAAGGCGTTCCGGCTCAATCGGGGAATCCCACCGCTTTACGTCCTGTGCTTGAAGAAATGCAAAAAGTTCTTCAGGTACACAGCGCATCATGTTCATGCGAAGTGCGATTTTAGGTCGCTCATTGTTCATCCGCAAAAGCTCTTCGGCACCTTTCTCGCCGAACCGCTCTATCCAGCGCTTCACCATCCAGAACGGATGTGAGTAAATTATGGAGAAATGCCGCGCAACATCTTCGTGGCGAAGCGGATAGCGGATATTGTTGATATTATTCAAAATGTTCCGCAAGATAGCATTGACAAGGTTTCCCGAACGATGCCCCTTCAATCGTTTGATAAGTTCGACCGACTCACTCACCGCCGCAAAAGGCGGAATACGCTGCAAAAACATGACTTGGTAGAGCGCAATACGCATAGCGTTCTTCACGGGCACGATACACTTCACAAATTCCCCGTGATAAAAGCCCGTTAGTACCCAATCCAACTTTGCTTGCCAGCGCGTTACGCCATGCACAAGTTCCGTCAGCAAAGCGCGGTCAACCGGCTTCAAATCACAGTGCGCCAATTCGTGCTCCAAGAGCTTGTCTAAATATGAATCACTTTGGTCGAGACGGGAGAGAATTTTAATTGCCAAGCCACGAGCACCGGAATAGAGCGGGTTGTAATCTTTATAGAAGATATTGTCGCTACCTTTGGCGGGCTTATCCGGCACATATGGCGGGTCGTCGTAGCGAAGCGCTTGCGGAATACCGCGCCGTTGCAGTGCTTCCAACTGCTCAGGGCGCTCAATACCTTCGTGCGTCGGTATGAACTCCGGCGTAACAAGCGCGGGACTCATCGGCTCAAAGCGTGGTGGTCTCTCGTTTCTATCATTTCGCTGCGGACTATTGCTCTGCTCCGATCTATCTTGATGCGGTCTCTGCTGAGGGTTTTTATCCTGAGGCGGTCGTTGTCGGGTGTCATGTTCACGGCGGTCGCCGGGGCGCTTATTCTCGTGCGGGCGATTTGGGTTTTGCTGCGGAGGACGCTCGGATTGTGGACGCTCCTGTTGCGGGCGATCGGGGCGTTGTGCTGGCGAGGCTTGCGGCGATTTATTCTGAGGATATTTATTACGATGTTCTTTTTCGTGCTTGGGCTTCGGATGATGCTGATTATCCGACGGAGTGCTTGGGGATTGGTCTTGTGGAGCCATGATACAAAAATTGAGTGAACAAAAGTGCTACGGAATATGATTCAGCGTTCAAAAATTGCGTGGAAAATCATATCTTTGAACATGACTATTCCATATCTTGGTTCAAAAACGCTGAGAACACGCAAAATACGTGTTTTTTGACAATTCCTGAAACCAAGTTTCGTAATTACTCAATTTACCGCGACATTGTATTTACTACGACGCTTTAGAACCCAAATTTTCTATCATTGTTTCCCTTTGCACTATGAACATCTTCAAACGATTTTTCTATACACTCTACCGTCCGGTGGATTGGAAGCGCAGCAGCCATGAGAACTTCGAGCATTGGAAAGGTATCAAAGTCGGCGATGTGGTCGAAGCTGCCGTCGAAAATCCGAATGGTATCCGCTACCGCGTCGAAGAAATGAACGAAGCCGAGCTCCAAGCCCGCGTTACTCGTCTGGACAGCGATGGTGCAACAGCGCTTGAGAACTACACACTTTCGCTCAAAATGCTCCGCCCGATAACGCCACCTGTAAAGCATTGGTAATTTGTTCGCAATATTGTGAACAACATTGCCCGCGAAAACGGTTTCATCCACTATTCATCACCTCCTGATTACACGTTATGTCTCGTTCTGATTTTCTTTTTACCGACGGAACAACGCTTGAAGCCGGTACAATCTACGGTATCGGTAAAAATTATGCCGCTCATGCCCGCGAAATGGGCGGCGAAGTTCCCGCCTCGCCAATGGTCTTTTTGAAGCCTCCGGCAGCACTGGTGCAGGACGGTGGCACAGTCATTTGTCCCACGTTCTCCACAAATCTACACCACGAGGTAGAGATGGTCGTTGTTATCGGCGAGGACTGCCAAGACGTACCCGCAAACGATGCAAAAAGCGTGATTGCGGGTTATGGTTTGGGTTTGGATATGACCTTGCGTGATTTGCAACACGCCGCAAAACAACAGGGTTCACCATGGGCTGTGGCAAAGGGCTTTCGCACCTCCGCGCCAATTTCTCGCATTTTGCCCGCAGCGCTTTTTACCCATATCCCTGATTTTGATATTGAACTCAGCGTCAATAATGTAGGACGGCAAAAAAGCTCTACCAAGCTGATGGAGCGCAGTGTTGCGACGCTGATAGAGTATTTGTCCTCAGTCTTTACACTGCGCAAAGGTGATAGCATTTACACCGGTACGCCCGAAGGCGTTGGACAAGTGGTATCGGGGGATGTGCTAGAAGCACGGATGAGTCCTGAGATTGGTATTTTTGCCTCAGCGCAAGCACTCTCGCTTACAGTTACGATTGCTTGACAAATACTTATCAGAAAGATGGCTATGAGTTTCAACTGGCATGACTTCGTACTCACCTACGGACTCTGGGGCTTAGGTGGAGCCTCGTTTGTGTCGGCAACAATTATCCCGCTCAGTTCGGAGGCGATTTTGATTGCGGGAATTGCGGCAGGTTTACCTTTTGCGCCTGCATTTGCCATTTGTTCTGCTGCGAACTGCCTTGCGTGTGCTTGCAATTACGGATTGGGTGCGGCATTGCGCTCCACAATGCTACCTCGCCTCGCTGCAAGCAAGAATGGACGCAGAGCTATTGCATGGATGGAGCGTTGGGGAGTGTGGAGTCTCTTTGGCTCGTGGTTGCCTTTTGTGGGCGACCCGCTCACGGTCGTCGCAGGCACAGTGCGTGTGCATTTGCTGTGGTTTGCCATCATCGTTTTTGCACTCAGAATACTACGCTATCTCGCGGCGATATACGGCGCACAACTTGCTCATGTTTTGTAAATTTTCGCTTCTTTTTCGTCCGACCGCTTCCATCATTTCCTTGCCGTGCTGCATTTTTTCGTATATTTGACAGCATTTTCCCATATTTTGACACATCGGAAATTGATTCTGGCAACATAATGACGCACACCGTATCATTCACAACAGCCCGTTATACCAACCTTCAAACGCTGATTCTTACCGACCACGCACATTTGCTGCGCTCTTTCGACACCGAGCGCGACGAACACGTGCTTATTCGCGTGTTTCGCACCAGCAACGAAGCCGAGCAATCGTATATTCTGACCGAAGCGGCAGCACTGTCAAAACTCGCTTCGCCGCATATTGCCATGCTGTACGATGTCAATATTACGGCAAACAACGAGCCGTATATTGCCTTTGAGAATCTTCAGCACATCCCGCTTGATACCGTGCCGCACTCGCAATTCAGCAATGCACAGTTTATCGTGCAGATGGCGGCTTCGTTGCTGACTGCTCTAGCGCCGCTTCATGCGCAGATGCGGGCGCTTTTGTGCCTCACGCCATCATCCATTCGCCTTGCCGACGAAGAAAGCCCTGTGGCGCGTATTGCGCTTGATGAGTGGTTTCCACTTGCCGGAGATAGCGTTGCTCGTGCTGTGTATGGAGCGCATAATCCCTACGCCGCACCGGAACTGGCATTGCAGCGCACGGCGGATGCGCGGGCAGACTTATTTAGCATCGGTATTACGCTGTACGAAACTATCACCGGTCAGTCATTTAACGATGTGGCGATGGTGGAATCGTCCGGGATGCTGTCGCACTTAGTTCTCAAGTCCCTCCGCGAGAGCGCTCCAGCGCTGCCGGATGCCCTTGTGCAATGGATTTACGCGCTCTTGGAACGCGACCGTTCGATGCGCTTCTTTTCCGCGCGTGAGGCATTGGAATATCTCGCCACACACGGACTTCTTGCAAAGGACATTCTAAACGGTATGGAGCAAACGCCCGTGAGCCTCGTGCCTGTAAGCGGCATTGGCTTGGAAACTGCTCTGGCTGCTGTGGTCAATATCCAATCGCCTTTTGTGGAATCGCCCGTGCTGGAAATATCCGGCGAGCCGGGACTTGGTAAAACCATGCTTTTGCGCCTCCTTGTTCAATCGCGCCTTGAATCCATCACGCTTTTGCGACATAAAATCGTCTATTTTGCCGCAACAGCAACGAACAATCTACCCAAGCAAATCCACGAGGCATTAGAGAAGCAAGAACCAACGCTCTTTCTGGTGGATGATGCCGAGCAAATGCCCGAAGATGTGCGCCTTGAAGTAAAAGAACTCTTGGCGCTCGAAGACACGTCGCTGGCAGGGATTCGCGTTGTCGCCACGCATCGCTCACAGCTTGCGCGTTTGGCGGCAAAGCCTGCCATGCTCACTCTTTCCAATTTTGCGCCCTCGCACGTCCCACTTTTTTGTGCAGAACTCCTAGGACGATGCGCCTTCACGCCTGAGTTTTATCGCCACCTCTACGCTCGCACCAAAGGGCATCCGCTTGTGCTTGCCATGACCGTGCGAGCAATGGTGCAGAGTGGCACCATAAAGCGGCGCAATCGTATTTGGACAAATGAGGCGCGGGAAGACGATTCCACTTCGTCAGTGGCTTTGTCGTTGGGCAGCGCGGCGCTGGATGCCATTCGTCTTTTGCCCGCCGATGCCCGTTCCATGCTTGCTGCCGTGCTTGCGGCGCTGAGGGTCTGCGAACCGCTTCAGCTGCCGGTATCGCTCCATCTTTTGGCAGAAATGCTGGACACCTCCACGCAGAGCGCTCTTCGGCGACTTTTGCCGCTCACGTTTGATGGATTTGTGCAGCTTCATAATTCAGCAGTCGAATGTACACACGAAACCTTCCGCGAGACCGCCACATCCGTTTTTGATGAGAGTGAGTTCAAAAATTTTCAGCGTATAGCACACGAACTTGTCCAAAACCGCCATCCACACTTGTTTTCGCAAGAAGTGGTTGCGGAGAAAAAAACTCATCAGGAAGAGCCTCGCCGAGACAACAAAGAGCCGCAGACAACGATTCAAGACACTCCCATCACAAACGAGACAACAGCCTCCGTTCCAACGGTGGATGCAAATATTGTGAGCGAAAATGTTGTACCAACAAACGGGGCAACTACTCAAAGTGAACTAACTCAAATCGAACCAGTTCAAAGCGAACCAACTCAAAGCGCACCAGAAATGAGCCGTCACATCCTTGTTCGCGGCGAGTCTCCGGCGGCGGAGTTTCTACGAAAGAACGTCGAAATCGCGGTTTCCCACGATGTGCCATGCTTGATTGAAAGTGTGTACGGCGGCTACCGCGAAGAATTAGCCACCCTACTGCACACGAGTGGCAATCGCCGTGAGCGCCCGTTTCACGCGCTTTCTTGTGCAGACTTTGAGGGCAATGAGTTGGAAGCATATTTGTTTGATACCGGCACGGACAAAGGCTTGATTGCTGAATCGGAAGGCGGAACGGTCTTTTTAGACGAGATTTCCTCTGCGCCCATGACGGTACAACTGCGCTTGGCACGCATGGCGCAAACACTACGCAAACAAAGTAAAACTCCCTCGCCTCGTCCTGCCCTAGCTGATGTGCGGCTTATCGTAGGCTACACCGTTGCCGATGGTATGCGAGCCGATGCAGCAATGCGGTTGGGAACAATCAGTAGTGAATTGTTCTTTGCTGTCGGTGCGGTACGCATGATGCTCCCTGCTCTTGGCGACCGCCGCGAGGACATACCGCTATTAGCACGACATTATGCGGAAAATATCGCTGCAGAATACGGAATAAACCTTAATACCGAGCTCATACCCGCAGCATTTTGGAAAAAACTCAGTGCAAAAACGTGGATTGCGGATATGACTGAGCTTGAAGCAAATATGCGCTCTTTGGTGCTTCAGTTTGACCCGAAGCGTATAGAGGTTTCTATTTTTGCCGTAGAAGAGCAGTTATTCGGCGAGGCTGCACCGCCATCATCATCGGCATCAAGCACAAAACCAATCGTTCACGCAATGAGCGGCTCCTCTGCACTCAAGCCGTCTCTCGTAGCATCCAATGACGATTCGTTGCTCTCCATTGACGATGCTCAAAAAGAGCATATTCTTCGTGCTTTGGAGTTGACAGGTGGCAATAAAACAAAAGCTGCCGAAATGCTGAGAATCAAGCGTACAACGCTTCTGGCGCGAATGAAAAAGCTCGGGCTGATGCCGTAAGATACTCTCTCTTGCACTGTTTGCCATCAATAGCAAGTTACTTCTTTCTCTACTTATTTTTTTCTGCACAACCCATGAATACAAGTAATAAGGGCATTATTCTCGCCGGAGGGAGTGGTACACGCCTCTATCCGCTCACGTCGCTTTTCAGCAAGCAGTTGCAGCCGATTTACGACAAACCGATGATTTACTACCCCCTTGCAACACTCATGCTTGCGGGGATTCGGGATATTCTCATTATTTCTACGCCGATTGATACTCCAAATTTTGAGCGGCTCTTGGGTGATGGGAAACAATGGGGCGTGAATATCACGTACAAGGTGCAGCCTGAGCCGAAGGGCATTGCACAAGCGTTTATCTACGGACGGGAATTTATCGGCAACGACCAAGTGTGCCTTATCTTGGGCGACAATCTCTTTTACGGCAAACTCAATTTTCTGCGCCAGGCGCTTCTTTCCAACGTTGGTGGCACAATTTTCGGCTATCCTGTGCATGACCCTGAGCGCTATGGGGTGGTCGAATTTGGTGCAGACAAACGCGTTCTCAGTATTGAAGAAAAACCGCAGAAGCCGAAGTCGAACTATGCCGTGCCGGGGCTGTACGTGTATTCATCAGATGTGTGCGATATTGCTGCGAACCTTGAACCAAGCCCGCGCGGCGAACTCGAAATCACGGATATTAACAACACCTATCTGAAACAAGACCGCTTGCACGTAGAAGTGATGGGACGCGGACTGGCGTGGCTCGACACCGGCACACCGAAAAGCCTCTTGGAAGCCAGTATGTTCATTCACACCATTGAAGAGCGCCAAGGCTACAAGATTGCGTGCTTGGAAGAAATTGCTCTTCAGCAAGGCTTCTTGAAGCCTGATGAATGGCTCCAAGTCGTGGAGCGTCTACCCAAAAGCCCTTACAAAGAATACTGCTTGCGAATTTTCGAGGAAATTCGGGCTGGGCAATAAGTCTCGTAAACCGCCGCTTTTCAAGTACAAAGAAAAAGTTGTAGCCCACTATACATGAGGGCTACAACTTTTTTGTACATCTGTAATTTCTGAGAAATTCAATTCAAACGAACTTACTTTTCCGCTTTCGGAACGATATTCGCCACTGCCACGCGATTGACGCGAATGCGGACGTTGTCCGCGATTTGCACCACCACCACATCCTCTTCAATGTTGGATACCGTGCCGTGAATTCCATTGGTCATCACGATTTTATCACCTTGCTTGAGTGCTTCAAGGAGTTTTTTGTGCTCATTCTCGCGGTTTTTCTGCGGGCGCAAAATCATAAAGTAGAAAATCAGGATAACCGAACCGAACATAATGACGGTGGAAAACAACTGGCTCGTGGAGTCGCCGCCTTGTGCGGGCGACATTGCGAAAAGAAAAGTGTTCATAATAGAAAGTGTTGAATTTTGAATGATGAGTATTAAATTGAAAAAGTTAAATGCGATTGTAATTTGAGGGGCGTACTTACCCGAACTTCGGCTCCCACACCTCGCTCAAGACGGCATCCCACGCAAATTTCAGTTCATCGGCGGGGTCGTAAGGGTGCGATTGGAGATTGACAACAATGGTTTCGGGTTGCGAAAGTGCTTTCCAGCCGTGCATTACGCCGGGCGGAATGAGTATCATTGCGGGATTCTGTATGCCAATAATAAACGAGTTGACGTGCCCGAAGGTGGGTGATTCCTCACGAATATCAACGCAGACGACCTGCATTTTGCCGCGTGTAACAGTGAATTGGTCGGTATGAATAGCGTGCAAATGCCATGCTTTGACAACGCCGTAATCCGTCGCCGACTGATAGACGTGCTGCGGCACAATCACGCCCTCGCGCTCTACCCAAGGCAAACTCCACAGTTCAATCACATCGCCGCGACCGTCCACGATAGTTTTCAGCGCCTTGAAGCGCACACCGTCAATAGTAGCGCCGTTGAAGGTAGAATGCTGTTTGTAAGGAACCGAATGTAAAAAAGAAAGCGTAACGTCAGTAATCTTCATGGTTTCCGAGAATGGTACGAACAAAAACAAGATGCAATTTTATGAGGCGTTATACTTCGCCACAACAGCCCCAAACTTAGCATTTTTCCACAACTTCCCGTACAAGATTCTACTTTTTTGCGTTTATCTTGTTCAAAATATACACTTGTGGATAACTTTTCTGAGTGGTTTTCTTGCGCTGCATAATCAGTCCTAAGAGTAGTCATAGCGTGGTAGTTGATACATAAACGATGATAAGCATAGCAAAATGAATAAGAAAATGAATTTCTTTTCATCGTTTTGTCATTGAGTAGTGATTTGTTTTGGTGTAGTTTCGCACCCGATAGTTTGTAACACTTTGGATTATGATATTCATGATTTTTCGTACTCTTTCTTTCGTGCTTCACCGCTCGCATCGTGCTTTGCATATTGCCCGTGTCGCCGTATTTGTCCTGATTGTTTGTGTTGGGGCAATGTATAGCTTTGGTGTACAGGCAAAAATTCGTACCTTTTTTACCGGCAATGCAGCTACCACTACTGATGCCATCGCCGCGGCGACCTCCGCACTTGTGCAGCATGGCGTAGCTTCGTGGTACGGTCCACGCTTCCACGGGCGAAGAACGGCAAACGGTGAAATTTATGATATGCACGATTTCACGGCTGCGCACCTTACATTACCGCTTGGCACTGTTATTCGCGTGACGAACACCGAGAACAATAGAACGACCCTTGTGCGTGTCAACGACAGAGGTCCCTACATCGAAGGGCGAATTCTTGACCTTTCGTACAGTGCCGCGAAAGCAATCGGTATTCTGGGAAATGGAACGGGCGATGTAAAAGTAGAGGTCGTCGAGGGCATACGCCTTGGCGATACAACCGTTGCGACGGACTTTCTGAGCAGCAATTATGAATTTGCAGCCATCAAAGACCTTCTTACCACTACTGCCTTTGCGCATGATATGAAGCCGCTTGTCGTAGATGCCGGAACCTTCAGCATCATCCACGAAACCGATAACTTTGCCGAAGCGCTCAAAACATGGCAAGCATTGCGCAAAAAACACGGCGATATCGTGTACCTTGTCCCGCAGCGCAAGCCCGATGAGCAAATTGCCTTCGAGGAATGGCAACGCAAGACAGAAAAAACCGTGAAGAAAGTCGCTCAAGCAGACAGACGTTCTTTGAAGCGCGGAAAAAATGGGAAAGCCGCCGAAGAACGCAGCCGCCTCTACAACTACCAATTGCTCTTGCTGGAATTAGACAATCCACTTGAGTTAGCGGTAAACTAAGATGCTGCCCTCCAAATATTTGCAAAAGCCCCTTGTTTCCTTGTGATGCAAGGGGTTTTTGTTTGGTAGAGGAGCGGAAAAACTTTAACTTGTGGCAAATTCGCAGCAAATTCCCCGAACCGTATCACCGAACTTTCCTCCCAAACAGGCTATGGAACATCTTTGGTCGCCGTGGCGCTCCCAATATATTGAGACCTTTAGCGATGAATCCCGCAATAAAAGTGACTGCTTTTTGTGTGATGCCTTCTTGCAGCCACAGCATGACGCACGGCTCTTGGTCGTGGCGCGGCGTGAATACTGCTTTGTCATTATGAATCGCTTTCCTTACAATAGCGGGCACATCATGGTTGTACCGAACCGTCACACAGGAGAACTTCGGCTTTTGAGCGACGATGAGCTTTTGCATCTTTTTCGTACTGTCCGCGAGGCGGAAGATGTGTTGCATAAAGTTTTTAAGCCGCATGGAATCAACGTCGGGCTTAATCTTGGCAGTGCCGCCGGAGCGGGCGTTCCCAATCACCTCCACGTCCACCTTGTGCCGCGCTGGAATGGTGATGTCAATTTTATGCCTGTTCTGGCGGATGTCAAGGTCGTCTCCGAGCGCCTTGAGGACACTTATACCAAACTCACACATGGCTTCGCAGCAAGCGCTCTTGCGATGAACGCATAAACACTTCTACAAACAAAGCCGCATGAAATCTCGCCTTAGAGCATCATCGCCACAAACCGCTTCCACTACCGACCGCATTGCTCCTCGCAAAGACTTGGGGCAAAATTTCTTACGCGACCCCAATATTGCTCGCAATATCGTGCTTGCATTGGATGTGCAGACGGGCGATGTGGTGCTGGAAATCGGTCCCGGCGAAGGTGCACTCACGGCGCTCTTGCTGGAAACTTCCGCACGTGAATTAATCGTGGTGGAATACGATACGCGAGCGGTAGAACTCCTCACCAAGCGCTTTCAGACGGAGCTTGCATCGGGGCGCTTGCGCATTATTCACAGCGACGTGCTTGCCGTGCATCTCGACGAGGTTTTCCCGTCTCACAGCGAATCTTCGGGCGCGGTTCCCCTGAAGATTGTGGGCAATATCCCGTATTATATCACAAGCGACATTCTTTTTTGGGTATTCGACGAATGGGCGCGTTTGCTTATGAGTGACAATATGGCTTCTGCACCGCACAAGACGGTGATAATGATGCAAAAAGAAGTTGCCCAGCACATCACCGCCAAGCCTCGCACGAAAGATTACGGTATTCTGAGCATCGCATCACAACTGGTCTCCGAACCCAAATTGCTGTTTCAGGTTTCGCCACATTGCTTTTTTCCGCAGCCAAACGTTACATCGGCGGTCGTGGAATTTCAGATGAAATCAAATCGTGATGCCGCCGAAGCCTACCGCACGGTGCATCCTCTTGTGCGCACCGCCTTCAATCAACGCCGTAAAGTCTTGTCCAATGCGCTTTCCAGCGTACTTCAGAAAGAGCGATTGCCGGACATTCTTCATGCTGCCGAAGAGCGTAAAATTTTGTATTTTCGGCAGCGAGCAGAGGAACTCACGCCGCAAGATTTCGTGCGCTTGTACGACTTTATTCGTGAATTTCGGTAAACACTTTCATTATGACGAAACACTCCAACACATCGTCCAAACGCCGCTCCCGCGCCACACAACGCCTCCATGACCATGAGATGCCGCACACACGTAGAAAAAATGAGGTTGTAAGCGGCTTCGGTGCTGTGCTCCCGCAAATACGCATTACACCGCGCCGCTTGCGGGAATCGCTTACAACAGCCGAACTTCTGACGCTCTTCATGTTCAGTGTTTATGCGGTTCTGGGGTGTATTTATGCGGCAGAGGTGAATAACGCTCTTACGTTTGTGATGGTGAATTGCTGCTTTATGTGGATGCAGTGCGCATTGGCGGTGAGCGTGGCGGAAACAGGTTCGGGGCGAGTTTTTCGGTCACTTTTGCTTGCGCGGCGCTTTTTTCTTTTGCCCGCCATTTATTTCATTTATTCTCAGGCACATCTTTACATCACGCACATCAACCCGCGTGATTACGACAATGTGCTTGCACAATGGGACTTTTCGCTCTTCGGCGTATACCCCACGCAATGGATATATCAATTTGCTCATCCCATTCTGACGGAATTTTTACAAATCTGTTATTTTCTCTACTTTTGGATTCCCCTCAGCTTGGGTGCGGAGTTCTACGCCACACGCCCGACGCTCGTTTATATCCGTTATTCGCTTTATGTGGCGTGCGTAAGCTACGCGCTTTATCTGGGTTATTTTTTCATGCCTGCCATCGGACCCTGCTTCACGCTGCATGATTTCTCGCTTCTGAACCGCGAACTGCCCGGACTGTTCTTTACCGAACCACTCCGTGCTATCGTCAATAACGGCTCCGGCGCGGGGACTTCTGCACCGCACATCACCGCCCACCGCAACTGTATGCCAAGCGGACATACGATGGTAACGCTGCTGAACATGATGATCGCCTTTCGTTGGAACTCGCGTTTTCGCTGGATTTATTTCATCATTGGTTCCGGCATAATTGTTTCGACCGTGTATTTGCGCTATCACTACGTGGTGGATTTGCTGGCAGGTGCGGTTGTTACCGTACTAGCACTCGTCGGGGGGCGTGTACTCGAACGCCTTTTGAGTAAAATGGGCTTTTTGAACGCCTAATTTCTTCACGCTACGTCCAAATTCTCCGCGCCGTTGATAACATTCAACTCTATAACCAAGCAATATGGCGCATTACGGGCGCTTGATGCTGTTTCACTGACGTGCCCGCCGGGCGGCGTTTTAGCACTTCTAGGCGAAAGTGGCTCGGGAAAATCAACCGTGCTACGCATCTTGACGGGGCTAGTACAACCAAACAGTGGCGAAGCGGAGATAGCGGGGATACGACTCACCGACAAGAAACCACCACGAGAAGCACTTGAGACACTGCGTCTGCGAATAGGCTATGTGATTCAGGAAGGCGGTCTCTTTCCTCATTTAACCGCCGAAGAAAATGTTCTGCTGGCGGCGCGGTATCAGAAGTTGCAAGCAAGAACCATACACGAGCGCTTACATGACCTCCTCGCCATGATGCAACTTCCGCACGATATTCTCCTGCGGTATCCGTCGGAACTTTCCGGCGGACAGCGCCAGCGTATAGCGCTCATGCGGGCACTCATGCTGAAGCCTGAGGTGCTTTTACTGGATGAACCCTTTAGTGCTCTCGACCCCCTTATCCGGCGAGACTTGCAACGAGATGTGCTTTCTATTATTCGCTCGTTGGGCGTAACGACGGTACTTGTCACGCACGATGTCCGTGAGGCTCGTATGTTTACTGCTGCCGAAGGCGATACTGTAGCGGTGATGCGTTCTGGGCGTGTGGTACAGCGTGGGGCGTTCACTGACCTCGCTTCGGCACCAGTCAATGATTTTGTGCGTGATTTTTTGAGTATTGGCACGGGATAGAAGATATCATTCTTTGGCAATGCTATCCAGATTATTCAAAAAGAGAAGTAACGGAAAAATTTATTTGGAAATGTGGTACGGGGGGGGGGTAGTTTTGCACAGGTCTCTCTGCTAGCGAGAAGCCGGGTCAAATTACTTTTTTACTTATTTTAGGAGTTTCCCAAATGGAAAAACCAATAAAAAAACTGCGTCTTGAGGACATTAAGGTCGAGAGTTTTGTAACATCAACCAAGCTTCCACCTCATACAGTTCGCGGCGGTTCCGAAGATGAAGATGGGTGGGCAAGCATTTATGGTGATTGTGAATGGTCAAATAAATGTACCAATGGGCAATGGTGTTCAGATCATACACTTTGTCCAATTGAAAAATGCCGACAGGACGCTAGTACACCTCATTGCTAGGGTTGATTGCAATTTTTAGCGATAACTTTAGTTGAAGTATTCAAAAGTATTTTGGAATTGAGAAATAGCCTTGTTTCATTAAACTTTTGAATACTTCTTTTGTCTGAAATTACCAACGCTTATTGGTAAGTAGATAAAGATTTATATAATAATCAGTTAATATAAAATAATGCAGATTAATTTTGTAACAGGACTCCTTGCACTTTCATTTTGCTGCGGAGTATATGGCATTTGGGGTATGGTATTCAAACGCTCTTTCAAGCAGATGCTTGGTGGTTTTCGCCTTTTTTTAGGAGCAATGATTCTCATTTCAGGCCTAGCTAAATTCGCGTATATGGTTGGTCATTTCGATTTTCCCGGTGCTATTGGTCCACCATGGATAGAAGAAAAACTTGCTCCACACGGACTAGCTCTATATGGACGTTTTATTGCTTATTCTCAAGTTCTTGCCGGAACCTTGCTTCTTTCACGACGTTTCGCAACACTAGGTGCAATTATAGCGTTTCCTATCTTGCTTTCTATCACTATGGTTACCATTTCACAGCACTGGGGTATTGCTCCGATAAATAAAATATTTGTACTGATGAACGCTTTGGTTTTACTTGGTGATTGGCACCGCTTGAAATTTATCCTTGTTGACGATACAAAAGAGATTGCCACAATTCCCTTCCGCATAACCTCATGGAAAAAAGATACGTTGACCATAGTGGGGATACTATCAATTATCGTAGGAGTGTTTTTAACGCAGTATGGAGTGATAGTATTTAGTGCTTTTATTGGAGTGGGGTTGTTGATATTTTTGCTCACTTTATTTTTTTTTTAATAGTCGGGTATGCGGGCGAGGTGCTGGAAAAAGGTGTGGAAGTGCTGCGGGGATTGCTAAAAACAAAATAAAAACACAGCAATTTATGAATATTTTCTCTCGCTCTCTGTCTAATCCCTCAGAAGCAATTCATTACTCACTCACTATGCATAATTGGGCAATGCTCAAATACAGTTATGCTATGTGTGAAAAACAAGGCACTATGCTGCCCTGCTCTAGGTTATCAACTCGAATAGAACACTTCCGTCGTTTCTTTTGTAGCCGATGGACATTTGATGCGAGGAATATCGTGCGAATCAATCGAACCGCATCCGCTAATACACTTCTCCGGCTGCCGAGCGGTACGTGTTCAGCATGAGCATCGCAATCGTCATTGGTCCCACGCCGCCCGGCACAGGCGTAATAGCAGAGGCTTTTGCCGACGCGCTCTCGAAATGCACATCACCCACCAAGCGTGTTCCCTTCGGGGCTGTGGGGTCGTCAATACGATTTATGCCGACATCAATCACCACCACGCCGTCTTTGAGGTCGCGCCCGTGAATTGCTTCCGGCGCACCGACTGCTGCCACCAAAATATCCGCATCGCGGGTGTAGCGCGTCAGATCTGGCGCGGCGGTGTGGCAAATTGTTACGATAGCGTTTGCGTGGGGAGTTTTTTGATAGAGCAGGTTTGCCATCGGTTTGCCGACAATATTGCTTCGCCCGACCACCACGGCGTGTTTACCTTTAATATCAATTTGTGCCCGCTTCAGAATTTCCATCACGCCTGCGGGTGTACAGGGCGCATAGCAGGGCAGCCCAGCCACCAGACGACCGACATTTTCAGGATGAAAGCCATCCACATCTTTCGAGGGGTGAATTGTCAAAAGTACGCGTTGCTCGTCAATATGGTCAGGAAGCGGCAACTGCACGAGAATCCCGTGAATATGCGGGTCGGCATTCCACGCTTTTACTTGTGCCAGCACATCGGCTTCGGTGATGGTGGCGGGCTTTTCCAGCACAACGGAATAGAAACCAAGCTCTTCGCAGGCTTTTGCTTTGGAGCGCACATAAACGTGCGAAGCCGCATTCTCGCCCACAAGCAGCACCGCCAGTCCCGGCTGAATACCGCGCGATTGCATAAGCGCTTGCGTTTTTACGCCAACTTCTGTGCGAACATCCTGTGCGATTGCTTTGCCGTCGAGAATCTGTGTCATTGTGCGGTGTTTTTTGGGGGTGTGAGAAATAGTGAGAGGATAAAAGCAAAATTTACCGACAATGCACTTATCGGCGCTCTTCGGGCTTGTGTTCTCGCATGAGCAAGCTCTGTTCAGTTTCCGAAGAACTGGATGCGTCTTGGCGAGGAGTACCTCCGGGGCGTTGCTCGGATTTGGAAGGCTGCTTGCCGATTGGCTTGGTGATGAGTTTACGCTTGGGCTGAAGGCGCTCGGCACTAGGGTCTTGCTGCACGATGCCCAAAGCCATAGAAACAGGGCGTGTGCCACCAATTGAGCTATTCACCGAACCACGCACGATCATTGATGCCGATGCGCCGCCGTCCAGATTTACTGCATGGTACGCACCGATTTGCTTCATGCCTTCGGCAAGCTCTTGGAGCGTCATTCCCGTTGTACCGGCTTCTGTGTCGGTGGGGTCGGTTGTGACGAGGTAGAGCATTGTACCGCTTGAATTGGTGCCAATCGCTGTTCGCGGTAGTTTTTGCGAGATGAAGTTCCGCCCTGTTGTGCTTTCTTCAGTTGCTTCGTGCCGTGCAATGCCGCTTCGCACCAGACGTGGGGTACCGGAAACTGCGTGAACAAAGGGAACACTGGAATAGGCATTAGTCTTAAACATCAGCGTTACTTTGTCGCCCGGGCGCGGTAATTCGCTCTCGTCAATATTTCTGCCGAAGGAGACGACAACACCATTCTGAGGTACTGCCACTGCACCAGTGTCAATTTCTACCACACGGCAAACCACTTCTTCATTTATCATTGGCTGCGAGGCATAGAGCAGTGTTGCTTTATAGAGGGGACGCTCGGCAGCGTAGATACGGCGCTGTGTTTCAAGCGTTTTTTGAAGCTGACTTTGTGTGAGTTTTTCATCTATTGGAAAGCCGTTGTCGCTCGTTTTGGTTTTGCTCGCGCTAGTTTTGCTCACGCTTGATGTTCCTTGTTCTACATTACCAACGGGGAGCGTAGGGGCAATCGGGACTTCTTTTCCTGCAAAGTGGTTGTAGAGCACAACGCCGTTTGGATTCAGGCGGGCATTGACTGTTTCCACAGGAAAACTTGTTTCGCGGGTGCGGAGTGTAGCGCTAATACTGAAGCGATCAATATACATTCGATTTTGGCGGTCAAAAAAGCACGACGACCATCCCTTGTATTGCCCCATTTCCAACACTTCTCCATTCACAACAGTCGGTCCAAGCGGTGTGTTGTAGTAACTACGCCAGAAGTTAGCATTGATCATACCTTGCAAAGTACCAGTCTTACCAGAATCTGCGCGATTGGCGATAGTAGGAAGGCTTTCTAAGCCATTTGCCAGATTCTGTGCTTTCCAGAGCGAAACGCCCACTTCCGGTTTGGTTCTATCTACTTCTAAAACATGGATGGAGTGCTTGCTGCCAGTGCTGATGATGTAATGCTTATAGCGTACACCCGGCATGAGTTCTTCATCTTGCAAGGTTTCATGCCATGTCTCAGCGAAGGATGCTTGTGCTTTGAGGACTTTTTCGGAAACAGTGCGTGTGGGCGCAACTGCATACCGTGAGGAAGATTTTTTGGAGCGGTAATGAGAGCTATAATACTTGCGTGAGTGCCTTTTTCCCGTTGCGCGAGCGTATTTTTTAGAGGAAGATTTTGCTGATGGGCGGTAGTGGCTTGAATATTTTTTCTTGCTTGATGTGGTATAGCGACTCGTCGTTTTGGTTGTGAGCGTTTTATCGGCTGAGATTTTGTTTGTAGAAGTTTTGCTGGGGACTGAACTTGATGGGCGTTGTGTATATCGTTTTGCGGAGGCTTTTCGTGCAACAGCTCGTGTTGCTGCACTCTTGCTGACAGTGCTTTTGGTCGCTGTCGTTCTTTTGATAGCACTTTGGCTAACAGTAGTTTTCACTGAAGAAGGTGTAAACTTCCTCGCGCGTGATTTTCGCTTTTGGGGCTGTGTTGAACTTGCTTTTGTTGAGGTGCTTGCGCTGCCGCGCCCGGAAGCGCTTTGTGCCGTTATCGTGCTTGGTATTGTGAGAATAGGCATTGCCGCTTCGAGAGCGTCGGCAGAGACGAGGCAGCCACAGGCAATAAGCGCAAAGGCGCGTAGGGAGGCTTGATGCTTCATAGACAGAACCTTATAGTCGAACCGTTGAGAGATTCAGGAAGAAGAGGATCCAGAACCGTCGCGGAAAGGCGGACGCTTGAAGGATGCAGTTTTTGAGGATGTATCACGCAAGATGCTGCGCAGATACCGCAAATTGTACGGAAAAATTACCGAGCGGTTGAGGTTGATAACGTAATTGATTTTGTGTTTGAGGTCGTATCGTGGAAAAATACGACTTGCCCACCACATTTCACCAATAAAAGAGCCAAGAAAATACGCCAGTATTGCCATCGAAAGATAGGTCATCGCTACGCCCACGCCAATAGTAAACCACCGCGAACCGATAACCAAAAGTGCCATCATTGCTGCAATGCTGAACGATTCTATCGTATCACCCATGAGACGTTTGGTGTCGTGCTGCCCAAGTGTACGCCGTTTCTCTCGCATTTGCGCAAGCAACCACGCTGCTCCAAAGACAAGCGGCATAGCGCCAAACGATGCCGTCAAATTTGTTGCGTGAAGAAGTCCTGCCGCAAGGAAGCCCTGCATTGCTGCCAATCCGACGTACTCCACATACCGTTGACGGCGCTTCATCTCGTGAAGGCGATCGACATCGCGGGCATTCAGGAGCGGCGACTCAGTATTGGCGCTGATGCCGAGTGTGTTTGGATTGATTTGGTCAGGATGCGACAAGGTGCGAAACTTCAGCAAAATTGAGAAAAATGTCGAACCATAGTATTTCGTAATGTTGTACCGAATACGTTGATGCGAAATATATGATTTTCTTGCAACTAAGCAAGCCGCAAAATTACACAGAATACTTGGGATGACAAAAAATATTTCCAGTCCCAGAAAGCGCATCATATCAGCACCTTGCTATAAAAAAGCCCGCTTTAGCGCACCATTCCAAAGTTCTTGTTGTTCACTTTCTTAAATTTTCATAACTTTTCAGTTTCAGCTTGCAATCCATTAAGCACGATATAGACTTCTTTCTCACGCCTTTTCCTTGGGGAAACGTATATGGCAAAAACTTCAACTCCAGCGTCCAAACGTACAAAATCTGCTGCGAAACCAACATCGAAGTCAGCGCCGAAGGCTGCCACGAAAACGAAGGTTCTGCCCAAACCTGCATCCCAAGACGTGCCGATGCCTGTGGTAGCGAAGGCAACTGAATCAAGTGCGCTTGCCCTGCCGATAACGGTGTCCTTCAAAGACATTGAAACAGCCCGTGATGCTATTCGCCGCTATGTCTATGAAACGCCCTGCGCCGCATCGGAGCGGCTCTCGAACATGACGGGTTGCAAACTCAGTCTGAAGCTGGAAAATCTTCAAATGACGGGTTCGTACAAAGAGCGTGGGTCGCTAAACAAGATTCTTCGCCTGAGCGACAAAGAGCGTAAAGCTGGCGTAATCGCTGCTTCGGCAGGTAATCATGCGCAAGGTGTGGCGTATGCTGCGCAGCGCAACGGCATCAAAGCAACGATTGTTATGCCCGAAACCACGCCCCTTGCCAAAGTGCGCGGGACGCAAGAGTTCAACGCCGAGGTAATTCTGCATGGTAGCAGCTACGACGACGCATTCGCGCGAGCTATGGAGCTTCAGCGCGAGCACGGCTACTCCTTTATTCATGCCTTCGACGACCCGCTTATTATTGCCGGACAAGGCACGGTAGGGCTCGAGCTTTTAGAGCAGAATCCTTATTTGGATGCAGTTGTTGTGCCCATTGGCGGTGGCGGTTTGATTGCCGGAATTGCGATTGCGATGAAAGAAATTAATCCGAAAATACGGATTATAGGCGTAGAAGCCGAACAGGTTCCCAGCATGAAAGCAAGCGTTGCTGCTGGGAAAATTACCGAAGTAGAGCGAGCAAGCACAATTGCTGATGGTATCGCAGTGGCAAAGGTCGGTAAGCACACGTTTCCTATTGTGCAAAAATATATAGATGAAATTGTGACTGTGAACGAAGAAGAAATTGCGAACGCAATTATGGTATTGCTAGAGCGCGAAAAAACGCTTGTGGAAGGTTCCGGCGCTGCCGGATTCGCGGCGGTGTACAATCACAAAATTTCGGGTATTGACGGCAAGCGTGTAGCTGTGGTGGTAACGGGTGGCAACATTGATATTACTATTTTGGCGAAAATTCTGGAGCGCGGTTTGGCAAAAGATGGTCGCTTGGCAAGTCTGAAAATTATCGTCCCCGACAAACCCGGTAGCATTGCCGAAATTGCTGCTATTGTGGCAAAACACCGCGCCAATGTGTTGAACATCGCGCACGACCGTGTGTTCACAGCAGCCAGTCTGCGGGAAACAGAAGTGGAATTTTTACTGGAAACCAAAGGGAAGCATCACGTCCAAGAAATTGTCCGTGATATTGCGAAGCATAATTTCCATGTCAAACTTGAGAAGCCTGCATAAGGTGATTCGGCTTACCGTGAATTCAAGCGCCTTCGAGTTCAAGTAAATTTGCCTTTGTCTTTTTTTCCTTTATCTTTGCGAACAACGATACATCGGTTATCACCAAACGATTGTCCCCGTAAGGGGAATGTTTAAGCGCTCCATTACTAATGTTCTACAACACATAAGAAGGAAGAATGCTGTATGATGACCTTTCTTCGACGGTTCACGCTTTTTCGGAAAATTTTTGCGCTAACGCTCTTGGTGCTGGCGTTGGCGGCAGTCGTCGTGGGCTTCATGGTACTTCGCGCTGAGGCTATGCGCGAGGCAAAAGACTACGTTACGCTCAGGATGCTGCTTGTGCAGATGCGGCGCGGCGAGAAGAATTTTCTTTTTTATCGAAAACTGGTGTATGTAAGACGTTCCGATGATAATGCTCATGCTTTCGATTCTTTGCTTGCCCGCTACGGAAGCAATACCGAAACGCCCGCAATTCAAGCGGCGATGGACGTGTATTATCGCCAAATTCTCAAGCGTATTATTGACCAGATGACCACATATGGCGTGGACGACAAGCCCGGGCTGGAACTAACTCTGAAAGACCTTTCCAAGCAATTCGACAAATCTGTAAGCAGTACCAATAATGCACGTTTGGAAGCGCTCATGCTCCGAATGCAAAAAAGTGAGCGAGAGTTTCTCCTAAAGCAAAACCAGACATCGCGTAATCGCTCTGTGGCTGCCTCACAAAGTGAGCGGCAAGCGAATGAGGAGTTAGCGAAATTTGCGGAAACATATGCTCAGTTTCGCCAGGCTGTGCAGACAAGCGGACTGTCGGCAAATATTTCCGGCGAACTACAGTCAGTTGCCGAAAAGTATTCGCAAGCCTTCGATGCTGCTGTGTCCACATACGATGCCATTGCACAGGATATTTTACGCCTCAGTGATGCTGCACATGACTTGGAAACGCTTATCGAAAAAGCAGTTCCCGAAAAAGAAGCTTTCTCTGTGCGAAGTGGTCAAATAGCACTCGTGGTGGGGTTGGTGTCGTTGGTGGCAAGCCTTTGGGTGGCATATACGATGGCAAGACGCATTGTAAAGCCTGTGCGCGACTTGCAACAGACCGCCGAGCGCGTTGCAAACGGCGAATTACTGGCGAATGTGAGTGTGAACACCAACGATGAGATTAGCAGTTTGGCAGATTCTTTCAATGCGATGGTCGAAAGTATTCGCAAGGGAATGAATGATTTGCAGCAGGAAAAAGCGGGTGTGGAGCAAAAAGTTCATGAAGCCGTTGCCACGATTGAGCACGAGAAAGAATACCTCGCCGAGAGCGTTAACTCAATGCTTGCCGGAATGGACAAGTTTATCGAAGGGAACTTGACCGTCAGCATGACTGTCGGCAAGATGGATGCTATTGCCGGGCTGTACATGGGATTCAATCATGTCGTCGAGACGATGAATACACTGGTGACCAATCTCAAAGATTCCGTGAACGCAACCGCGCAAACAAGCACCGAAATTGCCGAATATGCCAGTAATATCGCCGCTGCTACGCAAGAGCAACAAGAGCAGATGAGCAGCATCGGCGGGATTGTGCGCCAAAGCACAACCATTGTTGCCGAGAATAATCAACTTGCGGTGCAAGCTGCTGAGGAAGCGCATCGTGCGGGTGAAGCAGCCGAAATGAGCGGTGCGGTGGTGCAGGCGACGATTGAGGAGATGAACCGTATCACGCAGTATGTTAGTAATCTGGCAGAGACGCTGCACGGGCTGAAGTCCAGTAGCGACAGCATTGGCGAGATGACGGACGTTATTCGGGAAATCGCCGACCAAACGAATCTGCTGGCATTGAACGCTTCCATCGAAGCAGCGCGTGCAGGCGAGCACGGGCGCGGCTTTGCGGTTGTTGCCGATGAAGTTCGCAAACTTGCCGAGCGTACTGCCAAGTCCACAAAAGAGGTTGCAGGCATGGTCGCTTCTATTCAGCGCAATACGGAGTCCGCGACGGGTGCAATCACCGAGGCTACACGCCAAGTGGATAAAGGCAGGGCACTTGCCGTGAAAGCGGGTGAGGCACTTGGGCAAATTCTGGGCGAAACGAAAAACGTTGCGAGCCGCATCAATTCTGTAGCAGACGCAAATAAGCAGCAACTCGAAACCAGTCAGCAAATTGCCTTGGGCGTGGGAGAAATGGCACTGATTAGTCGCCAAACGGCAAAAGATATTACGGCTATTGCTAATTATGCCGAGCATTTGCGCGATATGTCCGAACACCTCAGAACAATGGTTCAGCACTTCCGAACCGCACAACTAAGCGCTTCTGAGCAAAGTATCGGCAACGGGGCAGCGCAAACTCTTTCCGGCAACACGGCGCACCAAAAACGTCTCGGATGAATAGAATCAGCAAATAACGGATTTAGCAAAGGCTTCTATGAGGAAACAGGTTTTTCGTAAAAATGCAGAGGCCGTAGCACGAGCGGTCGGTTACCGCCTTTTGCGTTTGCTCTTTCGCAACAAGCCCGCTACTGCGCCGCTTAACGCTGCTTCCTGCCGAAAAATCCTGCTCTGCCGCTATGACCGCATTGGCGATATGATTGTGACGACTCCCGTCATCAATCTTTTGCGTGAAATGCTCCCGGAGGCAGAAATCCACGTGCTTGCCTCGCCGCGCAATTCCTCGCTTTTGGCGCATGATCGTCGTGTGGCGAAAGTGTATGAATTCGATGGAACGCAGAAGCCGCTTGCTGCCTTGCGCTCGCTCTTTGCCAGACCACTCCGTGCCGCAATGCGGAAAGAGCGCTATGATGCGGTGTTCTCGCTTGTTTTTCATAAGACGACGATGGCAGGTTTGGTGGCGAATATCCTCACGGGCGCACAATCTGTCAAAATCGGCATTGCTCACCCGACGCGCACGGCGCTGTATTCCACGCTGTTCAATCTGCTCTTGCCCGTAGAATTTGAACGCGAAACGATGGCAGAGCTTCAAGTGCGGCTTGTCTGCGCAGCATTTGGCTGGGAATATAGCAAGGAGCTTGTTCGCTACGACGTGGAGCTATCGGAAGCGCACACAACCTGTGCCCAAGAAACACTTCGGGCATTTCATAACCACCAGCAATCGGATTCTGCGCAAAAAATCGTTTTCTACAACTGTTCGGCAGGTGCTCCGGCGCGTCAGTGGTCGCTTCGGCGCAATGAAGAGTGTTTACACCTTCTCATGGAACGTTTTCCTAGCGCCCATTTCTTGCTGAACACCGCACCGCACGACCGCACGCTTGGTGAGGCGCTTCACGCAGTATTTCCGATAAAAACAACTCTACTCCCCGCAAGCCGCGATCTCTTGGATGTGTGCGCTCTTGTGCAGCTTGTGGATGCTGTATTTACGCCGGAGACTTCTATTGTCCATATTGCTACGATGTACCGCAAGCCACTTGTGGCACTCTATTCGCAGCTTTCCTACGCAGTGGAATGGCTGCCCTTTGGTGATTTCCCGTTTCGGATTGTGCTGACCGAAGGGGAAGAGCCGATAGAAAGTATTACGCCGGATGAGGCGGTGGTGGCGTTTGGCGAGGTGCTAGGTGCAAATACGGCATCGGGTGCTGGTGAGTAGCTCTGAACTTTTTTTTTCGCTATATTCTGCTCTTGTGCTATATTGGGCGCTTGATGTAATGTGATGTAATGCCTACGGACAATTTTGTCTCTTCATTAGCCCCTTGCGAACAAACAGATACTTGTAAACAAACAGATTATTTTATATTGCGTACCTTCGTTGTGTTCTAAAAACCGAAACCGCCAAGTTTAACACACAGAACCAACGAAGTTTACGCCCCGATAACTACGGGGCGTTTTTGCTTGCATTGTGTGTTAGCGCTTGGCGGCGCTCGGTTTTAATGCTTGTACTAAACGCCCTTTTTTATTCGGATAGGGTTTTATGCCAACTGTGCAGCCTCTCTCTGCGCCTAAGCGGGCGTGGTCATTTTTCGCCGGGTCGCCTTTGCTTGCCGCAGCAAGCAAACTTCCCATTGTCGTTGATGTTTTGTATGATAATTCCGCCTCTGCGGATTGTCTCTACGCGCTCTTGCAAGCGCTTTTCCCTGAGGCGTTGATTATTCCCTTTGCGTCGGCACAGGCTCCGGCAGATATTGTCTTTTACGATGCAAACGCCATTTCCCGCGCTCATTCAGAAGTGCTGACACTCTACCGCTCGCACGGTGCGGTGTTGGTTCCCATTGCAGAATTTGCCGAGGACATTCCGCAGGGGCTGCGCCATGCCGCACCGCTCTTGCTGCATCCGCCTGTCACGCGCGAAAGTTTAATTGAAATTATCGAACCAATTCGTAACCATTTGGCAGTAAAATGGCTTCAGCGCGGCATGGAGGAACTTGTTCAGAATATCGCACCCCACGCCCCTTCCACAAAGGAAACCTCGCTTCTTCTGACGTTCCCGACAGTACGGGGCGAAGAGGTATGGGACGCACGAACAATTACTGCCTTTGAATCGGAGGGCGATGAAACTGTTTTGTATGCCGAAGCGCAAGGAAAATCCTACAAACAAGGAGAACCCTACAAGCAAGGACGTATATCCGGGACTATTGTGTTTATGCGGCTTGGAGCGATAGAAGCGTATTTGGAAGCAAATACCTCAAAGGGGAGCTTTGTGCGTGTTCATAAGTCGGCGGTGGTGCATCTTCGCCATCTACATTCGGCAGTGCCTACGGGCGGCGGCACATCGAGCAAAGACTTGACGCTTCATCTTACGGGTGGGAGAACGTGCCCATGCTCACGCACGTACAAGACCACTTTCCTGCAAGCAATGGCGGACTTTGCGGAGAAGGAGGGCGGTTCATGGAAAAAACAGGGCGGGTTGTGGAAACGGGGTTGAGTACGTGCAAAAGAATCTGTACTTTTGTTGACGTATTTTAATGAGATATAATCTTCAACCGTGCAATCCTTCTGCCTTTATGATATTCGTTCTATGACCAAATCCGTCAAGTTGTGGATAAATATGTTCGTCTTGGTGGTCGTCCTTGCTCTAGGTGCATATATGATAAATCATTATCTTCACCAAGCATCGCATCAAGCCTCTATCACTATCGGCGACCGTTTCCCTGCAATGATTATTCAGCCCGTCAGTGCTCCACCTGATAAACGCGATACAATGCGAGCAAGTACAAAACGTGTGGTTATGATTGTGCGAAACGGCTGCGTGTTCTGCGACAGCTTGGAACGCAGTCTGGATGCACTCTTGAAAGCATCTGTTTCGACAAAAGCACCTGCTTCGGTTGAGGCAAAGCATAATGCGTACAGTCTGTTTATTTTGTCGCTGGATAAAGCGCCTGACGGAACGACAAATCAAGCATTAATGCCATTCCGTTATGTGTATCATAGTGAAGAAAACGACCTCTATTTTAGCCAAACACCGCAATTATACGTGCTGGACAGCAATAATATCGTTCTCAAAAAACATATCGGTATCCCGGACACCGCAACCCTGCGCGGTCTGCTCAACGACCATGCGGTGGCAGAAAAGCGAGCGGGGCTGTGAATATCGAGCTTCGGCGGTTGTACCATAAACGGTTGCTGCACCATAAGCGGTTGTTGTACCACGCGCTTCGGTTTTTGCTTGGCGGGGTGTTTTTGCTTTCGGCACTGCTCAAGCTGCGGATGCCGGAAGAATTGGCATATACTATTCGCCTCGTTCTTGAAGGCTGGTCGGGAATGCTTCGTTTTTCCGTATCGGCAGCACCGCCGCAAATGTGGACATTCTTTGCTTTCGTGATAATTGTCGGCGAAATTTTGCTCGGTGCAGCGTTTATCCTGAGAATAGCTGTGAGCGCTGCTGCGCTTGCGTCGTCGGCAGCGCTGAGTTTTTTTACGGCGGTATTATTTCTTTTGATGACCTTCGGGCATAGCTGCGGATGCTTCGGCACGGGAAGTGGTGCGGTCTCTGCGGCAGAGATATTCCGAAACGCGGTTCTTATCGGTTGTTCCCTCGCGCTCTGGCAGATGGAGCGGACACGCCGAAATGCCCCAACACAAAACAACACAAACGACGTGTATGTACCTGTTTCACGGTAGGAGATTTGAAAAAACAGCCCCCTTGTTTGCTCCAAGAAGGCTGCTTTGAGCAAGTCAAGTATTCCGCCCGAAAAAGCAGTTACTCACTCACTAACCTTTTTCAACTTATTATTTTTTGGAGAATTCCATGAAGAAATTTTTGGCTGTCTTTATGGCAGCGTTGATGACGGTGGCGGTTTCTGTTGCTCCGGCGAGTCAGCGCGTATCAGCCCAGGATAAAACAAAAATATTTCTTGCCCAAACTGCACATCTAGAAGAATCGAAAATGCAGACTATTGTTGGCGGAGATAGAGATAACGCTTGTCTTGGAGCTGGTATCTTGATTGGCATGACATTTTTAGCACCTGGTGGTATTTTTTGGGCTGGGTACGCTGGTGTTGCACTCGCAGCTTGTCTTTCTGTACGTTATTGAAATCTTGAGTTCATGCTTTTTTATCTTTTTTTATCTTTTTTTATCTTTTTCTCATAAACAATATGAAAACTTTTATCTGTTCCGTATTAGCTGCCATAGTTATTCTATGCAGCCCCAATAATATTTGGGCACACGAATCACCCAATTCCCATAAACCCCTGTCTGAGCTGCCCCCCATTTTTTGGACAGGTAGTGTAGATAAGTTTTCTGCACTATA
>CALCNX010000038.1 GCA_937899715.1 uncultured bacterium | reverse complement strand
CCCGTCAGTCATCGCTTCGCTGGACTGCCACCCCTTCACAAGTGAAGGGGAATTTTTGGAAAGCGTAAGTTCAGTTCTTATTTTTTATAAAAATTTCGCTTCTGCTTCTTTGCCGAAAAGCGCCCCCTGCGCTACGGCTCGTAATCAGCCACAGGTAATTCCACAATAAACGCGGCTCCCTTGCCGAAAACAGATTCGCAATACACACGCCCGTTCATGGCATCCACCATCTTTTTGACAATCGAAAGCCCAAGCCCTGTGGAGTGCTCGCCGCCTGTGGGCTGTGCTGAGAGCCGTGCAAATTTTCCGAAGAGTTTCACTTTATCATCATCAGTCAGCCCCGGTCCTTCATCACGCACCTCAAAGCGAATAACGGAGGAAGACCGAGTTGAGTAGAGTGTAGGCTGCTGACGAGAAATTGGAGCAATGTTGTTCTTTTTTACGGTATCATTCTTTATGCCCTCCGTCTTCACGTTCTCTACCCCTATTTTCACAATGACATTTGTGCCGTGTGGAGAGTATTTGACGGCATTAGAAATAAGATTATCCACCACTTGCATCACCAAGGATTCATCCCCCAAAGCAAAGGGCGTGGGCGAAAAATCAGTATGGAGTGTAATATTTTTTTCCTCAGCACGCTCCCGATAAGAGCTGATGGCATAGTCGAGAACAGAGGAAATCTCAACCGGCTGAAGCTGAACGCGCAAGCCGCCACGCTCCAGAGCGTTGATGTCTAGCAGGTTACGAATAATCTCAAACATTCGCTCGGCAGATTCAATAATGTGCGTCACAAACTCCAAATGCTGCGTGGGAGTGAGCGAGCCGTCGTCGTGGCGGAGGATATTCGCAAAACTTGCTATTGCAGCCAGTGGATTTTTCAGGTCGTGCGCCACAATACCCAAAAACTCATCTTTTTCGGTATGAAGTTCTTTAAGCAAAATGTTTTGGGCACTCAGTTGTTGGTTGTTTTCGTGCAGCGCAATGTTCATGCCCTGAATCTGCTGGCGCTGTTGTTCGAGAAGTTCTTGTTGTCCCAAAATTTCCGCATTGGCACGGCGTAAAGCGTCGTTGCGGCGTTGCTCGGCAAGTGCCTCCTGCTCAATGAGTATGCGCTCTTGAGCGGCTGCCACATAGCGCTTGTTGTCATCACGGACGCGAAAAAGAAAAGCAATCGGCAGAAGCACAAGCGGGAAGCACGCAAGCACTTCAAATAAGGTTCTCGCCAGCCCGCTTTGACCGCTCTCTGGTACGGATACAAGAGATAGAACACTCTGCAAAAGTCCTTCGCCCGGGAGCAAAAGCATAAACACGATGATAACGAGCATTTCGAGGCGGGAGAATTGCTCAACAATAATTCTCTTTTTTAATAAACGCCACCAGAGAAGCACAAGCGTTATTTCTGCGACAAGGCTTACAAAGGGCATCACACGAGACTGCCAAAAAGAACCATATCCCAAGAGAACAAAACCGAGCACCAAACCATAACAAAGCACCAGTGCTTGCAACAGTCTATCCAAACCCTGTAAAATATCCCGCGTCTCCATAAAACGGCGAAGAAAAAGCAGACTAAAAAGCGGCATCAACGAAGTGCAAAGTATGTACACCGTAGTCACAATGCGGCTTGACGCTTCAAGCGAATTTTCATGAAGGAGAAACGTTTCGCTTACCAATACCCCTACACAACACACTCCGTAGAGCAGCGCATAAGCATAAAAGCGCCTTTTGAACGTGAGAACAATCAGCAAAAGGAATACCAGTGCCAAAAACGTAATTCCCAGCGCAATGCCGTTAATCATACCTCGCACAGCATTTTGTTGTGAAACAGCGTCATAAAAATGAGCGTGAGAAGCAGGAAGACTATCAACAGCAGCAACGCTTGGGGAAGCGCTCTCGGAAACACCTGCTTGCGCAAACGCCTCACTAATGCGGACGAGGACAAGAAGTACGGCGATGACGGTAATGGAGCGCATTGTACACTGCTCGGTCAGTTTATGGTTGGAGCGGTTGATTTGGAGGCAATATTTGGACAACAATAATATACAAAAGTTCTCGCACACGTGGTTTTTAGAAATTCTTTCTACGCTTCATTTCTAAAATCCTCGTATGTTTGTATCGTCTATTATTGCATTACTTCCGAAAAACCCACTTCGCGTAGTGTACACTAGACGTGATACGCTATCGCATTTTGCCACCATTCGACAAGCATAATGAAGAGTGTTGATACACTTCCTCTGGAAGAATCCGCTATTGACCGCATTCTGTATGAACTTGATGCTGAGGTTCCTTTTGCGGCGGAATGGCATTCTTCAACGCAAACATTTTTTCGTTTCTCCGCTCCCACCGACGAAACTGCACCCATAGACCGACTTCAGACCTCGCAACACGAAAAAATATATTGGCGCGACCGTAACGGCACAAGGGAATCAGCCGGAATAGGTGTTGCAGACAGCATTATAGGCGAATCCACTGGCGGCACAAGAGCCATTATGCAAGCCGTTCACGAACGCACACGCAATGCGCCTCCGAATGTGCGCTACTACGGCGGTATGCGCTTTCGGCACGACACCGCACCTGACATATACTGGTCTTCCTTTGGCAGTTCTCGTTTTGTCTTACCGTTTGTGGAATATGTCAAAGAAGGCGGCGAGTATTATTGCCACTGCACACTTGCGCTGCCTCGCGGCTCTTCGGTGGAAGAAGCCCGCGCTGCCTTGCGCCAACAATTACTTGCCTTCAAAGCGGCATCTCAACACGCAGAATTGCAAAGAGCTGATAAAAAGACAACGGACAAAACATATTCAGAAGAATTTTCGCTCACTTCTCAAGCGAACAAGCGCACAGATACCCCGACCAAACAAGGCTGGAAGCGCTCTATCGAAGAAGCAGTTCGGGAATTTGATGCCGACAGATTGGAAAAAGTTGTTCTTGCTCGCCGCGTAACACTTGATATTGCCGAGCGCCCCGATGCAGTGGCTCTTCTCAAAGAACGGGCAGCAGAAGCGCGGCGCTCGACACTGTTTTTGTTTGACTTCGGAAATGATGCTGTGTTCTTTGGCGCAACCCCTGAGTATCTATATCGCCGCGAGGGGCGCACCATCGCTACGGAAGCCATTGCCGGAACGCGAAAGCGCAGCGCGGACGAAGCAGAAGACATCGCACTTGGCAACGCTTTACTTTTCTCCGACAAAGAGCGCCGCGAGCACGCTTCTGTGCAGCGTTACGTGGCATCGGGTCTGGACGACCTCACTGAGTCGTTTGACATTGGCAAGGTCGAATTGCTCAAACTCTCCGGCTTGCAGCATCTCTACGCACCTTTTACGGGAAAATTACGCACGGATTCGGACGACGCAGCAATCATTGAGCGCTTGCACCCCACGCCCGCCGTCGGCGGCACCCCACGCCGCGAGGCACTGGAATTTTTACGACGCGAGGGCTTTGATAGAGGCTGGTATGCCGCGCCTGTTGGCTGGGTAAATGCTCATGCGGCAGAATTTGTTGTTGCGCTTCGCTCGGCACTCATCACGGACACACTTGCACATTTGTTCTCCGGCGCAGGGATTGTGAAGGGTTCGGAATCGGATGCGGAATGGAACGAAATCGAAATGAAAATTGCGCCGATGCTGGAACTTTTTGCCCCACAATCCGCATGAATGCTCATCTTCTTGAAGCACCCACTCTGAATATGCTTTGGACGACTCTTATGGTGGAAGAGTGCGTCCGAAACAACGTGACACTATTCTGCATTTCGCCCGGGTCGCGCTCTACGCCTCTTGTGGCGGCGGTAGCGCAGAATCCGAAAGCCCAAACAATCGTTTGCTTGGATGAGCGAGCGGCTGCTTTTTATGCACTCGGCTATGCCCGCGCAACGGGAAGAGCTGCGGCGCTCATCTGCACATCGGGTACGGCTGTGGCAAATTATATGCCTGCCGTCGTGGAAGCCGCTCAGGATAACGTTCCGATGCTGATACTCACCGCAGACCGCCCGCCCGAACTCCGCGACACAGGCGCAAACCAAACCGTTCCGCAACCCGCACTCTTTGGTGATTTTGTTCGGTGGAAGTTTGATATGCCCTGCCCTGACCTTGCTATTCCTGCTGCTACTGTCCTCACCACCATTGACCAAGCAATTTTCCGCACCGACAATTCGCCTGCTGGCGCAGTCCACCTCAACTGTATGTTCCGTGAGCCGCTTGCGCCCGTGAAGCAGCCATTTTCTAGCGACTATCTCACACCACTTCAGGCGTGGCTGCACGCCTCGCGTCCGTGGACGCGCTATGCGCCTGCACTGTCGGTTACGGGTGCGGATGTTGTGAGCGAATTGACAGAGATGCTTGTGTCGGCAGAATCCCCACTACTCTGTGTCGGGCGTTTGGACACTCACCATGAGGCAGAAGCGGCAGTCAACATTGCAACAGCGTTTGGTTTGCCGATAGTTGCCGATATAGCATCAGGGATGCGTTTGGGCATTTCGGCGGAACATCATTCTGAAGACATAGTTTTTTTGCCATATTTTGACCAAATGCTGCTCGCACCGCAGACGCTTGATTCCATCAAACCCGACCTTGTACTGCATATTGGCGGCACGTTTGTTTCCAAGCGGCTTCTGCAATGGCTTGACCGTGTGCGCCCGCAAGAATACATCGTCATCGAAAAAACGCCGTTCCGCCACGACCCCAATCATCAAGTGACAATGCGCCTGCAAGCAGATATTGCGGCGATTGCACCAATGCTTCAGGCGGAACTTCACAAGAAAAAACATTCTATTTCTTCTGTCCCAAAGCACGCGCAACACCTTGCAGCACTGTCAGGAATAGTCGAAACGACCTTGAGTGAAGCACTTGCGGAACAAGACCGCACCAATGCACCGATAACGGAAATTGCTGTTTCCAACGTCGTATCCGGCATGATTCCTAGCGGTAACGGGTTATTTATCTCGAACAGTATGCCGATTCGGGATATGGATATGTATGCTGCTGTTCGGAAAGGCACGACCATCCCCGTCGGCACAAACAGAGGCGCAAGCGGCATAGACGGCATTGTGGCTTCAGCAGCAGGTTTTGCGCGAGGTTTGGGACAGCCTACAACGCTTGTTATCGGCGATGTGGCGCTCGTTCACGACCTCAATTCGCTGTTGCTTGTGGCAAAGAACCCCGTTCCCCTCGTAATTATCGCCATCAATAACGCGGGGGGCGGCATTTTCTCCTTTTTGCCGATTGCTTCGCATACGGAGATATTTGAACCGTTCTGGGGAACGCCGCACAATGCTGATTTTAAGGCAGGGGCAGCGTTTGCGGGCTTGCATTATGCGCTTGCCGAAAAAATACAGGATTTTCGTGCTGACTACACGTCCGCATTGCGCCGTGCGCAGAAGGAAAATACGTCAACTCTTCTTGAGGTTCGCACGGGGCGCACGGAAAACTTCGACGAGCACAAACGCTTGCAAGCACTGATTGCATCACGTTTACAGGATTATGCGGTATGATGCTGCGAGCAAATAATTTTGATGTAATGACGCACCAGTGGGGCGACAAAAGCAACCCACCGCTTCTTTTGCTGCATGGTTTTTTGGGTTCAGGCGAGGACTGGAGAGCGATTGCAGAAAAATTAGTAGCGAATTTTCACGTCATAGCACCCGACATACCGGGTCATGGCGCTACGAAGCCGATTCACAGCACCGATGCTTCTTTTCACAGCACTGATGCGCCTTTGGAGGTATATTCTCTTGAAAATGTTGCTCTTGAAATGCTTGGTGTTTTAGACAAACTCAGCATTGAAACGGCGTATTTGTGCGGCTACTCAATGGGTGGGCGCTTGGCGCTTTTCATGGCGCTGCGATTCCCCGAACGCTTTCGGAAAGCACTCATTCTTTCGGCAACGGCGGGCTTGCGAACTGAAGAAGAACGCCACGCACGGCGAGCATCCGACGAGCACCTCGCCGAAAGACTTGAAACAGAGCCATTCGAGGAATTTTTGGCGTTTTGGTATCATCAACCGCTTTTTTCTTCCCTGCGCGAGCATCCTGCATTTGAGCAGATTGTTCGGAAACGAAAAGACGGTAATCCTCACGGAGCGGCATTGTCTCTACGAGGCATGGGAACAGGCTCGCAGCCGCCTTTGTGGGCAGAACTTCCGCGAAATACGCTTACGATAACGTTCATGGCAGGAGCACTGGACAAAAAATTTACGGTACTGGCAGAAAAACTTCACGCTAATACACCTCACTCTGCACTGCACATCGTTCCGAACGCAGGACACGCGCTGCATTACGAAAGCGCAAACACCATCGTAGAATACTGCAACTATTTTTTATCACTCTCAAACACAAACCGATGACGACACCAACAACTATTAAACGCGCCTTGGACTGGCAAAGCGCTGGCGATTACTCCGACATTTTGTACGAAAAAGCGGGTGGCATTGCCAAAATCACCATCAACCGCCCCGAAGTGCGCAACGCATTTCGTCCGCTCACGGTGCAAGAAATGATTCGCGCATTGGACGACGCACGGGACGATACCTCCATTGGCGTTATCATCCTCACCGGCGCGGGTGATATGGCGTTTTGCTCCGGCGGCGACCAACGCATTCGCGGTGATGCTGGCTACAAGGATGACGACAAGCACGTTGAGCGACTGAACGTACTGGATTTTCAAAAAGATATTCGCTCATGTCCGAAGCCTGTTGTGGCAATGGTTGCGGGGTTTGCTGTTGGTGGCGGACATGTTTTGCACGTCCTTTGCGATTTGACCATTGCTGCTGACAATGCAATTTTTGGACAGACCGGACCCAAAGTCGGCTCCTTTGATGGCGGCTATGGTTCGAGCTATCTGGCACGCATTGTCGGGCAGAAAAAAGCAAGGGAAATTTGGTTTCTCTGCCGCCAGTACAACGCCGAGCAAGCGCTTGAAATGGGCTTAGTGAACACAATAGTACCACTTGCAGAACTGGAAATCGAAACCGTGAAATGGTGCCAAGAAATGCTGGAAAAATCCCCGATTGCCCTCCGTGCGCTCAAAGCCGCGATGAATGCGGACTGCGACGGACAATCCGGTTTGCAAGAGTTGGCTGGCGTAGCAACGATGCTCTTTTACATGAGCGAAGAAGGACAAGAAGGGCGCAACGCCTACGTTGAGAAGCGCAAGCCCGATTTTGGTAAATTTCCTCGTCGCCCCTAACAACTCATATTCACACCATGCCACATCCTATTCGACCAATTCACACTGTGGAGCTTTTTCGCTACGCTCTTCCGCTTCGTGAAGCACTTACCACACAAGCAAACAAGCCGGAGAACGCCACGCGCGAAGGGCTGCTCGTTGTTTTGCGCGATGCGGCGCTTACAATCGGTATCGGTGAAGTTGCACCGCTTCCGGGGCTGCACCGCGAATCACTTGCAGAAGCCGAAGCACAAACTATAAGCACACTTGCTCTCATCCGGCACGAAAGTACCAATGCGGAAGAAATGCTTTCATCGGAACTTTTCCCATCTGTTCGATGTGGCTTGGAAATGGCGCTGATAAGCCTTCGAGCACGGCAGAATGGCACGATGCCCAGTCAATCTCCGCGAGCAAGCATGATGCCTTCTCGCACACCGCTTAATGCCCTGATTGCAGGAAATAGCACAACAATAGTTCATCGCGCCGAAGAAGCAGTACGGGATGGCTACACCACGCTAAAAATCAAGGTCGGGCGAGTTTCCCTTGAGGAGGATATTGCAAACATTCGCGCCTGCCGTGAGGCTGTTGGCAGCGATATTGCGCTCAGACTGGACGCAAACCGCTCTTGGTCGCTCGAAACGGCATTGCGGCTTGGAGAGGCGCTCCATGATTGCAACATTGCGTATATCGAAGAACCGCTCAAGGATTGGCGCGGCATACCTGCTTTTCACGAACAGACAGGGATATGCGTTGCACTGGACGAAATGCTCACTTCGCCGGATGCAAGCGAACGCGCTGCCCGCACCGACATTCCGTCTGAGTGTTTGGCGGGCTATGTGCTGAAGCCGTCAGCGATTGGCAGCATCATGGGTGCATCAAACCTAGCTTCGGAAGCACAGGCACGGGGCTTGGATGCCATTGTGAGCAGTGTTTTCGAGACGGGTGTGGCGCTTGGGTTCTACGCTGCGCTTACTGTCTCGTGGAATGATGGGCGCTCGGTAGCCTGCGGACTGGACACGTACAAATTTCTTGCCGCCGATGTCTTGGAGCATCCATTTTCCGCAGAGCAAGGTTTTGCCCGTCTCCCGGATGTGTGGAATCAAAGTACATTGCTTCGACCCGATTTTTTGAAAAAAGTCTTCTGATTGAGTCAGGTACAATGCTGACCATTGTTCATGGCGGAACGCAGATTTCAAGATGAACAGGATTTTCAGGATACCTAAAGTATCTCATGTTGTTCAGATGAATTCTTTTCTGAAATCCTCTTTATCCCGAAAATCCTAAAATCTGCGTTCTGCCACCCAATGATGTTCCTCGCTTCGTATCACCTGACCAGATACAGCTTTTCTTCCATCCTTCTTCCACCAATGCTTGAACTTTACGACATCCCAACTCTCGACTGGGATTCGCCAGCACTCTATTGGTCAGACGGCGCAGGCAAAGCACAAACGCTCTCCTACGGTGCGTACATGGAGCATAGCTCACACGTGGCCCTGCAACTTGCCGCGCAGGGCATTCGGCGTGGTGAGCGTGTTGGAATCCTTGCCGCCGGAACACCCCAAATGGCAGTAGTTTTGCTGGCGTGTTTGCGGGCGGGATTTGTGGCAGTGCCGCTCAGTCCGCGCTTTCCGGCGGGCACGGTGGCAGAACTACTTCGCTTGACTTCGGCGCGTATTCTGCTTCATGACGAAACAAGCGTACAAACAAGTATTGATGCGGCACAGAAAGCAGCTATCCCAACGCTCAATTTCACGGACACTTTGTTCCTCGACCTCGCCTCTCCACCACGCCCATCAACGTTTCTTCCCGCCCATCCTCTTTTTGCAAACGCCCTCGACCACGAGGCAACAGTCCTTTGCACATCAGGAAGCACGGGCATTCCGAAAGCGCTTGTTCACACCGTCGGAAATCATTATTGGAGCGCGGTGGGTTCAGCGGAGAATATTCCCTTCGGGCGTGGTGATTGCTGGCTTGCGTCGCTACCGCTTTATCATGTCGGTGGATATGGCGTTTTTTTTCGAGCGCTTCAGGGCGGCGCAGCGATGGCATTTCCCACATACCGCGCTTTTGATGCCGCGCGGCTTGCCGAGACGCTTACCAGCTTCCCCATTACGACGCATTGCTCCTTCGTTGCCACCCAGCTTTTTCACGCCTTGCGCAATGACGCAACGGTGCACCGCCTCCAACGCCTTCGCGCAATCATACTCGGCGGGGGGGCAATTCCTCAGGCGCTCATTCAAACGTCGCTCAAACAACATTTGCGGATTTACACCAGCTATGGTTGCACGGAAATGGCTTCGCAAATCACGACCTCGCCATCGTCAGCACCTGATGAGGTATCTACTTCGGGTAGGCTCTTGAGGTTCCGCGAGCTTACTATTGCAAATGACGGAGAAATTCTTGTGCGCGGAGCGACACTTGCCGTAGGGCGATTGAGTGCTGACGGTAGAGATTCTATCGCAGACCGAGAGGGTTGGTTTCACACAAAAGATGTGGGCGCTTGCGATGCAGAGGGGCGATTGACCGTGCTGGGCAGAAAAGACAATATGTTTATTTCGGGCGGAGAGAATATTCACCCCGAAGCAATTGAACAAGCGCTTTGTGAGCATCCTTCGGTTGCTCAGGCGGTAGTTGTCGCCGTGCCAAGCGAGGAGTATGGTGAGCGCCCTATCGCTTTTGTGCACCTTGCCAATAATGAAATGCTTTCTTCAGAGCATACACAGGAACTACGCCGCCTCGCTGAAAGCCGTATGCCACGCTTTGCTGTGCCCGATGCCTTTTTCGACTTTCCGGCAGAGAGCATTGCAGGCGGTCTCAAGCCGAATCGAACTGCGTTGAAGCGCCTTGCAAACGAATTAGCGATACGTTGACAAGCACAAAGGCTTTTGAAATTAGGTAGAAAAACAGCATTTTTGAGTAAAAAGTGGCACAATTACTGCTCTTTGATTTTTTCTACTTTTGGAGCATCGTCATGGAAGAAGACAAACGAATGGTTGAGTTATTAGCTGATATGCTCTTTGAGATAAAGGGTTTACATGAAGACCAAGAACGCCAAACCGCCCGTATGGAAGGATTTGAAGCGGAACAGCGCAAAACCACAAACGCAATTCTCTCACTCACCTCGCTCTTGGAAAAAGTAATCGTAGAACCTGCACGGCAACAAGCAAATGACATTGCCGACCTTAAAGAGCGCGTTAGCCGTTTAGAACAAGCGCACTAAAAAATAAGCCCCAAAATTAATCCTTCAAAATAATGGCTCCCGTCGTAGTGAATAGAGACGGGAACACAATTGCTGCCCGCTCGTTTTTTCTACCTTTATTGGATTTTTTGAATTGACGTGCCTTTACTCAAGTTTCTTCTGCTCCAGAAGATGAATTTCTAATTCCAGTTTTCGCACTTCCAGCTCAGTTTCTCGTTCACGGAGAGCAAGTGTCCTTTCGGCGAGGGTAATTTCGCGGATTTCAGTGTCATCCTCGCGGAGCATCCGTTTTTCTTGGATGCGCAAATGTTTATATCCAAGAATAAAGGCACTGATAACCGCCGGGAATGCGATAAGACCAATTGCCATTTCGATGAGACTTTGTACTTCGTGACTCATAGTGGTAGAAAAAAATAAAAAATAGTAACAATTGGCTTTTCTTACGCAGAAACAACGGAAATGTTGCCGCAGAGACGAAAGAAAAAGACAGCAAATAGACAACAAAAAAGCCGCTTCATTACTGAAGCGGCTTTGAGATAGAAAGATGTGCACCCGTAGAGATTCGAACTCCAAATGCCGCACCGAAAAATCCCAGCAAAGTCAAGACAAAATGTTGCCTATTCATGCGTCTTTTCAGTAAATTGCTTTTTCTACTTCTTTCTATTTTTTCTCGTCCTGCGTCCCCAATACGTCCCCAATGGCTAAATCAAACCTCGCTCAATCTACAAATATCGTCCTACGAAAAAAGGCTTTGTCATCTGGACAATATCACCTGTTTCTTGACGTGCATTTGAATGGGAAAAGAACAAAAGAATATCTTCATTTGTACCTGAATGGGAACAAAGATACGGATAAACAAACCCTAGAACTAGCAAAAAAAATTCATGCAAAGAGGGTGCTTGAAATTCAATCGGCGGCGCACGGAGAATTTGACCACAGCAAAACCAACGCTGATTTTATCGTTTTCTTTGAGTCCCTTATCGAAGAAAAAACCAACAAAAAGGCATATCGAAACACGCTTAATTATCTCAAAAAATTTCGCCCTGTACTGCCATTTCGTGCTATCAACTCCTCCACGCTCGAAGAGTTCAAAAAGCTGCTTTTGAAGCACGTTTCGCAGAACTCTGCCGGAACCTATTTTAACTGCGTCCGAGCGGCGCTCAATCAAGCAGTAAAACAAGAATTTATAGCTGTCAATCCGGCGCAAAAAGTCTCCAACATCACCTACCGAAACCCTCAACGACCTTTCCTCACTATTGATGAAATCCGTACCATTTCTCTTGCTGACTGCAAGTATCCTGAAATTAAGCGGGCATTCCTTTTTTCCTGCTTTACTGGGCTGCGACTTTCGGATATACAGCAACTACAATGGGAAGATTTTCAAGCTGGGACAATCGTTTTCCGCCAGCAAAAGACTCAAGAGCTTCTTTCCTTGCCTCTCTCCGAACAAGCGATGTTGTTTTTGGGAGAACCCCAAAAGACAGGACAGGTCTTTCATCTTGGAATCTCTACCTCAGGCTTGCAAGCATTTATTCCGCTTTGGACAAAATCGTTAGGCATCGAAAAACACGTTACATTCCATACCGCTCGTCATACCTTTGCCACGCTCGCCTTGACCAGCGACGTAGATATTTACACCGTGTCGAAATTGCTTGGACATACCGACGTGAGACATACCCAGATTTACGCCAAGCTCGTGGACGAAAAGAAGCAAAAAGCTATGATGAAAATGCCAACCCTATAAAACGTGTTCCATAATCGGCGAAAAACGTGGCATCAGCGAAATCCAATAGCCCGTCTCCAGCAAAATATCTGCCTCTAAATCCCCTGTGAAATTAAAAAACTCGACCTCTTCCTCTTCACTTAAAGGGGCATCCACGAACACCCATAAATGTTCCTTATCTTCAGGACTAACACTAATTTCCTGTCGAGTAATCTGGGGAAACTGCGCTCGCACCTTCTCAAAGAGTTCGTTGATTAACTCTTCTTGCTTGTGGTTAATATCTAAGATTGTCATAATGACAACTCCTTTGCGATACATGAAAGAAAATATTGTGCTTTTTTGATTTGCTCTTTTGCTACACGCTGCGAAACGTCTTGTTTCGTGTAGTCCGCAATGGCGCGAATGTTGTGCATCCCAGTAAGGTAGCCGCGTAACTCAGTAGGAAGGTTCTTGGAGCGGCGCAAAACATCACCACTAAACACTGATTGTACCTTTTTGTGGTCGCTTTTATACTCCAATCCCTTTGCCTCAATAATCGCTGCTGCCGCGTGATAAGCCGCATAGTAAGCGCGATTGGCAGAGGCATTGAGTAGAGAGGCTTCCAATAAAAGTTCCGCCGCTTTAAGGTTTTCTTGCGCAAGTGTCCAAAATTCGTTTGTCATTGGCTTGTGCTTGAAGTTGCTGTGCTTTTATTTAATTCAAATATACAAAAAATGTATATTAAAACAAGTAATTTTTTAGCCTTCCGCAATTTCTCTAACATATTCTGGTAAGATACCGTACTTTTCAACGTATCTGCATAAGCGCTCAGTCTGGCTGGTAACGGGTGCTTTCTCGTTCTCCATGTTGGAAATCATGGTATTCGGGTTCGAGAAACCTAAGAGTTTGCCAAACTGTATCTGTGTCAAGCCCAGTTTTTTGCGTATTTCACGCATTTGTGCGCCACTCATTGCTTAACAACTAAATAGTGAGAAAAATACTTTCTACAAAGATAGAAAAAATACAGTCATTGTAAAAATATTTCTTGCGCAAAATATACAATCAGTGTATATTTGTATTAAATAAAGAACGCCGCTTGACGAGCTTCCAACTACTACAAGCGGCGTAATTCCAAAACCTACATTTCGGAGACTTGCAATATGCAAACCCAAGAACAAATTCACAACGCTAGTTTAATCGCAGAGGCGATGACACAGCAAAACGTCGCTACACGCGCACAGGTAGCTTCCGATGCACTCACCGCGCTGCTGAACCTGCCATACGACCAGTTTGTGGAGCCGATAGAGACACTTGCGCTGTATAAGGCACAAGAGGTGCTGGCGAAATTTATCCCTCGCAAAATGCAGGAAGAACTCGTAAAACAGTTGCGGTAACTGGAAAGCAATCAGGGCAGCCGATTGGCTGCCCTGATGTTAAATATTGGGGACATTAACGGCTGAATCTTTTAAGATTCAGCCGCTTATTTTACTGGTGTAAGGTTCTTCATTTCATGCCGAACCAAAATATTGTTGATTTTTTTATCAACGTACAGATTATCTGAACCCGATTCAAGCTGTTTAGATGATTCAAACTGCATTTTCATCTCTTTCATCTTTTGCTCATATTCTTGGTACATTAACACAGCTTTATTTCTTGTGTTTGGGGATGCCATGACCATGATATTGATACTCCTCTTTAGAAATCCATTGAAATCCACCCGATTTGGTAATAATTGCAATATGGATATTACCTCCTACAGTGGGTAGCTTATTACTAAATTGCTGAGATTTTATCATTAAATCAACTAAAAAATCAACGAAGTCGATAGCTGCTTGGTCGGAATACTGAGACACATCGGTAACAATTCCCTTTGCCCACGTGGGATCATTAACATTTAATTTGTCTATTAAATTATCATCAATAGGAGGTAAAGTTATAGCCTGTCCACCTAATATCTCTTTTTTGAGAAATTCATTGTAACTCTGTAAGACCTTGCGAGTTTTATTAACATAGTTTCGATAATTAAAAAAATCTAGCCCATGAACTAAACGCTCTATTGTGTCAGATTGACCTCCAAAGACAACTCTGTGTTCTCCTCTCCCAACTTCATGCCGTTTCTCTATTTTATCACCTAATGTTAGTATAAAAATCTCTGGCTCAAGAGAATCGGAAGAATATCCAGACATTATTATTTCCATATCAGGCTTATGCCAACTAGAACTAAAAGCAGACTCGAACTCTGGTGTGAGATAGTCAAGAAACCTTGTAGCTAAATCGTCAAGCGTGTAATTCTTATGATATTCTTTATCTATTGAGAGACTAAATTCATCTATCAAGTTTTTTATTGATTTGTTGCCAATTGCAGCAATGCCTGCAAATAATACACCTACGGGAAGTTCAGCATGAAGATTGAATATCTTTGTAACACTTGGTAGTTGATTGTAAGGAACTTGCTCTATGTCTCGGAATATATCTGAGGCTGTCTTTATTTTCGGGTTGATTTTTACATCTCCTGTCGCGGAATCAAAAAAATTATTGATAAGATTCTTAAAACTCATGACTGAAATCGGAGATGTTGCCAAGCTATCACAGCCAATTACTACACAATCACGAGTGGCTAAACTTACAAGAGTAGTCATAAACGTTTTGAATAAGGGTAAAATAGATACAAATTGCGTCTACTATAAAGAACGCAGTGCCTTCGCATCCGCTACTTAGATTTGCGTCTGCCATCGGACTCTTGCGTTACGCCTTTGAATGGTGTTTTATCTGATGTTTTTACATCCATAAAACGACCTGTCTCAGCATCTCGCTTAACGTAATTGCCGCTCGGGGTTTGGGTCTGTGTACGACCTGTCACCGAACCTATACGACTATTATCGCCAGTGTTTCGTGCCATAATGGTTTTCCTCCTTTCTCGGCTTTGTGCCGTGCCGTGTCAGCACTTAACGAGAAAAAGAAAAACAAAAGGCACTGCGTTTTTTTTTTCGATATTGTCGCTTTAATCTGTAACAGAGAGAATGGGTTATTTTGTTGCATAACGCCCACCTTTTCCTAAATCAGCACATAACAGCTTGAGTGCAATTAGTGCTTTTTCTATTCGTGATTCATCAAGCATGAGTTTATTGCGTGTTGCTGCTCTTGGATGAATTAAATCACGATAATCTATTAATGTATAAAGGTCTCGAAGCGTATCTTCTGCTAGTAAGCCTTTGTTCTCTGGGTTTCTTTGCTTCATTCACCAAATCCTTTAAGCCGGGACCTTTGTCTGTACCATCGTGGTGCCGATTTATTAATAATGCTTCTGCTATGGAGCCTGATAATAGAAGCACGGTTTTTACCATTTTTAGTGCAACCGCACTTTGCATTTCGGTAAAATCCTGCAAGATGTGCTCAGGTGTATCGTCAGGGAAAATAATTTCTTCTGTAATAGCAAGGCTTTCGCCATCTATAAGATGCTTGAGAGTATTAGCACGTTTTAGTAAAAATTGATTCTTTTTGCCTGAAAAGATTTCATAGACAACGATTATACTGCCAATATCCGGGCGCTCTGGATACAGTTTTTGTGCCGCCTTGACATAAGCATCATAAATATAAATATCGCCAGATTCAGCTTGTTCATCTTGATTTTCTGCGGATAATCTTTTAATAAATCGGCACAACTCACGATAATGTGCTTCTCTAGTCATATACTAAGCAGTTTAAATAAAATAAATAAGATTTGTTTTTCTAATAAACAGGGCTGCAAGGTTATTACACCACCTCTCGCAGCCCTATCTTATGCCAATCCGCCAAAACAGCCATATCCACCAACACCAATTTCCCATTCCGTGCCGCACTGTCTCTGGCTTCACTGGTAAAGGTACTGGTGGTGACAATATAACCGCGATGGGCTTCGTTTTCTTCGATTACGCCTTTGAATTGCTGCACGATAGGACGACCTACCGTGTTATCCGGCGCATTCCGCTTACATTGTACCACAATCAAGCCTTCGGGATGTCGCGCAAAACCATCTACACCTGCGTCATTACTCTGCTTTGTCACCCATGCCGTGAGTCCGGCACTTTGGAAAAATGACATAACGTGCTGCTCAAATTCGTAGGGTTTTAATTGTAGGAGCGCTTGCTGCAAGGCGGTTTGCTCTTCGGGAACATCGTAACGGTGCGGTGGTGCTGGCTTTTCCGTCATTGCCTTGCGCAAGTCTGCTTTTGTGCGGCGCAATATCTCGTCGTGGGCTATCATTGCACCGATGAACGCAACATATTCGCCTGCATCCTTATTCGTCAAAACAGCATCAATCACCGACGTAACGCCCGCAGAACCTAGAAACACCAGCAACAGCGCCGATACGCCTATGCCTGTTCCAAAGCCAACAATACCAACACCCGCACCACCGATAACCGTAGATGCTGCCAGCGTTATGGGAATCGCAATTTTCACTGGCAAAGGCAGAGTGCTGTTTTTGTAGTTATTGAACGCTTCGCCGACGCTGCGACCAAGAGCCTGAGCGGTTTTCTTTCCGTCTATGCGTCCCGAAACAGCGCGAAACTTATCGGCAGCGCTTTGGTCGGAAGCAAGGTCGGTGCGCACGGCGGACAGCCATACCAGAAGTTCTGTACGGTCTTCTTCGGTGGAGCAAGATTCGACGGCTTTTACAAACAAGGAAGCCACCCACGCACGGATTTTATCAACGATGACATTATCCTCCACGACGTTGGAAGCCTTTTCTTTTGCGGATTCCAACGCACGAGAGGCGCTGCCTTTCAAGCGTTCAAGCGATGTTTGGGCTTTGACGAGGGCGTTTTGGTTGTCCATATTACTTGCTTTGTTTTTGCTCTAGTGTTGTTTTGCTGAAGATGTACGGCTTCCAGTTCCCAAAGCTGGCTGTCAGATGGCTATCTAATTTGATTTATTATTCTTGATTACGCCTGCAACCTCTTTTAACAAACCTATCAACTCTTTTTTTGTAAACACTTCTTCAGAAGGAGCTTTTTCTTTTTCGCGGTTAATGAAAGCATTGTTTTCTAAGTTTAAGTACGTTTCAGACATTTTTAGTAAAATTTGTTCTCTCGTTTGAGTATTCGCTCCAATAGTAATGACATCTATTGTACTTAGAGCAGTTAACCTGTCCCGATAAATAATGGATTGGGCGACATGGCGAGAATGTAACTCTCCAGTAAATTTTAGCATCCATGCAAGAGCAAAAAGTAGAGCGAATTTACCGCCAAAGTTTAGAATCAGTTTTGACCACCAAGCAACTGAATCTTGCCATTGGGTCGAATTAGAAAGCGCCTTTTCTGGGTTACTATTTGCAATTCCCTGCGTGGTTAAAACTTGCCCGATATTTCTTTCTTGCGTTGGCGAAGAACAAGAAGGAAAAGCAATAAAAAAGACTATGATGAGGCTAATAGAGCATACAGAAGCAAGTCCAAAAATCCGTAATGTGAACCTACTTTGGGTTGTATGATGCTGAAGGGCTTTTTCAAATTCTGCTCTGTCAATCGCGGTATTCGCAGAAAGTTTAGAGGAGAAATTGTTTTCAATATTGGTATCAGCAAATAGTCTTGTAACATTCTCAGACAACACCTTAAGAGTAGCTTCTGAATCACTAAATTCGCTTCCCACTTGGTTTGCTCTGGCATTACCTTGTAATGGAGTCCAAATAGAAGCAATCAAATTATGTAGAGTATTCGATTCTCTTTGGTAAGACAATGCTAATTCACGTGAGTCATAGGAGGTACCATTTGCTCCAAGAATAGTCTTAAGAGTAGATTTTACGGAATTGAGTTGAACCACTAAATCATTGTATTGTTCAGCAAGTGTTTTATTGGATTTCTGTTTTTCTTGGTTATCCATAACTAATTCAAATAGTTAGTTGGTTAGGGAATTAAATTTTAGAATCTGCAATTAAAACAGAGGTAAGTAGCTATTTCCCTATCATCGCTTTCTCTCGCCATTGCACACTTCCTGCCTTCATTACCACAAAATACACCCCCACCGCCACATCCGAAAGCGACAAGCGGACGCTCTGCTCTCCGGCAGCGTGTGGCTGCGCATAGATTTCACGACGATTACCAAGCATATCCACAAGCGCAATACTGACTATTCCGGCAACATCGAGCCGAAAGTTTACCGTACACTCGCTGCTCGTCGGTTGGGGTGCAATCACAACACGGGAAATTCCCGTTTGTTTGTCATCCTGAACAGAGGTTTGCACACGGCGGAGTGAATCCAGAAAGCGTTGGTTGGCGGGATTGTTTCCAATGCCAAACCGTGCTTGGGCAACTGTTCTGGCTCGGCGGCTGTTGTAATCGGTTGTGTCTCCTTTGAGACTATCGGGTAGAGCAAAGGGTGTGGTTGTAGCGGTTGCAGTTTGAGAGGTGCTTAATAGAGGCACTATTCCCGTAGTATTTGCCAACGCAATCGGTCCCGTACAAAAAGCGTGGACGCTGCCTTCTGTGCCACTGATAGTTGCGCCCGGACGTTTTATCATTACCATATCGTCGGCTGCAATGTTAAAGCGACCAGTTTCTATAAAATAGACGGGATTCTGTAAACCTACCCATATTACCGTATCGCCTCTTAGTGCATCACCTTGTCTTTGCACTATTGTATCACGTGTGTAAGCTAAGACCAAGAGTGTACCTGACCGAAGTCGTTGCCAGAGTGGATTATTGGCAAAACGATAACTACCAGAACTCACAGAATCAGTGTTAAAGCTATTAGTGGATGTGGCAAAGTCCCGCAGGATATAACCCCGTAGGTCGAAATTATCGCGTACCACCAACACCTCAACTGTATCAATGAGATTGTCACCGCCATTACGGTATTTGTTGATGAGAACGTCTTGGGCAAACATCGGTGCTGCATACAGGAAAACAACAAGGAGAAGTAGGCGCATAATGGGTGAATACACTGAATGGAGAAAATTGGTTGTTGGGAATCGGCTTATTTCTTCCCTTTTTTGGAAGATGGAACGCTCGGAGTACACCTGCCGCACGTACCGCCGTCTTTACAATGCTTGCAGCGACTACAATCTTTGCAAACTTTGCAAGTGGCGGAGCCTGTGCATTTGCCGCCGCTATATGCTGGCGCGGCAAAGGTGAGGAGGAGAATGATAACGAGGTATTTCATCTGGCTATATCGTTTGCATGGGGTAAATAGTTTTTTTGACATACATCTGCACCGCCGCAGCAAAATCGCGTTTGTGAAGATAGAGGTCGGCAATGCCGCCAATTTCCTTTTTTAATTCGCCTTTTTCGGAAAACAAGCCCAAGAACTTTCGGGGATTGTTGAAATAGAAGCGACATATCTGCTGCCGTGGGTTGCCGTCGAGCAGGACGTTAAAGTAGGACACGGTGTCTTTGAATTGTACCCGGTCGGGCGTGATGATGTCGTGCAAAAGTGTCCGCACGGTGTAGAAACCCTCCCACTCCTCAACGGTGGTTACAATTTCCTTGCCTCCGGCAGCCTGTCCATTTTCAGAAGTGGTGCCATTTTGTGAACCTGCTATCTGTGCTGTCTTGAGAACTTGGTGAACACGGCTTTGTACAACGTTTTCAAGCGCCTTTTTCACGATGGAACGCATGATGTCGGCATTTTTGGCAGTGAACTTTGCGTTTGCATCCGACGCATTGATGAGCAGCCTCACGAACTCGTCGCTGGGGCTGTCCATTTGCCGGACGAGGTATGCTTTGATGTTCTCGGTGTGCATGAGTTGGGTGGCGGTGCGGGTTACGTCGTCCACATCGAAGGTCTCACGAGTGAATTGCGACAATTCTTCAATCATAATCGTCTCCGGCTTAGTGAAATCAACTGAGAAAAACGGTGCGCTGTCGAGAACATTCGGGTTTTCAGTGTCGGTGTAAAATAGATACCGCACACCATCGGTAAGAATCGCAATCCGGCACGGCAGCAGCGTTCCGAAATAGCGGTACAGCTGCGAAGCATGAGCGCTTTCGAGCTTCGCACCGGGCATCTTGCACTCAATGATGAAAGCAATTTTCCCTTTTTTCATCACGGCATAATCAACCTTTTCCCCTCGTTTGATGCCCGTGTCGGCAGTAAATTCGGGGATGACTTCAAGCGGATTGAAAATATCCCAGCCTAAAACAAATTGCAGGAACGGAAGCACAAGGGCGTGTTTGGCAGCCTCTTCGGTTTGGCATTTGGAAGAGTATGCTTGGATGTGGGTGACAAGTCCGTTGACGTTACTCTCAACTTTTTTTTCAATTTCGGTGCGGGTCATAGTGCCTCACTTTCAACGTGTAGCAGGCTCTTGGAGACTGTTCCATTGATTGGTTTTGCCTCTTTTGCCAGTATTGCCTGTGTTTCGCGGTATTCTCTTGCGATAGCTGCTTTGGTGAATGTTGCTTTATCAGTGATGGTTCGGACTGTTTGCTCAATTTCCTCAAGGGTAACTCTGAAAAACTCGCGCCGCTCGTTGATACGATTCACACGCCGTTTATCGAATACCTTGTGAAGTGCATTCTCAAGTTCAGGGGCATTATCGGAATAAATCAGAGCATGAACATCAAATTCAAACGGTACGGATGCATCGCCTAGTTCCTTGACGCGCTCCATTGGCTCTAAGCGTCTTGTCATGCCGATTTTGAAAACATTTTCACCGAATGAACCGATATTGGAAATCACGTACACATGACCGCTTTTGGTAAGCTGTGCCTGTGAAATTGCCCGTTCTGTACGTTTGTGCGCCTCTTCAAGTTGTCGTTGCAATTCTGCAATCTTTTCCGCAAGTGCAGTCGTCGCCTCGCCCGTAGATTTTTCCATTTCCTTTCGTGCGCGTTCTAAGGCTTCGCTATATCGCGCTTCTTCTTTTTCGGAATCTTGACGTGCTTTTTCAATTTCTTTGAGTGCACGTTCTTCTTCTTTCATTTGCTCCTTGATACGGCGCTGTTCCTCGCGTTCTTGCTCTAATTTCTCTTGATATTCATACACCAAGTGCAGTTCAGCAACCTTCAATTTTACATAGCCTTCCGACAAATGTACACCCCATGTTTCGGTCAGTTTGTTAATGCTTTGTGCAGAGGCGGTAATTTTTTCTGCATAAGTGCTGGCATTGCCGAATTTGACCTTTGCGATAATTGCATCACATTCGCCATTGAAGGCGCGAAGCATCAGTTTCCCGATGCTGTCTGTCATTTTCTCGCCAGCTTTCCCACTACCTCGTACTTCCCATGCAATTGTCTTTTGGATGGCATCTTTGATTTTCACTAGCTGCTTTTGCTTATCGCGGATAATGTCCAATTCTTCTTTGTATTGAGCAGCGGTACCGAAGTCGTACAACGGAGCGTAGAAACCAACCTCTACCAGTGTTTCGTTGTTCTCCTGCGACATTTCCGCAGCATTTTCAAGCCGTAACAAAAGTTGCTCGGCGCTGCGAATACTATCTTCGAGTGCTTCGTGGTCGGCTTTTCGTTTGCTGACAATAGTCTTGACACGAACAATCTCGCCATTGAGACTGACGATTTGTTCCTGGGCATCCTTGATTTGTCGAAATTCCGTAAGGTCTTTGTTCAAAGTATCAATTTGCTTTTTTCGTTTCAGAGCGATAGAAAAGGCATACCCTGCTAAACACAGTAATACGAATGCAAGTGCAGACATAGATAGAGTGGTATTCGGAATACTAAAAATTTTACTTAGAAACTGTACTTCTCGTAATATACAAAATCAAGCAAGCGAGCGCTAGTGTCGGATGTAACGAAAAACCCGTTACAATCGTTGTTGCAACATTTAATTCTGGCGTTTTTTTCGCTCTAAGTCGAAAATAGAAAAGCCCTTACGCCAAACAGCGTAAGGGCTAACTTTTTTTCAATATTTTCATTTTTTTTGCTTTTTCTGCCTCAAAACGTGAAGATTTTTTATCTCCTACGCGAAACACCGTGATAACGACCAATTACCACGCCTTTTATGCTAACAGTATTATAGTCAGCAAAGCGAATTGGCTCATAGCGAGGGTTCTCCGGCACTAAAATCGGTTCCTGTGACCACAGTTTCACCTTGAGGCGGTATGTCTTAACCGTCATTTCGCCGTCAATATCGGCAAGCACGATGTCGCCATCCTGTGCCTCAAGCTGGGAATCTACAAATACCAAATCGCCATTTTCCAAGTTTGCGCCTATCATGGAGTCGCCTTTGACACGAAAAACGTAGGTCATTTTCGGGTGCTGTGAGATATAATCTCCAACAGTTTCGCGTTCTTCGGGGGGAATATCGTCAAACGATTCTTCGGGCGTTCCGCATGGGACACTGCACAGAATCGGCATGGAAGCAATATCAAAATCCAATATTTCTACGTTGCCGATGGCTCTACGTTCCTTTAGGGTTTGCATTGGTTTGTCCTTTAATTTTTGTGATAAGAGACTCAAGTGTTTCCAAATCTTCGATGTCTATAACTCGTTTATTAAATTCTGGCATATCCGAGAGATTACCCACTAGCTCTGGTTCGTGCTCTTTTCCTAAACCCTGTTTTGCCTTCTTTAACTTTACTCCTGCCTCATTCTTTGCATACATCTCACCTTCGCCTGAAAGTAACCAGTTCAAGTTGATTCCAAACTCACTGAGCAACACCTGCAATACTTCAGATGAAATCCCTGATGCGCCTAGCTCATAATCACGAATAACATAGCTTTTTACCCCAGCCTTTTCCGCAACGTGGGATTGCTGGAAACCTAGTTGTTCCCTAGCCTCTCGAAGTCTTGCTCCGATTTCAAGATTAATTGCTTTTTTAGCCATTGTAGAATAATTCTTCAATATTGTAGAATAATTCTTGACATGAAGAATAATTCTACTTATATTTGTACCCAGATACCTCGCAAAGAGTTTACGAGAAACCTAATATAAAAACTTATGGAAAAGTTGAAATCTCTCAAAGAGAAAAAGGAATGGGAGAAGAAAGAATCCATTTCTTTTTCGCTGCCGATTGGAAGGATTCAAGAAATCAAAGAATTGGCAACAAAGTACGAACTCAATCATTCCGACATTGCCGAGCAAGCATTCTCGGATTTTTTTGAGCGTTTGCGCTCCGACAATGACCTCGAAAACTACGTTGAATCTCAACAAGAAGCATACCAAACAAACGGAGTAGCAATATGAATAGTACAATGCACATCGCAAAAATCAAGCACGGGACGTTACTCTCATCGCAATATGCCCATTTACAAGGGCGCTATCTTAAAGTGGTGGAAATTCAAAAATCCAAGCACACTGAAAAAACACGGGTATCAGTGAAAGTATGGAGTCGCCTCTGGAACCGATACATTACAATGGATTTTGCGCTCAACGAGGTCGTTCTCTGCAAGATGTATCCAAATGCTGAGTCATTATTTATGGCAACCCGCACTGGAGGCAAGGTAAGTCGCAAAAAATTACTTCATCAAATCGTTTAGAAGTAGCCATGAAACCCACACAAAAAGAAGTCCTAGACAACCTTAAAGAGGCTATCACCAAACTCAACAAAGCGCTGATAGATGTGCGGGCGCTGGGCATGACGGCAAATCTGACGTTTCCTCAGTACGATGAAGAATGTGGGCTGCAACGCCTGAAAATAAAGGTTTCCAAACGCGAAACAGTCTTGGAGCTATAAACCATGCAAACCGTTACTCTCCAAATCTCCATTCCTGAAGCGCTCTTGCAGTCGCTCATCGAAGATGAAGTGCGCAAACTGGTACGGGAACGCGCCACCGAGCAGATAGAGCAAGACATGGTGCTTGGCGTTGCCGAAGCCGCAGCATATCTGAACATCGCAAAGCAGACGCTCTACACAAAAAGTTGCTACGGTGAAATTGCTTCCTTCAAGCGTGGTGGCTTGAAATTCCGCAAGTCCGACCTTGATGCTTGGCTTTTCAATAATCGCCGCGCTGCCGGCACAGAACTCGAGATGCAAGCTGCAAACTACGCCATGAAAAGGAAACGCGCATGAAACCGCTTCAAATCTTGACGCTCTGCCTCGTTGCCATTGCAGCAGCACTGCTGCTCAACAAACTGTTCTGGATGCTGGTAGATTTTGTGCGGCAAAAGCTGAACGAGCGGGCAATCCGACGCATTCTCGACCACTACGATTAGCCACCGTTGGCGCTATGAACAACAAGCGCGGCGATGGGGTTTTTGTGCGTGAATTTATGCTGTACGGCACTAACTCTATTTTTGTGCATGAGCTACAAGCCGCGCCTTTTTCTTACAACCTTTTCCTCACAGACTATGATTTGCCCCGGTATTATCAACACCTTTCAGAATCGTGTTTCTGATGTCGAAGCGGAGATTCAGCAGCTGTACAAGCGCCGCGATGAATACAAATTTGGTTCAAGAGAATGGCTCTATCACCAAAACCACATCAATCAGCGCCAGAAGCGGCTTAACTACTTACGCGGAGTGGTCGAAAGAATGAAAGAAGAGACGTTGACAGAAGGCTCATGGGGACACACAAGTCATGCAGCATAAATGACTTCACACATCTGAACACAACTTAGTAGGGGAGTTTTTTTTTATCGCGGTGTAGAGCAATGGTAAACTCGCTTGGCTCATAACCAAGAGATTGTGGGTTCGATTCCCACCACCGCAACAACACCAGCACAGGGTGTTAAGCGGCGGGGCTGCGTCCGTCGAAAATATGTGTAAACCGCAGGTCAGCGACATATTTCAATCGGTAGAACCACCCCATATAAGGCTGTGGAATGAGAGTTCGAGTCTCTCTGTCGCTGCAAACAAAACCGCCTGACTACTGGTAATAGTCAGGCGGTAATTTCAGAACCTTTAGTCGAAAGGTATTCTATGTCCACTGTTGTAAGAAAAATGACTGCACAACACTACATCCGGCAGTCACGAGCGAAAGTCAAGTTGGTAAGGTTCACGCCAGAACAGGTGAGAATGAACCTCGAAAAGGCACAACAAAAATACTACCATTTGGTGAAAGATTCAATTGAAATCGAAACACACGCCCACCTCTCCGATGAACTGAACGATTGTGTGCGTGGTTTGGGCGAAGTTGCGCTGGTGTACAGTCTCCAGCAGCGCGGGCATTTGGCAACAGAATTTGAGATGGTGAAAGCGGTCGAGAAAACGAAAGCCGAACTGGAAGATTTTCTCACTCGTTTTCTGACTTCCACGAGCAGTATCATTGCGCCCTTGCCCTCAGAATGTTCATTTGATACCGAAACAGAGCCGTTATTTGAAGCATAGGTGGCACAAAGCCGCACGATTAGTACACTATTTACAACTTTTTGTACACTTACATTTTTTGAGGTAAACCATGGGATTCAATGATGTTAAAACCCCGACCTATGTGTCCGTTGAAAAGGATACTGCGCATTTTAACGTGAAACGCCAAGAACAAGAGGCGTTCGCAGCGCAGAGCATAAGCGGCTTTTTGGTGGGCATTGACTACATCAATGCCACCTACAACAATAAACCAGCACCGAAGCTCTCGTTGAAGTTTATTGACCACACGAGCAATGAAGACTTCATTTTTCAGACCTCTTTTACAGGCGGTTATGCACAAACGATTCTGAATTGCCTTGCGGGTGTGGAACACGCTCAGTTTGGCGTGGTCGGCTTGAAGATGGTGGAGAAAGGTGACAAAGCAAAGATGCAAGTTTTTCACAATGAAATGTACCTTCAGTGGAAATATAAGCCAGAGCAGATGCCGAAGCCGGAAGAATATAGACTCAAGTCCGGCGAGACGGTAGTTGACTACACCGAGCGCACAAACTGGTTCCGCGAAACGGTCTTGCCGGAGGTGCAAGCAAAGCTGCCCTCACGCTACGACCGCAAGGAACTCGTAGAAAGTACAATGGACAAGCAACGTATTCTTGCGTCACCTTCGCCCAAAGAAGAGGACATTGAATGGGGCAGAAAACCCGTAGCAGCTTTACCCGAAAGGAGCGCTGCTGCTGATTACGTCCCGTTTCCAACGAACAACGGTACAGTCAGTGTTCCACGAAGCACCTCACGAGTGTTGGATGAAGCCATTCCTTTCCCGACCGACGACGACATTCCGTTTTAACCCGATAACACCAATAAACGACCTCGCAATGGAAGCCACTCTTGCACTATTCAACATAGAAGAACAAGCGAAACACCGCTTGGATGAACGCTTGCGTGGCTTCCGTACAAAGTACACTCCTCAAAAACAGCAGCCAAATGCAGCCATCGAGATTGAAACTCCACTGCCTTCGGTATTACCTATTCCAGAGTCGCTCACAAAAGAGCCTGAACCGCTCATAGAAGAGCCTATGCAGGCTGCGAAACAATGTTCACAGCCTGATGCGGAAGCGCCTACGGAGCGCATTTCGGAAGAGGTATTCTGGGCGTGTGTGTTTGGTGTGAACGAGGTGCTGCATATCTCAGAACTGGTACGACGGGTGCGCTATTGCGGTGAGATTTTCGGGTTTATTTCCGTTCCGCTTCCGCAATACTACAACGACACGACGCAAGATACTCTTGCGCTGAACATTATCAACCGTGCGCACTACAACGGGATGCTCACTGAAACCGAGCGTTTTGGCAAGCATCCCGATATTTTTTCGCACAATTATTTCCTTCGTTATGGCACGACCACTCAAAACTAATGCGGAATATTTTAAGCATACCAAAGATTTCCGTAATGAATTGGCTGTCAAGGCAATACGTCAAAAGTTCGGTATTGTCGGATATGGTATCACAATGATGCTTCTCGAATTTCTCGCCGCAGCGGACTATATGCGTGTTGAGTTGAGCGAAATGCAGGTGGAATTGATGGCAGCCGATATTGGAACAGAGAGCGAAACGTTACAACAAGTCATCGAATACGGATGCAAAGTTGGGGTTTTCCGCACGGAAAACCCACAGGAAACAGAGTTTTCCAACGGTAAAACTACCATCTTATTTTCCCCGCTTTTAACGACTCTTTTAGAGGGTTTATTAAAGTTTCGTGCCGGAGAACGTACAAGAAAAGGGGTTTTCCATACGGAAAACTCACAGGAAACTACGGAAAACGATAGTTTTCCGCACGGAAAACCACATAGTAAACCACATAGTATAGTAGAGTATAGTAAAGATATAAATATATCAGATTCTGCGAATCAAGACCCAACCCCAGAAGCCCTCCCCGAAAAAGAAAGCGCGGTTGCGCCGCCGCCCGAAAATCTCGGCAACGACCCGCACCGGGCAAAGGCACTCGAACTGGTAAAGTTCTGTGCCGCGCTGCCGACACTGAGCAGCCTTGAGCGGCAACTCACGGTAGATGAAGCCTCGCGTCTCGTGATACTTTACGGTCTCCAAGCCGCGAAGGAAGCTGCCGAAGGACGCGACGGTTACAAGGGCTGCGATAAGTACACGAGCGTGTACGTCGCGGTGGATAATTGGGCAAAATCCTCGCAAGTGTACAACCGCAGTAACCCAGAGCGCCGCGCTCAAGCTGCTCCCACGCAAGTGCCGAAAGCTGCAATACTTGTCCAAGCCCCTGCCGGATGGACACCTAAACCCGTCATTGCCAAACCAATTCCTCAAACAGCATGATTGCATCCAAATCCCTTCCCTTTTCGACTGAGGCGGAGACCGCCGTTCTGGGCGCGTGTATGCTCTCCGAATCGGCGCTCATGGTCGCTTCTGAGAAACTGACGACCGAACATTTTTATCACGAAACGCACCGTATCATTTTTGACACCATGCTGACCATGTACCGCGCCGGACAGCCGTTGGACATGGTTACGGTTACACAAAACCTTCAGAACAACGGACAAATGGCACAGGTCGGTGGTGCATCGCGTTTAGTGGCGATGTACAGCAACACGCCGAGCGCTGCCAACATTGACCAATACGTTGCGATTGTCCTCGAAAAATCCATTGCCCGTGAATTGGCGAAGGTTTGCTCCACCTACTACGACGCGGCTTTGGACGAGACGTTGGACCCATTACAAATGATGGTGGAGTTCCAAGACCACGCACTGAAGCTGGGTTCGGGACTGGTTACGCCAACGCTGCATAAGCCGCGCCAGCTTGCCGCAGAGGTGTTTGCCCACGTGGACGCAATGTTGGAAGCGGGTAGCCACATCACGGGAATACCTACGGGAATTTCCGACCTTGATTTTATGCTCGGCGGCTTCAAGCCTTCCGAACTCGTGATTGTCGGCGCACGACCAAGCGTCGGCAAATCAGCACTCATGCTTTCAATGGCAAACAACATGATTCTAGCGGGTGCTCCCGTAGCGATTTTCTCTATCGAAATGTCTGCCAAAGCTCTTGGAACAAGGCTTCTCAAAATAATTACAGGCTTAAACTTGGATTCTTACACGTTTCTTTCTTCTCGCCCAAACCAAAACGAGATAGAACGCATTGTCGCTGGTGTGGAAGAAATGCAGAATATGAAAATTTACATTGACGACAAGCCAAATTTGAACGTTGCGGAATTTGCTGCAAAGGCGCGTCGGTACGTATCCGAGTTTGGCTGTAAGGCAATTTACTGCGATTATCTGCAAAAGTTCCAAAAAACAAACTTCCGGCTTGAAGAGCGGCATTTCATAACCGAGATAGCACGTATGCTGAAAAACACCGCGAAAATGCTAGACGTTCCTGTCATAGCACTTTCGCAACTGAAACGCGAGGTGGACAGCCGCGCCGACAAAAAGCCACTCATGTCAGACTTCATGGAGAGCGGGAATATCGAAGCCGAAGCGGACGTGATGATAGGCATTGACCGCCCGGAGCGCTACGGTGATGTGATGTTCAGCGACGGTACTCCGGCAGCAGGCAAGGCAAAGCTGTGTGTGCTGAAGCACCGAAACGGTACTATCGGTGAGGTATTGGTGAACTACCGCAAAGAACTGACACTTTTCCACGACAACCTTCCGAGTTATACGGCATATACGCCGGATGAAGGCGATTACGGAGATACATTCTAATGAGTGCAAAACGCATAGATGGCAATCAGCCAAAAATCGTGGATGCACTGCGCAAATGCGGCGCTACGGTGCAGATTTTGAGCAGCGTCGGCAATGGCTGCCCGGATATTCTTGTGGGTTACCATGGGCGAAATCTGGTTATGGAAATCAAAGACGATTCGCAGCCGGAGAGCGGACAAAAGTTGACACCTGATGAAGAGCGCTGGCATGATAAGTGGCGTGGACAGAAAGCAATCGTTCACAATGTAGGCGAAGCAATCAATTTACTCAACCAAGACGTGAAGAATCAGAGGCACAAAAATGACTTGGTATGAATCCGCAATCAAAACCATGTCAGAGGTGTATCTGGCAAATAGGCATTTACAAGAAAAAGAAATTTTGAATTTGAAAGATGCTGCATATCCTTTTGGACAGCGCTCATTACATCCCTACAAGATGTGGCTTAAAGCAAGGCGCAATTTCATTAAGGATAATCTAAAAACCTTGTACAAACCCAAACCACAAATAACAAACGATAACCAAATAGAGGTACTACTATGACCGAAGAACAAGAAAAAGCAAAACGCGACGAGATGGAGCAAGAAGAGCGTGTCAAAAAAGGACAGCGCCGCCGTCTCTTTAGTGGTAAGGATGCACCAAACGCGGGCAAAATTCAAATTTCGCGCACAGGAGCCGTGTATAAAGTGCTGGCAAACGGCTCTATGAAGCGCCTTTCGCCGAAGGAGACAAAGGCGATATATGATGAACTGGCTGCAAATCCTGTACAAAAGGAATGTGGCTCGACATTGCACTTTTTCTACTGTACAGCTTGTGGCGTATCGCGCAATGAACCGTGCAGGAAAAAGGAGGAGTATTTGAGATGAAGAAGTTATCACAACTTGAAATCGCACGGCAGGCTTATGACGGCACGGACAGGTATTTTGTCCGCGCCGAAGATGCAGAAGAGATGCTGGAGATGCTGAAAAAATTACGTCGTGATATGATTCTCGCTGATTCAAGCTCTGTCCATAGAGAAATCTATAAAGAACTGGAAGAAATCATTAAGAAAGCGGAGGAAGCATAATGGGCGCTGAAGCAGAGGCAATCATTGGTAATAGCCGCGCTGTGTTGGTTACGATACGTGTCGAAAACACCGAGAAACTCGGCGACTTGCTTGATTACTTAACTACTCACGAACTAGAATTTGAGGCAGAAGAATGAGACTCACCTTATACACCGAAAGGATGCAGCCATGACAATCGAACAACTACAAAAAGCTACTGTCGCTAGTTTTATCGCGCTTGTAGAAGAACGCGCTGAAGCAAAGATGCTAAAAACGCACAAACTGGAGGGTGCTCACTACGCTGCTATGAAAGAGATTGCAGCGGAAATGGGGATTGTGATGGGAGATGTAAAGCCATGACAAAATTAGAAGCACTTATCAAACAGTTAGAGGAATGGGAGGCAGAAAAAGCAAAACTCCTTGAGCGAGTTACTGATTTAGACTTTTGCATTGTTCTCATTAAAGAAGGAATTATCAGATACAAAGAAGAAGAAACGAGGCAACCATGACCAAAGACCTAAAATTCTACCTTCTCGGCGTAGCGTTCTTTTTCTCACTACTGCTGGTTTTCCTGCGCCCGGCATCAATCACGGTATTCCTGTTCTCGCTGGCATTCGTTACGCCCGGATACTACCTCATGGAACATGGTTGGGTAATTGCTGGTGGCGCGTGGATAATCGTTGCACTGGCTGTGGTAGCGGCACTGTGCTGGCATATTGGAGGGATGTGATGGACACAGAACTTGAAAAACTCGAATACCAAATGTTTCAAGCGCATCTGCGCTTGACAAAATATTCTGAAACAATGCGAGGCGGAAGGCAGCTATTTCATTTGCCACAAAGCCACGCTTGCGGAGAAAGAGGTTGTTTGCAAAGGCTTCTTTGACAAGTACAAGGAGCAAAACAACACGCTGCGGGTTTGTGAGCGCATGGGCTGGCTTGAAACCGTGAAGCCGGAAACGCTGAAAGAAAAGTAATCAATTTATTTTCTCACACTTATTTTGAATGAAAAATATGAGCATCCTAGAATTTGCACAGAAACTGCACGGCAGGATAAAAGGTAAAGATATTATGACTGATGACGAAATTTTAGCCAGAGACAACGGACTATGTATAGTGGTGGGTGAGAGCGATGATTTGATGGGAATTTATGGAGCAATTTACGACGAGGTAGGCGCATTGAATGGCGGTTTGGCATGGGTGCGGGATGATGGGACAATCATTGGTGATGAAAACTGCTCCGATGTCGAGCGGGAAGATATGTCAAATGCATCCATTCCAACGGTACGCGCTGTTTGGCAGCCGAAAGAGCTAAAAGGCGCATCGTGGCTTATCACGACGGAAATCCCTCACGCAACCTTTGACATTTACGACGACGAAGACACGGAGCAAATTTTCTGCCGAGGCATTGTCTTTGCGCTCGTGGATGCGTTGCCTCTGACTGCACGGCAAGAAGCGGCAATGTTTGGGGTAGATGAATAATTTTTTTGAGACTTCAGGGCTGTTTACTACGGTGAGCAGCCCTGAAGGTGTATAAACCTGATAGTAACAATTTTCCCACGCTTGTATGAATACCACCATGAACACTGTTTTATCCTGCGTCAGTCTGGTTACAGGTCTGAAGCCAGACTATATTTTTCTGAACACCCGTCACCAGCACGGACTCTTTGCTCGGTATATCGCCATGAAGCTCATGCAGGAAAGCGGCATGACGCACGAGCAAATTGCAGCAGAGACACAGCGGACAAGGCAAGCAGTGGGAAAGGCGCTGAGAGCGCATGAGCAGTTACTTTCGTCGGATTATCGGTATCGAAGCACGTACCAAATTATTGCGCAGAAATTTGCGGAACGCACGAGTTAGTTGCCGCAACTAACTCGTGTCCAGACTGTTTCAGCTTCGTTGTAGATTTGATTTTTTACAACGAGGCTTTTTTGTTTTTTACGATGAACACCGTATGAACGCTCCCATCAGTCCTATTTCCGCTCAGGCTCTCAATCTGGTTCCTGTTGCGTCGCTGCCTGTTCCGTCATCCAAGAACGACGGATGGATACTGCGTTTACGTGCTGATGGGCGGTTGTATGAATCCAATGGAACACAATGGAAAGATTTTCTGAGTGGTGGAGCGCCTCCTGTCGGTTCGATTGATGCAAATTCGCCCATCAATGGGAACCCTGCCGGATTAGATACCCCTGCTGAACTTGCTGCTGGGATTCAAGCGCTGCAAACTGCAATGGCAACGAAACTCAGTGACTCTGTTTTTGACAAGGACAAAGACGGTAGGCTTGACGTTGATGCTCTTGATGACTTGTCAATCTCCTTCACAACCCCTTCGATGACGTGGAACTATACGCACAATCTGGGGCGTATTCCGCAGGTAACGGTCTTGGATGATAGCGGCAATGAATTTGACGCTGACCCGCAATTCCCTGACCTGAACAACATTACGATTGAATTTATCACACCCAAAACGGGTAAACTTATTTTACACTAATTCTTTTTGGAGCATATAGTATGCCTACGAAATTGATTGAATTTTTGCAGCAGTTGGCATCCGCCACTACTGCCCGCATCGCAGCTGTTCTTGCTGCTCTCGTTCTTGCCGGAAAATCTACGGCAGGTATTTTCGGTTACGATGTAACCCAAAGCCGCTTTGTTGGTGTGCGTGTTGATGGCGGTGCGCCTCAGCCTTTTGCTCACTTGAGCGATATTCTCCCAAGTTCGGTCAAGACGTTTTCGGGTACCTTGTCGAACGTACCCGCGAATGAGACTACGGTTACTCATAGTTTGGGGACAACGAAAATCAACTCGGTAACGTTATTGGGTGCTGACAATTACCCGATTGCTGCGGGCTGGGAGATTATCGACAACAACAGCCTGAAACTTTACACCCTGAGCGACTATGCAGATTTGGCGTACAGCATTGTTGCGTTGCCGTAAGTAAGTCAACCCCGCACTACGGGTTTGTGGTGCGGGGTTTGTTTCTCTCTCCCATATCCGAATACTGCCATGAAATTCAGCGCTGACATTGAGTTTGAGAAATACACAACCGCCGCTCGTGATGCACGTGTTGCTGCGGGAAAGATGCGTGTGGGTTCTGTGATAGAAAACACTACCACAGGCACGGTACAATGGCGCAAAGATGCTGGGACATGGCTAGATATTGGAGCAGTTGCTGGCGGTTCGTTTACAAAACTCAACTACCTCGCAGCACCTGCCGATACAGACACAGCACGTCAGGCGTTTTTGGTTGCGCTTCAAGCAGACTTAATTGCAAAAGGTCTGATGAATGCACCGCCGACGTATCAGGTTTCAGGTCAAATTACGGGCACAAGCAATGACAATGTAGCGCTCTCGCTTGTCGGAACGCAAACGTATAACGCTACATCAAATGGTAGCGGCG
>CALCNX010000037.1 GCA_937899715.1 uncultured bacterium | reverse complement strand
CGGGCTTTGCCCGCTTTTTTTACCTACTTTCCGACTTTTCAAACAAGCTCTCAGATACTCTTCACCAACATACTATGGAATGGAAGTCCTGTCATCGTCAAGTATAGAAAGATATATTATTCCTTCGTTAAGCGTTGGCTCTCGTGGTAAAACCGACGAGGTACCAACGCTGAAGATTGTTCAATCAATTTTATATCGAGTAAAAACCGGCTGCCAATGGCGGTATCTGCCCGTCAAACAGTTCTTTAGTACCAAAACTTATACATGGCAAGGTGTCTATCACCATTACCGCCAATGGATTGCAACTCTTCCATCCGGTCGCCGCCCAGCTTTTGCGAAAAAAGCAGCCAGCTTGTTAATGGCGGCATCACCAGCATTCCCACCACCAGCACTTTGTAGAGCGTGGATTGCATGAGTGCCTGATGGCGCTCTGCGTTCAGTTTTCCTCGGAGGTCGTACCAATGCACCAGTTCTTGTACGAAAGAGCCTGCAAAGGTCATCATGAAAAATTGCATTACTTCATTCATAGTATTATTCCTTGTGCTCGCATTTGACAAATACCAGTTTTTTCAAAATACTACATTTCCCTTCTCTCCGCAAGTCAAACCTTTTCCGCATTGTAGGCGGTTTTGTCGTAATTCTAATGTTGTTTTAATCACATTTTAACCTATCCACGCATATCTTTACAGTTTATGTATCGAAAAATCGGGGGCAACGAAATTCTACTATCCATGCTCTTTCCGCGTCGCAAATCAGAAAGCACCACAATACCTTTAACATCTTAGCTCTTCGGGTTAAGATGACCGCACTCTTTCTCAATTTGGCTTTATCATTATATTATCATCGGAATTCTCAGATTTCAAGAATGTCACACAACTCCAAGCAGAACAATGAAGTATAAATATATTTACATCTGCATTGCAGCTATACTTATTTCAAGCTGCAGTGCTCATGAGAGCGAGAAGCAAGAAGAAGCAAAGTTTATTGTATCAAGCCCGATGCAAAAAGACACGCTCATTTACCATGAATACGTGTGTCAGATTCGCTCTATTCAGCACATCGAGTTACGCGCACTCGAAAAGGGTTATCTACAAAATATTTATGTAGATGAGGGCAAATTTGTAAAAAAAGGACAGCTGTTGTTTCAAATTATGCCTGCAATTTATCAGGCAGAAATGCGAAAAGCTCAAGCTGAGGTTACATTTGCCGAAATTGAGTATCAGAATACAAAAAACCTTGCCGACAGCAATGTCGTCTCCAAAAATGAACTTGCACTCACCAAGGCAAAGCTGGACAAAGCAAAAGCCGAATTGTCTTTGGCACAAACTCATTTAGGTTTTACCGAAATCCGGGCACCATTTGACGGTGTTGTCGGGCGCTTTAATGATGTCCGATTGGGAAGTCTTGTTGATGAGGGCGATCTCATCACGACGCTTTCAGACAACAGCAAAATGTGGGTCTATTTCAACGTGCCGGAAGCAGAATATCTCGCGTATGCTGCTAAACCTAAACCAAATAATTTGTTACGGGTAAAGCTAAAACTTGCCAATAACAATCTTTATGACCAAGACGGAGCGGTGGAAACAATTGAAGCCGATTTTAACAATGAAACAGGCAATATTGCCTTCCGAGCCGGATTCCAAAACGCCTCAGCGATGTTACGAAATGGCGAAACCGGAAAAATCCTTATGCCTGTTCATTTGGAGAATGCCTTGCTTATCCCACAAAAAGCAACATTTGAGATTTTGGACAAAAAATTCGTTTTTGTGGTGGACAAAGATAATGTCGTGAAATCAAGAGAAATCACTATCAGTGCGGAAATGCCCCACCTTTACGCCGTTGCCAAAGGTATCGAAGTAACAGATAAATTATTGGTAGAAGGCTTGCGAAAAGTAAAAAATGACCAGAAAATCCAATATGATTTTGTTGAGCTGTCAACAATACTGACGGAATTAAAGCAGCTTCACGCTGAATAAGTAAGAACCTCCAAAAAAAATATTGTAACGTATGTTTTCAAAATTTATTCACCGCCCGGTTCTTGCTATATCAATATCGTTGGCTATTGTTTTTTTAGGGATATTAGCCATAAAAACAAGACCGATTTCGCAGTTTCCTAATATTGCACCACCTCGCGTCAACGTTTTCATTGCTTATCCGGGTGCCAGCGCTCAAGTGTTGGTAGAATCAACGCTGATTCCCTTAGAACGTGCCATTAACGGTGTTCAGGGAATGCAATACATCATATCCGATGCTACTAGCGCGGGCGAGGCGACCGTACAAATTGTTTTTGAACCCGACACCGACCCCAATGCGGCTGTGGTGAATGTCAAGACAAGAATTGATGCCATCACGAACAATCTACCGCCACTGGTGCAACGTGAAGGTATCATCATTACGCCCATACAGCCCAGTATGCTCATGTATGTGAATCTCTTCAGCAAGGATAAAAATGCAGACGAAAAGTTTTTATTTAACTATGCCAATGTGCGTATTCTTCCTGAGTTGCAGCGCATAAGCGGCATGGGACGTGCGCAAATTCTGGGTAGTCGCACCTACGCTATGCGTGTTTGGCTAAAGCCCGACCGTATGCGTGCATATAATGTTTCAACAGAAGAAGTGATGACCGCTTTGTCGGAGCAAAGTGTTATCGGTCGCCCGGGAAGATTGGGGCAAGCCTCCGGTCAAAATGCACAATCGCTTGAATTTACCTTGACCTATAAAGGGCGATTCAATACCCCGGAAGAGTATGAAAATATCATCATTAGAGCGAATCCCAACGGCGAGATTCTAAAACTAAAAGATGTAGCAAATGTAGAACTGGGAAGCGAATTTTTTGACATTTACTCCAATAAAGACGGCGACCCATCCGCCTCAATTATTCTCAAACAAAACTTTGGCACGAACGCAAGCAAAGTAATTGAAGACACCAAAGAGAAGCTCAAAGAGTTAAAAAAGGACTTCCCGCCGGGCATGGATTATGCAATCAATTACGATGTGTCCAAATTTGTGGATGCCTCTATTGAAAAAGTAATGCACACCCTTATTGAGGCATTTATACTGGTGGCATTAGTCGTGTATCTCTTCTTAGGTGATTTTCGTTCTACGCTGATACCCATCATTGCAGTTCCGGTTTCGCTTGTGGGCGCGTTTGTGTTCATGCAGTTGTTTGGCTTAACGATTAACCTCATTACCCTGTTTGCGCTGGTACTGGCAATCGGTATCGTGGTTGACAATGCTATTGTGGTCGTGGAAGCCGTTCACGCAAAAATGGAGGAAGAACCCATCTCTCCCTATAACGCAGTCAAAAAAGTATTAGGCGAAATCAGCGGAGCCATCATTGCTATTACGCTGGTGATGACCTCCGTATTTGTGCCTATTGCTTTTATGACTGGTCCCGTGGGCGTGTTCTATCGCCAGTTTTCGATTACCATGGCAAGTTCTATTATTCTTTCGGGTGTCGTAGCACTCTCGCTTACTCCTGTGCTTTGTGCAATGATGCTCAAAAGTAATCACGGCAAACACAAACGAAAAACTCCCATCACGGTATTCCTTGACTGGTTTAACAGCAAATTTGAATGGCTGACAGGAAAATACACAGGCTTGCTGACTCGCATCGTTAATCGTAGGTTTATTACTTTTGGGTTATTGGCAGCATTTGCATTTGGTACATTAGGAGTAAATCAAATATTGCCCGGTGGATTTATTCCCAACGAGGATCAAGGGCAAATATATGCCATCATCCAAACACCGCCCGGCAGCACGTTGGAGAGTACAAACCAAGTATCACAAAAACTACAACACGTCGCCGAGGAGATAAAAGATATTCAATCGGTAACATCTTTGGCGGGTTACGAAATACTCACCGAAGGTAGAGGTTCAAACGCAGGTACGTGTTTGATAAACTTAAAAGATTGGAATGATAGAAAACATACGGTCAAAGAGATAATCGAAGAGTTGGAAGAAAAAACAAAAGACTTTGGTTCTATCATTGAATACTTTGAGCCTCCTGCTGTTCCGGGCTATGGTTCTTCCGACGGTTTCTCGTTACGATTGCTGGACAAAAGCAGTACCGTAGATTATCAGGTATTTGACAAAGTGAATAAAGACTTTATGGAGTCCTTAAAAAAGCGAAAAGAGCTTACGGGTTTATTCACTTTTTACGCAGCCAACTATCCGCAATACGAATTGATTATTGATAATCAATTAGCAATGCAAAAAGGGGTTTCCATCGGCAAAGCTATGGAAAATCTCAATATCTTAATTGGCAGTACCTACGAGCAAGGTTTTACCCGTTTCAATACGTTCTTTAAGGTTTATACGCAATCTTCCCCCGAATACAGAAAGCTGCCAAGTGACATATTAAATCTGTTTATCAAAAATGATCGCGGCGAAATGGTTCCGTATTCGTCATTTATGAGCCTCAGAAAAACGCAAGGTCCAAATGAAATAACGCGGTATAATTTATACACATCCTCTTCCATTCGCGGTGTGCCTGCGAAAGGCTACACCACGGGCGATGCCATCAAAGCGATACAGGAAGTATCAAAGCAAACATTGCCACAAGGATATGATATTGCGTGGGAAGGACTTTCATACGACGAAGCACGCCGAGGCAACGAAGCCGTGTATATTTTCATTGTCGTATTGGTGTTCGTCTATTTGGTCTTAGCCTCGCAATACGAAAGTTTTATCATTCCTTTGGCGGTTGTGTTATCACTGCCCGCAGGCGTATTTGGTTCATTCCTGTTATTAAAACTCATGGGACTGGCAAATGATATTTATGCCCAAATGGGTTTGATTATGCTCGTCGGTCTATTGGGCAAAAACGCCGTATTGATTGTAGAGTTTGCCTCACAAAAACACGCCCAGGGAGCATCCGTTTTAGATGCTGCCATAGAAGGAGCAAAAGTGCGTTTTCGCCCTATTCTCATGACCTCCTTCGCATTTATTGCCGGACTCATTCCACTCGTGCGAGCAACGGGAGCCGGGGCTGTCGGTAACAAAACCATAGGCTCATCGTCTCTCGGCGGGATGTTAATTGGGACAATTCTTGGTGTGATTATCATACCCGGGCTTTATTACACCGTTGGCAAATGGTCGGAAGGCAAGAAATTAATTCAGGAAGAAGATGAAAGCCCGCTTACCGAAGATTTTGTGCACCGCAAACCGAGAGCACCATTGGTAAAAAGAGTTCAAAAACTGGATATACTGTTAAAAATAGCTGACCGAAAAAGGAAGGGCAAATGAAAAACAAATCATTCCATAACCTTACAATCGTTGCTGTTTCTATTCTCTTGCCACTTTGGAGTTGCACAACTCCTCAGAATGCAGTGAGAAATGAAAACAAATCTGTGCCTGAACGATATACGAATAGTCAGGACACCCTCAATGTTGCCAATCTGAATTGGAGAGCATACTTTGCCGATAATAACCTGACGGCACTGATTGATACTGCGTTCAAGAATAATCAGGAGCTCAATATCGTTCTTCAGGAAATCGAAATGCGTAATAATGTAATCACAGCCAGAAAAGGTGCATATTTGCCTTTTCTGAATGTTGGTGTCGGTGCGGGGGGCGATAAAACTGCAAAATACACCAGATTAGGTGCTGTGGAAGAGCAACTCGAAATTGCACCCGGAACTGCTTTCCCAAAACCACTTACAGATTTAACTGTTGGAGCAACGGTATCATGGGAAATTGACATCTGGGGAAAACTGCACAATGCCGAGAAATCTGCCGTATCGCGGTATTTAGCAAGCATTGAGGGCAAAAACTTTATGGTAGCCCATTTAATTGCAGAAATTGCCGATGCTTATTATGAATTGATGGCGCTGGACAACTTACTCAGCATCATTGACCAGAATATTGAAATTCAATCTAGCGCTTTCAAAGTGGTAAAGCAGCAAAAGGAATTTGCTAAAGTTTCTCAATTAGCGGTGAATCGCTTTGAAGCACAGTTGCTCAATACGCAGAATCGGCAATTTGCTATTAAACAAAAAATAGTGGAGACCGAAAACCGTATTAACTTCCTGACCGGAAGGTTTCCAAAACCCATAGCAAGAAGCTCCGATAAATTCTTAGACTTCAAAATTGACTCTCTTCAAGCCGGAATCCCCTCGCAACTCTTGAGTAATCGCCCCGATATTCGGCAAGCAGAATTTGAGCTGGCGGCGGCAAAACTTGACGTAGAAGTGGCAAAAGCCAATTTTTATCCCTCATTAGGAATCAAAGCCGGAATAGGATTTCAGGCTTTTAACCCTACCTTCTTAATCAATCCTGAGTCCCTGCTCTACAATTTGGCAGGAGATTTAATAGCACCTCTCATCAACAGAAATGCCCTTGAAGCTGAATACAATTCGGCAACTGCCGAACAAATCAAAGCTGTCTATAATTATGAGCAGGCAATCTTACGAGCTTATACTGATGTGCTCAATCAGCTTGCAAAAATTGATAACTTTAGCAAAAGCTATGAAACGAAAAGCAAGGAAGTTGATATTTTAATTCAATCTATTACCATTGCCAATAACTTGTTCAATTCTGCCAAAGCAGATTATGGCGAAGTATTGCTTACCCAACGAGAGGCATTGGAATCAAAAACGGAAATTATTGAAATCAAGATGAAGCAATTAAATGCGAAGGTCAATATGTACAGAGCGCTGGGTGGCGGCTGGAAATAACCATACCTGAAGTATTCACATCGCCATTTATCTACCGACCAACACAAAGCACTCTTCTCGAAACAGCTTAGTCCGAGAAGAGTGCTTCATTTTTTTTTAGCGGGTTCTTACAATCTATAAATTGATGCCGCCCGAAACCTCAATGCGCTGCCCGTTTATCCATCGTGCGCCTTCGGTGCAGAGGAATGCGACCACGCCGCCAATATCATCCGCTTCGCCCACTCTTCCCAGTGCCGTTTGTGAAGCTAGGAAGGCTTTCATCTGAGGATTATTCCGAACCGCAGCACCATTGAAGTCCGTTTCGATAGCACCCGGAGCCACGATATTTGCTGCCATTCCGCGCTGCCCGATTTCTTTTGCCAAATATCTGGTAAAGGTCTCAACGGCACTTTTCATGGAAGCATACATCGAATATCCGGGAATAGCAAATCGGGTCGTACCACTAGAAACGTTGATGACGCGCCCGCCGTCGTTCATCATTAGCAGTGATTTTTGTGTCAGGAAGTACACGCCCTTGAAATGAATGTTCAAGAGAGTATCAAAATCCTGCTCCGTCGCCGCAGCTATCGGGATTGTCGCACCGACACCTGCATTATTGATAAGAAAGTCAAACGTGCTGACTCCCCACACGCGCTGTAAATTCTCACGCACGCGCTGCAAAAAGCCATCCAGCGATGCGAGATTTGCCATATCCAACTCCAGTGCAAGCGCCTTACGCCCCAACGCTGTTATTTCCGCAACAACGCTTTCGGCTTCTGCTTTTTGTGAGCGATAGGTCAGAATGACATCAATTCCCTGCTTCGCAAGGGCGAGTGCCATATTTTTACCAAGACCCCGACTGCCGCCTGTAACGAGTGCAATTTTAGGTGTGCTCATATCTGTACAAAGTATGTGATTGGTGAGTAAAAATGAACAGTACAAACTTCGCACATTTTCTGTCTAAACAAATGGTGATACGTTCAGATTAAATGGTGAGAGGTTCAGTTTTTTGGGATTCTTGATGCACCGTCTCACGAAATTGCTTTGGTGTAGCGCCAACGTAGCGTTTGAAAAACTTAGTGAAATTTGAGGGGTCGTAGGTCATTCGGGTAGCAATTTCAGCAATGGGAAGACGTGTTTCAGTCAGAAGTTTTTTTGCGACATCAATCAAACGATACTCGAAAATATCGCATGGAGAGCGCCCCGTGGCGTGCTTGATAGTATTGCTGAGATGACGCGGATGAATATGCAATATCTCGGCAAAATCCTTAATGTCATACATTTCTTCAACGTTTCCTTGCTCCACCGCGCATAAATGCTTGTCCAGTTCGCGCAGGTAATCAGTCATAATTTCATGCTGCCGTATGGAAACTGACTGTGGAAGAGTTGTTTGCGTCATATTTTTTGATGTGAAGAGTAGAAACTGAGTCCGAAAGCCGTTTTACAAGGTTATTGACGCAAGAGATTATCGAATCTTGTTTTCGGGTCTTGGAGTGGTGAGTATGAATTTTCTGCACCGATGCTTGGCTCAATCTCAGAAATGTGCCGATGAAGCACTGAAGTTTTTGTATTTTACGAACATTCATTCAATGCCCACTTGAGGGTACTTTCGTTACACATTTTTGTACGCTCCCCCATGAACCCATCGCGTCGCAATCTTTTCCGCACTGCCGCAGCCACGCTTGCCGCAGCCACACTCCCCGTTAGCACTCTTGCCCAATCAAATAAGAAAACCTCATCACTTTCAGCAAAAACACCGAAACTCATCAAACCCAAAGCACTCCAAAGCGGCATGACGATTGGTCTCACCTTCCCTGCCGGATGGACAAAAATGGAAGAAGTGGAAGCAGGAAAAGCGTATTTGGAAAAACTCGGCTACAAAGTACAGTTGGGCGCAAATGCGGGAAAACAGCTTGGGTACTTCTCTACAACAGATAAAGAACGGGCAGCGGAATTTATGGCAGCGGTGGAAAATCCTGCCGTTGATGCCATTATTTGCGCACGGGGCGGCTACGGCACGATGCGTATGCTGGAAATGCTCAATTACGCTTCCATTCGCAAGCACCCCAAAATTATTGCAGGCTACAGCGATATTACGGCGCTTATCAACACCATTCACCAACGAACAGGGCTGGTCTGCTTTCATGGTCCGGGCGCATTGGCTCCGTGGCACGAGTTCACGGAAAAAAGTTTTCTTACCGTTACCACAGCAAACGCTAGTACAGCAAAGGAATCCGGCAAAACAAAGTCGTTTGAACCAATAGTAATGCCGCCCACCGAAGGCTGGAAAACGCTCACGCCGGGCAAAGCACAGGCACGGCTTATCGGCGGAAACCTTACGCTGCTTGCCGCCACGACGGGAACACCGCTTGAGGTGAGCACCAAAGGCGCTCTTCTCTTTTTTGAGGATGTAACTGAAGAGCCATATCGCATAGACCGTATGATTACACAGCTTTTGCTTGCCGGCAAACTTCAATCCTGCAAAGGCATTGCCATCGGGCAATTTACCAAATGTGATGCCGAAGACACTGCCCATTCGTTTACTGTCCAAGAAGTGCTTGCCGACAGGCTTGGTGGGCTTGGTATTCCTATTGTAACAGGCTTGCAGTTCGGGCACGTCCCGCAAAAATACACCTACCCTATCGGTATTCAGGCGGAACTGGATGCCAACTCAGGAACACTCACATTGTTGGAGTCGGCGGTTCAAAGTTAGAAATTAAACTTTCAATCTCTTCAAACGTTCCAAATAATAATTCGCTTAAAGCGAACTTTTTTGGAACGTTTGTTGTTGAGTACCGTATAAGCATAGTAAGCGCACTACTTCCGCAGCGCTTCAACGAATGTATCACAATCTCACTTTCAGTATGCAACCCTCAATTTTACTACCTCACACGCATCACAACGCATCACTTTTACTGGCAGCACTTGTAGAACCGCAGAAACAATGGCTTCTTGAACACACACCCTTTCAGCCGACAAGCTCGCACAACCAGTTCCCGCTTACCATCCACACCCAAGCATCAAATTCTCAGGAAATGCAGTACGGACGGGCTTCGCAGGGTATTTTTTAGGATGTTTTCAGAGAATTTTTTTTGAAGTTCTTGTAAGCACTTTCCGCTTCTCACTGCACGTGGTCGCTCACATTCCAGTACCACAGCGCCGTTCCATAGCCAATACATCCCGTCATAACAACGATTGTATAACTCGCCACATTGAGACCCGCTTTCATTTCGCCCGCCGCTCCACTGAATAAGCCCGGAATCGCCCACGGAAAATACGTTCCGAAGCCCACCGCAGCAATGATTTGCGAAAAAACAATCGTCATAACGACAAAGCCTAGCGGAGCCATGTAGCCTTTGCCCCACAGCGCAAAAAGCGCAATCGGCATATCTACCAGCATCGTCAGCAAGACCGTTCCGGCATAAATGCTTCCATACTCAAGCACCCCTACGGCACTCCAATTGGGTAATTGCAGCACCGCGCCAATTCCCACGCCCAGTAGAACATTCGAGACAGCAAGAGCCATGCACCAGAGAGCATAGACCAAAAATTTTGCGCTGATAATAGCGGAGCGCGAAACAGGAAGCGCAAGTAGGTCTTTTGCTGTGCCGTCGGAGTATTCCCGTCCGAAAAGCCACGCGGCGACAAACCCAAACATCATCACCCCACCAACGCCGACAGACTGCGTGAGCATGATAAACATGGAATTCCATTCTGCCGTCATAGACATCGCGGCGGCTTTGTTTCTCATCATTCCGGCTTGGGGCATCATCTCCGGATGCTGCAAAATAAGCATAAACAGACCGCCCATGAGCGGCGCAAGTGCAAAGACGAGAAAGGTGATCCACGTGATAGGTGAACGTTTGTTTTTGAGCACTTCGGCGAGAAATGCTTGCGAGAATTGTTTGGGAAAGGATAGAGAAGTCATGGTTGTTGTATTGAAATATTGAATAAAAAATCTGAGTTTAAACAGCGCTTCCGTGAATGGTTCGTAAAAAGAACTGTTCCAAATCTTCTTCAACGACCGATAAATGCTGGGGTGGTAGATGTGCCTGCACGCAGAGCGTGGCGAGTGCTTCGGGATGTGCAAGAGCGCGGGCATCGGTGCTGTGCAAATACGTATCTCCGTTCATCGTCGCCTGAAAGCCGCTTCTGTGCAAGAGTTCCAGCGCGGCGACATTATTGCGCGTACCAAGCAAAAGCGTTTTGTGGAGGTGTTTTTCCAAATCCTGCGTCAGCACTTGCGTCAGGAGCCTTCCCGCGTGAATAATCCCGATGCGCGTTGCAAGTTTTGCCATCTCGCTTAAAATATGGCTCGAAAGAAAAATGGTTGTGCCATTCAGTGCCAATTCTTGCAGCATTTCCCGTACCTCAAGTATTCCTGCGGGGTCTAAGCCATTGATAGGTTCGTCCAATAGCAACAATTTCGGTTTGTGCATGAGCGCTTTTGCCAGCCCCAGACGTTGCGCATTGCCAAGTGAGAGGTGCTTCGCTTGTTTGTCGCGGTACTGTGTGAGATGCAGGCGCTCAATCACGTCATTCACAGCATTCTTGCTAAAAATACCGCGCAGGCGGGCGATGATTTCTAAATTCTCCCACACGGACAAGTCGGGATATGCGTGCGGAGTTTCGACCATGTACCCCACGTCGTTCCAGATGTCCGACTTGCGGGCGAGATCTTTGCCAAAGAGCGTAATGGAGCCGCTTGTGGGAGAAATCATGCCGAGCAACATACGAATTGTCGTTGTTTTCCCGGCACCGTTCAGCCCCAAAAAACCATAGATTTCCCCTTTGGCAACCGTCAGTGAAAGCCCTTCGACAGCTGTTGAGGAGCCGAATTTTTTGGTGAGATTTTGTGTTTGAATGATGTTCATTCTTACGTCCTTTTTCGTTTAGTATGGGTGTTTTTCGTATTGGTTATCATTCCGATTTTTAGCATGGAAGCCAGTTCTTCCGCTACTTTCAGCACCTGTTTTTTTCCCAGCTCCACAATCGGCTTTCGCTCACGGATATTAGCTCGAATGTCAATACCGAAGCGATAGGAAAGGTAATCATACATTCCGGCTTGGAGATGAAAAATGGAGTGCGCCATGAGCTGTGTGTCAATATCAGCGCGAATAACACCGCGCTTTTGTTGCATTTCAAGCATTTGTACGACGACGCTCACAATCTGATTGCGTAGTTCCTTCTGCGTTTCCCGCACTTCCTCGTGCTGCTCCTGAAGCGCTTTATAGGAGAGCGCACCAAAGAGTGGATACTTCAGGTCGAAGGCGAGCTTTTCTTGAAAATTCCTAACGAGTAGTTCAAAAAAATCGCCCTGCTCTTCCTTCAAAATACTGCCTTCATGCTTGAGGCGAAGCTGTATGCCATAGTTCAGCACATAGCGGTAAAGAGAAAGTTTGCTATCGAAATACCGATAAAAACTGCCCTTGGCAATGCCAATACGCTTGATGATTTCCGAAAGCGAGGCGCTTTCGTAGTCTTTGAAAGCAAATTCTTCCGCCGCCGCCATGACAATGGCTTCCTGTCGGTCTTGAGGAAGATTGGTAAATGTTGTTAAAGCTATCATAACGAAGTTTTTGATATTGTGACTGATTGGTAGCGACTATCTATACGCGACTATATGGTCGCAAGTTGCAAAAAAATTATTTTTCACCAAATATTCTTTACGTGTCGAATATTCCTTCTCAATGTTCTATATTCTTGTGCAGCAACTATCGCACTACAAACCGCTTCAAAACTTGCTTTGCGTACTATATTGCAGAATTTTGCAAAAAATTTGAAACGATTTTCAAAAGCGTGGGTTACTCCTAATAGAAACGCAATGATGCAGGAAATTGTTCAAAAGCAACATTTGAGAGATATGGGTTATTCTTCGACCACAGATGCAGAACTGTTTGAGCGCATTTGTAAACGCGCATCGGATGCCGAGTACGCCTTTAACGAGTTGTACAATCGGTATTCCGCCCGCATCTACGCCTATTGTCTGAAGGTGCTGGGCAATAAAGACCAGGCACGGGATGTTTTTCAGGACACCTTCATTCGCTTTTACAAAAGCGCTTCGGAAGAACGAAGCATGACCAATGTAGCAGGTTTCTTGCTGACAATAGCACGAAACCTCTGTCTCAATCACAAACGCGACACGCGCCCCACAACGGCATTGGATGGACTGGAATTGCCCGCACCTGCGCACGGCGTATCTTATGAAGAGAGTGAATTGCTGAATCTCATCAGTCTTGCACTTGATCTTCTGGACGCGGAACACCGCGAGGCATTTGTTCTTCGAGAATATGACGGACTCTCATACCAAGAAATCGGCGACATAGTCGGCACAAACGAGGCAACTGCAAAAACACGCGCCTTCCGTGCGAAACAAAAGCTCAGACAAATTCTAATGCCCTACTTGCAGGATTTAGAGCGCTCGTAAATACTTCGCCCCAACACTCAGCATTCAAAACTCAACATCATAGTACGACCATGAATTACTCCGAACTCCTCCACGACTTTCTTGACGGCACACTCGCCGGAGAGCATCAGGAATCACTTTTTCACGCGCTTGCGCAAGACATTGACCTTCGAGCCGAAATGCAACAGCTTCTGCGCATCAAACGCGCCGTGCAAAGCGACACCGAAGCCTTTATGCCGCCGCCCGAAGCCAGAGATGCAATTTTTGCACGACTTGGTTTTGGCGCAAGCGCACCAATTCCAACGCCTCCTGTGCAAGTACCGTCTGTGCAGATTCCCAATGCTCCAATAGCAGAGACAGTTATCGCGGCTGCCGCTCCGATTGTTCAACGAGTATTGTGGCGCGAGGTTTTGCTTTCATCGCTTGCTACCTCACTTTTCACGGGATTACTTTTCTTTTTCTTTCTGCGTCCCTACGGCAATAGCACCTTTGGCGGCAGTATGAGTACGGGATTTAACAGCAACGGAACGATTCCACCTCAAAGCGGTTATGCCTCTGCGGCAAATTTTAATGCGTCGTCCGTGCAAACGCGAGACACAGTGCGGGTTATGCGAGAAGTCGTTCATCATTATCACACGGGTAGCCAAACATCTGCCGCTACCAACGATTTTCAGAACGGGCTTCAACGTGAGTTCGCTCAATTCCAAGCAACAATGTCAGCATTGACCGATGAACTCCGAAGTGCCCTACACGATGCCCGCGAAGAAAACAAGCGCCTTACGGCAGAACGAAACGCTGAGACGAAGCCGACGACGACGACAGCACCCACGGAAACCGCAATGACACCGCCCTTGCCGCAAGCGCCGCAAAGCAATCCAAATGAAACGCCCAAAACAGGCGACTGGTATAACAATCTCACGCTTGGTGTACGCGGCATCCGCTCACGGTCTGTTCCACAGGCGACCATCGGCTCCAATGCAGCACTCGCCATTGCGCCGAACACGGCAATCAGCGCACTCTATCGCCTTGCGTCACACCACGAAATCGGCATCGAAGCCGGACAGGAAGCGTATTTCCAGACCTTCCGCTCCCGCAACAACGAAGGAATCCCTTTTATCATTGAGCAAAACCCGACGCTTTCATGGGCAGGTGTGGCATATCGCTACACGCTCTTCCCCGAAAGTATGCTCACGCCTTTTGTCCACACTGTTCTGGGCGGTGCGGACGTGGGGCTGACGGGACGCGCCATGCTTGGTGTGCGGTTTGCTCCAGACAACCGAACACAATTCTTACTTGGTGCGGAAGCAAGTGCGATTGTTTACGGACATCAAGGCACATGGTACCCGACACAAAATATTGGTTTCACCTATGGTGTTTCCATTCGCTTCTAATCTGATTCACTCTTTTCACCTAACCGTTTGATATGCTTTTCCACTCGTTGTAACCGCCCGTGCAGCATCGTAGCTACTGCTGCAGGAGCAGTTCAGGTCAACAAATGCTTATTACTCGAAATAATCTTGAACACATTTCAATTTTAACAATCATGAACACGAATCATCAAATCTTCGCCTCGCCTCTTCCTGCATCTTACACCGATGAAAGGAGCATTCGCCGAAAAGCGGCATTACAAACTTCCCTCGTACTGGCTTTTGCACTCTCGCTTTTCATGGCTCTCTTGGCAATGACTTCCTGCCAATCACCCATAAACATTGACACAGCACGCACCATTACTCCCGATGTTATATGGCGGAATTCCGGGGGGCTGACAGCCGTTGCAACCCTTCAAGGCAAAGAACCTGATGTAAAATTACAACTTGAGCGGATGGTTGCGACAACAAACGGTACGACTTACGTCACAATGAATTTCAAAGGTGATTTTACTCCTAATGCAGGCTTAGAGAAACTGGTACGTGATGTACCGTACGGTTATATTGCCGGAAAAATCAATCTCAATGGTCAAGATTTTTCCATTGCAACAGGAGCAAATAGGCAACTCGTAAATTTTAGTTTGTTGTGGGCTCCGCCGATTGCAGCAACAGATAAACTTTCTGCCAATGTATCCTTGAACGACCTCAGTTTGAATGATAACAATATCATTATTCCGGAAACGCGCCGTATTACATCCGCTAACGACAATACAACAATAAAAGCATCGGAAAACTTGACCATCCAACTCGACAAACCTGCAGAAGAAGGGGCAGAAACAGAAGTACTCTTCTACTCCAATGATTACAGAGTAACACCAATCATTAAATCAATTGCTCCTGGTACGAATAGTGTCACGCTGAACAGTACTGATTTCAAGGAGTATATTGACAGACTCTCTCAATCCAGCACCAATCCTAATGCCACACAATGGGCTTCATACTTCCTTGCCGTGCGAGTCAAGGCTGCAAAATCAACTAATGATGGTAAAGTAGCGCTTGCTGGTGTTTCAACCTTTTCCGTTCGTCTTCTAAAGGTTGAACAACCATAAACCGCACAATGAAGTGCATTACTTGATCCTTACAATGCGCTTCATCCGTTCTACGATGGGGAAAATAATTTCCAATTTTCCCCATCTTATAAGTTCAGCAGAACCTCTCTACACCTTATTTTCATCCGCATCTCGGTTGTATTTCAACATATAACTCTTTTCTCGTTTAATCTCACTCGACTACATCATGGTTAAGCACATTCCTCAAACAATGCAGATGCTCTTGGCACTGGCGCTTACTCTGTGCGCCTGCCAACAGGTTACGGACATCAATACTGACAGGAAAGTAATTGCAACGGGCTTGTCAGTACCAACAGAAACAAAACAGCCGGAAATTATAGACTTCACCCCCAAATATGGCTGGATGGGCGATAGAATTATCATTACGGGAAAAAACTTTATCAATGTACAACAGGTATTACTGGATTCTATTCCCTTTGATTCTATCGTGGTAGAAAGTCCAACAAGAATCATAGCTTCGGTTCCGGGCAACAGTACCAAACTTTCTTCTGGTCAGTTATATCGGTACGGATTAGACCTTGGATTGAAAACGGTAAAGGTAAAAACCCAATCGGGAATAAGTAAAGCTCCCAATGCTCAATTTGCTTATAGCGAAAAGATGTTTTTGGGAAAAGTTACGGTGGATGAACATCCTTTGGACAGTGTAGTTTTCAGCATAGAAAATCTAACCCGAAATTACCGCCGAACAACCGCTCAAACAGAGATGGATCGCCGCTTTGGCAGCGGTTGGTACAGTGTTGGGTATTTGGGTGATTTTGCTGAAGAATTTATTGTCCAACCATTTAAGAACGGTTATCGTTTTTTTCCACCCTCAAGAAGAGTCCGTACCCTATCACTGGGTAAGGCATTGGGCGAGCAGGATTTCATTGCACAACGCCTTCCATCGGAGCAGATATTGTTTACTGTCACTTCGATTACCCCGACCATTGGAAAATCCTACAGTAAGCCAATTGAAGGAAAAACAGGTACGGATATTATCTTGAAAGGTACTGGTTTTTCATCCATTCGCAAGATTTTCATCGCCGCCTCTCCCTTGGAATACGGCTGTAATGTTGCAGAAGCATTTGCTAACCCTGCATACGGCTATAAATTTTATGGTTACAGAGAAGCTGCGAACTTCCGAATCGAAAGCGACACCCAAGTGATTGTACAAATTCCTTCATTTGGATTAACAGCACAATCAGGTTTGATTTATAGAGACTGCCTTATTTACCTTGTTAGTGAAGAAGGGTCGGTCGTAGCATCTCAAAAAGTTGATATTTCCTATATGTAGGCTGTGATGAAAATACTTACCTCTAATTAACTCTCATCCAGTCTAATTAAAATTGCCAAATTTTTCCAGAACATTTTTCCAGAATAACATTATGCCTACTTCATCAAAAACCTCACGCTTCTTTTCCCTTGCATTTCTTGGAATGTTTTTTTTAGGAGCTCATATTTCTGCTTTTGCGCAGTCCACAACGACAACGGGTACAATATCTTCGCCAACTGGCTTAACACGTACTACATGGGGAAAATTTTTCGATTTGGGCGGTGTTGGCCTACTTGCTGTTGACATAGGTACAAATGGTGCAAATGCAATCTCGGTTCCTTCCGCTAACACAGATGCAACGTTCCATGTTTTTTCCAACATTGCGTGGAAAGCCTTCTCTCAAAATTCGTGGTTAACTGTGTCGGATGTTCAACCGACAGGTTTAGAAACAGGAATACGTCGCACGGCAGAACTTAAACTGAAGGTAGAACCAAATCTCGGGACAACTTCACGAACGGGAACGTTTCACGTACTTAGTGACACATTACCTAATGATTTTTCGTTCAAGCAAGTATTTACCGTAACACAAGCAGCGGTCGGGGCAAATTTTTCTACAGGTGTTGCATCACAGCAATCTCTTTCGCCTTCTCGTGTATATCCGAACCCTGCTCAAGACCGCTTGACTCTTCAGGTATTTGCTTCTCAGACGGAGCAAGCCAACGTCCGTATCATCAATATGCTCGGTTCGGTATTGTATCAAGCAGAATGTAGTATGAATGCTGGTGAAAACCACCTCGTTCTGCCCGTCTCCGATATTCCAACAGGAATGTATATTCTCGAAACCCGATCAGTAAATCAAAATCAGCAAGTTCGATTTGTGAAGCAGTAATCAGGACAACACTTATACTATAGGAATCGTGTAATACTTGCTCATGCAAAGTTCGGGCATTCGTCATTGCTAATGCCCGAACTTGTTATTTTGCATGACTGCCAACATAACCTGCCAAATAAATGAATAAATTTCTTACAACATCTATGCCTACCGCAAACACTTTCGCTACAATAATTGTCTCGGCTGTACTCGGATTATATTTCATTGGTGTCCCCCTTCGCTTGTACTCGCAAACGGATACGTGGAGACCGTCCGAAGATGCCCTTTTTGATGGCGGCATGGTCTGGTCTCTTTTTGCCGATGACAGCGTAACACTTGCGGGTACATCTCTAAGCCTTTTTCGTTCGCTTGACAATGGAAATTCATGGCAGCAAGTTTCATTCGGCAATACTATTCAAGAGCAGCAAATACGCATTAGCTCAATCGTCAGACATCATAATGCCCTGTTTGCGGGAACATATCATAATGATATACTTTGCTCTTACGATAACGGAAACAGCTGGTCGCCTTCTCATCTCAGAGCCGATATGATGGCAAATGATTATTACTACCCTTTTCGATTATTATCTTTTGGAAATACATTATTCGTATTTAGGGAGCAAAATTCCAAACTTTATCGTTCCAATAACGATGGGCAATCATGGGATGAAGTAACGAACCTGCCATTTTCCTCCATTGCTTCATTAAATTCCCCGCTTGCGGGATTAGCATCTCATAGCGGAAAGATATTCCTTGCCCGGGGTAAAGCAGTCTTTTACTCCGATGATAATGGTGCTTCATGGAAGCCGTCCGGCGACATCGGTATCTCTGATTTTGAACAGATTAAAACTATGAAAGCTACTCAACAGCATATTGTTATTATGAGTACAGGCGGCTCACTTTATTCTTTATCTCTCGAAACGATGAAATGGCAAAAAAGACTTCCACCATCTGGCATAAACCCGACAGATATTACGGAATCCGTACCCAACCTTTTCCTTATTGGCGGGGGGAGTATGTCGCGTCAAGCTCCTATAGTTTTTAGCTCCCCAGACAACGGTATATCATGGAGTGAATTATCATTAGGGCTTGACCCGCAAATTACTTTTGGGATAGCAAATTATATTGCCGCAAATACGACAACTGTCTTTATCGGGACACCGGGCGGAGTCTTCAAGATGGAGAAAGGACAAGCATGGCAATTTGCTTCTCGCGGTTTGCGGGCACATGACATAAGAACGATATGCGCTATGGAAAAAAGCATTCTGCTGGGTATGGAAACACGGATAATCCGAACCTCAAGCACAGGAATATCAACTCCTGTTTTCCAACCCCGACTTGATGAAAGAATAATCGGACATATTGGTTCTCTTACATATACGGTCGGTACTCTCTTATGTACACGATTTGGTGAACTACTACGCTCAACCAATGACGGACAAACATGGCAAGCTCTGCCCTCCCCGGGAGTAGTGAGCAAACTCTACGGTGCATCGGGCGGTTTCTACGCAGCTACCGTGAATGGCATATATTTTTCCCCAACCGCAGAATTTTGGCAACGCTTGACAAATTTACCCGAAGTTCCCTTCCGAGACATCGTCTCATCCGGTGGTGCTTTATTTGCACTCACCGATGCAGGGCAATTATTTACCTCAAAAGATAACGGAACAACATGGACAAATCTGCAACAGATATTCTCTGATGGTGTAAAGGCATTGACTACTATTGGCTCCTATATTTTTGTGCAGACAGCAGGACAGAAAATATTTCGTTCCGATGACAACGCTGATTCATGGACTTCCGCGACGGGTACAACTCCGCTTGCCTTTACTTCATTATTCGCACTGAATAAGACAACACTGTTTGCATTTGCGATTAACACACCCGGCATTTTTCGTTCAAACGATATGGGCGCTACATGGCATAGCTTTATCGGCGGCTTACCGGAGAGAACCTTTGTCAATGCTATTGCCCGTAATAATACTTCGCTCTATATCGGAACACTCAACGGATTATATTCCACAAGTATCGAAAAAGCCGTTGACGTAAGCACTGATGTAGCGTTTATGAAAGAGCATTCCATGCTTGCTTTTCCAAATCCGACGCATGGTACGGGAACTATCGGCTATCGGCTCAATAAAACAGAGAACGTGCGTATTTCGCTCCTCAATGCCTTGGGACAAACAGTCGAAATTCTCCATGAAACTGTACACAACGCAGGTGATTACGCGCTTCCATTCGATGCAACGCGCTATGCAGCAGGTGTGTACACGCTACGCGTAGAAACAGGAGCGCAAATACAACAAGTACAACTTGTCATTGCACAGTAAATCGGGAATAGATATATCCGGCGATTTCGTTTTTTCCATATCCTCTTCTAAACAATTACCATGATTAAGTCTTTTATCTGCTCCGTAACAATGCTTATGGTATCGTTTTGTATGACCGCCACCGGACAAACCCAACGCTGGCAGGCATCAAATAGCGGTCTTTTTGGCGGTCAAGCAATAGATATCTATGCGCAAGGCTCGGTAGTTTTTGCCAGCGCGACCTACAACGGTGCATTCCGTTCATTGGATAACGGTTCGACATGGGAAGCTGTGCAAGGCTTACCCCAAAACATAAACTATTTTGTTGCTCTGAGCGGAACGAAGATAGGCACTACCTCGTTAGTATTTGCTTCCACCGACCGAGGACTTTTTTGCTCTGACGATAATGGAAATAAGTGGCAAGCAGTCAGTTCAGGATTACCAACATACAAAGACCCAAATGATGGCGAACAGCGTTTTTTTCAGGGACGCATTTTTGCCTCTAACGGTCTTTTGGGAAATACCATGCTTTTTGTCACATCGGGCAGTGGCATATACCGTTCCGATGACCAAGGAAGAACGTGGCAAGAAAGCTCTGATGGGCTTCCGAAAAATGAAACACTCGCTCAGTGTGCCGGACTTGGTGAATCGCTTATTGTTGGCACAAGTTCCAGCGGTGTTTTTGTATCAACCAACCAAGGTCGCACGTGGTCAGCTATGAACAATGGTTTGGAATATACTCCCCAAGGCTCACGAGAAGCCGTGCAGCAAAGAGCGATTTACAACGTAAGTCCCGGAGAAGGAGAAACGGCGCTTGTTTCGATACAATTAAGCTCCAATATTTATCGTTGGGATAAAACGCAAAAACGGTGGCAGCTTTGTTCGTATCAAAGTTCTTCTGCCAATTTTACGCGGCTTGGAAAAACGATATTTATGGCAAATCGTGATTTTGATGTCATGAACAACGGCAATATGTTTGGATTAGAGAGTAAAGGAATTGCCCGTTCAAATGACGAGGGAGTGAATGTGCAGTATTCAAACAAGGGTTTGGAATTGGAATACACTGGTAGCAGTAGCACTGTCGTGGCTGCAAGCGAAGAGACAGGTATGATTTTTGCGGGAACGTTATGCGGGATATTTCGCTCGACCGATGGCGGTGGAACGTGGTCTCCTTGTAATAATGGCATGAATGGCGTTGAATTCCGCGACGTACTGCTTGACCAAGACGGCACAACAATATTCGCTACCACCGGTGATAATCGTATCTTTCGTTCAACAAATAGAGGAATGTCGTGGGAAGCCGTCTATGTGAACTCCGCCACTAATCGTGCCGGCGGTGCTATAGCGCCTGCTTCTACAATCGTGCGACACAACAATTCCTATTTTGCCGGTGAAATTAATTTTATCCTTCGTTCCGATGATCGTGGCGCGACATGGCGACATCTCAAATCAGGATGGGTCAATTCACGACCACCCAACGCGGAGGTTATGATGTCGCGCGGAGAAGTACTGCTTGCAGGCGGTCTCGACGGCTTGATGCGCTCGCAGGATAATGGTGTGACTTGGAAGGTAGCACTCAATCAGAACTGGATAGCGCACCTTGCTCAAAACGACCGCTACATCTTCGCCATTCAGCATTTGAGCGTGAATGGCGGCGGCGTGTATCGTTCCCCAGATAATGGCGCAACGTGGGAACGTATTGTCACAGGCGGTGCAAATGGCTTTCCCACAAATACGCAATACAGTGGAATAGTGGTAAGCAATGATACCGTCTGGGTTGCCATGAACCAACAGGGTGTTTTTCGCTCTACTGATAATGGTTCAACTTGGCAAACGGTTAGTAGTGGTTTATCCTCCAAGTTGTCAACTGTCTATCGCCCAAAAGCATTTACTTCGGTAGCCGGAACGCTCTATTTGTGCTGTCTGACACCAACGGGCGAAAAAGTATTCCGCTCGCAAAACGGTGGTAATTCTTGGGAACGCTTCGACACAGGCTTGCCGGATGTTGGCTGGGCAGCGGGAATTATCGGTGATGGTATGAATCTCTATTTAGCTTCCACTTCAGGCTTTTATCGTTTGCAGAATGCCCTAACCAGTGTGAGTAACTCGCCTTCCAAAACCGCTTCCCTTCTTGTTTCACCCAATCCCATGCGTCAGCACGGTTCGCTGCGTTACCGCGTGAAAGAGTCCGGCAACGTGCGCATTTCGCTTGTCAATTCTGTAGGACAGACCATTGAAATTTTGCAAAACTCACCTCACAGTACAGGTGAATACTCACTATTGCTGGATGCTACACGCTATGCGTCTGGTATGTACACCGTGCGCATAGAGGCGGGAGAAAAAACAGAACAAACGCGCATTGTTTTTGTACCATAAAATTCAGCACAATCCTTCAACAGCAAACGCCCGTCAAATCTCGGTTTGGCGGGCGTTTGTGCTGATTACTTTTGGGAAATAGGCTTAATTCTTCACGAATTTTTTCCCCACTCCGCCGCAGCGCAGATAATACACGCCTTGCGGCAGATTTTCCACGTTGATAGCTGTACTGCTTTCAGCTTGCACCTGAAGCAGTAGCTGCCCGTAGGCGTTGTAAATTTCAATCGTTTTACCCCGCACATCGCTTCCGAACTGTGCTGTCAGCATCCCGGAAACAGGTACGGGATACAACACCAGTTCTTCTATCAGCCCCGCAACATCGCGGACGCTCGTGGAAGTCAAACCGTTATTGGCGCGGGGCGACGGCGTTTGAATCACAAAACCACCCGTACCGTTTGGTACCCGTGCATAGCTCATGTTCGCGGTTTGTGCCGGAAACGTAATTTGGTCAATGATTGCGGAGGTAGAATCGGAGAGAATGACGGATTCGCCGCTTGCCGAGAGTTTGAAGTTTGCATGAAGCGGACCCTCTGCTGCTTCCTCGTCCGCCCAAATAAGCAAATAGCCGTTTGCGGGAATGGTCGTGCCGGCAGGAATTTTCCATTTCAAAAGATTCGTCGGGCTGTCGCTCAGATACAATCCGCTCAAATCCACGGCTGTCGCATTGGTGTTGTAGAGTTCTATCCAATCCTCAAAATCTCCCGCTTCGTCCGTTGCGCCGTTGGTGTTGCTTGCCACAAGTTCGTTCACCACAACGCCCTTTGCTGAAGAACCCGCAGCAGAGGCAGCACTGACGGTGAACACAAACACATCGTGCTCTGCTCCCGGAGGCATATACGATGCGGACAATGCCGAGTTATTCGCAACAGCTTCGACATAATAACGAACAAACGTTCCGGCAGCAAAACCCGGAATCGTGCCGCCATATACACCGTCATTTGCCGCACCGTCGTTGTGTACGCCGTCGTCGAACATTTGCGCCGTGGTAAAATTGCCAACAACGCCGGAAGCATAGTACAAGTTGACTTTGTTCACACCGCTTGCAGACGTTATTTTTGCCCGCACCGAAACGGTCTCGTTTGGCGCAGGAGCAGTTGATTCTTTTCCAGCAGCATTGAAGTATGGCGCAGAAGCTATTGCGGGCGCTACTTGCGCGACTTCAGCATTGGAAAGTAAAAATGCTCGGCGTGTTGCCACAAAACTTTTCAATGCCGGAACACCGCTTGTGTATTGGGCTGTGGAGTAGAGTTTTTTGGTGTCAGATGCCACTTCGGACGCAATCATCGTGTTCAATTCGTCAATAATGGCGTTTGCATTGGCTTCGGTGAATGTTTCTTGCAAAATTGTGCGGTAATGCGCCAAATAGCGCTGACGGTATTCGGGAATACTCAGGAGTTTTTGCAGAAGTGGATAATTGACGTTGGTTGCATTTTTGAAGGGAGTCCACGCAGTACTCGCGGCAGCTGCGGCTTGAAACGAAGAATTACCGTCGTACTCAATCGGCATCGTGCATCCGGTTTCCGGTTCGTAGTACACATAATAATCCATTTTGCCCTTCATCACGTAACTGTCATCATCGGTAAAGATATTTTCGACTGCCAAGAACCACAAAGCCTTGTCAACATCAATCGTGGTTTTTACGGCGCTGAGCGTGGCTGCTGTGGCTGTACTCAACGTTTGGCAAGCAGTAATAAGTTTCTGCCACGAATCCGAAATATCGCTGGACTTGAGGTCATAATACCGTTTGTACGTTGCCGAATCATTACCCAGATAGTTCATGCCTGCCGTGCCGTCGCCCCAGCCACCCGGCATTGCGCCACCAGTGGGCATACCACCAACAGGCATACCGCCGCCGGGCTGTGCCGTATTGGTTTGCGATTCCACCGTTGCGCGGAACCGTGCGCCGTCATTACTCATGAACCATTCTTTGAGAAACGTTTTGTCAACGGCTTGAATGTTGGCATAAATTCCCCAGTCTTCGTTATTGAGGTACAAACGCACATAATTTGCTTTGGCAATCGGCGTGTGGCGGCTTGCCATGCGGTTGTACAAGACCTCGCGCATAAAAGTCGGGTCTTCGTGGGCATTATTGAACTTGAGATTTTTATAGCCCATAAAGGTCTGGTCGGCATTGACAAAATCGGTCTCGATAGCAAAGGATTTTTTCTGCGACGTTCCGGTTCCGGTATAGGACGTATTGCCACGAAAGCGCACACCTACGCCGGGGTACGATGCTCCCTCAGCCGTCATATTTGCGTGAATGTTCCCTTCGGTGGCGTAGTTTGCCGTCAGAAGAGACCAATAATTCGGCTGCGTGAAATTGATATACACCTTGCGGATTGTCGCCCGCTCGTATAAGCCCGTCGGCGTTTTGCCGCCGGAATAGAGCGTTTTACCGTCCGATGAATAATACATCTCGGCAGGAACTTTCTGACTTTGTGCCGAAACAGGAACCAATGCCCACTGCGTAAAAAGCAGCGCAAACGATAGCATTGATGCGGAAATGAGCTTGAACGTATTCATAACTACCCTGAAAATGAATCGGTGAATAAATTACAACCCTTACGGTGAAGCCGCCACGGACACGGAACCGTGTACGCAAAAAGATATGCGGAGTACCAAATTCGTTACAACTACGCATTGGAGAGTTAGGATTTTCACAAAAAAATGGAGTGTGGAAATAAGTTCCACACTCCAAACAGGTCTGAATTCTGCCATTTATAAAAGTTCTATGTTATTTGGTTAGCCACCCGCGCAGCATTCTTTGCAGCGCGGGTAGCATCACCCACACCATAACCGGTACAGCAAGTAAGGTCAAACACAGGGTTTTAACAGGAAGCGGAAAGTCGGCAATGAAGGGGCTGAGAAGCCAAATAATTGTTGTGATAGTGGGATAAATACCGAGCCAAATGATGACTGCGGTTTTCCAGCGCGGGGGTGCTTGCATAGAGCTTGTTTACAATGGTTGGTGGTGAGTCGTTATTTTGAAAGCGAATACGGAGCCGAGGTTTTTGCCACAGCCCAGTTTTTGTTGGGTTTAGACCCCATCGTAAAGACAAGTTCACCGCCCTTTGTAATCTCCTCGTGGGTAATATACGAGCGGTCAAACGGCTTGCCGTTCAGCGTTGCTGATTGAATATAAAAATTCTCCTCCGACAAATTTTTTGCGATAACGGTAAACGTTTTTTTGGAATCAAGCCGCATGACGACCTTACCAAGACGCGGCGTACCAATCACATACTCCAAACTCCCCGGACAAACAGGATAAAAACCCATTGAGCTAAAAATATACCACGCGCTCATCTGCCCGCAATCCTCATTGCCGTAAATGCCATCGGGCGTGTTGTCGAAAAGATTGTTCATTATCTGGTGGATTTTTTCCTGCGTTTTCCACGGTGCGCCCGCATAATTGTACAAGTAAGCAATGTGCTGGCTCGGCTCGTTGCCGTGTGCATACTGCCCTATCAAACCCGAAATATCTTCGACGTGTTTGTACTTTTCGCTGCTGTCTTTCAAGATAAACAGCGAATCCAATTTCGTCGTAAAACGCGTATTACCGCCCATGAGTTGAATCAAACCTTGAACATCTTGCGGCACATACCACGAATACTGCCACGCATTACCCTCGGTGTAGTCGCCGCCGTATTGTGCATAGATAGGGTCAAACGGCAGATTCCAAGTGCCGTCGGACTTTTTTGCCCGCATAAAACCAGTGTTTTTGTCCCAGACGTTTGTATAATTGTGCGCCCGCTTCAGAAACGTTGTGTAATCATCCTTTTTGCCCAGCGCTTGCGCCATGCGAGCGATTGTCCAGTCGTCGTAAGCGTACTCTAACGTCTTGGAAGCGCCTTCGTTTTCCACGTCCTGCGCCACATAGCCTAATTTCATATACTCACGCAGACCGCCATAATACTCGCACGTGGCACTTTGTTTCATGGCAGCAAAGGCTTTTTCGGCATCAAAATTTTTGATGCCTTTCAAGTACGCATCAGCAATCACCGACACCGCATGATACCCAATCATGCACCACGTTTCGTTGGCGTGAAAACTCCACACGGGCAAGAGCTTGTGAACGCTTTGCTCCTGATGAGCAAGCATAGACTGCACCATATCGCCGACACGATTCGGCTGCGTGAGTGTAAACAAAGGATGTTCAGCCCTGTATGTGTCCCAGAGCGAGTAAATGGTGTAATTGGTGAAATTGGTCGCCGTGTGAATATTACCATCCACACCGCGATAACGCTTGTCCACGTCCATATACGTTACGGGCGCAAGTTTGGAGTGATACACTGCGGTGTAAAAAATCTCCTGCTCTTTGACCGATGCCATCGGCTCAGAGGCTTCGACGGTAATTTGGGATAATTCTTGTTCCCACAGCCGCCGCGCGTCGGCTCGAACACCATCGAAATTCCAATGCGGAAGTTCTTGGGTAAGATTGCTCATTGCGCCATCTATACCAACCGCCGATAGCGCAATCTTGACCAAGACTGGCTCACCTGCTCTTGTTGAGAAGGTAAGGTATGCCTTTACTTTTTTGCCGGATTGTTCGGGATAATTGGTCAAAACGCGACCTTGCTTGCCAAAACCGCGATATGGAACCGTTTCATCATTAGTGAGGTGATACCGCGTGAAGGGCTTGGAGAAGCGCATGACAAAGAAAATTTTCCTGTCCGCCGCCCAGCCTTTTGTTTGGCGATAGCCCGAAATGGTGGAATCATTTTCTACACGCAAACCGCTCCAGACGACTTTGCCGTCGTAATTGTAAATGCTGGAGGTCATATCCAGCATCAAGCCTGCGGTGTCGGCTGCGGGGTACGTGAATTTGTACAGCGCCACGCGGTTAGTAGCGGTGATTTCCGTTTTGATTTTGCTGTCTTGCAGGACGACCGCATAATAGCCCGGCTCAGCCCATTCTTCTTTTTTGGAAATCCGCGATGGCAGCCCAAAACGCGGACGATTGGCAGTGTCCGCAACGCCGAGACGTGGCACAACCGTAAGTGGCGCACCTGCCGTGCCTGCCTGAATAAATGGCATAATCAGGACATCGCCTAAATCCGAATGTCCCGTTCCGCTAAAATGCGTCTGGCTAAATCCTATAATTGAATCATCGGCATACTGATAGCCCGCGCACGACGGAAACGCTTTTTTATTAAACTCCGGCAGCCGAGTGTCCGGTCCGGGCTGCACCATACCGAAAGGCACGGTAGCTCCCGGATAGCAATGTCCTTCGCCGCCCGTGCCGATGAAAGGGTTCACATAATCAATAGGGGCTTTTTGCTTAGGTGGTTGTGCATGGACGGTCAATGCCGTAAGTAGGCAAAACAAGGAGAATAGCCGACGAAGGAAAGGATGTGTCATGGAGTAAGTGGTTGTAAGGGTTCTATCAAAAAAACTTGAGATGAGTTTGTTAATTTATTTGTACAGATACACCGTCTTAGCGTTCATAAACTCTTTCATACCAAAATACGAAAGTTCGCGCCCATAGCCGGATTTTTTGATGCCGCCAAACGGTAGTTGCGGCGTGGATTTCACCAATCCGTTCACAAATACGGCTCCGGCATTGATGCGACGCGCAATCACCTCCGCCCGCTCCATGTCTTGCGTCCAGACAGACGCACCCAAGCCGTAGGGCGTGGTGTTCGCAATGCGCACTGCTTCTGCTTCATCCGAAAACCACACCACTGCTGCCACCGGACCAAACGTCTCCTCCCGAAATGCGGGTGAATCGGGCGGAACATCTACCAAAAGCGCTGGACGGAAATTTGCGCCATTCTTGCCTTCATCGTAGTCGCCGCCCAAAAGCAGCGCCGCGCCTGCTCTTCGGCTGGCTTGTACTTGCGCATTCAGTTTTTTTGCCAAGTCCACACGTGCCATTGGTCCCATCGTGGTCGTGCTTTCAAGCGGATTTCCTTGCTTCAGAACAGAAATTTTGTGATGAAGATACTGCACAAATTCATCATGCACCGCAGTGTGAACAATGAAGCGCTTGGAGGCAATACACGACTGCCCGGCATTTTGCATACGGGATTGTATGGCAACCGTTGCAGCCCGCTCCACATCGGCATCCTGAAGAACAATGAGCGGATCGCTGCCACCCAATTCCAACACGGTGCGCTTGATATGCTTCCCCGCCAATGCCGCCACGCTCGAACCCGCATACTCGCTGCCCGTCAGCGTTACGCCCTGCACCGCATCGTGGGCAATGATGCGCTCAACAATGTCCACATCCACAACCAGTGTTTGAAAGATATTTGCCGGCAAATCCAGCCCCGACGCTGCTTCCACGAACACCCTTTCGATTGCAAGAGCACACCCGACCACATTCGGAGCGTGTTTCAGCAGCGCCACATTGCCCGCCATGAGCGACGGTGCGGCAAAACGAAACACCTGCCAAAAAGGGTAGTTCCACGGCATAATAGCGAAAATCGCCCCAAGCGGCTCATAGACAACTTTTCCAAGCCGCATATCGGCGGGTTTGTGACCCTCAAGAATTTCATCCTTGATATATTCTTCAGCATTTTCTGCATAAAAATCACAACACATCGCACACTTCTCTACTTCTGCACGGGCTTCGGGTAGAATCTTTCCCATTTCCATTGTAATAATTCGTGCAAACCCTTCACTATTCGCCCTGAGTTGTGCAGCAACGCGCTTGAGCAAGTCGGAACGTTGCTGCATGGAGGTTATCCGCCATGCTGCAAATGCCCGCGAAGCTGATTTCAAGCAATGCTCAAGTTCTGTGCCGTCCAGAATCGGATACTCGGCAATGACGCTTTGGTCGTAAGGGTGAAATGATTGGAAGATTTTCATTGTGTCCACGATGTGTTTACGTTCAGAAGTGTTCTGTTTCAGACGTGCTGCGGTTTATATGCTTGATGACTTAATTTTTTGTGCAAGGTAATAATAATTTTCCCCTTCGTCAAAATGTTCGTCAATCATCGTCAAACCATGCGCCGACAAGACCCGACGATATTCTTCCGTGCCGAGTGAATAATACGAAAACTCAACACCATCCATCACGCCGCGCCTTTCTCCTTCTTGTCCCTGCCCGGCGGTAAACAGCAGATATCCGCCCTCGTTCAACGCTGCGGCAATTTTGGCAAGGGCATTTTCTTGGTCTTTGGGCAGCAAATGAAACAAAACACCCCACGAGAAGGCAGCATCGAAGGTCATGGAGAAAAAATCGGATTCCTGAATGGAAGCGCATTGCACGGACGTGTCAGGCAGATTTTCTCGAAAGACTTTTACCATCTCCGAGGAACTGTCTATGCCAAAGAGCACGTACCCACCTTGCTGAACAATATAGCGCCCAAGCGGAATGCCCGTACCGCAGCCAACGTCCAGAATTTTCGCGCCTTTGCCCAGCCTTTGAAGCAAATCACGCACCTCTGGAACGCCAATGGCAGACTTGCCGCGCTCTTCAGTATACCACGTTACAATTTTATCATAAGCATCCATCATACACTTTCACGTTGTTGAAGAAATGTTATCCGAAAATCCGCGCCACCACTTCATCGCGTAGTTCGCGGCTGACGGGTATCATCTGCCCGCCGACGTTCAGCATCGTGCCGTCGAGCGATTTTACTTTTGACGAAGAAACAATGTACGACTTGTGAACTCGCACAAAATCAGGCGCAGGCAATAATTCTTCCATTCGTTTCATCCGTTCCAGCGTCATGAGTCTGCCCTGCGTGGTGTGGACAATGACATACTCCTTTGCACCTTCGCAAAAAAGAATATCCGCGTGGGGTATTTTTATCAATTTTCCATCAGCAACAATGCTCAGAAAGGATGACGTTGCCGTGGGCTTGGTAGAGATTTGAGAAGCGTCTTTCAGGCGGGTTTGCACAGCATTTGCCGCTTTATTGAACGCCTGCAAAAACCGCTCAAAGGCAATCGGCTTGACTAAATAATCAACCACATCTAAACCAAAGGCTTCAACAGCGTACTCGTCGTATGCGGTGGTGAAGACCGCAACAGGCTTCTTCGGAAGTGTCCGCAAAAGATTCACCCCGCTCAGATTCGGCATCTGAATATCCAAAAACAAAATGTCCACGTCCTGCTTTTCCAGTATTTCCAGTGCTTTCAAGGGATGCTTCACCTTGCCGACCAGATTCAGACTCCGCCCCTGCTCAATGAGTTGTTGCAAATAGCCCTCTAAAAGGTTGAGCGCAAGGTATTCATCGTCGAGCAAAAGGACGTTCATAACCACTTTGGTAAAAAAGCGAGAATTTTTAGAGCAAAACAGGAATTGTTAATCGTGCTTCAAAATGCGTCTCGGTGTCGTGAACAACCAGTTCGGCACGGTCGCCGTACTTCAATGCCAGACGCTGGCGGATATTATGCAGACCGACACCGCCAACGGCATCTTTTTGAGCATTAAAATTATCTTTTGTGTTCAACGTGCTAAAATACACGGTTTCTCCTTCGACAGCAAGATGAATTGCGATAAAGCCTGCAGAATTGTGTGCAATGTCGCTGTGCTTGAGGCAATTTTCCACGAGCGCGAAGAGTATCATCGGCTCAATCTGCCGATCGTTTATCTCGCCGCCCGCCGTGAAGGTAATGTTCATCGGCTCTTCGGAACGCAGTTGGAAAAGCGCAATCAGTTCATGTATCTCGGTAATTTCTTCCTGTACGGGAACGCTCGGCTTTTGTGTGGTATAAATGCTATACCGAAGCAATCGTGAAAGACGCATAATCATTGGCGCGGTCTGCGGGGATTGTACCACAGCCAAAGAATAAATGTTATTGAGGGTATTGAAAAGAAAGTGCGGATTGATTTGAGCACGAAGAAACTGCATTTGTGCTTCGTTGTGGCGAAGAAGAAGCTCTTTCGTTGCGTATTCACTGCGGCGATGATTACGCTGCGTGGCAGTAAGTAAGCCCACAAGAGTAATTGTTAAGGAAACCCACAGCACCGCTACTACAAAGCGACGCGGTTCGACAAAAAATTTATGCCACATCTCACCATTCAAAAACACGCTTTCAACGCCAAAATTCAGGAGGGTACAAAACAGAATAACACCAATGACAATCAGCGTGTAGGCAGCATAACGCTTGGTCTCAAAATAACGATTCACCAGAAAAAGAGTGTTGCCGTAATATCCGCCGATAGCGCAGACCATCACCACCGTCGTTCTCAGAAGGCTTGGTGAAGCGCCATTGAAGGTTTGCATTCCGATAAAACCGATCATAATGCCAAGCCATACCGCGCTGTGCAGAGCGATTGTTTGCCAAGAGCGAAGGATAGCGGGAATCAAATTGAGTACAGTATTCATGAAAACCGAATTGTGTTGGGGTCGTTGCTTTTTTACAACCAATATACAGCGAGCGTTTTGTTTTTAGTACTTATGTTGAAGTGCAAGAACGTTTAGCAGTGTTTTTGGGGATTAACAGAATGCAGCAAGGCAGCAGTATGCCGCCTTGCTGGTCAAACTCAGTATCAACTGTATTTGAATACCACTCACATTCGTACCCGACTGCTGACAATCGTGAGACGATATGAATACACCTCACTGCGTCACCGTTACCGAATAATTTCGCTGCGCTTCCGAAAGCAAGCCGCGCACAGGCGTACTTGTGCGTACAACCTTGTACCGAAAGCGTACCATCGCAAGCGTCGCAGAGCCGGTTTTCCCGCCAAGTAGCGTAGAAAGGGCTTGCTGCGAAATTGTTACCGTGCCTGCATTATCGCTTGCAACAGTTGGCGCAACACGTGGAATGGAATCCTGTGCCAGCGTCAGAACGACAAACACGCTGTCATCGGCTTGAGCGGTTGGCTGCCACGTGAGCGTGAGGCTGCGACTTTGAGCAACACTCGTGGGCGGGTTCGTCAGGCTCGGTAATGCCGCAGAAACAACATTATCCGTGAAACCGGCAAACGACGAACTTGCCGGAACAGTGAATGTATGCTGTGCAGTACCGTCGAAAGTGATATTCCGTGCGGCAATCACAAACGTAGAAGGCGCATATACACTTGCATTAAAGGTCGTCCCGGTCTGAGCGCTCGTGTACGAAATGCCTTGCCGGGCAAGTGCAACTGCATTACCGCCCGTTTTGCCCACAAGCTGCACCGATGCACCGACATCCGCCAAAACACTTGTTCCCACAACAAATGAACCCAAAGCGGAGTACGTCGTAGAATTACTTACTGACGTGAGAGTCTGTTTGGAAAGTCATTTTTTCGCCAATCTCCTGAGCAAAAGTCGAATCA
>CALCNX010000036.1 GCA_937899715.1 uncultured bacterium | reverse complement strand
CCCGAACGATTACCTACTTCTTTCTAACCATTTACACAAAACTTCTTGCACACTCCGATAAATACCTGTTCATCGGGTTTGATTTTTTAATGCTCTTGAATTCAAATTGATTTTATCGAATCACTTGCAGTTTTTCTGTCAAAACTTCAGTACTCGTAGTAAGCCGCACAAGGTACGTGCCGCTCGGCAAATCGCTAATGCGTATGCGTGTTGTGTATTCTCCCGCATTTGCTTCGCCCGTGCGGATGCGCTTCACAACTTGCCCTTGCATATCCAAGACATCAAGCGAGATGCTGCTCTGCTCTGCTACCGTGTAACGAATATCGGTTTCGTTGCTTGCCGGATTCGGCTGAATTGCCGTCAGAAGCGACCCCGTAGAAGCAGGCGTTATCAGGCGTGTACCGCCCGCACGCGACACCGTAGCAGTGAAGGTATTTGTGACGGGTGCTTCCTCAATAAATACTTTTGTTGTTCGTTGTCCAAGTCTTCCCCATGTTAGTTGCTCATACACAAGTGCTGTCTCGGTAACACTACCCGCAACGGCACGGCATGGGATGGAATCAATCAAGACCGAATCAATACGAGCAGAACGTGCGCGGGATTTATAAATTCTCGGCAAGCCCTCCGGTGGGAAAAGCTGAACGCGGCTAATTGAATTAAGGGAAGCAGAATTTGGAAGATTATCGGTGTACGCATCAGGATTGAGAGCAAGCACGTTGCGGTCGAATCGCACCGTACCGTAAATAAGCGGCTGGATTTGTGTTGTTACTGCCGGTAAGACCGCCTTTGTGTAATAAACCTCTAACTGCACAGCACTTCCGGGGGCAGCTTTTTCCTGCCCTCTGGCAGTACGTACAGCCACTTCCGCATAGAAGTCCGTTTCGAGCGGCAAAATAGCATTTGCCGTCAACGAACCAAAGCTACTATCTCGGCGAACAGTGCTATTGTCAACATCAGCCACAACTTTCAGTCGGGCAGCCAGCCTCCCGCTTAGGGTTGGCTCACAACGGATAATCACGGCTGTTGTGTCGCCCGGTCCAAGATAAAGTGGTGATTGGAAAGCAACGGCTGAAAAAGAGTTCCGCACATTATTTTCAATGGTAACGCTGCGAATAATGATAACATTCGTATTTGCCCCTGCCGTCGCCGTTGTAACACGCGGTAAGCGGTTAATGAGCAGCACAGCAGCGCGTGTTCGCTTGTTCACCCGCACAAGGTCGAAATCAGTATCGACAATTTTAAGCGGTGTTCCATCACCTTGCAGGATATTTGCAAAATTCACCGTTCTAAGTTCACCACCCGCCACGGTTCGATATTGAATTGATACCGTGCCAAGTTTCCGTCCCGCCGTCCGAGGCGAGAATTTGACGGGAATGTTGATACTGCTGCCCGGCTGTAAGGGGAAATTATTCCCGATTTCTTGTAAGAGTTCAAAACTGTTTTCGTTATCACTGATACGCAGTTGAGCAATGCTTATCGTTGCACTGGTGTTGCTTATCAGCACCAAATCACGCCGCACTTCATCACCAACAGGGGTGCGGGGAAAACGTGGAATGACAGCCGCAATTTCTATATTTTGCGCAACCGTCACAAACGGATTCCACACCGACCACGGGGTGATTCCGGTGATATTGCGCCCGCGAACACGCCAGTAGTAGAGCGTCTCATAACGCACTCCGGGCAGACGATACGCAGTGTCGCTTACGCTCACATTCAGTGTATCGCGCCCTGCAAGAAGCTGCACGTCATAGACGCTGGCATCCGTGGTGCGCGTCCACGAGAGCGAAGCCGTCGTGACGATATTGGTGATACTGTCCAGCGGGAACTGAGGCTCCGGTATTTCTCTGGGCGGCACAGGCACACCGACAGAATCTATACGAATCGGGCGCGTGTACAGCGTTAGGGTGCGAAGTTCAGGAAGCGTATTGGTCACGCGGCACGTATAGGTGCCACTTGATGCGGAGGTAAAGGGAAAAATAAACGTGCTGTCGCGCAGCACACCACTGACCGCAACGTCACCCTGCTGCGTCTGGCGGAACCATTGGTAGCGATTCGCCGTGCCGCCCGTATTGACCGCGAGGCGAACGGGGATACTGATAATACCGCCGATACGCTGTGCATCACCGATACTGTCTTGTGGGACGATAGCAAGCGTATCAATAAGCGCGTTTGTTTCAAGTGAACCAAAATCAAGTCGGTTATCGGCAACGTTAAGATTATTCAGAAGGCGAACACGCAAGAGGTTAGGCAAAATGGTGATGCGGTTGCCAGCAATGCCGAAACGGGCGAGGGATGCAAAATTCTCAAATGTACCTGGCACAGCGCCAACAAATTTATTACTATCCAGCCACAACGTTTCCAGACTGTCAAGACTGCTCAGGGCTTCCGGCAATGTTCCGTCCAACTGGTTTGCCCGCAAGGACAAGTAGCGCAAGCGGCGCAGCTGGCTAAGTTCGCCGGGCAGCGCTCCTGTGAACCCGTTTCCGCCCAAGTTAAGCACTCGCAGACTATCCAAGCTCTGAAGCGTTTGCATGGGCAATGCGCCTGAGAGCCTATTATTCGCCGCAGCAAGCACAGTCAATTTGCGCAAGGTACGGAAATTGTCCGGTATTGTTCCCGTGATGCGATTGCTCGATACATCAAACTCTTGCAAGTTTGGAGTGGACGTGAGCGAGACCACCTTTCGCGTAGCAGTACCAAACGTTGCGGGAATAGTACCTACCAATTGATTGCTATTCAACCGCACTATCCGCAGGCTGGGAAGATTACCCAAAAACGCAGGAATGGAGTCCGCAAGCGTATTGGAAGAGAGATTCAGTTCCTGCAAATTCACCGCATTTTCGAGTGTCCTTGGAATACGACCGCTCAAGGAATTACCTGCCACGGAAAGTACACGCAAGTTCGGTACATTACCGATACTGTCGGGCAGCGTACCGCTGAGGCGCATTCCGCTAAGGTTTAATTCCTCCAAACGTCGGAAATTGGTAATATAGCTTGGAAACGCTCCCGTGAGAGGATTGCCACTCAAATTCAATGTGCGCAGCGCTGTCAAAAATTGCAAGGCAAGCGGCAATGAGCCTTGTGCATTATTCTGAGGCAGCGACAAACCCACAACTCGTCCTCGCGTAGCAGAATCAGTGCTCACTGTTACACCCGACCATTGCGCAATCGGTCGCAGGGTCAGCCAATTGACATTGAGTTTCCAGCCCGAACCAACCGTGCGACGATAAATTTCAACCAATGCTAAAGAGTCAGCTTGAATACTGGTAACAATGCTAAAGAGATTGTTGACGCGCGTCGTGCCTTGCTCAGCCTGAATAGTAATTGGCAAATCAAACCCTAGCGGCGAAGCGGGGTCTATGACTACTGTCAATTGATTGGGCGAGTCTTGAGTAACACGAAAAGCGGGTGTTGTCCCCAAGAGCACTTGCCTTGTACCGTTCAAATTAGTGCCGCGAATAATAAAGGTCGAGCCGGGCAGCCCGAATGATGGTTCGACTTGCGCAATATTGGGCGGTGGCAGATATGTTATCGGCTGCGGGGAGCGGGCAAAGCCGCCTGAAGTACCGATGACAATTGTTCCGCTCGTGGCATTCGCGGGCATAATAAAAGTAAGTTGACCATTAGTAACAACACGAAATTCTTGGAAATCAAGAATCTGGTTGTTGTTGACAATTTGTAAAACATTCGCATCGTTGAAGTTTTCCCCTACAACAGTGATGAGTGTTCCCGTTGTTGCCGATGTTGGAGTAAATCCACTAATTATCGGCGGTGGAGCAATATTCTGAAATACTCCTGGAGCAACGCTTGTGCCCCCTAAAGCAGTAACAGAGACAATACCGGCAGTTGAAATTCGTGCTGTTTCAGCGATAATAAGGGTATCGGAAATAACCTGAAAACTAGCTACAGTTACTCCCGCAATACGCACATTAGCGATAGCAGCAACGGTAAAATTTCGCCCAAAAATTTGGACAATCGTCCCTGTTGTCCCTGAAGGCGGAGTAAATGCACTTGCGACTGGTGCTGGCACAATCGTAACCGTAAAAGAACTTGTCGTTGTCCCCCCCGGCGTTATGACGGTAATCGGATATTGCCCCGGTAAAAGGCTTCGCGGCACAACAACGCTCATTGCCCGAATTGTTGAGACGGTTACCTCAGTAGTAGTCACATTCCCAAAACGGACTTCGGGCATAGCCACAAAGCCGAAACCTTCCAATTCCAAGGTAGCACCCGTTCCTAAGATAGGCGGTGTGGCTTTTGTTATGAGTGGCGGTGGTGCAAAAGTAAAGACCGTTGCAGAGGTAATCGTTCCGGCGGGAGTGAAAATTTCAACAAAACCAGTCGCCCCCGTACTAATAACTGCTGTCAAACGATTACTATTATTCAACGTAAATTGTGTTTTCACGCCACCAAAGCGTACTTCGGACACCTGTAAAAAGCCTGTTCCATTCACAGTTACCAAGGCACCTTCTGGTGCAACAGAAGGAACAATTTCCGTAATGCGCGGTGGCGGCACAAAGGTAAAGGTAGAAATTGTTGCGGCAGTACCGCCGGGAGTAGTGACACGAAGCGTACCGGTTGTCGCATTGCGAGGAACAATAGCAGTAATATCGGTCGGTGAGTTGATAATCACCGCTTGAGCGGGAATACCTCCAAATGTGACCGTCGGAGGTGTGTTGTATAGCGTCCCACCGAACCGTGTACCGATGATACGCACAGGAGTTCCGGGCGTACCAAGCACTGGAAAAAAGTTTATAATCGTCGGAGGAAGCACGTAGGTAAGCGTTGTTACCGATGCGGTAGAGCCACCTTGTGCTGTGACGCTTAATGCCACAGAAACAGCGTTTACGACACCGGGATCAACAACAGTAGAGGCAGGAAGAACTGCCGCTATTTGCGTCGGCGAGATAACATTATAGGTTGCTGCCGTTACGGGCCCAACACCAACACGGGTAACACCAATAAAATTTGAGCCGGAGATGAGCACCGTTGCGCCTGAGCCAACCACTATCGGCGCGACAGCAGAAATATTCGGACCCGGCACGGTGTTGCCAATCCGAAAAGCCAGAGTGCTCTGCATCGTCGGCAGCCCGACGGGCGTTGTAGAAGTAAGTTGGGTATTACTAAAGAGTGTTCCAGGAAGAATAGTGTAATCGCCAGATGCGGAATTAGCAACTGCAATAACATTAGAAACAACAAGGTTCGTATCATTAAGCTGCGCACGAAAACTGGCAACACCAGTAATCGTTGTTAGAGTGGCTGTCCACAAGCGTCCATTGGATGCAAAGGAAGCAATTTGATTACTTGTTCCGCCGATAAAAGCAATCTGCGGTGTAAGTGCAACGCCGGGCGTTGCATCTGCGGTGGGGGCAGCCGTCACAGGGTTAATTAAGCTAAAGGGCATAAATCGCCCCGATGCGCCAACAGGGTAGAAATAGACACTCGCGCTGGTGCGGATAGTACGCTGCAATGTTCCTTGCACATACGCACTGGTTGAGCCACCCACGAGTGACGTGGCATTAGAACTGAGCAAGATAACACGATTGCCGACCGAAGGCGTGATAGTTCCGCGTTGCAGTCCAAGCACTGTTGTCGTAATATTTGGATAAGCTCCTTCGGAACCAACGACTAAGTTACTTCGTAAATCTACATTGGTGGGACGATTTAGGGTAAAGTTCCGCAAATAAGCGTTACCCGTCAGTGCATTGTCAGGAGAAATAAAAAAATTGCTTATTGGTACAGTGCTGGTACTGTCTATGATAATATCAACCGTACCGACCTCAGGATTTTCGATACCAAAGGTCGGTACACCTGCTTGAGTAAGGATATTGCCTTTCAGCGTCAGAGCAGCATTTTGTTTGAGTCCTAAAACTGGCTGCGTAGCAGCAGCACTCGGCGTGATAGAAAGCGTTCCCAAAATTGTGCGCGTGTTATTGAAATACACTTGCCCCGCACCACTCATTGTTACCGAAACGCTCCCTTGCATGGTCGTTGGCAATTCTGCCCCTGCAACGGGTATCAAACCTGTTCCGAAATACTCAAGTGTAGCATTGCCGGAGGCGTATTGAACGGTTCCAGAAGCCATGGTTGTTGAAGCCCGTAAGCGCCCACCGTCTTGTACACTAACCGTACCTGTTCCAACAAAACCAGCGGCTTGAACTTGAAACACTCCGCCGCTATTAACCGTTACGCTTCCGCTATTATTCACAGTTCCGGCAGAATAGATAAGTGTGCCTTGTATACTCACACCCGACGAAGAAGCAATTGCAATATTTCCGTACCATGTTTGCGTTTGTCCGGTCGGAATTACAAGTGATGAGGAGGCAATAGCCAGCGTTACATCATTAACACCGAATGAAGAACCTATAGAAACTGAATTTGCACGATTGATGGTCAGTGATTGCAATGAAGTGGGAGCACTCCCGCCTGTTGTTACGCGCAAACCACCACTAATACTGCCTGATCCGCCAATAGTTATATCCCCTACTCCGGCAGTAGCCGTAAAAGAACCATTGGAAAAGTTAATCGTACTATTGAGTGTAACGCCCGGGGCACCACTCGCAAAAATACAGTTTCCATTTCCTTGAAACGAGAAAGAACCGTTACACGTAAGTATTGTGCTGAGAATTTGAAGTGTGCCGGAACTCACGGTTACAGATCCACTCATCGCTACAGTGCCTAAGGTGTTTAAGCGAAGCCCCACAGCGCTCGTATTATTGAAAACAACGTTTGCCATGACACCCGTTACGGGAAAATCTCTATCGGTGCTCAAAACATCCCGTGTTGTTGTACCGGAATAAACGAGCGTTGAACCTGCTCCATAGACAATATCACCGGCATTGAACCCTGCGAGGCTTGGGTTTCCGTCAATACGCAATGTCCCACCCGCAGCCACAGTAATCGTACCACCGCCGGTAATCGTTCCAACAACCGTCAGTTGACCTCCATTTTGCACATCTATCGTTCCGCCATTGAGTAACATCGTACCATTGACAACTGCGTGGCGACCTGCGAGAACAATAAGATTCTGTCCCGCAAAATTTGCCCCAGCAAACCCTGAACCTAAGCCTTGTGGCGTACTATACCAAGCGGACGGTACGGCAGCATCAGTAAAACCATCAAAGAAATATATTTGAGCAGAAATCTGTTGAGGCCCAAAGAGGCAAAAAGAAGCCATCGCCAGAAACGCACTCATAAGAATTCTTCTGGAAGCATTGAACGAAGCACCAAAATACTTCCATAGATAGTTCCGATTTGCCATGACAAAAGAAAGATAAGAATTGAAACAATTCGCGGTGTGGCTAATGCCCATAAAGCACCACAGTATTGGTTATGTTGAAGTTTCATACAACCGTATCACGCAGGAAGCAAGGTTATATCCTGCACAGAGTCCTGCAATGAGACCAGAACAGTCGTTTTGAAGCGAAAAGATAGATAATTTCTATTGATTCACAAAGGACTTCCTTTCGGGAAGTGAAAAATACTACGAAAGTGGTAGTTGATTGCTTGGAGAGGGAATGTTTTAAAAGTACCCGCAGAAAACTTGTTCGTTGCAAAGCAAAAAAACTGAGAGCGCCGAAGCACCCTCAGTTTTCAGATTATTCGCGCATAGAAAAACGCGATATGACAATGGAGAAATGAACTACGGATTGCTCACATTCATGAGTGTTCGGTCAATATGACCCGAAATACTATGACAAGCAATACAACCGTTACCTTTGCTGGAGAGCGGATGACGCTCTGCCCCTGCCGCCGTCACATACCCCCACACCCAACCGTCTGCATCGGCACTTGGGTCTGCCTTGCGTTTAATAAGCAGCGCGTAACCGTTAATAGTCTTGTCAGCATTCACAAGCTCTTTTACAATTGTTGAACCTTCGGGAAAAACCGCCCCTGCTTTCACCTTTCCGTTTGCATCTAACTGTGTGGCAGCTATTGCGTCCAATCGCGTACGCTGCAAGGGCTCGATATGACCCGATACGCTATTTCGGGTCAGATAGGCATCGGATTTTTTATACCATGTGTACCCGCTTGTTTGCTTGGCTATCTCAAAAATTTTAGGGATAGTCAAAGCATCCGAAGTAGTCGTGCCATCTGATTTGATAACGGTGGTATCACACCCCGACATAGCAACCAACATAAGGACAACACAAGCACTGAGTGCTTTAGAACAAATATTTTTCATAGCGCATCAACCATATAAAGTGGAACAGTATTAAAATTAAACACTTAAACAATTACCAAAAACTCTTCAACTCGTTTGCCCTGCCATCTTCTATTGTGTTGCACGAAAAAAGCAAAGCGAGTATTATCAGAGCTAAGTTAGAGTGTGGTGACAAGAATTACATCCATCTTCCAGCAATCGTATTTTTTGTTTTGTGCAGTCTGATAAAGCAAGTATTTTGAGCATTAATAGTTTATTCATCAACTACTTTCTTTTTGCTTCAATACTATGCCACACATTATCTTGGAACATTCCGCTAATATTGTTGAAAAGCCTGAATTCGCAAGCCTTTTCAAAAAGCTGCACGATACCATGATGACCTTCGGGGTCTTCACGCTGGACGACCTGAAAAGCCGTGCGTACGCATCGGATAATTACTTCATCGCCGATGGCAAAGAGCATCACGCCTTTGTTCACGTCGAGATAGGTATTTTGTCAGGTCGTAGTCTGGAAATGCGCGAAAAGCTGAGCGAGCAACTGATTGGTGTTTTGCAAGATGCTTTCCGCGATTCTCTGCACGAAAGGCACTGCATCGTGAGCCTTGAAGTCCGCGAACTCGACCGCAGTACCTATCGTAAGGTGGTGAATGCTCACGCATCCTCGTCGGGAATGTAGCAATCGAGAAGGTAGCAAAAAACAAATGTGTAGCTCATCCTGAATCAGCAGGTGGGCTACACATTGTTTGTCGGCATTTTCTGCAAAACCTTACAGCTTTACAAATTAAATACTCAATATCTTCTCAAAAGGAATATCACGGCAACGTGAATCACTGTTGCAGCCATAAGAATAACTGCAAAAATGGGCTTCTGCGTCTTATGGCGGAATATTAAACGTCCCAGCCAGCCGCCAAGAAAACCACCCACTAACGAGCACAAATGCAGGGTTCTTTCCGGTACACGTTCAGCGTTTTTTTTTGCCTGCTGCTTGTCGTAGCCGTAGAGTGCAAACGTCACAGCGCTTGTCGTAGCAAGCCAAATCAAATAATACAGTTCCATTGTTCTTCCTTTCGATAAACAAAACTATTTACTCAGAATGTTACGACCAGCTTCGTTTCGAGGAGCGTCCGTAGCTTTTTGCGCCGCCTTTTTCACCGGTGCGGCGCTCCGCTCCTTGTGCGCTTTTGGAGAATGAACGTTTTTTGAACGTTTTTTCGGTGCTTGCTCCAGATCCGCCGCCTTTGGGCGCACCGTCAGTAGAGAGTACCGTAAATCCTTGTGCAGCAGCTCGTGATGAAGTTGTACGCCCAGCACCATTTTTCTTGTGATAGCCATTTTGATGACCGTCGCGGTGGTGTTCGTGACTCTGACCATCACGGCTTTGCCCACCACTGCGAACCTGACCGTCGCGGCTTGGACGTGCGCCTCGGCGATGACCGTTCCCGCGTGATTCCTCGCGTTCAGCCTCTTCGCGGTGTATTTCCTGCATTTCGGCTTCGTCCGGCTTTACAAACACAAAGCCGGGGTACGACCTGAGTGACAAACGCTTGCCGATATGCCGCTCTATTTTGCGAACATACGGCTCTTCATCGCGGGCAACAAAGCTTAGTGCGTCGCCCGTCGTGTTCGCTCTGCCCGTTCTACCGATACGGTGTATGTAGTCTTCTGCATCCGGTGGTGTATCGAAATTGATGACGTGCGAAATTCCATCCACGTCAATACCACGCGCCGCTACATCGGTTGCGACCATAACTTTATATTTGCCGCTCTTAAATCCCGCAAGAGCCGTCTGACGCTGCGATTGCGAACGATTAGAATGAATTGCTACCGATGGAAATCCCTTACGCTCCAAGCGGCGCATAATGCGGTCTGCACCGTGTTTGGTACGAGAGAAAACAATAACGCTTTCCATTGATTCTTCCTTCAGCACGTGCAACAGCAAATCTACTTTTTGTGACTGAGGAATACTGTAAAAATGCTGTGTTACATTCTCGGATGGGTTGCGGCGCTCACCAATATTGACGATTTCCGGTGAACGCTGCACTTGGCGCGTGAGCGACTGAATTTTATCGGACATTGTTGCCGAGAACAGCAGTGTTTGTCGCATCGGCGGAGTGTTAGCAACAATTTTTTTGACATCGTTGATGAATCCCATGTCCAGCATACGGTCTGCTTCGTCAAGAACAAGAATTTCAAGTTGCGAGAAGTCAATTGCCTTGCGGTTCATCAGGTCGAGCAAGCGACCGGGAGTAGCAATCACAACATCCGTACTGAAGCGGAGTTGTTTTTCCTGCATTTCGATACTAACACCACCATACACGCAGAAGGCTCTGATACGCATAAAACGTGCAAGTGCCGAGGCTGTGGCTTCAATTTGCTGTGCAAGTTCGCGCGTGGGCGAAAGCACAAGCGCACGAACGGGACGAAATTTAGGATTTTGGAGCTTGCCGGGCTGCTGAAACTCCGGCGCGGAATTCGCAAGATTCTGCAAAAGCGGGATGACAAAAGCGGCTGTTTTGCCGGTGCCGGTCTGAGCGCATCCGATGAGGTCGGCACCCTCCAGAATACGCGGGATAGCAGCTTGTTGAATAGGGGTGGGGGTAGTGTACTGAGCAGCAGAAATCCCCTGCATGAGGCGGTCTGACAGACCAAATGAGTCGAAGGTCATTAAATACTATGAACGTTATGAAAAATAATTCAGTTGCAAAGATACGCTTTTTCCGTCACAATGCAGCAGTTAATCGTGTTTTGCCCTGTTATTCTGCTTAAAGACCGTTTTCCAAGAAGCCCTGCACATCATCTTTCCATTGCGCCGCATAGCCCTCAAGATACCCTGCGTGCCCCGCTCGCGGATAGACCACAAGACGCTTTGGTGAGGAAAGATTGTAAAAAACTGCCCCTATTTCTTCACGGCTCACTTTATCATCATTGCCACCCCAAAGAAGCAACGTCGGGGTTTGTACCGATTTTGCATATTCCGTCGGCTTGTGCGAAAAGCCCAAAAATCCATGCTGCACTCCACCCCAAAAGACTAACAAAGCAGCAATCTGAGGTGTACCCCATTGATTGGACAGCAAAACCGTGATTTATAGATAATATTTTCACTGCTTCAGCAGTAATCCCATCCGTCCTTACTGCGGAGATTGGAACAAAGGCAAAAAGAGCGGTAATCAATATCGACGTTGCGCATAACAGTATAACGGCTATGATGCCATTGCGTTTGTTTGGAGATTCTTTTTTGAGCGTTTCAATAGTGTTTTACTCAACCCTTTTGAATCTGTACTTATCCTTTATGTTCATGCGGAAGTATGTGCCTTTTGAAAAGGCAGACATAAATCTGCTATGGGTGCGCTCAGGTACGCTAAAGTATTGGTATAGATGACGGTTGTTAAAACGAATTTCTAGCGTTTGCGTATATTTGTCATAACCAATAGAATAGATAACTGACGATATAACTCGTTGATGTTCCATGCTTACCACACAAAATTATTGAAACAAAAGAAGAGTACCTTGCGCTTTTTGAGCGGTACGGTTTCCGCGACCCGCTTGGACAACCCCTTGACAAACTGTCAGGATTTTTTGGAATTGTTGGGGAGGCTAGAACAACAACTATGAAAAACTGCACAGGAATTTGCCGCCGTAGAAAAGCAGCCCGCTTGTGGTCGGGCTTTGGGAGAGAGCTAGTTCTTTGAGTTGTTTAAAAACGATTCATCATTGAATAGTCTATTGCGCGGGTTTTGCATAAAACTTTTTGCCTCGTTAAAATAGGCAAGCACTCGAAGGGTTTTAATCCGTTGGGCTGCACGGCTTAACATCAGTTCTTGCACAAGCAATAAAAAGAACTCTTCTGTATATCCTTGCTCTAATTCTTTGCTACCGTCTGTTGAAATTTCTTCAAACATAAAGTAGGCATGATGTAGCTTTTTGCACACTAACCTCCCGTGCAGCCGAATAGCAATTCTCTCAACTTCTTCGAGAGGTTTGTCAAATAGTTTTGCAAATTCTCGTGAACCTATAAAAAGTTTTCCGGTACAGTATTCTACCCCAATAGACTTTGGCATAGATGCAGGGCTGGTATTCATAGCAAACGCTCCAAGAAAAACATAAAACAAAAATGATTAGATATTTTACATTTGCTCAAAAGCCATGCCAATTTGCAAATGGCTTGTTTACTAGAGATGCGTAATGGATGGTGTAAAGACTGCTTTACACTGTCAGCCTGACACTGTATCGTTATTGTACACTGTGACCTTCTCTTTTACGAGCGATAGAATGATTGGGTTTGTTATCTTATTTCTTGTCCCGTGAGTAATACAATGTTCCGGCGCAAAATAACAATACGGCAAAGATAGTTATGGCGTGGGCGTAGTAGTTTGGTTTACGGACGATAAGGTTATATTCCAAGTCTTTTGCCCAATGGCTCTCGTTAAATCTATATTTCTCGTATTTATTAGTGGCATACACTGAATCTATTGCCGGAGGATAAAAGACAAAATAAAATTCTGTTTGCTGAAGTTTTATGACCGAGTACGGAACCATCGCAAATTCTTCAGAAAGGTAATTTTTGTATGTAGCACTGTAAGCATAGCTGTTTACTGTATATGGCTGGTAAAATAACACAGCCGATAAAAGCAAACAATTTACTAACAGCCACCGACGTTGCTTGAGACTCATGGCTTTACGCCTTTCTTTTTGAGGTATGCGAGAACTGCTTCGACACAGTTTTGTTCTGCGGACTTCCCATTACCACCATAGCGTTCACCGTTGCCCTTACCGTAGGATTTGTCTTGGTCAGCGTCGGTTCGCATTTTCAAATCTGTGTAAAAAATGGTGTGCGGGGAATCGTACCCCATCCCAAACTTTTCGTTAAAGTACGACAAAGCAAGTGTTTTTTTCTTTAGGTCGAATTGATATTTCCGGCAGTTGCCTCGGTCATCGTAGCTTGTGCGAAATTCGAGGGTGTCGTTTTGGATTTTTGCACTGGTCAATAAGACCACAACAGGGAAATCATCATAAGCGGTAGGCAGCAACAAGACTTCTTCTTTTGTAACAGGCTGTGAGCGTACATAGCCAAAGCACAAAACGAGCAAAAATATTGTTATTGTTTTCATAATTTTTCATAAACTAAGTTTAAGTTAGGTACCACTGCAAAGAACTTACGGCTTTACTCTTTTCATTTTTAAGGTATGCAAGAACATTGTTTATGTGTTCCTCGTTGAATAATTTTCATGCAGCTAAGGAGCTAAAATGTAAAAAAAACGCCATAGAACTCGCCCCCATTGCGAGGCAAAATCTATAGCGTGATACAATTTCTGCTGATTTTTTTCAAGAATACCAATTTTGAGCGAAAATGCCAAATAATAACTTTGGGTGATAGCTCATGTTCTTGTGAAATACAGAACTTGTGTGTTGTAAAGTAAGTGTATAAATCTGTTTTTTGAAATCCTTTAGAAATGCCACCGCACAAAACCCTCTATCGCCTCATACTCCGCCAACCCCAGCGCATCATAAATTTCCGCCGTAGCCTTATTGCGGTCTTCGGCGCGTTGCCAGAACTCGCGTTTGTCCGAGCCAGGGAACATCGCCGCGTCTTTTTGGGATTGGTGCTTGAAGATGGCTTTGCGCTTGCGCATCACCTCTTGTGGTGAGAGCGGCACTGCCATTTCGATTTGGTCAACGCCCCACTCCTGCCATGCGCCTCGGTAGAGCCACACCCAGCAGTCGTTTATCCATTTTGCGTTACTGGCTTTGATGCGCTTCACCGCTTCCATGATGGCTGCCAAGCAGACACGGTGCGTTCCGTGTGGGTCGGAAAGGTCGCCTGCGGCGTAGATTTGGTGCGGTTTGATTTTGTTCAGCAAGTCCATCACGAGTTTTATGTCCTCTTCACCAATAGGATTTTTCTTGATTGTACCCGTCTGGTAAAACGGCATATTGAGGAAGTGTGCATTGCTGTCGGGCACACCACTAGCGCGGCAACCCGCTTTTGCTTCGCCCTGACGAATGAGCGCTTTAATTTCTTGCACCTCTGTCGAATCAATCTGTCCCGGCTTTTTGTTATGCAGGAAGTCCAGCACTTTTTTGTAAAACTTCTCCGATTCTTTGGTGTTGAAACCCAGGTGTTTATTCATGTCCACCACAAAATCGGCAAAACGAATCGCATCATCGTCAAAAACCGCGATATTACCGGATGTTTGGTAGGCAACGTGGACTTCGTGCCCTTGGTCGGCAAGGCGAATGAACGTGCCGCCCATTGAAATTACGTCGTCGTCGGGGTGTGGCGAAAACAGAACCACGCGCTTGGGGAAAGGCTTTGCGCGTTCCGGGCGGTTGGAATCATCCGCATTGGGCTTGCCGCCGGGCCAGCCGGAAATCGTGCGCTGAAGCTGGTTGAAAACGTGAATGTTAATGTCGTATGACGTTCCGCGAGCCGTCAAGAGGTCACCCATACCGTGCTCGTTGTAATCTTCGTCGGACAGCTTCAAAATCGGCTTTTTTACTTGCTGACAGAGCCATACCACCGCACCACGTACACGCTGCTCCGTCCATTCGCAGGAGCCAATCAGCCACGGCGTTTTCACGCGCGTCAGTTCTGCTCCGGCTGCTTCATCCAGCACAAAAAGCGTGTTGAAGTGACGCTGCAAGAAGGTTGCGGGAACGGAATCTGTAACGTCATTTTCGACTGTTTTCTGAATTACCCGCGATTTACCTTCGCCCCACGCCATGAGGATAATGCGCCGTGCGCCCATAATCGTTCCCACACCCATCGTAATAGCGCGGCGCGGCACGTTATCTTCAGCAAAAAAGTCGCTCGCAGCGTCAATGCGGGTCATGCGGTCAAGCGTAATCATGCGTGTCCGCGAATCCGAACCCGAACCCGGCTCATTGAAACCGATATGCCCCGTGCGCCCGATGCCCAAAATCTGAATGTCAATCCCGCCAGCCCGTTCAATTTCTTTTTCGTAATGCTCACAAAAAGCAGGAACCTGCGAGGTAGCAAGCCGTCCATCGGGAATATGCACGTTCTCACGCTTGATGTCCACGTGGTTGAAAAGGTGCTCGTTCATAAAGTGAACGTAACTTTGGAGCGCGTCCGGCTCAATCGGGAAATACTCGTCCAGATTGAAGGTAATGACATTGCGGAAGCTGAGTCCATCCTCTTTGTGCATTCTGACGAGTTCGTCATAGACACGCGTGGGCGTGGAGCCTGTCGCCAAGCCAAGCACGGCATTTTTGCCTATTTTTGCTTTTTCCTTAATCAAGTCGGCAATTTCCTGCGCCACTGCTTTGGAAGCATCAACGGAATTGGAAAAAAGACGAGTCGGGATGCGCTCTCGACGGCGCTGTTCGGGGGAGTCGGGTTGAATCTGCATACTTCGGTAAAACCTCTCTAAAATGAAAAAAAATAATTAGAACTTGCGAAACTCTCGTTTTGAAAAATCTCTATTCACCCGCACGCTTCATCGAAAAAATCACCTCGCCAAAGCGCGACGGAACATGAAACCGATTCACCAGCGTCGGCGACCATGCGGACAGTTCCTTTGTGGGAAAGCGGTCAATACGATAAAAATTCATACGCCATTTGTCGCCGCCCGAAATAGGCGGTAAATTGACTGGTTGAATATCAGCAAGCGGCAAAGCCATTTCCACCGTCCAACTCGTATCTCTGTCGGTGGAATTATTGATAGTGCCGTGAATCTGTGTTGCTGCCCGAATGTTCAGATTGTACGTGCTGTACGGCAGCGCAACGGGCATAGAACCACGTACCTCACGGACGTACAAATCCAACACCGTACCCAAAGGACTGACTTCAATCTCGGTATAACCAAATTTTTCCGGTGAGGAGGGCGCAAAAAACACCTCAACAACATCTTCTTCCCAGAGCTTATCGTCTCGGCGCGTCATGCGCCCAACGATGTCCGTGTCGGTACATTCAAAAGCGATGTAGAGATGTGTGCTGTCCCAGAGCACCTTTGCGGAGGTTGCTAATTGCGGTTTTGTCAGGCTATCGGTCACAACCAAATTGCCCGTAGATGAGGCTTTCAGCCATGATTGTTCATTCAGCACACCATCAATGACAATAGCGCCATTGGTACGAAATATAGTAAGCTGATGAGGAACATCCTGCTGAAGATTGTGACGAAGTGGAACAAACGAAGTCAATCCGCCAAGCAAAAGCATGGTAATTGCTCCAAAAAGCAAGGTGCTGACTACACGTGCGCCGACAAGATGTCTCATAACTCAAAAATAGTGGTTCGTTAATATAACCGAAAAGCAATCGGAATACGCATCCAGCATGGAATGGACTTACCGAACTTCTGAGCAGGAATAAACGCCGTTTTTCTTATCGCTTCTAGCGCAGAATCCTGAAACTCACGAAACTCTGCATTGGTTCTGACTCCTCGCGCACATTCGACAAAGGCTTCGCTTGCTTTTCCTTGCTCATCAACTTCAACAATAAAGGTAAATACTGCTTGTAGTCCAAGTTTTTTTGCCCTTTCTGGATAGACAAGGTTACGATGTAGTTTTTTACCGTCCAGATACGGCTCTGTATCTACATGAATCGTCTTTCCCAGAAAAGGAAGCGAATCAATTGCTGCCGAAGAATACGTTGTGTAGCCTTTAGAAAGTCCTCTAGGAAAAGTATTCCACCCACAATCTTCTTCTGTAAACGGCTGCTGCTGTGCAGAAGAAATAGAGTGTGCAGCAGTCAGAAGGAGCAAAACAAGGAAAATACTTTTCATAGTAGGATTAAGACTGGTGAAATACTTACACCGTTACGGCAAACGATAATGAATTGGCACCCTTGTCCAGCACTGCGAGGGCTTACCCTCACGCTTTGCAGGTTCAAAGGTCACAGCTTGGAGAGCAGAGACAGCATTTGCTTCGAGTGCTTCGATTTCTTCAACGCTTAGTTCGGCATCCCATTTTGTATTTTTTGGGTTAAAAGCCTTCACGCATTCCAGCATATGACGGTCAAATTTTCCTTTCTCATCCACAAGTACTATAAGCGATACCCATGCTTCTTTCTTGGCAGATTTCAATGACGGCGGATGTGCAATTTTGCTCATGAGTGCTTTGGGGTCAAGATGTGGCTCAGCTTCAATACCCATGCTATTTCCCGGGCAAGGCACTTTATCGGAAATAATTGTTTGCCCCAAATGGCTTGCTGCCCCCGTTCCTTGGCTTCCTTCCTCCTGCTCCTGCCCGCGGCCGTGCTCGCCGGCGGCTGTCCCGACGATCCGGTGGTGCCCGGTGACACCGAC
>CALCNX010000035.1 GCA_937899715.1 uncultured bacterium | reverse complement strand
GCTTTAGCTCTTTGAAGCAAATTTATCCGTTTTCCAACTAAATCCAAGTAGAACCAAAAAACTATCGAATTTTGAACGTCGCCAGAGTAATAATCGCCAGCAGCACCGCGATAATATAGAATCGTGATACAATCTTCGCTTCGTGCCAACCGCTTTTCTCGAAGTGGTGATGGAGTGGCGCCATTTTGAAGAGTCGCCGCCCCTCGCCGTACTTGCGCTTGGTGTAACGGAAATACGTTACCTGTAAAATCACCGACACCGTTTCGGCAAAAAATATCCCACCCAAAATCGGCAGCAAAAATTCTTTTTTGACTAAGATGAACAAGCCGCCGATAGCGCCTCCAAGCGCTAGAGAACCCGTGTCGCCCATAAATACTTGTGCCGGAAAGGAATTGAACCACATAAAGCCCAAGCCCGCACCAATGAGCGCCGCACAGAAAATCGTCAGTTCGTCCGAACCGCGCAGGTGAATGATGTTCAGATAATTCGCAAATTTTGCATTGCCGGAAACGTAGCAAATGAGCGCCAGCGCCAGCGCCGAAATACTGACCGTCCCGATAGCCAAGCCGTCCAGACCGTCAGTGAGATTCACAGCATTCGATGTGGCAGTGATAACAAAAATCACCATTGGGATATAGAGCCATTCAAAATCGAAATTGATATTTTTCGCAAAAGGAACAGTCGTAACGGTGTTCACCTTCGCAAATGCCGCACCGAACCATTCCGGGAAGAAAACAATACTCACGCCCAGAATCAGACCAATACCAATTTGCCCGATGATTTTGTAGCGCCCGATTAAGCCCTTTTTGAATTTTTTAATCACTTTCAGGTAATCATCCACAAAGCCCACCACACCGAGCCATGCAGTAACAAGGACGATGAGAATGATATAGGGATTGAGAACGTTTGCCCAAAGCAGTGTCGGTAGAAGGAGTGCCGTTAGAACAATTAAACCGCCCATTGTGGGCGTTCCGGCTTTGTTGACGTGATTGCCCGTGGAGGCAAGTTCGACTTTTGCCTGTTCCCCAATTTGGTTGCGCTTGAGAGCCGCTATAATACGCGGTCCGACAATGAAGCTAATTAGAAGTGCCGTAATAGCGGCAGCAGCCGAGCGAAACCAGACGTATTGAAACACGCCAAAGCCTGGCGGCGCAAAGGTTTGTTCGATATAACGAGCGAAAAAATAGAGCATAAACGTAAAGACAGTTTAATAAAGTCAAGAGAATGGTGGAGAGGACGCGCAAAGATACGCACAAACACCCATTTTGCCAAGATGCTTAGGAAGTACAAATTTACGCGGTAGAGGGCAAAAAAATTTGCACAATCCCTCCCAAAATCGTATTTTAATAGCCTTTACCAATTCACAATTCTATCACTAATTTTTCACGAAATCGCACCTTCTGAAACACGTGATTTGGCGTGTTGAAACCAAGGAGCAATGCGATTTGGAGGACTCAATGTCTGAGCAAGTAACGTCATCGGTTGCCGACGAACAAATGGCAATCGCAGCCGGAAAGAAGCCAACGGCTATGCACAAGCGATATTCCGTAACATCCATTATGGATGACGATTTTGATTTCGAGATGATGGATCCGACTATGCTGACGAGTATGTTTGAAAAAACACTCTCGACCATCTCGGAAAATGAAATCATCAAAGGACGTATCGTTGCCATTAATAATAGCGAAGTTGCTATTGATATTGGCTTTAAGTCAGAAGGCTTAGTACCGCTTTCTGAATTTACCAACCGCGAAGAATTGAAAATCGGGGATGAAGTCGAAGTATTCCTTGAGAATATCGAGGATGCCGATGGTAAAATGGTGCTTTCGCGCCGCCGTGCTGACTTCATGCGCGTTTGGGAACGCATCAACAAAGCGTTTGAAACACAAGACATTGTACAAGCGAAAATTCTGCGCCGCATCAAAGGCGGTATGGTTGTTGACCTTATGGGCATTGACGCATTCTTGCCCGGTTCGCAGATTGACGTGAAGCCCGTGCGTGATTTTGACGCATGGATTAGTCGCACGCTGGACGTTCGCGTTGTCAAAATCAATCATCCGAACGAAAACGTTGTCGTCAGCCACAAAGTCCTCCTCGAAGAGCAAATTGCCGGTGTTCGCCAAGAAGTTCTTGAGCGCCTTGAAAAAGGTCTCGTTCTGGAAGGTCACGTCAAAGCTATCGCCGACTTTGGCGTATTTATTGACTTGGGCGGCGTGGACGGTCTTGTCCACATCACCGACCTTTCGTGGGGACGCGTTACGCATCCGTCTGAAATCGTTCAACTCGACGAAAAAGTTAAAGTCGTTGTGTTGGATTTCGATTCAGACAAACGCCGCATCTCGCTTGGCATGAAGCAGCTTACACCGCACCCATGGAACACAATCGGCGAAAAATACGAGCCGAACTCTCAAGTACAAGGTAAAGTGGTCAGCCTCACCGACTACGGTGCATTTATCGAAATCGAAAAAGGCATCGAAGGTCTTATCCACATCAGCGAAATGTCGTGGACAGAGCACATCAAGCATCCGTCGCAGTTCGTTTCGATGGGTCAAATGGTTGATGCAGTCGTCCTCAACATTGACCGTGACGGCAAGAAATTGTCGCTTGGTATGAAACAACTTACACCTGATCCGTGGCAGCAACTTCTCCAAAAATATCCTGTCAACTCCCAGCATCGTGGCGCTGTGCGCAACATCACGAACTTCGGCGTATTCGTCGAATTGGAGCCGGGCGTGGATGGTCTTGTTCACATTAGCGACCTGTCGTGGACGAAGAAAATTCGTCACCCCGGGGAGTTTGTGAAAAAAGGCGAAGAAATTGATGTTGTGATTCTGGGAATTGACCTTGACCAACGCCGTATCTCGCTTGGACACAAGCAAGTACGTGACAATCCGTGGGATGTCTTCTCCGAAGACTACCGCGTGGGCGTTCAAACGCAAGGTCGTATCGTGCGCATCATCGAAAAAGGTGTTATCGTCGAATTGCCGCAAGGTGTTGACGGTTTCGTCCCAACATCGCAGTTGTCCTTCGCACCCGTAAAAAATATCGCTGATTTCTTCCGCGTTGATGAAAACTTGCCGCTCCGCGTCATTGAGTTCGACAAAGAAGCAAAGAAAATCGTTCTCTCCGCCGTAGAGTACCTCAAAACCCAAGACCAGCCTTCGATTGACGCATACAATGCGAACCATCCTGTGCCGGGCGCGGAAAACTACGTCGCTGAACTCAGCGTAAATAATTTGACGGACTAAGCATACAATGTGTTATCAATAAACACAAACCATGCTTCGACCGATAAGAATAAATCAAAGCCCGACAGAAAAATATTCTGTTGGGCTTTGACGTTCTTAAACTTTTACCGATTTTGTATTCGTCCAATGGCTGTCGGACGTTTTTGTATCATTCATGCAGGTTTGACGCAAAAACGCTTCCCACGTGGGATTGCTGGAGAGTAGCGAATGTGCATCATTCGTACAGCAACTAGTACGTGAATCCGTGTTCACGAACTTCTCATCTTCCTTTCGTATTCTTTGAAGGCAAGCAACAACCTATTTTATCCTGTTTTTTCCCCTCTATTCAGGGAGCATACCCATGACACAACATCACCTCTCTCGCCGATTCATGCGCCTTTTCTGTATTCTGGCGCTCGGCTTTCTTATCGTTACGCCCCTCCTCAGGGCGCAAGATGAAGATGAAGACGATGGCAAACCGAAAATCCGCGCACTCGGCGTGGAAGCAAACGGTGTAGAAGTACCGGTTGTTCAAATTCGCGTGGACGAATTTTTGAGCCGCCAAATCCATCCGCTTCTGAACTACGTTTTTTTTGATGATAATTCCGCTACTATCCCTGAGCGCTACAAGTTGATGACTGATGTAGCAGTAGAGAATTTCCGCCCAGAACGTCTCTTCGGTTTGGAAACACTTGAAGTTTACTATGAGGTGCTGAATATTATCGGCTTTAGGCTGAAAAATTCAACGGAAACCATTACCATTACGGGTTGTAATGCAAACGTTGGTCCGGAAAAAGGCAACAAAGACCTTTCGATGCGCCGCGCACAGGCGGTGAAAGATTATTTCCAAAATATCTGGAAGATAGATCCCGCGCGTCTTGTACTCCAAAGCCGCGACCTACCTGAAAAACCAAGTGCATCCAAAGAAAGTCCGCTTGAAGCAGAAGCCGAAAATCGCCGTGTGGAAATCACTGGTGCATGGTCTATGATTCAGCCCGTGTTTATTCAAGACACCCTGCGCGAAGCAACGCCGCCCATCATTCGCTTTTACAGTAAGCTCCAGCCGAAGGACGAAAATCCGGCACAGTGGAGCATTGCTATCAAGCAGCGTGCAAAAGCACTCCGTAGTCCAATTTCTGCTGCTGGTAACGTTAAACCGGTTGTTGATTGGAAAATCAACAAGGAAAAAAATACGATTCCCCTTGATACCGTACCGATGACCTATGAATTGGAAATTCGTTATCCGACGCTCCCAAACTTGAAATCAAAGCGCCTTTCCATGCCGGTTCAGCAAATTACGATTCAAAAGAAAAAGCGTGAACGCGCCAATGACGTAGAAAAAGACCGTTACAGTATGATTCTATTTCCCTTCGGCTCATCCAAAGTGGAGGAAGGAAATGCAAAAATCGTAGAATTTATCAAGTCGGAAAAGCGCTTGCGACCAGAATCTAGCGTTGTGATTACGGGTTACACAGACATCATCGGCTCGGAGCAGGCAAATCTCAAAATCTCTACCGACCGTGCAAAGGCTGTCCAAGCGGCGCTTGGGCTGGACAAAGCTGGGGTGATTCGAGAAATTAAGGTAGAAGGCAGGGGCAAGCAAAAGCCACTTCTTTATGAGAACAATGAAATGCCCGAAGCACGTCTCTACTGCCGCACCGTTGTGATTGAAGTAAAAAATCCGGCAACGGACAACTAAGTCTAGAATAGTATTTTAGCGATGAGTTATAAATAACCATTAATGACGAAAGCCCCGCTTAACCTGTTTGGTTGTTAAGCGGGGCTTTTTTGTTTTCGATAAAATTATCTTGATGCAGTTTAATTTCATGGCTCACGGCGCGAGAACACATCATCCAATGCCTGCTGCAATCGTTTGGGAAGCATTGCTCGCCAGTACATACGCTCCGTGCTGATAAATGCCGCCGTGCCGGAATTCTGCGAAGATTTGCTCATCAAGCGCAGCACCGCTATGGCTTCGCTATACACGCCCCAGATTGCTTGCTCGCTACGGTTCGCCTTCAAAACATTTTTTGCTTCTCCATAGCGCTGTTGTGCTTTTGCCAGATGGTCGTCGAAGAATTGTATGCGGAGTGCACTTGCCTCTTCCGCAGTTTGTGCCAGTACGACGATGGAATCAACAACAGTAACGGCTTCAGTATGCGGCAGATAGTCGGGCCAATACTCATCATTCATCAGCACGGCTGTTACTGTTCTGGCGGTGTCCTTGCCCGATGGCGTTTTGCGTGCAAGAGTAATTATTTCGGGATTGCCTGCCTCAAAATTCACCACACGGCGATATTTTCCTTGCTGCTTTTTAAGAATCGTCAGCCCAATACTAGCAACAGCACTATTACCACCGCCGTCTGTCTTGATACAGACTTCCGACGTACCGTCATTGTCCACATCACGGACATCTAAGGATTTGCCGTAGTAGAATTTTTCCTGATAAATCGGCGCAAAGGCTTTTTTGGTCGTATCATATTCAAAAATTTGAAGCCCTTCAAATCCAATACTCGCACCCATTGAATCTTTCGGATAGACCGTTACAAGCGCATCTTCATAACCACTGCTGCTCAGGTCAATGCGGCGAATGTCCGTCTTGAGCGTCGCCAGCTCCGTCGGGAGCGTAAAGGGATTGGTGCGGTTCATTGCCGCATTATTGATAGGCTTTTCCTCAGAATTTTCGGACGTACACGCTACCACCAGAAAGCCCACAAGAAAAAGAGCCGTGATGGAAGACGATTGAAAGCGCTGGTACAATTTCATAGTTATGTGAATGTGAATAATAGCAAATCTGTGTTTAGCAAAAGCCGACAACCAACAAACGCCTTTATGGGGGCTTACGGAAATTCTTCGTGAGCGGTGCTATATGTCTGTGGCGTAGCAAGAGCCTTGTAAAGCAGTTCGGCAAGTTCGTCGAGTGCATCGGTAGCTGTTTTGCCGTGCATATAAAGAAAAATACCGTCATTGCGGCGCTGGTAAATCCAACTGGCAATAATACGAATTTCGTCAATTTCTTCCTTGCGCGAATGTGGCGGAGCGTCTGTGCCGTCGAAATAAACGGATTCCAATGCCCGCTCCAATTCTTTCACGGGAAGTTTTTTGCCCACCAAGCGCTGAAAATGCAAGCGTCCATGCCGAATGAAAAAGACCTCGACCTTTTTATCGCGCTCCTCCGTGGGAACAATAATGACAACATTATTTTCGTTGATGGATGAGGAAATCTGGCGCTGCCGGAAGAAAATTCGCTCCAATTCCTTCATCCGATTGCGCAGCAAACCTGCTTCCTCAAAATCCATACGCTCCGAACTCTCCTGCATAGCAGTCTTGAGTGCCGCCACAATACCGATACGCTCGCCGCTCAGAAATTTGCGGACGGTGTCGGTTTCTCGTTCATACTCTTCAGCACTTTGCAGCAAAGCACACGGCGCATGGCAACGCTTGATTTGATGATAGAAACACGGCGTAAAATCCGCGCTCGGCGTAAACGGTTCGTTACATTTCCTGAGTGCGAAGGTGCGATTGATAATATCCACTACCGCCTCAGCTGAACCCCGCGAACCAAACGGACCAAAATACTCAGCACCGTCATCGTCAATTTCCAAGCGAATATCCAGCCGTTTGTAGTTGATGTCCTGCGTTGCCTGCCCATGTGCAGGAGCACCCAAACGCAGGAACGGATAGCGGCGATATTTTTTGATGAGAGTGTTGTATTGTGGTTTGTGCGATTTTATCTCTTTCGATTCCAGCAGGAGCGCAGAAAGCTCGGTGCCGGTGGTCTGCCACTGAATGTCGCGGACTTGCCGCACGAGGTCTTTAATCTTGCCCGTGTGCTGCGCCGAAGGCAGAAAGTATGAATTGACACGGTTCTTGAGCGATTTTGCTTTGCCGATATACAAAATTGTATCGTGCTGGTCACGGAAATAATAAACGCCCGGCTCGTCCGGCAGATTTTGGAGCTGCTCTTGCAGCATCTGGATAGACTTGGGAACTTTTTTGAAATTGCTCAACCGCTTATTTTGAAAGGTCAGTAATTCCTCCAGCGTCTGTACGTTGAATTGCTCCTGAAGAAGCTCCAGCATTTTGATAAATGCTTGAGCTGTGGCAAAGGCATCGCCGTGAGCGCGGTGACGATTCGCAATAGAAATATCGAAGTATGATGCTAATGCACCCAGATTGAGTTTGACACGTTTTGGAAACAGGCGCTTGGCAAGTTTATAGGTGCAGAGACGTGGCATTTCGGCGGCAATCGGCAAATTACTTCGCACAAACGTATTGGACACAAACGACCAATCGAACGCAACATTATGTGCTACAAAGACCGCGTATGGCTGGGAAAAAAGCGGTCGCAGACGGCGCATCACCTCATCAGTTTCCGGGGCATTATAGACCATACCGTTTGAAATACCCGTTATCTGGGCAATCATAGTCGGAATATGCTGGTGCGGATTGACAAGCGACGAAAATTCTTCGATAATTTCCCCGTCGCGCACGACAATACACGCTATTTCAGTAATGCGATTTTCTCTGCCGCTTGGTCCTGTTGTCTCCACATCCACAACAAGGAACGGAACTTCAGCGAGATGTATGTCGTGCGAATCTTGTGATGATGCGTCCATTTGAGAGCGGGAGCAATCCATTGGTGAGCGTTGGAGAAGAGTGTTCCACCCAATGCTGAAAATTTGTAAACAAGTCCGTATTATGGCAAAGCAGCACCAAGTATCTAGGTTGCTGGGAATTCCACGATAAAGGTTGCGCCGTTGCCTTTTTCCGATTCCACCCAGATTTTACCGTTCATCGCTTCAATCATTTTTTTAACAATCGAAAGTCCCAGCCCCGTCGAATGTTCGCCGCCCGTTGGTTGCGCCGAAAGCCGTGCAAAATGACCGAAGAGTTTTTCTTTATCCGCGTCCGACAAGCCCGGTCCTTCGTCTTGCACTTCCACACGCACCGCCGTCGCCGTCGGGATGACGCGAACCCAGATATTTTTGTTTGCCCCGTTTGGCGAGTATTTGACAGCATTAGAAACGATATTTTCCACGACTTGCATGGATGCAACCTCGTCGGCATGAATTTCTGCTTTCGGCGCTTTTGCCTCAAAGTGTAGCGTGAGACTTTTTTGTTCGGCGCGGGAGCGGTAGTTGTCAACAATAGCTTCGGTCAGACTCACAATATCAAACTTGATTGGATTTGCCTTGAAGCCGCGCTCAATCTTGTTTACGTCCAGCAGATTTGTGATAAGCGTGAACATACGGTCAGTTTCCGACAGTACATCGCCTGTGTACTCCTTAATTTCGTCTTTGGAAAGAGTCTCCACCTCGCGGTGCATCAGGTCGGTAAACATTTTCACATTGGCAAGCGGATTTTTGAGGTCGTGTGCAACGATGCCCAAGAATTCATTTTTTTCAGCGTTTAGCTCAATCAACCGTGCGGTGCGCTCTTTCACCTTGTCTTCCAGCGTTGCAAGCAACTGGCGATAACGCTCCTCCGCAAAGAACAGTGCTGCTGCGCCATCAATAATCAGTTTCAACTCTTCGTCATCCACCGGCTTTTCGATATACCGAAACACGCGCCCTTTGTTAATCGCATTCACGGCTACTTCTTTATCGCCCTGCCCCGTAATCAGCATCCGAATCGGATTGGGATACGTCCCCATGATGGATTCAAAAAAGTCAACGCCATTGGTGATTTCGCCCGCTTCCACGAGGGTATAGTCCGATAGAATTACGTTGACGGGGTGCTGCTTCAAGATTTCGCGTGCTTCCTGCGTCGTATTGGCTGTGTGGACTTTGTACACATCGAAAAAATTCGCGCTAAAATTCGTGAGTTGTTCTTTCAAGTCATCCACGTAAAGTACGACCGGTTTAGAAGTTTTCATATCGCTGAAAGAGTTGAAAATGTTTGAGAGTTGTTTTGCTGATGAAGATGAAATAGTATTGTGAGGCATTTACCGAACACTCTGCGGACCGTCCACTGGCAGTACGACCGTAAACTCGGTGCCGACGCCCGGCTCGCTTTTGGCGCTAATACTGCCTTTGTGCTTCAGTTCGATAATATCTTTTGAGATTGCCAGACCAATACCCATGCCATCTTTTTTGGTCGTAAAGCCTGCATCAAAGACGTGCTCAAGGGTTTCGGCGTTCATACCGCGCCCCGTATCGCGCACACTGACAACGACGTTTTTCGGATTATTTGCTTGTAATGCCGTTGTGATGCGCACTTCGCCTTTCTCGTCAATAGCTTGAATGGCATTGTGCAGAATGTTCATAAAGACTTGATTCATCGGACCCGGATAGCAAAGAATATCCGGCACGTCCGCGCTATAATCTTTTTGAATCGCAATATGGTGATATTTCGATTGGTTGTAGAGTAATTTTATCGTTGCATCAATCCCTTCATGGACGGATGCAGTTTTAAGTGCTTCTTCTTCGGGACGATAGAGTGTGCGCAGGCTCTTGACAATTTCTGAAATCCGCTCCGCCCCAACGCCGATGTTTCCGATGAGGTCGTCAATTTGCTTGAGCCGTGTCTCCATCTGAATATCGTCTTTGTAGTCCGCAATTTCGCGGAGTTGCTGTTGTATTTGAGGCAGAGCATCCGCAGTAATCTTATCAGGTGTAATAGCGCTGTATTGCTCTAAAAGTTGCGTTATCGCGGTCACATTTCGCTTCAAGGGCTTGACAGCGCCGGAAATAAAATTCACGGGATTGTTAATTTCGTGCGCTACACCATTGGTCAAACGCCCCAGCGAAGCCATCTTCTCGGATTGTGAGAGGTGCGCCCGCTCCATCATACGCTGTTCTTCACTGTCTTTCAATGCGTGATTTGCTTCTTGAAGCTCGGAGTTTTTCAGTTCAATTTCGGCTGCTTGCTCATCTAAAATTCCGTTTTGCCGCTCAATTTCCTTGAACTGCTGCTTTATTTCTTCGTTGGAATCCTGTAATTCTTTGGTGCGCTGGTCAACGAGTTTTTCAAGTATTTTACTACGCTCCTCGACCGCTTTAATACGCCATCGCACAAAACCTACACCACCGCCCAGCACCAATACAACTGCCCCGATACGAAACCACCACGTTGCCCAGAAAGGTGGCGTTATTTCAATCGTTAGCGCAGCACCCGACTCGCTCCACTCGCCGTCGTAATTGCAGGCTTGGACGCGAAAGGTGTACATATTGGGGTCGAGATTGGTATAGCGAGCGTCGTGCTGTTGCGCGTCGGCATAGTGCCATTCGCTGTCAAACCCCTCAAGTTTGTAGCGATACCGATTCCGCGAAGCAAAACTAAAACTGAGTACTGCAAACCGAATCTCAAAGTTATTTTCGCTGTGTGGCAAGATAATATGCTGCTTCTCGGCAATCACTGTATCAAGATATTTTGTGCTGAAGGCTTTCCCGAATTTAGTGAAACTGGTAAATACTATCGGCAGGCTTGTGCTATTCGAGCGGATGCTATCGGGGTGAAATACGCTAAATCCATTCGTGCCGCCGAAAAACATCGTCCCGTTTTTGCTCTTGAGCGCTGCTCCCGTTATAAATTCTGTGCCTTGCAACCCGTCACGTGTATCGTAGAGTTGAAAATCATTTTTATCAGGGTGAAAGCGCAACAAACCCTGATTCGTGCTGAACCACAGTGTCCCGCTTTTATCTTCCTGAATCGTCAAAATAGTACCCTTCAGGACTTCAGAGAGTTTCGCATCACTGCCTTCTTGTGTCGGCTCCACGACCGTGAACTTTTCGCTGGCACGGTCAAAGGTATTCAGTCCGCCCTCCGTGGCAAGCCAAAGATTACCCTTTGAATCTTCGTAAATGGCTTGTATGCTATTATCACTCAGACTTTCAAGCCGACCATTTTCAGAACGATACGTTTTGGTTAAACCACTTTTGGCATCAAGCCTTGTGAGACCTTGTTCCGTGCCTACCCACATCATTCCCGCTCGGTCTTCGTATATGGCGAACACTTTATCGCTCGCCAGCGCTTTATCGGGCGAAACGCCCTGTTTACGAAAGTTTGTAAACAACGCTTTCCCACTTGCCTCTATACCATCCAAGCGGCTCACGCCACCGTCCGTCGCTATCCATATTCTACCGCTCTTGTCTTCGACAATACTACTGATGGAATTACTCGCAAGCGAATGTTCATCGCCAGTTACGGATAAATAATGCTCAAAATTTGCCTTGCCATACACGCCTGTCTGCCGGAGCGCGTAGATTCCCGTTTCGTTTGTGCCTATCCAGAGCGCCCCATCACGAGTGGTGCAGAGTGCGGAAATAAAGTTTTCTCCTAGCTGGTTCGGCAGCACATCATTAGCACGGAACACCTCAAATACGCCATCACCGCCAGAAAGCGGTTGTGACTCCATGCGGTTCAGCCCGTCTTCCGTACCAATCCATATTTTGCCCTCTTTATCTTCAGCAAACGCCCAGACTGCGTTATTACTCAGCCCCCGCACCATATTCGGCAAAGCGCGGTAGGTCAAAAACTTTCGTGTTCGCGGGTTAAAAAAACTGATACCGTCCCGCGTTCCCACCCACACAGTTCCGCTTTTGTCTTCATAAAGCGATAATACATCATCATTCACAAGGCTTTCGGTCTCGGCGCGCTCCCGGCGGTAGGTGCGAAATTGATCCAGTGCCCGATTCGTCATCTGCGAAAGTCCATTATCGGTTGCTGCCCAGAGCGCACCGGAACGGGTTTCCAAGACAGCCACAATTTTAGAACTGCCGACGGTGCTCGGGTTGGCAGGGTCGTGTGCGAAGTGCGTAAAAGTACCGCTCCGTGAGACAGGACGATACTCAAAGCGCCACAGACCGGAGCGATTCGTGCCAATCCAAATCATACCCAAACGGTCGGTGCAAAGCGATTGAATATCATTGCCCTGCCACGTCAGCCCTGAAGTAGAATCCGGCACAAAGCGTAGAAAGTTATTAGAGGACGACATATAACGGTACAAACCGCCTTCGTAGGTGCCAACCCAGATAGCACCGCTCTTGTCGGCAGCTAGCCGCCAGACAATGTCGCTTTGGAGCGCTCCGGCATCGCGGAGATTTTTACGGTAGGGAGTGAAAAGCCCTGTTTTTTTGTCCATGCGGCACAAACCACCGCCGTATGTACCCACCCACAAGTACTCACCGCGTGCATCATCCACAATGGAGGTGACATACGCGTTGGAAAGTGACGTGGATTTGCCATCAGCACGGAAGGTCGTGAAGGTCTCGGTCGTGCGATTAAAACGGCATAAACCGCCCTTTGTACCAACCCACAGCGTACCTTCTTTGTCCTCGTATAACGCCTCAATGTAATTTCTTGCCAGCGAAACCGTATCACGGGGATTGGAGCGAAAAACCTTGAACGAATGACCGTCGTAGCGATTCAACCCGTCTTCCGTACCAAACCACATAAATCCACGCTTGTCTTGCAAAATGCACAGCACTGAGCCTTGCGATAAGCCATTCTTGACCGTCAGACGCTCAAATGAGATTTCTTTTTGCGGAGATACCTGTGCAAAAAGGCGGAAAGGCATAGCGGCGAGGCACAGAGCAGCTGCAAGCGTAAGGAACGCGCGGGGTATGAAGTTCATAGCGGAGGAGCTAAAAAGTGGGTTGCGCGAAAAATGGATTGCGTGGAGGACTGAAAGGACAAAATGTAGCCCACTCTTTACGCATGGGCTACATTCATAGCAATTGTTGATATGGCATTTGAACCGAACCGTTGTCGTTCTGCAAGAGAAAAGCAGTTCTACAAAATACGCTTACCCATACAGGAACTAACGACCTCTGTGGCAAAGACAGCAGTGCTATTGCGCGTGTCCAGAATTGGGTTGACTTCCGTTACATCCAGTGAGCCGACCATTTGCGTTTCGGCGAGATACTCCATCACAAAATGCGCCTCGCGGAACGATAAACCGCCCGGAACTGGTGTACCTACACCCGGTGCAACAAGCGGGTCAACACCATCTAGGTCAAAACTGACGTGCAAGTGGTCAACCTGAGCGCGTAATTTCTCAACCACTTCGGCAATTATCGGGTAAATGCCGCGTTTATCTATGTCGAACATCGTATAAGCGCTTACATTCAGGCGTTTGATAAGCTCCACTTCGCCCGCATCAAGGTCGCGGGCAGCAATAATTACCACATTTTCCGGCTGCACCTTTACAAAATCACCACCGATGGCTTTGAGTTTGGGATGACCAAGCCCCATTGCCACAGCAAGCGGCATACCGTGTATGTTCCCGGATGGTGTCGTCTCCGGCGTGTTCATATCAGCGTGTGCATCTATCCAGACTACCCCCAAGCGCTTACCTTCGCGCTTGCAATGTGCCGCCACACCGCCCAGCGAGCCGATGCCCATAGAATGGTCGCCGCCAAGAATAAGCGGAAAGCGGTTTGCGTCCAGCGCTGCTTCTACGCGCTCTGCCAGAATTGTGGTTGCACGGGCAATTTCAGCCAAGAACTTCAAATTTGATGAGCCTTCGTCCTCAACTTCCAGCGCATTAACGGGAATATCGCCTTCGTCGGTTACGGTATAGCCAAGCGTTTCGAGTTTCCGTGTGATGCCCGCAATACGCAGTGCCGAAGGTCCCATATCCACGCCACGCCGCCCTGCACCTAAATCGCTGGGATAGCCGATAATTTGTACATGATGATGTTTGCTCATAATCAAGCTCACAAAAAATGAAATTTGAGAAGAATAATGTCAGAGTTGTCTGAGAAGTGCTGCGTCGTCAGTTTCAATTGCAACCATCGCCAATGCGCTTTCTGAGGTATGCGAGAGCGAAACAAATACACGGCAAGCACCATATTTTTCGGCAATTTTGTTATGCAAGCGCAAGAAAGGCTCACCGCCGCGCCGCTTGACTACTTCGACCGAAGTCCACGTCATATCGCCCGTAAGTCCTGTGCCGATTGCCTTGCTGAAGGCTTCTTTTGCGGCAAATCGAGCGGCATAGTGCTGGAATTTATACTTTTGTGCCTCGCAGTACGCACGTTCACCCTCAGTAAAAATCCGCCGGAGAAAACGATCTCCATATTTTTCCAGTGCGTCTTGAATTCGCGTTACAAGGACAATATCTGTACCGATGCCGAGAATCATACTGCGTAGGTATTGGTGGGTTTTGTGGGATTCACGCAAAAACGAGTACCCCTCTTTGCGGCTCTTCATAACAATCTTCGTCGAGAAATTTCTCACGAATATTGCTCGCGCTCAATGATATCGAAAAGTTCCGTTAAGCGGTCAAGCTCGTCTGAGGAGTAAAAATCAATTTCAATCACGCCATTGTGTGCATTCGGGCGCATCTTGATGCGTACTTGCGTTGCGAGGATATGACGCAGTTTCGTTTCTAATGCCACGATAGCCGCATCACGCTCCGGCGGCGGTTCGGGAGCCGAATTATTTTTCTCACTCGCTTGTTGCTCAGTAGAGGCGGGCGCAAACTCACTTTTCAAATCCTCAGGAATAGCAAAGCCATCGGTATTGATAGCAACAGTAGGATGTTTGGCAAAAGGAGCGTTATGCCCACCGACACTACCGGGGCGAGGCGCAAACTCTGCAATTGGTTGGTCAATATCGCCGTGAAAAGTGGGAGCAACAGGCAGTGTAGGCTTTTCTGCAAGCGCCTCGTCCATTGTTGCACCGGCTTCTATTTTTTTGACGATTTCTTCGGTCTTCCGCACGGAAAATTCTTGTGCGCGGACTTCCTTAAAGACTTCGCGCTGCTTGTCCTCGTCGGAAATGGCAAGAATGGCGCGGGCATGCCCCATAGAGAGCTTCTTTTGGCGGAGCGAGCGCTGTATCTCATCCGGCAGACGAAGAAGACGCAGGAAATTTGTGATGGTCGTACGGTCTTTGCCAACTTTTTTCGAGACTTCTTCTTGTGTGAGGCGACATTCCTCCATAAGGCGCTTGTAACCAAGAGCGACCTCAATTGGATTGAGATTTTCGCGCTGCACATTCTCAATGAGCGCCAACTCAAGCATATCGGCATCGGTTTCGATGTCGAGAATATAGGCAGGAATCGTCTCCAAGCCCGCTTCGCTGGAAGCACGGACGCGGCGCTCTCCGGCAATAATTTCGTACCCGTCTTCGGTGCGCCGAACGGTTATCGGCTGAATAACGCCTTTTTCCTTGATGGATTTCTTCAAGTCATCCAGTGCCTCGCGGTCAAAATCCTGACGTGGCTGCATGGGGTTAGGACGCACACGCTTTACCTCAATCATGGCGATAACGCCGACGGATTTGCCGTCATCATATTGCGCGGTATCCGGCGGTTCGATGCTAAAACTCGACGGCAATAGCGCGTCTAAGCCTTTGCCAAGTGAAACGGCTCGTTTTGCCATAGTTAAGTGAGGAAGGTTGTAACCCTTGCGGGTAATACGTAATCAAGTAAAAGCGTACTATTTACCTTGTTTTATCGGCTCTTGCATTGCCGAAGCAACGGCGGAAACGGCGGCGGATGCAGCCTCAGCACCGGTAGCAATTTCGGGTGTGCTGCTATCGGATGTGCTGCCATTATGATTGTGACCGGAAAGACGCAGTTTTTCGCGGTCGAGGATTTCTTGCACCAAATCCAGGTAATGCTTCGCACCGATGGAAAGTGCATCGTAGAGAATGACGGGTTTGCCGTGGCTGGGTGCTTCGGCAAGGCGTACATTGCGTCCGATAATTGTTTTGCAGACTTTCTCGCCCAAATGCCGCGTCACTTCTTGCACCACCTGATTGGAGAGGCGCAAACGATTGTCGTACATGGTCAAAAGTACGCCCTCAATTTCAAGGCGTGGATTGAGGTGCTTGCGGACAATCGAAATCGTATTCAACAGCTGCCCCAAGCCCTCCAATGCGTAGTATTCGCACTGTACCGGCACAAGGATGGAGTCTGCCGCCGTTAGCGCATTCAGCGTGAGCAACCCAAGCGAAGGCGGGCAATCAATCACAATAAATTTATACTTGTGACGAATAGAATTGATGCGCTCTGCAAGCAATCGCTCGCGGTTTTTGACATCCACAATTTCAATCTCTGCACCGACAAGGTTAATGTGCGACGGTAGCACGTCCAGATGCGGCATTTCCGTCGGCACGACAGCATCCTGAACAGCCATTGTCCCGACCAGCACTTCATAGACGGTTTTCTCCAAGTCCCGCGTCTTGATTCCAAGACCGTTCGAGGCATTTGCCTGCGGGTCAATGTCTATCAAGAGCGTGGGCTGCTCGGCGGCGGCAAAAGAAGCAGAAAGATTGACGGCGGTAGTTGTTTTACCAACACCGCCCTTTTGATTAGCAACAGCAATTACTCGTGCCATAACGACATCGGTGAAAAACGTGAAACTTGTACAGCGTGGGTTCAAGCAGACAGCATTTGCAGAAATGGTTTGAAGGCGACATTACTCGGAAATCGCACCAAATCGTAGGGTATAATAGAAAAATGCAGTCAATGTAAGCGAATGTTTGATTGTTCCGTCGGCAACGAGTCGGGGAATTGCGCTGAGCGGAACGAGTTCGACTTCAATATCTTCAAATTCATCAAATGCTTGTGCTTGAGCGGGTTTGCAATCTTGCCAAAGATATGAATAACATTGATTATTCATAAATGCCGGATTCGGCTCGTTGATGCCCAGAAGCAATGCGCTCTCCGAAGCAGCATAGCCGGTTTCTTCCCGACATTCTCTCATTCCTGCTTTACGGGGGTCTTCACCACGCTCGACCAGTCCACCTGGCACTTCGAGGGTGATAGCCCCGGTTCCATGCCGATACTGACGAATCATCACGACGTGTTTGTCGGCAGTAAGTGGTATGATGTTCACCCATTCGGCAGAATCCAGCACATAGAACGTACCGATTGCATCGCGTTTGGGGTGCTTCCGGCGCACTGCCTTTGCCGTGAAGATTTTGAGGTCTGCAAGAGGCGTGACATCTAATGTTTCCCAGAGAGGAATCATAAAGAATACCAGAGATGAAGAGTCTTGGGAAGCATTTGGTATGGTCAAGTACAATAGTCCAAGCGCAAGCAATAAGAACAGGAATTTACGACGAGGAAGATTCTTGCACAAATCTAAATATCCCCAGAAAACGATGATTTTCCACAGATATACAAAAGAGCCTTCTCAGAATGGTACAGGAAGTGAGTGGCGACATTGTAAAAATATTTTGCAAAAGTCAGCTGCATCGTGGAATATTGCGCAACAATACATCCCAATTCTTTACCACTACATTGCACTACCAACAATGAACAACCGCCTCGAACAGCTTTTAGAACTCCACCGCGAAGACCCGCAAGACACTTTCACACGATACGCGATTGCGTTGGAATACAATGCCCGTCAAGATTTTGAACAGGCGAAAAACTGGTTTGAGCGCCTCCGCGCGGATGAACCGGATTATGTGCCGACATACTATATGCTTGCTGGTGTCTATCGCGCCGGCGACGAGCCGGATAAGGCAAAGGAAATCTATCAAGCAGGGCTACGCGCTGCAAAGAAAATGGGCGACACGCACGCTTTTGCAGAATTATCGGCGGCGCTGGAAGAATTGGAAGACGAAGAAAGCTAATACTACTCCAAGTAGCGTCAAATAGCAAACAGGCTGTCTCCATATCGGAAGCAGCCTGCTTTTCGTATTACTATCGCTTTCAGTCAAGCATTTATTTTTGCACTTCTGTGCTTTGTGCTTGTGTTTTCATCAGGTTAATGGTCTCTTCTTGGGTTTTGCGCGAAATGCGGCGTTGCCAGAAATCCTGTACGAGCGGTTGTTGCGGGCCCAGTTGCACAGCGCGGTAGAACGATTTTCCGGCACCAAGGCTATCGCCAAGCTCTAATTGAGCCTGCCCCCTGAAGAGGTAAAGATTAAAATCGTCACGCTTGAGATCAATATATTTGTTAATCCACTCGTACGCATCCTTATAGTTACCTTGCTGATAATTGATCTCGGACATACGTCCCAGTGCCTGATAGTTGTTCGGATGCATCACAAGCAGTTCTTTCAAAACACGCTTTTCGATATCCTGCATCGAACGAATCATCTGCTCGTTCTGCTGAGGATTAGCGTAGAGTTTAGCAGTTTGTGTACTGATAGCGCGCTGCATATCGGAAACGGGGCTAAAAATGAGGTATTTGCCAAAGGCATTTTGATAGCTGTTCCAATTGTGGTCTCCATTAACCGTTCCGAAGATGCGGTCTGTGACCACATCCACCGGCTCGCCTTTGGTTAGCATCACGTATATCTGGCGGTCAACCCACATCATAGAACCCCACGATACAGCAACCCAGATATAGAAGACTCCTGCCAAACGACGCAGCCATGGTGTGGGCCAGCGAAGATTAAACGATAGCACAGGACGCGCACCGGCTTCGGAACAAATCATAGCAGCCAAACCACCAACCCAAACAGCCGCATAGACGCGAGGCGTAGCAAAATCGGTTTGCGTTACAAATACCCACGCCAGCACACCACCGATAGATGCAAACATCAGACCATTTTTGCGGTCGCGCCATGCGAGGTACAAAAGCGAAAGCATAAAACCATTCCAGCAGAAAAATCCGATAGGACCAAGCTCAATAAAAGATTGCATCCAGTCGTTATGGATTTCCGCGCCAAGATTGTGCAGAATAGGTGTGTACATTGGCACATAAAGCGGGAATTGTCCGATGCCCGTGCCAAGTATCCATGCCGGAATACCAAAGGGGTGTTCGTATCTGTCACGGGCGGATTTTTCAAAAGCAATGCGCTTGGACATACTCCAGAAATCGAAGCGGTCGTTGTGGTCGGATGTCAAAACCCGTCCCATCGTAGCAAGAGCCGTTGATGTATACTCTTTGCTGGTACCTTTGAGTTTTTGCGGATTGGTATCTTTGTTAATGAAGTCTTGGCTTGGAGGCAAAAAGCTGATGATTGCTGTGATAATGAGAACGCCGACGGTATGAGGTAAGAATTTCACTTCTTTCCAGCGCTTTTGCATAACAAAAATGACAGCAAGCACACCAAAGGTTACAAAAAAGCTAATCCATCCGGAGCGAGCGCGAATATGGAAGAGCATAATCGTTGCGGCAGCAAATGCCGATGAAGCGAATAAGAATCGTCCGAGCGTCTGAACGTGCTTCGAGAGCATATACCACGCTAAAAAGGGCAAAGACATTGATAGGTACGTTGCGGCATATGCACGGAAAGCAAGTGTTGAAGACGGGCGACCGGCAGACATTATCCAGTCAAAAGAGATAATGGAGCGCCAAGAGAGATCAAAAAATGCTTTACCTAAATTAATGTGCATCATCGGGATATTTGCATCATCACCGAGGAAGTACATACACATATTGATAATACCGACTATCAATGCTGTCGCGGCGAAGGTATCCCAAAAAAGACGTGATTTCCAGAACTGTGTTTGCTTGCCCAAGATGTAACCACCAATACCGAAAGCGGTGATATAGACAAGACGCTCATAACCCAGGACAGGATTAAAAGACCATGTAAGCGCAATTGCTCCCCAGACCATATACCCAAGCCAAAGCAATTCTGGTATTGTGAATTGTAAAGGCGCGTTTTCCTTCCGATTGGATTTGGTAAAGAGATACGTTAGGGCAAAGACGGTTGCGATGTAAATAGCTTTAATGTAAAAATCTACCGTGTGGACACCGTTCATGATGTAGAGCGGGTTTACAGCGATAAGCGTCCATGGGGCACGTATCGTGAAAAAGCAAGCTACGGTAGCCAAAACAGTCCAAAGAATCATGCCGCTAAATGGTAGTGCGGAGAGGCTATTGATAAGCAGCAGAGGATTCAGCAGCAGAGGAATGAGCATCCACATCTGAAAGGAAGTAACTTCCTCATTGGCAGTGAAAAAGGTTGTTTTAGTGCGCTGTTTGCTCTGAATGCGCTGTTGTTGTTTTGCCATGGCAGTAGTAGTTGAAAAATTTGAATGATTACGTGTGTGAATGTTAAATTTTGTGCTGTACTTATTGCTATACTCTTTGTTAGCCTAAGACGAGGTAGTTCGGACGTGGTAAAGAATATCTTACGCAACGACTATCGGCTCAATAATATCTGTTTTTTCCGTACGACGCACCTCAATGTGGCGCGTGTCTTCTTCATTTTCGTCGAGCTGGAAAATAATTGAATATCGTGAAGTCGGCATACTTTCTTGTGCCTTTTCTGCCCACTCAACGAGTTTAATTGCGTCTTCCGCTGCCATACACTCGTCAAAACCAATTTCACCTAGCTCGCGCTCAGAATTGATGCGGTAAAGGTCGAGATGATAAATACGAATCTCATCGTCGTCATCGTCTGGCAGTGTACCGCTATACGAATTGATAATGGTAAAGGTTGGGCTGGAAACAATATCGCCCACGCTAAAGAAGTCACAAACACCGCGCACAAACTCGGTTTTTCCTGCACCAAGGTCACCATAAAGGGCAATAATATCACCGGGCACAAGTCGTGCGGCAAATTCTTTGCCCAAGTCAACGGTTTCCGTTTTATTGTGCGTTGTGTGTAGCTGTCGTTCCATGCAGAAAAAGAGTTTAGTGAAAGAAGGCAGAGAGCGTATATCTTGTTGACAACGGCTCTCTGCCTTTGCTGTGTACTATTTGGCTTCGAGATGAATCACCGGCAAAATCATTTCCTCAAGCGAAATACCGCCATGCTGAAAACTATCGCGGTAATGATTCAGGTAATGATTGTAGTCCGTGGGATAAACAAAATAATAGTCTTCTTTGGCAATGATGTAGTTTGTTGTCACGCCCGGTTTGGGTAAATGGTATTCGTCGGGGCGCTCAATAATAAGCGCGTTTCGTTTATCCGCCTTGACATTACGACCAAACTTGAAGCGCAAGCACGTCGAGGTATCTTTGTCGCCCAGCGCCTTTGCGCCGCGCATACAGCGTACAGAACCATGGTCGGTGGTGATAATGATTTTGGCATTTTTAATACTCGCTATTGCCTTTAGCATACCGTACAGGCTTGAATGCTGGAACCAAGACCGCGTTAGAGAACGATACGCAGATTCATTTGGTGCAATTTCTTTCAGAATTGGATAATCTGAACGCGAGTGCGCAATCATGTCCACCACATTCACCACAATCGTATTCAGATGATTGTTCGCATAACTCAGAATTTCGCCTTCGATTTTTTTGCCAAAGTCTGTATCAATGATTTTTACATACTTCACATCATTGCGAAGTTTGATACGGCGGCGCTCTAAAAACTTATTGAGCAAATCTTTTTCGTGGCGATTTTGTCCGTGGTCATCACCGCTTCCGTCCACCCACCACTCAGGATAATGCTTTTGGATTTCATCGGGAAAAAGTCCCGCAAAGATAGCATTGCGTGCGTACGGCGTTGCCGTTGGCAGAATACCGCAATAATAGTCTTTTTGCACTGTAAAATGCGGGCGTAGCAGCTCTTCCATAAGAAGCCACTGGTCTAAACGCATACAATCAACAATGAAGAAAAAGACGGGCGCATCGGACTTGATGGCAGGCACAATATATTTATCGAGAATTTTCGGGGAAAGCAAGGGAGAATCGGCATCATCGGGCTTTTTCAGCCAATCTTTATAGGAATCTTCTACGAACTGTGAGAACTCATTATTACATTCACGCCACTGATTCGCCAACGTCTCAGACAGCCCCAAATCGGGAAATTTATCCAACTCCATGCTCCAATTTACGAGCTTCGTATAAATATCCACCCAATCGTGCCACGTAGAGCCTTCCATCAAACGGCGCGAAATCTCGGTGAACCCTTGCAGATAGTCTTGCGTGAATTTTTGGCTGGTGATTTTATCAGACTCAAGAAATTTTTTGCACGCAGCAAGGATTTGCGCCGGATTGACGGGCTTTGTAAGGTAATCGTTAATTTTGCGACCGATAGCTTCTTCCATGACGGTTTCTGCTTCATTCTTTGTTACCATCACCACCGGCACGGAATTGTCAATATCTTTCAGCACAGAGAGCGTTTCCAAGCCACTCATTCCAATCATAGACTCATCCAGAAAAACGAGATTGTGCCGTTCACGCTTAAAAAGTTCAATGGCATCTTCACCGTTTGTGGCGGTTGAAACGTCGTAGCCGCGCTGCTGGAGGAGAATAATGTGTGGGCGAAGAAGGTCTATTTCGTCGTCAACCCAGAGGATATGATGCTTCGGCATAATGCGTTAATGAAAAGAAACGTTGAAAAAAATACACAGCACTTTCGGTATCACCGTATAAAGCGAGCGGTAATTGTACGAGCCATTATACCTAGAGAGCGCGTAATACTAAGGTGTAGCGTAGTGTAATGTATTTCTCCGTTGCTTGGAAAGCGAAGCAAAAAAAGGAAAGATTGTTTGATGGCAGAGATGCAGAGCGTATCTGCAAAACACAACCAAGATACTAAAATTGCAAAGATACGCTAATTTTCAAAGATTTTTTTTGCACTACTTTAGTTAAGTGATTAGACAGAAGCATCTTGCATATAATCTTTTTTAGCGAAGTTTTTTTGTCGGTGTGCGTTATTTGCTTTTACTTTGTACATCGGTATCGTAATTTACACATACCAAAGTTCACTAATTACTAGTTTTGGTTTACCAACACAGAGGTGTAGTCATGGAGATTAAAGTAACAGCCCGTCATTTTGATGCAAAACCTGCCTTGAGGGAAGAGGCAATTACATTCGCTCAGAAATTTGAGAAATTCTATAATAATATCATCAGTACGGAGGTTATTCTGAGTTTTGAGAGGATGCACGATTCCGTTAAAATCGCCGAATACGTCGTTCATGTTCATGACCACACACTTGTCGCCAAAGAAAGCAGTGAAGACTTTTCCAAAAGCCTCCATGAAGGTGCTGAAAAAATGATTCGCCAGCTCAACAAATTAAAAACAAAACAACACGTGCAATTATGATGCTTTCCTGTTTTATGAAGCCCGCATTGTGCTTCACAAAACCGCTTTAAGCCCTACACAATCAACAGAATAATTCTTCTCAACAAAGACACCCTGACCAATCTCTCGGTGTCTTTGCTTGTTTTCTTCCTCTTTTGCCTGTCTTTTCGACTTACCATGAACCTCCATCCCCAGCCCATTGCACCACTCCCTATCACCGTCCAAGAAATGATAGATTCTCCCATGCTCCGATTGCCGCTTGAACAAATTAACAAAAGCGTGGAGCCAAACCGCAAAATCACTGACAAAAATATACACCGTCCGCAGCTTGCACTGGCGGGCTATGTGGGGCTTTTTACCTATCATCGCGTTCAGATTTTCGGAAATACCGAAATGTATTATTTGGAAAGCATCACATCCAAAAAACGGCAACAGGCATTTCGTACTATGGCACAATTCGAGATTCCGTGCATCATCCTGACCAATAACCACACACTTGACGAAGAAATTATCACGCTTGCCACCGAATACAAAATTCCGCTTTTTGTTACGCCATTCGAGACTACACGCGTTACTTACATCCTCTCGGAATTTCTTGACACCCATTTTGCTCCGCAGGTCTCGTTGCACGGCTCGTTTATAGATGTGTACGGCGTGGGCATTATGTTCATTGGTAAAAGCGGTATTGGCAAAAGTGAGATTGCGCTTGACCTTATTGAGCGGGGACACAGGTTAGTGGCTGATGATGTGGTGATTCTTACCCAAAAGCGCGACGATATTTTGATTGGTGCCGGAACGCAGTTGGTGCAGCATTTCATGGAAGTACGCGGCTTGGGATTGATTGACATTCGTCAAATGTTCGGTATTCGTGCAGTGCGCTACCAAAAACGCTTAGAAATAGTTGTCGAATTAGAGCATTGGGACGATACCAAGCCTTATACCCGCACGGGGCTTGACCCGGAGACGATACAAATTCTTGATGCGCCGATTTCCTACGTGCGATTGCCAATTTTACCGGGCAAAAACATTACGGTCATTGCGGAGGTGATTGCACTAAACTATCTCCTTCGTGCATATGGATACGATGCAGCTACTGCCTTCACGCAGCGCCTCGAAGCAGAAATCAGCCGTAAAACAAAAGGTGCGACAGTGGAACGTTTTCGCCGCAATCTCTCGCAGTATCACAATGACTTTGAGTAACCACACCTAGAAATTACTTGACAAACAGGCTTTGTGCAGAGTTCGATTTTAACTTCGCCATCATAACAAGAATAATCCCGCTCTCAGGCAAAAGGTAATTGCAAAAAATACTCCCCGATTTCCCGCTTGAAATCTCATATCGTTTATGTAACTTAGCGATTATTTTTTCGTTACACGACCAGCAACACAGATTAACTCCAAATTTTTCAAACCGCATCTTTTCCACTTCGCCATGAATAGACGTTTTCGCACGCTTTGCGGCGCACTTGCGCTTACTGCTTTACTGGGGACAACACTTTTTACAGACGTTTCGGCACAATACGTCCTCGATGGTAATCAGAACCGTAAATTTGAGCCTCTGGGGAATATCCTGCCGACTCCAAACGGCTATCGCACAGCATCCGGTGCTCCCGGGCATCAGTACTGGCAGCAAAAAGCTGACTATGTTATTAACGTTGAGCTGAACGACGACAAGCAGAGTATCGTAGGCTCGGAAACGATTACTTATACCAATAATTCTCCTGATGCGCTGGATTATTTATGGGTGCAACTCGACCAGAACGCCTTTGCAAAGACCTCAGAGACCTACCTCACCGAGACAGGTTCCATGAGCAATATGCAGAACAACACTATGTCGTTGGGGCAAATTAAACGCCGTCTTGAGAAACAAAATTTTGATGGCGGTTATGCTCTAAAATCTGTGAAAGACCAAGCAGGAAAGCCAATAAAATACACAGTAGTTGCGACAATGATGCGCATTGACCTGCCGACACCTCTTCGTACAGGGCAGAAATTTTCATTTTCGGTAGAATGGAATTTCAATATCGTTCCCAAAGACTTTGGCGCTCGTTCCAACTATGAAGCCTTTGACGATGGTCGCATCTACGGCATTGCGCAGTTCTTCCCGCGTATGGCTGTCTATGGCGATGCTACGGGCTGGCAACACAAACAATTCCTCGGTGAGGGCGAATTTACGCTCCCCTTCGGCGATTACAAAGTCAGCATCACCGTGCCAGATGACCAAATTGTCGGAGCAACAGGTGTTCTCCAAAATGCGGCTCAAGTCCTCACTACCGACCAACGCAACCGATTGAAGCAAGCGGAAACAGCTTCTGCGCCTGTAAAAATCGTTACCAACGAAGAAATGGACAAAAATACGAAAGCCGCACCGACAAAAGGCAAAAAGACGTGGGTTTTTCAAGCAAATAATGTTCGTGATTTTGCCTTTACTTCCTCACGGAAATACATCTGGGATGCAATGGGCGTGAACGTAGAAGGCAAGCGCGTTATGGCGATGTCGTTCTACGCCAAAGAGGGAAACCCGCTCTGGGAACAATACTCCACTCGTGCAGTGGCGCACACTCTCAAGGTCTATTCCAAATATACCTTCCCGTATCCGTATCCTGTTGCCATTTCTGCCAATGTTGATATTGGCGGCGGTATGGAATACCCGATGATTAGCTTCAATGCTCCTCGCCCCGATGCAGACGGCACGTACTCACCTCGCCTCAAATCTGCGTTGCTGTTTATTATCTTCCACGAAGTCGGTCACAACTACTTCCCGATGATTGTTAATTCCGATGAGCGCCAGTGGACATGGATGGACGAAGGGTTAAACTCCTTTTTGCAGTTTCTTGCCGAGCAGGAATGGGATAGAAACTTCCCTTCACTCTCAGGTTTCCCGCGTCTTATCACCGATTATATGAGCGCCGACAAATCGAAGCTGACTTCCATTATGACTACGTCCGACAACATTCCTTTACGTGAATTTGGCAGCCAGTCATATGACAAACCCGCAACAGGTCTGAATATCTTGCGTGAGACCATTTTGGGGCGCGAAGTATTCGATTATGCCTTCAAGAAATACGCCCAACGCTGGATGTTCAAGCACCCACAACCAGCTGACTTTTTCCGCACCATGGAAGACGCTTCGGGCGTAGATTTGGATTGGTTCTGGCGCGGTTGGTTCTTTACCACCGACCATTGCGATATTGCTCTCAATGGCGTGCAGCGTTTTGTGATGGATACTCGTAATCCCGAGCTAGAATTGGCAAATAAGAAGCAAGATAAAACGATGCTGCCACCCGATCTGACTGTGATGCGCAATCAGAATGATATTCCAAAAACCCTGGTCGAGCAGGACAGCGCTGCGCTGGATTATTACAATAGAAACGACCCTTTCGCAGTACGCCCGTGGCAGCAGCGTGCGTTTGACAATTTTATGAAGGGTTTGAACGACAGCGAGAAAAAAATTATCACCTCTAATACCAATTTCTATGAAATCGAGTTGGAAAATATCGGCGGATTGACAATGCCCGTTATTCTGGAAATGACCTTCGCCGATAGCACCAAGGAAGTACGCCGTATTCCGGCTGAAATCTGGCGCTATAACAACCAAAAAGTAAGCAAAGTCATTTCTACCGAAAAACCTGTTATTTCCTTTACCGTTGACCCGTATCTGGAAACTGCCGATACCGACCTCTCCAATAATGCTTACCCGCGCAAGCAGGTACAATCACGCTTCCAGCTTTTCAGAAGCCGTCAGGCAACCGCTCCAAATCCGATGCAGTTGCAGCGCCAAGAGCAACAAAAGCCTGATGTGAACAAAGGGACAAATTAAGGCGTGTCAGGTTCGCACAAAAGACGCAGAGGAAGATTCGTTGTATGCCAACTATAAAGCCCGCTCAAAAGCGCACACCGCAAGGCACATTCAAAACGATGATTGATGAAGCTCTTGCTCGTACAATGCACCAAGACTACGCCGACAATGGTGTGAGCTACGGCAGGCTTTCGCAAAAGTATGGTTTCTCACGAAGCAGTATTTTTGAGGCGTTCCAACGCTATGGCTTCAAAACACAGTCCGTTCGCACTGCAAAACTTGATGCAAAGATTCTTCGCACGATAACAACGCTGTACCAAAGCGGTAATACACTATCACAAATCCGCTCCGAGCTTGGCTTACGGATGCACAACTCCACCCTTGCTGGACATCTTCGTGCAAATGGGGTAGAAATTCGCTCTCAAGCTCAAAATGCCGCATTGCGTTGGAAGTCGCACCGAGAGAAAATTCCTCGCATCCTTGAGGAGTACAAAGAAGGTATTGGCGTAAGCGCTCTTGCAAAACGCTATGGGGTACATGAATCGTTCTGTTTGCGGTGGCTTCGGCGTAATGGTATTACCATACGCCACTCCAACGACCCAATTTATTCGTGTGAAGGGCAGCGACAAAACCATAATCGCCCATCTGCGTAGGCTTTTATTTTGATAAAACCACTCAACTATCACAGTTCAATTTGAAATGTAATGAAAAATTTCTTCTCCCATTTATTTCGCAAAGCCACGCTTACCCTGGTCGTATCGGCTTCGGTGGCTACGTCGGTCTTTGCGCAAGGCATTAGCAATACTGCCGACCACATCACTGGCAAATTCGAGCAACTCGACCAGCTTTTGCCCACACCAAACACATACCGCACGGCTTCCGGTGCTCCCGGGCATCAGTATTGGCAGCAAAAAGCGGATTATGTTATCGCCATTGACCTGAACGATGAAAACCAGAGCATAAGCGGTACAGAGACGATTACTTATACCAACAACTCGCCCGACGCACTCACGTATTTGTGGCTGCAACTTGACCAAAATCACTTTGCAAAAAACTCCGATACCTATCTGACACAAACAGGCAAACTTCAAGGCGGAGCAAGCCGCGCCAATCCGGGCGGTGGCTCTTTGGATGGCATCAAGGCGCTTGTTTTTCAAGAAACTTTTGATGGTGGTCACAAAATCAAGTCAATCAAAGATGCGGCAACGGGGCAAGCGCTTAAATTTACCGTCAACAAAACTATGATGCGTGTTGATCTTCCGGCAGCATTGCGTCAGGGACAAAAATTCGCTTTTACGGTTGAATGGTCATTTAATATCGTTCCCTCCGAAACCCGCGCCCGCTCTTGCTATGAGTATTTCCCGAAAGATAAAAACTACCTCTACGAAATAGCACAATTTTTCCCGCGCATGGCTGTTTATGCTGATTACTGCGGCTGGCAGCACAAACAATTTTTGGGTGCCGGTGAGTTCACATTGCCGTTTGGCGATTACAAAGTGAGTATTACAGCACCTTCCGATATTGTCATCGGAGCTACGGGCGAGCTTCAGAACGCATCCGCTGTTTTGACTGCCGAGCAAATAGCCCGCTTTGAAAAGGCGAAGGCTTCTAATGCACCTGTAAAAATCATCACCAATGAAGAAGCGTTGAAAAACGAGTCTTCACGCGCCACGAGCAAGAAAACATGGACATTTCAGGCAAGCAGCGTACGCGATTTCGCCTTCTGTGCATCGCGTAAATTTGTTTGGGATGCTATGGGCGTGGACATAGAGGGCAAGCGCGTTCTGGCGATGTCGTATTATCCCAAAGAAGGCAATCCACTCTGGGAGCAGTATTCCACACGCAGTGTTGCCCACACACTGCGCACCTACTCAAAGCACACGATAGCGTATCCGTATCCGGTGGCAATTTCCGTACATGGTCCCGTTTTCGGTATGGAATATCCGATGATTTGCTTTAATGGCGGTCGCCCGGCACCTGATGGAACATATCCGGAAGGCACAAAATATGCGCTCATCTCGGTTATCATTCATGAAGTTGGTCATAATTTCTTCCCGATGATTATCAATTCCGACGAGCGTCAGTGGGCGTGGATGGACGAAGGCTTGAATTCGTTTGTGCAATTCCTTGCCGAGCAAGAGTGGGATAGAAACTACCCTTCGCGCAGAGGTCCTGCACGAAACATGGTGGACTACATGAAAGCAGATAAATCGCGCCTTGTGCCGATTATGACCAATTCCGAACAGATTTTGGAATTGGGCAATAACGCTTACGGCAAGCCCGCAACAGCGCTCAATGTCTTGCGTGAAACCGTTATGGGACGTGAACTTTTTGATTATGCGTTCAAAGAGTATTCACGCCGTTGGGCATTCAAACATCCTACTCCTGCTGACCTTTTCCGCACAATGGAAGACGCTTCGGGCGTAGATTTGGATTGGTTCTGGCGTGGTTGGTTCTACTCGACCGATTACTGTGATATTGCACTCGAAAACGTTACCCGTTACAACATCAATACACAAAATCCCGAAGTAGAAAAAGTTGCTGATAAAGTGGAAGCAGGGAAAGAGCCTCTGAACATAACGCTTGAGCGCAACAAAAAAGACATTCCTAAAACGTATGTCGAGCAGGACGCAGAAGCGCTTGATTACTACAACAAAGCTGATAAATTTGCCGTTAAGCCGTGGGAAAAAGAGCAATATGAGCAATACCTTTCGACGCTTTCAGAAGATGATCGTAAAATCGTAAATTCCGGTAAACTTTTCTACGAACTCAGTTTCAGAAATAATGGCGGCTTGGTCATGCCGATTATTCTGGAAATGACCTACGAAGATGGAACGAAGGAAGTACGTCGTTTCCCAGCAGAAATCTGGCGCTATAACGTGCAAAAGATTTCTAAAGTATTGATGGTATCAAAGCCGGTGGCATCATTCCTCATTGATCCGTATCTGGAGACAACAGATATTGACGTGAGCAACAATGCTCTACCGCTTCAAGTGCCGCCCACACGCTTCCAAGTATTTAAGCAACAGCAGACACCGCAGCCCAACGAACTTCGTACGCAACGCGAGTACGAAGAGCGCATGAAAGCAACGCCGGGCAAAGGTACGAAATAATGTACTTTGCTCTTTAGAAACGGAAATGTACTCATTCGGTGGTGTTCATCCGCCACCGAATGAGTTTATTACTGAGAGCCTTATCGTACTGCCTATTTTTACCTCTTATCCTTTCATTCCATTTTTCTCTTATCGCTATGCTAGATCCCATAACACTTGAAGGCACAAACGTCCGCTTGGAGCCCCTTTCCATGCGGCATTTGGACGACTTGTGTGAAGTCGGCTTGAATCCCGCTTTGTGGCGGCTGGCAGGCAGGACGATGATAACCAGAGAAGATATGCAACGCTATATTGAAGAGGCGTTCATGCCTGAGACGGCGGGAGAAGCATTACCTTTTGCAACGATTGACAAAGCGAGTGGTAAAGCGATTGGTTCTACACGATTTGGAAACGCAGCACTTGCGCATAAGCGGGTAGAAATTGGCTGGACATGGCTTGGGAAGCCATTTCACAGAAGCAGTGTCAATACAGAAGTAAAGTATCTGATGCTGCGCCATGCCTTTGAGACACTTGGTTTGATGAGAGTAGAATTAAAAGCAAATGCCAAAAATGACCAGTCACGCCGTGCTATGGAGCGTATCGGTGCGAAGTACGAAGGTTTACTGCGAAAGCACATGGCTTTGCCTAACGGCACAGTACGAGACACTGTTTACTACAGCATCCTCCGCGATGAATGGGCATCGGTGAAGACGCACTTAGAGGAAGCACTGAAACGAACATACGAAGACGTGCCGGAGGAAAGCACACGAATTACTGTTCATCGTGCTGACACGAGGCATTTGGAGCTTCTTCTGCCACTCTTCGACGGCTATCGTAGGTTCTATGAGCAACCGTCCAATCTTGAAGCAGCAGAGGCTTTCCTCACCGAACGTATATTGAAGCAGGAATCCGTTATTTTTGTGGCGCTTGTTGGCAATAAAGGTGCAGGATTCACGCAGTTGTACCCGTCATTTTCGTCAGTAACAATGCAACGTCAATGGATTTTGAACGACCTGTTTGTTGATACGGAGTTTCGCAAAACGGGTGTTGCTGATGCCATTATGCGGGCGGCAGAAGAGTTTTCCTATTTAGACAATGCCAAAGGGCTTGTACTTTCAACGGCTGTGGACAATTATCCCGCGCAAACACTTTACGAAAAACGTGGCTGGAAGCGTGACGAAGCCTTTTACACGTACGAAAAATACTTTACACCACATTTGTAACACTCGCAAATTCAAGATTGTATGCTTACACCTGCCGAGCGAACATCGCACATCAATAGCATCAAATCTCTTCCTGAGCGCCTTCGTAATGCGGTTGAGAATCTGACTGATACCCAACTGGACACACCGTATCGGGATGGTGGCTGGACAGTACGCCAAGTAGTGCATCACCTAGCCGATTCTCACCTCAATGCTCACGCACGGACACGACTGGCTCTTACGGAGAACACACCGACTATCAAGCCATATGACCAAGACGCATGGGCGCTTTTAGCCGATTATGCATTACCCATTGAAATCTCGCTGCAACTTATTAACGGGCTGCATCTGCGTTGGTCGGTATTGTGGAAAAGTTTGTCCGCCGATGCCTTCGCTCGTACATTACACCATCCCGATAACGGAATAATGTCGTTAGACGACGTTTTGCAAAGCTATGCTCGTCATGGTGAAAATCATGTTAAGCAAATTATGGATTTGCGAGAGCGCAAAGGCTGGTAATGCTCTCACCTCGCCTCTTTTTCTATTCTTCCAATTCAAGTTCTTCTTCTGCCTGCGGTAATTCCACCACAAATGTTGCTCCTTGTCCGTGTGTGCTTTCACACCACACTTCGCCATTCATAGCCTCCACCATTTTCTTGACAATCGAAAGCCCCAGACCTGTTGATTGCTCGCCGCTTGTAGGCTTGGCAGAAAGGCGCTGGAACTTCCCGAAGAGTTTTTTCATGTCATCATTGGAAAGACCGGGACCTTCGTCTTGAACTTCAACCCGCATACATGATTTTGTCGGATATTTGTGCAAATGACCTGCAAAGCCATTTGGAAGGCTCTTGGTGCCATTTCGTGTTGTGTTATTCTGCTCGCTATCCCTGTGTGTCCACGCCTTTTCTCCATAGATGCGGAACCAGACATTTTTGTTTCCCGGCGAGTATTTGAGGGCATTGGAAACGAGATTATCCATGACTTGTAAAATGGCGGTATGGTCGCCAAGGCACTCGCCGTCGGTAAAACTCTCAAAATGCAACGTAACATTTTTTGCTTCTGCACGCGGTGTATATTCTTCAAAAACAGAATAAGCAGCAACTGATAAATTAAAAGGTGTAATATCAAGTGTTATCCCGCCACGCTCAATTGCATTGACATTGAGCAGATTGCTAATAATGCGCGAAAGCTGGTCGGAAGACGAGATAATGGTGTTCGTGAAGCGAATACGTTCGTCTTGGGCAACATTGGTATCGTGGAGAAGCTGTGCCAACAGTTTGATAGACAAAATTGGGCTTTTGAGGTCGTGCGCCACAATACCGAGGAATTCATTTTTTTCATTGTTTAGCTCTTCAAGATGCTGGTTCTTGAGGGCAATTTCCTCGTTTGCGGATTCAAGTTCTGTGTTCTTGTGTTGGAGTTGTAACTCCGAGCGACGCTTTACCCGATAGCCATTTGCCAGTAAGCCAACGATAGCAAAGACCATCACAAAACCAATCGCAAGAAAGATGAGTTGCTGATTTTGGAGTTGTAGTTGCTGATTTTGCAACTGAAGTTGCTGGTCTTGAATCTGCTTGTCTTTGGTCAGTGTCCGAATGGAGTCTTCTTTACGTTTAATTTCGTAGCCACGCACAGCGGAAACTAAGCGCTTATCGCTTTCTTCATTGAAAATAGTATCTTTCAGAAGGTTGTCGCGTTGAGAATATTCCAGAGCCAATTGAAAGTTGCCAAGGTCGCGATAAATATCCGATAGTATTGCATATGAATTCTGCCGAAGCGGTCGTAAGCCTGATGTTTGAGCAATTTCCAAGGCACGATTAACTTTTTGGAGAGCTTCTTTATACTGATGCTTGTTCAAATATGCAACTGCGATGTTATTATTAACATCACCCAATGTCGTTTGGTCAATATCGCCGGAAGTAGTAAATAAATGTTCCGCATCCTGTAAAAATTCAAGCGCTTTATCATAATTTCCCAAGTAGAAATAAGCCATACCGATACCATTTAAGGCGGCAGCCACGCGTGTTGAGTCACCGAACTCGCGATGCAATGCTAATGCTTTTTGGTAAAATGTGAGTGCAATACGGTCATCGCCGTTATCAGAATAAAGACTAGCAAGATTGCCCAGGGTTTGTGCTAAGCCACGCTTGTCATTAATATCAGTATAAATTTTACGAGCTTTTTCATAACTTTCAAGTGATTGACGGATATTATTTCGTTTGCTGTATGTATTGCCTAACGCATTTACGGTTAATGCCATGCGCTGCTTATCCCCTAAATCCTCATACAGCTTGAATGCTTCAAGATAATGTTCCATAGCACGATCATAATTCCCCTGCTGTGTATGGATATTCCCCATATTGCTCACCGCCTCGGCAATACCGCGTTTGTAACCTAACTGGCGAGCATGTTTTTGTGCTTGTTCGCAATAGTCCAGTGCTTTGAAAGGGTTGGAAGTGCGGTATTCATTTGCGACATTATTGAGTAGGTTCACTATCGTCGTGTCCACAATCGTACCCCACTCGCGGCGAATGGCATTGAGAACAATCTCCAAGCTATCGCTCCGTTTCTGCTGTGCAAGCCCCTGACAGGGTGTTATTGAGATACCTATCAACATCATAACAAAAAGACTTAAGCTCCCACGTCGCAAAACCGCAGATGAACGCCTTGGACGTGGGAATGCTTGCCACAGACAAGTATGAAGCAGCGAAACACAGAAAATTGAAGAAGAGTGTATCATTCTTTGTGCGAAATGGATAGTGATTCTGTATATTTGCCGAAATCATTGTTGAACGGTAAAATCTAGGAAAATCTACGAACTTTCACTAAATTCGGCAATAGTATTCTGCCAAAACGATGGTTATTTAGATGCCAAACGGCTTTATACCGCGCTTGATGATTTTTTCTCCACCCCCCAGTTCTCTCTCAAATCTATGTATCAGGGCGATACTATCAATGTCTTTGTTACTGATGACCACGAAGCAGTGCGCTTTGCACTGGAATCGTGGATAAAAACTAAAGCCGGAGATGAAGTGCCGTACATTAATCTTGTCGGCACAGCACCAACCGGTACAGACACTATCACGGCACTCAAAACACTGAAGCCCGACGTGCTATTGATTGATATGCAACTTTCCGACACAACTGGCTTAGAAGTTATTAAGTCTCTGCGTCAAAAAGGCAACACCAGCGAGAAATTGAGCATTCTTGCTATGACTGGCAATGAGAACGTTTCTGTCCACGACATTCTTGCGAGCGGTGCGAATGGCTACCTTTCAAAAGCAGAATCAGGCGACACATTTATTGCTGCTATTCGCTGGATAGCGCAGCACCCAGGCGAATTATGGTTGAGTTCCAGCGTAGCCCAGCAACTTGTCGTTATTGACCACGCTCTCAACTCAGCCGGTATCACGCCCGTAGAGCGAAATGTACTCCGCCTTATTCGCTTACCGAATAAGGAGATTGCCGAATTGCTTTCCATTAGCGAAGGTACAGTTAAAAATTATATTTCGAGCATTTACCAAAAACTCAATGTTGGTTCGCGGCTTGAAGCTACAAAATTTGCCGCCAGAATTGGGCTTATTCCATCGGCACAACGATAAACGCTCCATCCTTTTCAAACACATCTGTTTTTTGCTAGGTATTTTTTTGCTAGGTATTTATGCTTACAATCGAAGACTGGGGCTTAATTGATTATCACGACGCATGGGAGCGCCAGCGCCATTTGCAAGGTCGTATTCAAGCAGGCGCAAAGGACAGTACACTTGTTTTTTGTCAACATCCAAGCGTCATCACGGTTGGAAAAAACGGAAGCCGCGATAATATTTTGCTTCCACAAACCCAGTGGAATGAACGCGGTGTAGAAGTAGTGAATGTTAATCGCGGTGGCGACGTAACGCTCCACAACCCCGGTCAGATTGTGGGCTACACGCTTTTCCGTCTTACAGATTTCACGCCAGATTTACACTGGTTTTTGCGCAAAATAGAAACCTGTATCATCGAAACCATTGCCGAATACGGCTTGAGTGGAGACCGTGTAGAAAGCCTGACAGGCGTTTGGCTGGAACAGAAGCGAAAGATATGCGCCATAGGCATTCACTGCTCGCGTTGGGTGACGGCACACGGCTTTGCCTTGAATGTCAGTAATGACCTGAACGAATTTTCCTATATCATTCCCTGTGGCATCCACGATAAGGAAGTAACCTCAATCAATCAGGAACGGCAAAAAAAAATACAAAATTCCGTTTCGCTGGAAGATGTTCAAAACATTTGCACAAGACGATTTTTAGCGCATTTTTTATAGTTTTTTTTGAATATTTTGCACTGATTCAAAAAAAATGCTTGCGTGGTAAACATACTTCATGTATTTTTGTGCTCACTTAAAATGAAGCGGCACACTTTAATCTTTGTGCAGTTCATTGACAAAAAGCGGGAATAGCTCAGTTGGTAGAGCGTAACCTTGCCAAGGTTAATGTCGCGAGTTCGAGTCTCGTTTCCCGCTCTCGGTTTCTTACAACCGAAATCCTCTTTATGCTGCATGCCTTGTCATCACATCCCCCCGGTGGCGAGGCATTTTTGTTTCTTCGCCTGAACTTTTCGCTCGAACCATTCGCCCTTACGCAAACGATTCATGCCACTATGAGCCAGAAACCTCAGATTATTCCTCATTCCCTCGCAATTCAAGTAGCAGAGACACACACATCACAGTCCCCCCAACTGCCTCTTGTTGGTATCATCATGGGCAGTGACTCCGATTTACCGACGATGGAAGAAGCGGCTCGTGTGTGTTCTGAGTTTGATGTGCCCTTTGAAATACGAGTTATCTCGGCGCATAGAACCCCGGCAGATATGGCGGAATATGCGCTAACGGCTCATACACGAGGTTTACGTGTTATCATTGCTGGAGCAGGAGGCGCAGCGCACTTGCCTGGAATGGTTGCCGCTTACTCACCCTTACCCGTTATTGGTGTTCCAATCCTTTCCAAAGCCCTTGCCGGAGTAGATTCGCTTCTGTCCATCGTGCAAATGCCTGGTGGTGTGCCGGTGGCAACGGTCGCCATTGGCGCGGGCAAAAATGCGGGCTTGCTGGCGGTGCAAATTCTTGGCACTCACGATGAAGAGTTTCAGGCAAAAATCATTGCTTACAAGGAGCGCATGGCTGAGGAGTCCCGCCAAAAGAATCATGGTCTCACGTCTGATATTACAGCCATTGCGCGGTAAGAAACACTGCAACTTTTCCCAATCGTCGGCGTATATGATTTTAGGCAACAATCTGTGAAGATTTTTCTCTAACGTTATTTTTTACCTGCCATGAGACGCTTTGCTTTCCTTTTCGCGCTGACACTCGGTTTTATCGGCACTACCGATACCGCTCTCAGCAGTAATTTCTCTCATTCTATATTTTCAACGAGTCTGCTCAATCGTAGTCTCGCAAGCGCCACTGCACGGGACAATGGCACAGAAGAAATAGTGGAGCAACGCCGCGTCTCGAAAAATTTCACTGCAATTGATGTCAATGGTGGTGGTATCACGGTCGAAGTTGTGTGCAGACAAGAGCCAAAAATTGAAGTTATTGGCGAGCCGGAGGTTGTTAAATTTATTGAAACAGATATTAGTGACGGGCGCTTGGAAATTAGTGGTGCCGCATGGAAATTCAGCAAACGTGCAGTTGTGGTGCGTGTTTCGATGCAAATGCTGAACAGTATTGATATGTCGGGCGCAAACGTGATGAAAGTAAGCGGTATCAATAGCGATGTGCTGGATGTTGAGCTAAGCGGCGCTTGCGTATTGGAGGCATCGGGCAAAGTAAAGAAACTCATGCTTGAGGTATCGGGCGCTTCATCAGTCAACGTAAAAGACCTTATTGCCGAAAAAGTTATTGTTGAGGTAGATGGTGCTTGCAAAGCTGTCGTTTTTGCTGAAAAATATCTTTCCGCATCCGCATCCGGTGTGTCGAAAGTCATCTATTTTGGCGAGCCTAAAGAAATCAACAAAGACGTTTGCGGACTGGCAAAAGTCAGTTCCATGAAGTAATCAAGCTCGGTTCACGGTTGAATTATCATCGTCATTTTGAATGGAGAGGGTATATGCTTGGACTTAGAAGTATTCGCTGCCTACGCATCGGACTTCAAGCCCTTGAGCGATACCCTCTTTGCATTTCATACCTCTTCTCCGCTTTGTTGTTTTCGCTGGTGCTTTCCGCTCTCGTGCTATCATTTGTCGGTGTTGCTTCCGCACAGAATCTGCTTTTTGAGCATCTTTCCTATGAGCAAGGTCTTTCTGAATCGAACGTCACGGCGATTCTTCAAGACAAGCAGGGTTTCTTGTGGATTGGTACAAGTAATGGACTGAACCGTTATGATGGTTACTCCGTTATCATATATCGGAATGATCCTAATGATTCAACATCGCTTGCTAACAATGCTATAACGGCTCTCTATGAAGACGAAAGCGGCATCCTCTGGGTGGGCACACAAAATGGTCTGCACCGCTTTGACCGCACGACAGGGCGCTTTACAGTATACCGCAACAATCCTGACAATAATAATTCTCTCAGTAGCAATCTAGTTCGCTCCATTATCGAAGCACCACGCGGGATGCTTTGGGTCAGCACCAAACGTGGACTGAATCGTTTGGACGTTGCTCGCGGTGAATGGACGCTCTTCAAAGCAGATAAAAAAGGACGAGGCAAAGGTCCGAGCGATAACGATATTATAACGATACTTGCCGACCCTGCCAATCGCGCTCATCTTTGGTTAGGCACACGCGACGGTGGCTTGAACAAACTTCACTTGCCCACAACCACCTTCAGCGTTTTCAAGCCTGACCCTTTCCCCACAGCAGACGAAATCAGTCTTGGAATAACCGCTATGTCGTTTGACCCGAAAGGGCATCTTTGGCTGGGGACACGCGATAATATGCTGTGGCGCTTTCTCCCAGAGACAGGAGAATTTACCCCGATAGAGCCACTTATCGCTATTGCCGAGCAGAGCATGAGCCAAGGCAATCGCACCACCGTCATTCAAACACTTGCCATAGACAAGCATGGTACGCTCTGGGCTGGAACACGCATGGGGATTTTCTCACGGAATATCCTTGAAGATGATGCTGGGACATGGAAACAGTACACGAATAACCCAAATGATGCGCAGAGTTTGAGCGACGATAATGTAAGTGTCATTCGCCAAGATAAGTCGGGGGTGATGTGGTTTGGCACACAAGGCGGCGGTCTTAACAAGTACGTCCCACAAACTTCCGCTTTCCGCAATGTTAAATATGACCCTCTACGCAAAGATATCCCCAGCCCGGTCGTCAATGCCATTGCTCACAAAATGAGTGGTGAAGCGTGGTTTGGCACACAGAGCGGAGCCGTCGTCTATACTGATAACTCTCCCTCACGTCTTATCGCATCGGAATATGCAGTGACGGCAATTTTGCATGATTCGCAGGGAGGAACGTGGCTTGGCACAGAAAGTGGTCTTATCTGGATACCGCGCAACGGCACAGAAACACGCTTTCAAAACTCTCCCGACGATAACAATAGTCTAGGCGACAACCTCGTAACAGCACTCGCTGAAGATAAGTCATCAGGCGATATCTGGATTGGTACGCAAGGTGGTGGTATATCTCGCTTCAATCCTCGCGCGAAGACTTTTACAAATTATTGGAGTGATGCTGGTACGTCCGGAAGCATTAGTGATAATTTTGTCTTTTCAATGCTCGTAAGTCAAGATGGTACACTCTGGGTTGGGACAAGCAATGGTCTTAATCGCTATAATCCACAGACTAATACGTTCACTGCATATCTACGGACACCGCAAAACGGTCTGCCGGATGCACCAATACTTACTCTCTACGAAGACGCAGGTGGCAATCTTTGGCTTGGCACACTCGGTGGTGGGCTGTATCGCTTCAATCCTCGCTCCGTAAACAGCCTGCGCTTTAGCAAAAAAGACCGCTTGCCAAGCGAAACCATTTACGGGATTCTAGGCGACAAAAGCGGGAAACTATGGCTCAGTACCAGTCGTGGTCTTGCTTCGCTCATGTTTCTGCAAGGAAATACCTCCACACCAATTGTTCGCACATATGGCTCTGCCGATGGCTTGCAAAGCAGTGCATTCCGTAAAGGCGCGTATTTTCGTGCTGCTGATGGAGTAATGTCCTTTGGTGTCGGCACAGGCTTTGTTTCCTTTCACCCCGATTCTTTGCGTGATAATCCTACTGCGCCGCCCGTAGCGCTTGTACGCTTTCGTGTCTTTGGTGATAGAAAAATCATTGACACTATCCCCGCACCAACGCAGACACATTTTGAATTGGAGTACAATGATAATTTTGAGCTGGAATATGCCGCGCTGGATTTTACAAATTCCGCTCGCAATGAATATGCCTATCGGATAGATGAAGTCCATAAAGACTGGCTTTATACCGGAGAAAACCGTCGTATCAACGGCACAAACTATGATCCGGGAACGTACACGCTCCACATTAAAGCAGCAAATAGCGATGGCGTTTGGAGCAATGAAGACTTTACTGTGACCATTGTTGTTCACCCGCCGTGGTGGGCAACATGGTGGTTTCGCTGTCTGATAGTGCTTGTTGGTATTGGTGGTATTATTCTTCTATACCGCTTACGAGTCCAACGTATGCTTGTCCTCAACACTCGCCTACAAACACTTGTGGAGGAACGGACAAAAGAAATTTCGGAGCAGAAATATCTTTTGGAGGAACAAGCTGCCGAAATTCAAATGGCGAATGGAGCATTGCAGGAAAAGAACGTTGAACTAGAAAACGTTCTGGGCGTGAGCGAGAAAGAGCGGCAAGAACTAGAGCGTGCGTACAAACTCTTGGATATAGAAAACAATCGTAAGTCGCAGGAATTAAATGATGCTCGCGCTTTCCAGATTTCGATGCTGCCGGCACGTGTACCCCAGATACAAGGTTTGGATATCGCTTTTGTGCTGCGCACGGCAACGGAAGTGGGGGGCGATTATTATGACTACGTTCAAGACCCTGAAGGTGGGTTAACACTTGCTATTGGCGATGCGACGGGACACGGAGTGCGGGCAGGAATGCTTGTCTCACTGGTAAAAAGCAGCTTTCATGCGCTCGTACACGATTACTCGTTGAGCGAGACCGTCGGTATGATTTCCCAAGCTATCAAGCAAATGCGCCTTCAACGGATGTTTATGTGTCTTTCACTTTTGCATTTCCGCCGAAAACAAAACGATGGTGCTTGGCAGATTGATATGGCAGGGGCAGGAATGCCGCCTCTGATGCTCTTTAGGGCACAATCTCAGCGTGTGGAGTACATACGTTCACAGGGAATTGTATTAGGCACAATGGAAAGCGCAGAATATCCCCTGATTACATTTGATGTGCAAGCAGGGGATACGCTTCTTTTGATGTCTGATGGTATTCTTGAGCTTTTTAATGCTTCAGGCGATGAACTTGGCACACAGCGCCTTGAAGATTGTTTTGTACGCCTCTGCAAACAGCAACAACCAATTACATCGGCAGCAATGCTCAATGAATTACATACACTTACCGATAACTGGATTGACGGCGAGCCTCTCCATGATGATATTGCGCTTATTGTCGTTAAGGTCAATGCTTAAACCATAGTGCTGGTCTAGTGTTTCCCGTTTTTTGTACTCTCCGGCTGCCACGAACGGTCAAAGGTGGATTTTAGTCCTTGCCAGCATTCAAAATAGTCTCGCTGCAATGCGCCCGTCTCTAAGGCATATTTCGTCGGTTTAACGGCAAAGCGCGTCTCAAACATAAACGCAAGGGTAGAGTCAATATAATGTGGCTTCAGGTCAGCACTGGTCGCTTTTGTGTAGGTGGCACTATCGGGACCATGCCCTGACATACAGTTGTGCAAACTGCAACCGCCCGGTACAAAACCTTCTTCTTTTGCGTCGTACACACCGTAAACCAAGCCCATGAACTCATTCATAAAATTGCGGTGGAACCAAGGCGGACGGAAGGTGTGTTCGGCAACCATCCAACGCGGCGGGAAAATCACGAAGTCAATATTGGCAGTGCCATGAATCTCGGAGGGAGCCGTCAGAACCGTAAAAATGGATGGATCCGGGTGGTCGAAACTAACAGTGTTGATAGTCTGGAATTTATTCAAATCGTATTTGTACGGCGCATAGTTGCCGTGCCACGCCACAACGTTGAGCGGGGAATGGTCAATGCTTGCTTGCCAGAGATTGCCGTGAAACTTCGCAATAACACGGAAGTCGCCATCTTTTTCTTCAAACGCCGCTACCGGAGTGTAGAAATCACGTGGATACGCCAGTCCATTTGCACCAATCGGTCCCAAGTCCGGTAGTCGAAACGTAGCACCATAATTTTCACAGATATAACCTCGTATCTCGCCATCTGGCACTTCTACTTGAAACTTAATACCACGAGGAATCACGCAGATTTCACCGGGCGATACTTCTAAAACACCCAATTCAGTTTTGAAAATATGCCGCCCCTTTTGAGCTACAATCAGCATTTCACCATCAGCGTTATAGAAAAATCTATCGGTCATGGATGAATTAGCCACGTAGAGATGGATTGCGCAGCCGTTATGCGTTTCTGCATCGCCATTACCGCCCATCGTGACCATACCGCTTACAAAGTCCGTACCCGCTTTCGGTATGGGGAGCGGATTCCAGCGCAGCTGATTTGGCGAGGTCGGAGTTTCATTGAATGGCGTGGAGCGAACAAGATTGTTATCTACTTGCTCAAATGGCGTATGCACCACCGAGGGACGAATCCGATAAAGCCACGTACGGCGGTTCTGCGAGCGCGGAGCCGTAAACGCCGTGCCACTCACCTGCTCAGCATAGAGATTATACGGAACTTTTTGTGGGGAATTCTGTCCCACTGGAAGAGCGTGCGGAAGAGCTTCAGAGGCAAATTCATTCCCAAAGCCTGACTGGTATTGTACCCCGTTTACAACGAGTGATTCAAGTGCTGTTGCTATCATTGTTACGAATCTCCAAGCAAAAGTATTACGTAATAAAGCCTCATTTACAGATACATAAATTACTGCTTTGATGCGGATGGTACAAATATTTTCCGTATATTTTTCGCTTATGGCGAACTTGTTTAACTTTTTTCTTGTACTTAAAATGCGCACCATTACCTTTCACCGTTGCTCCTTCGCACTCATATTTCTCATTGTGTGCGCAACCGAAGTATTTTCCATGAACAATTCTATGACGACCTTCTTTCCCGCAGACACGGCGACAAAGCCCATTGCTATTGCTATTCACGGCGGTGCGGGGACGATTCGCCGAAGTGCCATGACTCCAGAGGCGGAAGCACAATATCGCGCCGTCCTCACGCAGGCACTCGAAGCGGGACACGCGGTACTCAAGCGCGGCGGAAGCAGTCTGGATGCTGTTTCGGCAGCGGTCATGATTATGGAAGATTCACCGCTCTTTAACGCAGGAAAAGGCGCCGTCTTGACTGCTGATAGTACGGTTGAGCTAGACGCAGCAATTATGGAGGGGAAAACACTTAAAGCCGGTGCAATCGCCGGTGTGCGTGGCGTTAAGAATCCGATACTTTTGGCACGTCGCGTCATGGAAAACTCCGAGCACGTTATGCTTGCAGGTAAAGGCGCAGAACGCTTCGCTGCGGAACAAGGTTTTACACGAATGCCGGATGAATACTTTATTACCGAGCGCAGAGCCAAGGAACTCACACGAGCAAAACAGGAAGATGCAACCAAACCTCTCGCACCTGACGAAACTCCGGCAGCAAAATCACCAAAGAACGATTCTCTCGGCAAAAACAAGCGTAGCAGTCTTTATGATGAGAATGCTCCGCTCAATGAATGGTCGCATGAGGGTAAAAAATTCGGTACGGTCGGCGCAGTAGCATTGGACAAGAACGGAGATATTGCCGCAGCAACGTCAACGGGGGGAATGACCAATAAAAAATATGGGCGCGTTGGCGATGCACCTATCATTGGTGCGGGCACATACGCTAACAACGCTACGTGTGCGGTCTCTGCCACAGGACATGGTGAGTATTTCATTCGGAGTGTGGTTGCGCACGATATTGCAGCACTTGTGGAATACAAGGGCATGACCCTACAAGAAGCAGCTGATGCGGTGGTAATGAAAAAACTTGTGGAGCGTGGCGGTTCAGGCGGCATTATTGCGCTCGATAAGAAGGGTAATATTGCAATGCCTTTCAATAGCGAAGGAATGTATCGAGGATGTATTACAACGGACGGAAAAGTAATTGTGGAAATCTTCCGAAACGAAAAGAAGTAAACATCTTAGAAGGGGGCGTGCATTAGGTGTTACGAGCGTAGGAGATTTTTTGTTTTTCTGTTTTAGGTCACTTTTGTATATTACGGCTTCGTGTTCTTTATCAGAAGAAGTTTTCTACCTCTTGTTTAGGTAGAAAGCACTACTATCGTTCTTACGAGACCAAGAAGTAATGCTCTTGTCTCAAGTGTATGCTCATTTCAAGCCAGAGTTCTATCTTCTTGTTTTGTTCTGGGACAGTCTGCACGTTGTTTTCTTTTCATTGAAAAGCTCGTCCTCGGTATGAGCCTTGTTTTATTGCGCTTTCTGATGCAGGTACGACGCAAAGTATCTTCACCTCAAAGGATATATCACAAAGCGTATGCCAGAGTTTTGCTCAATGACAGTGAGCACCAACACCGCATGAGTCGGGTATATGTTTTTGTCTTGATGTCGTCAAAAACCACCCAAAAGTGCTGTAATAATTTATAGGTTTTTCTGCATCATAATTCTCTGGAGGCGTAATGCATCGTTGGAAAAGTACTCTGTGGATGCTCATTACAGGCTTTGTTGCCATTTTTCTGATTCTTCCGTCATTGCCCTTGCAAGCTGCAATGAAACTCAAGAAGAAAGCCACAAGCGCCCGTGCGAAATACAAAGCCAAGCACAAATACACTAAACATAAGTACAAGCGTCATCGTGTCGCGTGCAATACCACACAAGGTAAAACTCAGGCGCTTGCCTTCCTTCAATCAAGTAAAGAAATCGCCGCATTGGCAGGCTTAGAGTATCGCCCCGACCCGAATCTTCAGCGTTATATGGATGATGATGGTGAGGAACTCGCAGACGAGCTTGATTTTAACGGACTTTCCTCCGGAGATGATGAAGAAATTGAAAACGATATGTCCGAAGATTTCTCAGCTGATGTTAATTCTTTCCAAAAGCTCTGGACATCGTATATGAGTACCGTTGACCCCGAAGCCAACAACTCACGTGCTGAGATGATTACTCAGTCCGGTCTGCGCAAACGAGAACTTATGGCAGCAGTAATGGACTGGATAGGAACTCCCTACTACTATGGCGGCACACAGCGCAGTGGAATTGATTGCTCTGCATTTACGGGCGCAGTTCACCGTATGGTCGCAAGTATTGTCCTCCCACGCACGGCAGCAAGCCAATCAACAGTCGGTGAGCAGGTACGCGAGGGCGATAAACTTGAGTTCGGCGACCTTATCTTCTTCAATACCCGTCGTGCTGTCTATGTTTCGCACGTGGGTATCTATCTTGGCGACAACCTTTTCGCTCATGCAAGTTCCCGCTATGGCGTAACGGTATCCTCGTTGACGGCTGATTACTACAAAAAGCGCTTTATCGGTGCTCGCCGCCTCCGTCCGGCTGACCTTGATAATCTTACACCACAACGTCTCGGCAGTGTACCAAGCACCATCACACCAAATGGCGTGATTTTGAACGTCCGCTCAGGCGCGAAAATGCGCGGTGTAATGGCAGCAATGCAAGACTAAAAGGCATCTCGCAAGTTTGAAGTGCAAGAAAAAACTCCCGACTCATCGCCCAAGCAGCGTTTATGCCGTAGTGCAACGCTGCACTGGGCGATGGTTTTTTTTATGATTCACTTTTCATCGCGATAGTAACCATGCTTTTCAATCACTGCGTTCGTACTTTTATACTTTTTGCCGCACTCTGCTGTGCTTCTTTCTATAGCGCTCCTCTTTTTGCACAAACCTCCTCAACCCAAGCGACGACAAGAATTCGGCTCGCTGTGGTGGGCGATTTCATGTGCCATGACTCACAAGTGAGCGCCGCATTACAAAAAGATGGAAGTTACGATTATACAGCGTGTTATGCCCATATCGCACCGTTCATCTCAAAAGCCGATTTTGCTTTTGGCAACCTAGAAACTGTTCTTGCCGGAAAAGCGGAGAAATATACGGGGTATCCCGCCTTTAACTCACCCGATTCCTACGCTGTGGCTATCAAGCAAGCAGGATTCGATGCGCTTACAACGGCGAACAATCACTCCTTTGACCGTGGATACATCGGCATAAAACGTACACTCGCTGTACTCGATAGTCTCGGCATCCCGCACACCGGCACAACCAGTTCACAGCAAGAGCGCTCAAAGCCGCTTGTGGTTAATGTGCAAGGTGTCAATGTCGGCATCATTGCGTATGCATATAGACTCAATGGCGGTGCTTTATCGGGGCAGAATCGCACGACGGTTAATATCGTGGACACCACAGCAATTCGCGCTGATATTCAGTATTTACAAGAGCTTCCCAAAGCGGAACGCCCTGACATTATTCTTGCTTCTTTGCATTGGGGCGCAGAGTATCAGTTACAACCGTTTGCGGAGCAGCGTAAATTTGCCGATTGGCTCTTTCGCGCCGGCGTTCATGCGCTCTTGGGAGCACATCCACACGTGGTGCAAACCGTTGAAAACAAAAGTGTTGTGCGGGTAGTGGAGGGGCGTTTAGACACACTGCAACGCCCAGCTATCTATTCAATGGGTAATTTTATTTCTGGGCAGCGCACAAAACCTCGTGAGACAGGTGTTGTCGTTTGGTTGGAAATAGAGAAAAATGTTGGCGGCGAAGCAAAAATTGTCGGTATGGGCTACACCCCAACATATATTGACAAACGACGCAGTAATGCGGGTCGCACGGAATATCGCGTTCTGAACGTTCCCCAAGCAGTCAAAGAAGCAGAGCAAAATCCTACGATGTATCCGGCGAATATCACGAAACGTTTGCGAGAAATTTTGAAGGATATTGCAAAACAGTTTGCCACACAGGACGGCTCCTTCCGGCTTGTGGAATAATGTTTATGCGCTGTTGTATGACCTTCCTGTCTTCAGACTGCGATGTCATAATATGCCACGCTTGAATACGTTACCGCAGAGCGTGTTGAGCGTTCGTGCCACTGCTCGTACGCGAGGCTTGAGCCGCCCGAGCACTTGGTAAGCTCAAGCATTGTATAGACAGGAGGCAGCCCGCAAATTTTGTACGTGTCCTCCACCGACGCAATACGCCTGAAATACTCCTCTGCATTGCTTTCTTCCATTGCACGAAGCAAGTGTTTATCCTCTTCTTCGACTGTTGTCAGCATCGTTGCGGCATCGTAGGGGTCGTCAAATTTGCGCCCGATGTGCGCCATATCGCCACTTGCCACAAAAGCTACTTTCTTTCCTGATGCTGCCAGAGTTTCCCGTAAAGCATCGCAAAAGCCCATAAAACCTCCGTTTGCTGTGGGTAATAGTTGCTTTTGCTTATAGGATTGCACGAAGGGATAAAACGAGGTAATGAGAATAGGTACAATGGAAAAATCACGAGATCCAAAAAAACGCTGTAAGAAAACGACCTCAAATTCGATAGAATGTTCTTCACGGTGTGCCGAATCGTCTTTCGTAAGGTCGGGCAACTTTTCGTAGAGTTTTTGTAGTAGTTCGTGGTCAGTTTTCACAACACCATGCGGAGTTGAGAAGTGCTGAAACGTAGGAATGAAGAGGCTTCCCCAGCCGTAATGCGACGTTGCCAGCACCACAAACACGTCCGCATCGGAGTCCGAAAGCGCATAATACGCCGGACCGTAGGCGGAAAGCCCCACGCGAAAATCAATATGTGGCGCAATAATCGCTTTTGCCGATTTTCTGACACTTTCGCCTGAAAGTGTCAGGTGGTGTGGTGAAACAACCACACTGTCAAGTAAATCTGACAGTTTTTGCTCGTTTGCCGGATAACATGAACCTGCGAAATGCGCGGGGCGGATAATGGAAGAAGCGGTTTGAATGAGCATGACACCTCACAAGAAAGTTTTACAAAACGTTTGGCGGTTATGACACAGCATAATCCAGAATCAGAGTTGGTTGCTGAGTTTTGAATATGTCTGAAAACTCACCACTATCCCAATCAACCCGTATTCCTCAGCCCGCTTGAAATGGCGTTTATCGTCATAAAAAGCTGCATGAGTGAAGCGTCGGCTTCCGTCGTATTGCCGTGCGTTTGCTCTTCACGCCACTGGCGGAGTAATGCCACTTGCTGCCGATGCAAGGGCGCAAGCGCTTGGTCGCGGAGATGCAAGGAAATATGCAGTCTGGGGCGGCGCTCTTCAAATTTTCCGCCCAGCAGTATCGTCAGCATCGTGCGGGTACGGGCGTACTCCGAAAGAATCATCGCGTAAAAGCGGTCACGAATACCCACATCCTCAACCAAATCAGCATACATCCGCATTACGTCCGTGTTGACCGAAGCAAGGCCTGTTTCTACATTGCCCAGCACGTATCGGAGCAAATCCCACGTTGGAATCATCGCACGGACACGCTCAAAATCGTCGGGGCGCTCAGTCATCAGCATTTCAAACGTGCTGCCCACACCGTACCAACTCGGCAAATAATACCGCGACTGGTTCCATGCAAACACCCACGGTATCGCCCGCAAGTCCGCCAGAGTGCGCTTGCCTGTGCGCCGCGAGGGACGCGAGCCAATCCGATTCTGCTCCAAAGCGTCTATCGGCGTGGCTTGCCCGTAGAACGTCATAAAGTCCGGCGCATGAATAAGCCCTTCATACACGCGGCGGCTGTAGGCTGCAAATTCGCCCAAATATGGGTCGAATTCATGCGGCTTTTTGAGATGATGCGCGTTGCGGAGCGTTGCGTTTGTTACTCCAGCAAGCATCTGTTCCAGATTGTATGCGGCTGTTGGGATATTGGAGTATTTTTGCGCAATCGTTTCGCCCTGCTCGGTCATGCGAAAATTGCCTGTGAGCGCCTGTGGTGGTGAGGCTTCCAGAAAACTATTCATCGGACCCGCACCACGACTGACCGTTCCGCCACGCCCGTGGAAAAAACGAATATCCACATTCTTTTCCTCACCAACCCGTGCTATTGCTTGCTGTGCGGTGTAGAGGTTCCACTGACTTGCCAAGATACCACCGTCTTTATTGCTGTCGCTATAGCCTACCATCACTTGCTGCACGGCGCGGCGCGGCTTGTGGACTTGCGTTGGCTCGTTTTTCTGAAATTCCAAACTCCTTTCGGTCATCGGATGTTCCAAAAATGCCTTCACAATTCTCGCACCATTGTTCAAATCGTCAATCGTCTCCAACAGAGGCACGACCGGCAGTCGGCACACCAAGCCCTCTGGCGTGTTGAACGCCAGACCGCTTTCCCGTGCCAGCAAATACACCACCAGCAAATCTGACAAATTCCGCGTCATACTTACAATAAGCGAACCCGCTCCGGCAACACCGTATTTGTCGCAATGCTCACGCACCACGCGGTATGAGTCCAGCACCGCATCTGCTTCCTTGCCAATACGTGCGCCCGAAAGCGCAAACGGACGGGGCGATTCAAGTTCTTTTATCAAAAATTCACATCTGCGCTCTTCTCGCCAACGCGGAAAATTAACGCCGTCTTCCACTCCGCAGCCAACGAGGAGTTGAGCAACGGCGTTATCGTGGAAGGTAGAATTTTGGCGGATGTCCAGCACTGCCAAGTGAAAGCCGAAGGTCTGCACTGCCCGCAGCGCCGGACGCACATCATTTTGCACCAACCTCGTCGCGCCGACGTTTTCGAGGGATTCCATCAGCAATCGAATATCGGCTTCAAGCTCGGAAGCCAGACGATATGCGCCTTCGTGGTCGTTGAGTTGGGTAGCGTGGTCGCGCTGCACATCCACCGGAAACCGCGCCATCACGAGGTTCAGGAACTGCCGCCACGGTTCGTTTTGATTACGTGCTGCCGCCGCTTTTCCTCGTTCACCCAGAAGCGCCGTGTATTCTTCAATCTTCTGCACAAATGCCTCCGAAGGCGCATACATTCTGCCCGAAATGCTGAGTTTGAGCGTCAAATCAAGCATTCGCCGCCGAAGAACAATCATCCCCCGCAGACGCAAGTCCTGAAGCGTGGTGCGAGTAATATCGGCGGTAACAAACGGGTGCCCGTCGCGGTCGCCGCCCACCCACGTCCCGAATGAAAGTCGCGGCACGGCATCATGCGTTTCCAGAAGACTTGGTTCCAAGCCACATTCCCGCCAGACTTCTTCCAAACGCGAATCAATAATTGGCAGCGTTTCGGGGAAAATGTTGGTGAGGTAATGCAGCATATTACGATGTTCCGAGCCGACATCGGGCTTTTCGAGAAAAATATCACCCGTGCGCCAAAGCCGCTCTAATACTGCTTTCACGTCGCGGCGAATCATTTCGCGCTCAAAGGGAGTCCACATCTGGTTTTCGCGTCGGACGAGCAGCAAGTACAGTTCGCGGTAATGCTCCAGCACGGTGGCACGCTTGGCTTCGGTGGGGTGTGCTGTCAGTACAGGTTCTATGCGGATATTGGGCAACGTCGCTGCAATTTCTTCAGCAGAAATACCGTCTTTGAGCAGCCCCGCCAGTACGCCTTTCCATAGCCCACGCCCCGTTCCTACGCCTTTGTCGGTCTCCTGACGGCGGCGGTGCTGCACGGCGATATTTTCTTCAATCATGTTCAAGAGCTGAAACGCAATAGAGTACATCTGCGGCATCCGCTTGGGAATCTCAACGCGGTGCTCTTCCACGCTTGAGAATACGCCATTTGTGGGCTTGGTGTCGTCTTGCCATGGCAACATGGCAGCAAGGTCGCTTTTGCCAAGCTCGGTCAGCGTTTCGTGGAAACACTGAAAAATAAAAGCCGCGTCTTCTTGGAATTTCTGTGACGGCGTGTAGGAATCGGATGTAAAGTTCATTCGTTTGGAGATGAGATGTGAAAGTTATTTTTATCGGCTTATTATGATGCTTTTACTCGTCTGCGTTTCCCCACTCACCGCTACACGACAGATATACAGCCCTTGCGGAAGATGCTCCACAGTGGTGCTTATGTCATGCGCTCCGGCTGCTACCTCGCCGTCAGCCAGCAAAGCAACTTCCTGCCCAAGCGCATTATGCAAGGTGCAGCGCACTCGTGCGGGTTTGGGCAGGTCGAGATGAATGGTTGCGCGCTCGCTCGTGGGATTGGGGCTGATGCTCCACGATGATGCGGTAAGTGGTGTAGTTTCTCGCACGGCAACGGTAGTAGCGGGTGCGTCAAGGACGTAGAGACCGCCGCTTGTGCCGATGTAGAGGGCTTGGTTATTGGTGGCGAAGGAATTTACGGTAATGTTGTTAAGTCCATTGGTAGTATAGGAATTCCAACGTTGTCCGTCGGAAGAGCCTTCCACAAAACCACGTTGAGAGATGCGTAAAATCTCATTTCGGCGAGTGATAAGATATATAACATCGCGTTTGATAGTTTCCCATGCTCCAATATCCTGAAATCCTTGTAATCTGTATAGGTCTGAAAAAGGAGTTGTGTAGAACAAATCGGTAAGTATAATACTAAAGAGATTGTTACGAAAGGTGACAAAATCTTGTACAAAATTTACAGATACACCAGTAAGCAAATTGTGTTCTTGCCATGATTTTCCGGCATCTACAGAGCGTTTAAGAATAGGATAGCGGATAGCGTCTGTGCTAGTCTTTGAAGCATAGATTATATCATTAAGAATTCCTATTCGGTCAATATCTTCACCTTGTAGCCAGTGAGATTGCCATGTCTTACCACTATCTAACGAGCGATATATACCATCCGATGTTGCGGCATATTGTACCCCATCGGTATTACTGACAGTAGCTTTACCGAATCCGAATCCACTTGGAATTGTATTTATTTGCTGCCAATCATATCCATTTTGAGAACGCCACAAGATGCTATCTGCCCTGGCGTATAAAAATGTTGATGTGCTGCTCACACCGGTAACACGATCATTCGGTAATACAAATGGAATAAGACGGGCATTACTTTCTACCCGAAACCAAGTATTGCCAATAATTGCAAACGTCGCACTATCGTGCGCCACAATACCGGAAACACGCTGCGTCGAAAGACCTTCATTCACTGCTTGCCACGTTTTGCCTGAATCCGATGAGTGGTAAACACCCACGTTTGTTGCAGCATAGAGTCTGCCACGTGCAAATGTGATACTTTGAATTGTCGTATTGGGTGGAGTAATGCCAGTTTGTCGCCAGAACAAGCCATTGTCAGTAGAATAAAAAATTGCTGTAGTGCTGGTTGCAAAGAGTGCTTTTGAGTTTACTACTGCCAAAGCCTGTGGAATAAAGTCTGTGCCAATACCTGTCCAAGAAATTCCTCTATTGGTAGAGCGAAGAAGCTGGAAATTACGTGACCCCACATAAATAATTGAATCTGAACTCGCTACACCTGTGAGCGTTGCAGACGTGAGCAAGGCACGTCCAATTTGCACACTTGGAAAATCACGCTCTCTGATGCCATCCTTATCTACCGAAATCAGTTTTGAGCCGCTTATTGCCATACTTTGAATTTTTTGCTGGAACCCAGAACCAAAATTCCGAAAGGCTGATACACCACCATTCGTCGAAAAAATAAACCACATACCAAATACATCATCGGTCGGAAAAATTGGTGCTGCATACGTAACAACAACACGTCCCGAAGAAGCTGCCAGCCCCATTGTTCCTCTTGGCGCACTAAGCGCGTTCATCTGTGTCCACGATGTGCCATCTGTGGAGCGGAAAAACGCTCCACTTGCAGCAGCGGCATAGAGCGTGTCGTTTGCAGAGGCAATATGAATAATATTTCCCCCATTCGGTCCAAGATACCGCCACGCAGTGCCAGCACTCTGCGCTCGAAGAATATTCCCACACAAAACAAGCACTGCACAAGCAATCACACTGCAAAGCAGGAGATTCAAACGCCGCGATAGCACCGAAGAACGCCAGAGAGAAGAGAAACGTTTCGTCATAGTTGGTTTGTCGTGAAAATGTAGTGCGAGCGCCGCAGTCTGGCTACGGCTTTCCGCAAAATACAGAAGATTTTGTATATTGTTTCCGAATGCATCGCTCTTGTACCATTCTTTTTACCAAAATAGATGACAACTCTCACCTTTCCCGATGAAAGTAGTATTCGTCCTGTGCGTGAGGCAATTGAGCAGCAACGTTTGGCATTGCAGCACGCCTTTGAGCGCACACTGCATAAAGTCCAAGACTTTGATAAACGCTATAATGTCGAAACTGCGCATTTCTTTGAAGCAATGACTGCCGAAGACCTGCACGGTGGCGACCTTGAGTACATCGAATGGGCAGGCGAAGCACAAATGCTTACTTCTTTGCAACACGACATTGCCGCTTTAGACTATGCCCGCTCAAACCTTCGCTGAGTACAGCATTATAGCCGCTAATATCGTCAATGCGCTCCATCTTGTCCGACACTTTGATAGGTACGAGTTTCAAAGCGACCAGCGCTCTCTTCATCGTGGTTTCCTTCAAGGGGTGCTGTGGTTCTCCGGCGGTTCGGAACTGCATTTGACCCGCAGCGCTCAATGTACGCCTACCATTTTCAAGATGCCGATAAGAACTGCCTATTTCGCTATGACAATGCTGCACACCGTCCTGCGTTTGGCTTTATAGACTATAAGCACTGCCGGGATGGCTCCGTTGTTGCCGTTCATAATCCCCAAACCTTAGAAGAGGTTGTGAGTGAGGTTTTACGCACACTACAAGGATAAAAACTCATTTGCCTGTGCAATTGTATTGATGATAAAGAGGGCAGATACCACGCCTCAAGATATACTTTTTTCGTTCAAAAGCAAGATTTTGGGTATTCCAAATTGTCGAGCGTGCCATTGTATGAGGTGTTGAGCGCATTTGTTGTATGCCTCGGTGTGCTTGGATGTAACAATGAAAAAAATTCATAATTCCTGTTGTTTTTGTCAAATCTTTACTATATTGCCGAAGTAATTTACTACAATGCTGAAGTAATTTACTTGTTGCCGAAATAATAGGGATGCAGATGTTGTCTGACGGTGTGCAAGAAAGACAACTTTCCACCACTTTCTTGTGCTTTGCAAATTGTGTTTATTGCAAATCAGTCTTGAATTTAACTTCCGCTCAGAGTTCACGCTATTTTTATCTATATCCAATTTAGGAGGATTTATGAATCGCCTCTATACCACTATTGGAGTGGTTTTACTGTGCCTTTTTGCATGGCAAACACCAGGCTATGCCCAAACAAAAGATACCCTCAACACCTTCGAGTCTCTGTCTCTTGAAGAATTGCTGAGTGTCGAGATTGTAACTGCCACAAAAACGGCAGTAAAATTGACCGATGTTCCTGCTGCCAGTTCCGTCATCACGCGGCAAGACATTCTGCGCTATGGCTATCGAAACCTAGCGGAAGCGCTCGCCCGCTCGCCCGAAGCATACACGCACTTTGAGGGCAACAACTCCAGCGTGGACTTTCGTGGCTTTTTTGCGAATAACATTTCTCGCCGTACGCTCTATCTTGTGAACGGACATCGTATTAACGACCGCTTTCACTTTGGAGATTTTTACCCCGATGTGGTCGGGGATTTGCAGGACGTGGAGCAAATTGAGATTTTGCGTGGTCCCGGCGCAGCACTCTATGGGAGCGTTGCAATGCTCGGCGTGGTCAATATCATCACACGCGATGCTAAAAACCAGAAAGACCAAACCGATTGGGACATGAGTGCCACTGCCGATGAATTTGGTGCAGGCGGCTTGGTAACAAAATATCAATTCGGGATGCGGCATAAATTTTCTGACAATGTCTCCATTTCAGCAAGTCTCTACTGGTACAATGGCGAAAGTGTTTATGATTCGCGCACCAGCAACACCTCGCGCCCTTGGACAAGCCTTGACTCTCGCAATGGTGCGGGCATATACAATTATGTGGAGCGCACCGATGCCTACTTTGACTTGCCACGCACCACCATCAACGGCTTTAGCAGTCAGCGCTTTACGGGCGGAGTGCAGCTTCCGAACTACAATATCCGCTTGAACGTGGGCGACTTCACGTTTGGTAGCTCTCTCCACACACGGCTTGGGTCATGGATTCCGCCGAAAGATAACGCCACACCGAATCATCCCGATAACATCCGCTCATGGGGCACACACGATATTTTTGCTGAGTGGAAGCCGAAAGGCGCACTGGACAACCTTGATATTATGATTCGTGCCAGCTACAACGTGAACACCAACCGTGAAATTGCAGATTTCAGCCTCACGGATTCTATTCGCGGCGCAAACGGCATCGGCACGTCATCGCTGAATGCGGGGCGTATTCCGGGGCAATTCAGCAATGGCAATATTTTCGTGCGGGATAGCCGGACGGGGCGTTATATCCAATACATCAACTATATTGACCGTACACAACTCACCGACGACGCGGCACGGCGCAACGGCGGCGGCTCGCAGTTCAACTACGCCGGAGTGGATAAATCCTTTGGTTTGGAAGGGCAGATTGCGCCCGTAAAAACGAAAGAGCTATACGTCTCGCTTGGTGGCAATTACGAAAACGCCAATTATGAAAATATCCAGTGGTTTGCGCATCGCAACGGGAATTTTATCGGCTGGGCACCCGGCGGCGGCATTTATGACAAAGGCTCTTATTTTGGCGTGTGGGCGCAAGCCATCTGGACACCGATTGAGGCGCTTACCGTTACGGCGGGCGCACGCTACGACTACCAAAATGTGGGCGATGTCGGGCGGCAAATCGGACGCGATTTGCGCTACGACCGTATCGTGAATGGCACCGATACAAGCTATTTGCCTTTCCGCGTTACTAATCGCATTGCGCAAGATTTTACGCCGCGTGTGGCAGTCAATTACCACTTTAGCAAAGATGCAAATTTGCGTCTTATCTATGCACAGGCGTTCCGTGCCGTGCCGCCGCAAGAAATCATTCGCCTTCCACGAGATGCTAATACGGGCGATATTCCTAATGCGGAATCTGAGAAACTTAATAACATTGATGCTATTTTTTCCTTCAAGCCCTCGGATAACCTCAGTTTGACGATAAACGGTTTTTATATGGACGGCAATGTAGTCTATTCGTTTGCTCCGGCAACGCAAAGTTTCAATCGCGGAAGCGGATGGACGAATATCGGCGGCTCGGTGGCTGCAAATCTGGTCTTGAATAATGGCTTGGAACTCTGGGCAAATGCGACCTATTATGTGCTGGGGCGCTCAAGTGACACCTACAATTTCATGCGCGACTGGAAAGATACGACTACTGCGGATGGTACACCTGTTGCGCCATATCTGGCAAATCAGCGCTTACCGATTGATTCCCCGACACTTCTTGCAAAAGCAGGTGCTTCCTACTTTTTCCCTTCGCAAACGTCCATTGCTGCGGAATTGTACTATAACGGACCGATTCAAATTCTTACGCCCACCAACAATAATTTGAATGAACTCTCGCCCGTTCCTACACGCAGCGGAGTGGCAGGTGTGAACTTTGATGCACGGAATTATGTGCAATATCAGATTCCAAGCAGCTTCGCAATGAATCTGACCATTCGTCAAGATTTAGAAGTAATCGGAATGAAGGGTTTTTACATTCTGGCAAAAGCCCGCAACCTCTTAGGTACTGACGTGTGGGGTGTGTTGCAAATGGATGCACAAGGCGCATGGAACAGCAATACCTATAACCGTCCTAATCAACTACCCGACTTCGGACGGCAGTTCTATGTGCAGTTCGGTTACACGATGTAAAACTACACGATGTAAACGATAGAAAAACCAATTACTCGAACAAAACAGGCAAACCACATTACCTCGCTCAAGTGAGGAATGTGGTTTGCTTGTTTGCGATAGCACTGCGACTCACTGTACACTATACCACCACCAAATTGTAAACTGTTATGCCCACAATTCTAAAAACTGTATCTGTTTGTTAGTACAATTTTTCCGTAGATTTGCCTTTACCCAATCTTCATTTTCACGGGAAAGGTCGTTTATGACTTCATCACCAAAAGAAGCAACGCTGCCAATCAAAGCGATGCTCACCGAAGAGACATTGAGCGAAGTGTTTGCAGAAAAAACACCACAGCCAATTCCGCACATTCCGCACATTCCACGCCAACGCAGTTCTCGCACCACCTTCTATATTGCCTTCAGCGCCGTCTGCCTGATTTGGGGTTCGACGTACTTAGGCGTGCGCTTTGCGATTGAAACGTTGCCACCGCTTTTGATGGCGGGTGTGCGCTTTACGATTGCGGGCTGCATCATGTTTGCATGGGCACGTGCATCCGGCTCGGCTATGCCAAGCTGGCAGGAATGGCGCTCAGCTTCTATCGTAGGAGCGATGCTGGTAACATTTTGTAATGGCGCTTTTACGCTCGCCATGGGACGTGTTCCGTCCAGTCTTGGTGCGCTTGTCGCTACGTCCCTGCCAATCTGGATGGTACTCTTAGATTGGCTGCGTCCTGAAGGGAAGCGCCCCACTGGAGGCGTAATGATTGGCATTGCGCTTGGTTTCTCTGGAATTGTTGTCCTCGTGCAGCCATGGCATTATTTCATGCAGTCCGCCAATGGCGCAAGCAGCCGCCCACTTGATTTCATCGGCTTTGTGTTAATGTTTTTCGGCACAATCGCGTGGGCTGTTGGCTCCATTTACGCTCGCCACGCAAAACTCCCCGCCACACCCCGCATGACGACTGCCGTTGAACTACTTTCGGGTGGTGTGATTATGCTCATCATCGCACTCTGCGTTGGTGAGGCTTCTCAAATTCATCTGGACAAAATAAGCCTCAAATCCTTCACAGCATTTTTATATTTGATAGTCTTTGGCTCTATTGCTGCTTTCAGCGCTTATACGTGGCTGCTGCAAAACGTCTCGGCTGCACTGGCATCGTCCTACACCTACGTCAATCCCGTTATCGCAATGCTTCTGGGCGCAACGCTTGGCGGCGAAAGTATCACGGCAAACATGATTGCGGCAATGATTGTGATTATGATGGCAGTGGGCATGATTGCGAAGTATCGAACACCAAACGCATCATAACAGTTTGCCGTCTTTCAATGTTGTCCGATTTTCCAAGTAGAGCAGGGTTTTACCACCGCTCTACTTTTTTTTTCTCATACCGAAAAAATTCTCTAAATTCAGGGAATTATACTCTTCAGCACAACAACTCTTTGCACCATTTGAAGACGACCAATCGCGCAATTCTGAACCACACTATGGATATATACTCCCAACGAACAACAGGTTTATTCCGCAGCGTAGGCATCGCACTTGCTCTGTGCTTGCTCCTGCCTCTTAGCGCTCGCAGTCAAAGCTCGCTGCCACCTTCGCTTAGAGCGCTTCTCGCACAAGCACAGACCGATACCGTTGGCGTACGCGGTATTGCGGAACTCCGCTCAGAGTTGGCGACAATTCTCAGCGATTCTATCTTGAATGGCGCATCGGTAGGTTTTTACGTGGCTTCGCTCAAAACGAAAGAAGTAATTTTTACGCAAAACGAGCAAAAAGCACTCGTTCCGGCATCAAATATGAAAATCATTTCTTCTGCCGCCGCCATGGACTTTTTGGGCGCAGATTTCACCTACACCACCACGCTCTTTCTGGACGGATTGCTCAAAAAATCAAGCGGTGAATTTGTTGGAAACGTCATTATTCGCGGAGCCGGCGACCCCTCGATGTCCACCTATTTCTACGACGACCCGCTTTCGATTTTGCGCCAATGGTGCGGGGTCTTGGATTCTCTCGGTGTGCGTTCTATTCGCGGGAATTTGGTGGGCGACGATTCCTATTTCAACGACGACCCGTGGGGACAAGGCTGGTCGTGGGATGATTTTCCGTTTGCCTTTGCTGCGCAAATTTCCGCACTGTCCTTCAATGATAACAAAGTAGATGTCGTCGTCCGACCCGCTTTCTCCGTCGGGCAGCCCGCCGAAATCAAAATTATTCCGCCGACAAGTTATGTGAACGTGGTTAACACTACCAGAACCGTTCCACGCGATTCCGTAGCATCGGTTAGCATTACACGGCAGTCATACTCCAATGTCATCTACGTTTCTGGGACAGTCGCCGCCGATACAAGCGAGAACGGCACACGTACATCATCGGTCGCCGTGGATAATCCCACGCTTTTCACGCTGTCACTTTTCAAAAAAACTCTTGAGGAGCAAGGCATCAAGGTTCGTGGCGGAATGTTCGATTCAAAGCAATGGGGCGACAAAATTGCCTATGCCGAAATGCGTCCTGTCTGCTATCACACCTCGCCACCGCTCCGCGATATTGTCCGCATCGAAAACACCATTAGCCACAACCTCTGCGCAGAGCAGATATGGCGCACTGCGGCAAAGGAATTTAACGGTAAAGGCAATGCAGACCAAGCGGCTGAGATGACACGGCAGTTCGGCGTAAAAAATGGTGTCTCTCTCAAGGGTGCCGCGCTCGCCGATGGGTCGGGGCTTTCACGGTTCAATCTCATTTCGCCCAAGCACGTGGCGGATGTTCTCACGGCGGTCTATGCCTCCAAGAACCGCAACACATTCATACGCTCTTTGGCAGTGCCGGGTGAGCGCGGAACGCTGCAAAACCGCTTAAAAGGTACGATTGCGGAAAAAAATCTGAAAGCAAAAACCGGAACGCTCACCAATGTTTCCGCTCTCTCCGGCTATATCACCACCCGCGACCAAGAACCACTTGTTTTCTCGCTGATGTTCAACGGTTATACGTTTCCCGCAAGTACCATCCGCGCTTATCAGGATATTATTGCCTTGCGTTTGGCAGGCTTTGCACGGAAGTAGTGTACCTTCTTATCCTGACCACAATTTTTCTCTCACATTTTTCACTTTCCCCAGATACTATGACCGAAACCCCTGAAGCCTGTTCATTGCTTGACTTTGACCGCAGCAATATGTTTGAAGTCTTAAAAAATTTCCCCGCTCAAGTCCGTGAGGGAATTGCTATTGGCGAAGCAGCCCCGTATTTCCAAGATTCTTCGCGTTTTCCGCTTTTGGTCTTTGCCGGGATGGGTGGTTCGGCAATCGCAGGAGACCTGCTTCGATGCACCCTTCAGGGCTATGGTGCAGACGATTTTGCCGTGATTGTTAATCGTACCTACGGCTTGCCAAGCGGCGTGAACAGCAATACTGCATTTATCGGCAGCAGTTACTCGGGTAATACAGAGGAAACACTCGCCTCCTACCAAGCCGCACTGGGCAAAACCAAGCGGCTTCTCTGCATAGCCACAGGCGGTGAACTCAAGAAACGCGCCGATACAGATGGAGTACCGCTCATCACGATTCCCGACGGCTTGCAACCGCGCTGCGCTGTCGGCTACTCGCTAATGCCTGTGCTCATGACGCTCCTTTCACACGGCGCTATTACAGGCGAGGCACACAAGGCTTTATCGCAATCCTTGCGCACACTGCCGGAGTTTTTGGATGCGAAAGCGCAAGAATACTCACAGCCTGACGCGAGCAATCCCGCCTTTGCGCTGGCGGAGCGCCTTCGCGGCACGATTCCTGTGTTCTATTCTGCTCCTGTGCTGGAAGCGGTGAATTTACGCTGGCGCGGGCAGATACAAGAAAACGGAAAACATCTGGCTTTTGGCAATATTGTGCCGGAGATGAACCACAACGAAATCAATAGCTGGGTGCTCCCCGGTGACCTCACAAAGCGCTTCAGTATTGTGTTCTTGCGCACTCCCGACACGCTTAATCGCATGGCGGTACGCTTCCAAGCCACAAAAAATATTCTTCAGGAACGGGCAAAAAATTTCATTGAAATTCATGCCGAAGGCAGTAATCTCGTCGAACAAATGTTCTCTCTCGTTTACCTTGCAGACTGGACAAGCTACTGGCTTGCACTCTTAAACGACCAAGACCCAACAGAAATCAAGGATATTCTGACACTCAAAACCGCCATGACGGCAAATAGCTAAGAACCGTCAATTTACAAGTACCTCTATGCGCCTGACAACCAAGCATAATTCTTTCCATCATCTGGTCATCGCTTGCTTTCGAGCGACGACAAGCGATGTTGTAATGCGGCTTGTACGACGCATGATGGTAGTGTGTGCTTTCGCATTGGCTTTCGAGGACAGTTCTTTTGCTCAGACCCGCCCGCCGCAAATTGGTCGTCAGGATTGGGTGCAAGTGCAGGTTCCACCTGCTCCTGACGGTGTGCCGGATTACTGGTTGGAGGCGCAATTTCTGGCAAGCAACCAGCGCTATGGCTGGATTGTAGGCTTTTATCGCAGAACGATGTTTACCACCGATAGCGGGCGGACGTGGACACGCTCGCAGATTCCGGGTAGGCTGAATTACAACCAAGGCGATTTCCGCAATCACCTGGAAGGTGTGTGGTTCCCTGATTCTACGGTGGGCTACGCGACAGGTCCCGGTGGCGTGTTCAAATCTGCTGACGGTGGGCGTACGTGGCGTGACATCACGCCGCTTGCTCTGAACGGTGTTGAATCTCGCACGTGGGGCTGCTATTTCACACACCGCGATTCAGGCGTTGTCATGTCCGGCGGTTGCGGCGACCAGCAGCTTTTTCTTCGCACCACCAATGGCGGTAATACGTGGACGGTGTTCTCCGGTCCCGATGACGATTCCGGCTTGAGCGATGCTATTATCTACTCCTCCAAAGGCTTGGGCTATGCAGTGTCGAGCGGTCAAATTTTCCGCACACTCAATGGCGGCGTGTCGTGGAATATCTTTGCACAATCCTATCCAAGCACAGCCCGCGTCGGTAAAGTCTGGCAGGAAGACCTTTCTATCAGCAATAACGTATTCCTTGTACCGTACTCCGGCACAACGTGTGGCGGCGGTGGCATGGGAGGAGGTATGCGTGCTTCCACGAATGGAGCGCAAACGTGGAACGAGTTTGCGACCGGTCAACCAATGTTCGGTACATTTTTACTCAATGATTCCATCGGCTGGGCGGCGGGCTTGAACGCATCGGCATATTACACCAAAAACTCCGGCAAGACATGGGAATTGCGTAACTGTGGGATTCCGCCTAGTGCAAACCTTGATGATGTCTATTTTGTCAACGACACGCTTGGTTTTATCATTGGTGAAGGAGTGTATCGCTACGTGCCGCCGTCGGAGCGTGAACTGAAGATTCAGCCCATTCCGCCGTCGCCGTTTTATTGCCAAGGAGACAGTGTAGAACTGCGTGTTTCTAATGGCTTTGCTCAATATCGCTGGTCGAATGGGGCGACAACAGCTTCTATTATTGTCCGGCAAACTGGTCTCTACCGCGTTACGGCAACAGTTTATGACTGCGTCAGCCTGAGCGATTCGGTACAAGTTACCTTTCTCCCACGTCCTGAAGCCCGCGTCAGTCTGAGTGGTCCACCACGTGCTTGCGAAGGCACAACGATTCGGCTTACATCAGAATTACAAACCCCTGACTTTGGTTATGAGTGGTCGGACGGACGGACAATATTAAGCCGCACAACAAGCCTTGATGTGAAAACCTCCGGCAGATACACACTTTCGGTGCGCAACCCCAATGGCTGCGTGGCAAGCTCTTCCACAACAATTACCATTCTCCCACGACCGAACACGGACATTGTCTCGCTGAGGCAAACGCGCTTTTGTATTGGCGACAGCGCTGTGCTGCAAGCTCCCGCAGGCTTTGTGCAATACCGTTGGCGTGAGGGTGTGCGAAGCAATATCGGCGCGGCGCGGCAACTCGTTACGCGCTCTTCGGGCGCATACAGCGTAGAATTGACCGACAACAACGGTTGCGTTTGGACATCGAACACCATCAATCTGCAAGCTCTTGATTTCGGTAAGCAGCTTTTCGTACAATCCACATCGGGAGAGTTCCAGCTCGACACAACGGGACTGAACCGCGTAACCTGCGCCAACATTGTCTTGCAGAATGTAGATTCTGTGCGGTCGGTTATTCTGAACACGATACCGATTGTGCGGAATATCGAATTTTCGCTTGCTCTGAGCCAAATACCGCTTATTCTGCCCCCCAGCTCCACACGTCGGCTGACGGTCTGTTTCTCGCCGCGAGACCTAGGGACACGGCGCGACACAATCTACGTGGAAGATTCCTGTGGAGCAGTAGCAATACCGCTCGTAGGTGAGGCAGTTTCCAATAATTTTGCCGGAGATTCGCGCTGCTCTACGCGCGTGATTCTGCGAACGGTCGGCTCACAAGTGCTTGCCGCAAATCTATCCACCATAGAAGTAGTGCGCCTTGCAGAACCAAAGCCTAATCCGGCTTCCAGCGATGTGGCAATCTCTATCGAACGCCTTCTTGACCCGCTCACCGATGAACCTATTAGTACGCGCTGTATTCTGAAAGACATTCTGGGTAATACCGTTGCTGAAGGCGAATACACACAGCAAACCCGTTTTGCCGAAGGCGCGAGACAATACGAACGGGGCGAATACCGTCTTCTGACGCAGCAAGTAGCATCAGGCGCATATATGCTCCTTGTGCAGACCGCACAAGGCGTTGCGGCGCTTCCGGTCGTTATTCAGCGATAACCGTAACTCAAGATTTCTCTATTCTTCATTTTTTTCATGGACAAGAACAGCACAATATACGTTGCGGGACACCGAGGATTAGTCGGTTCGGCAATCGTTCATAAGCTCACAGAACAAGGTTTTACCAACATTCTGACCCGTACCTCGCAAGAAATGGACTTGCGCCGTCAGGCAGACGTAGAGCGTTTTTTCGAGACCCATCGCCCTGAATATGTGTTCGATGCGGCGGCGAAAGTAGGCGGCATCTACGCAAATAACACGTACCGTGCCGATTTCCTTTACGAAAACCTTGCTATCCAAAACAACATTATCCATTCCGCCTACTGTTTTGGCGCAAAAAAACTTCTCTTTTTGGGAAGTTCGTGTATTTATCCCAAACTTGCCCCGCAGCCGCTCCACGAGGACGCTTTGCTGACTGGTCCCTTGGAACCGACGAATGAGCCGTATGCCATTGCTAAAATCGCCGGAATCAAGCTCTGCGAAGCGCTCTACGACCAATACCAATTCAATGCAGTATCCTGTATGCCCACGAATCTTTACGGACCAAATGACAATTTTGACCTCACGACTTCGCACGTTCTTCCCGCACTCATTCGCAAATTTGTGGAAGCAAAAGAACAGGGTGCAAAGGAAGTCGTCGCCTGGGGCACAGGCGCACCGCTCCGTGAGTTTTTGCATTCCTACGACGCTGCAGACGCAATGATTTTTCTCATGCAAAACTACGACGGTCGTGATTTCCTGAACATCGGTACGGGCGAAGAAATAAGCATTAAAGCGCTGACCGAGATGATTGCCGATATTGTTGGCTTTCAGGGCGAAATCGTATGGGACACCACAAAACCCGACGGCACGCCGCGTAAACTCATGCACGTCGGCAAACTTCACGCACTTGGCTGGCGGCACAAAATTGAACTGCGCGACGGCATTACAAGCGTTGTGGCGTGGTTTCATCAAGCTCGGAAGGAAGGTCGTTATGCCTAATCCGATGTTCAAATGTGCCCACCTTTCGATGGAGAATAATGGTGATTTTGTTATTGACGATGCCCTTGCCGACCCCCATTTTAACGCGCTCGGCTGGGAAATAGACCGAGTGCCGTGGCGACGCGAAAACGTTGATTGGAGCGCATACAACCTCGTTCTTATCCGCACCCCGTGGGATTACCAACAAGACCCGACGGCGTTTCTGGCGACACTGGAGCGCATTGCCAAAAGCGGGACGATTCTGCAAAATCCGCTCCGCATAGTGCGCTGGAATATGGATAAAACCTATCTGCGCGACCTCGAAAGCGCCGGCGTACCCATTGTGCAAACACTCTGGGGCGAGGCAAGTTCAGTAATGCCCGTCCAATCATGGTTTGAAGCGCTCGGCACCGATGAAATTGTCGTGAAGCCTACCATCAGTGCCAATGCTGACCACACCTATCGTGTTCGCCACGAGACCATACCTGACCTGCTTCCCGTGCTGCATGAAGTTTTTCGTACGCGCAACTTCATGGTGCAGCCGTTTCTCCGTGCGGTTCTTACGGAAGGTGAGTTTTCGGTGTTTTATTTCAATGGCAAATTCAGTCATGCTATTATCAAAACACCCGCAAGCGGCGATTTTCGCGTTCAAGAAGAGCATGGTGGCGACATCCGAGAGGCGAAAGCAGGCGCAACGGCGCATTACAAGGCACTTTTGGAGGAGACCGATAAAGTAATGCAAGCACTCAAAGACCTCAAATTCGGCTCGCCGATGTATGCACGGGTAGATGTGGTGCGGCTTTCCGACTACGGCAAGCCCGAAGAATTTGCGCTCATGGAATTGGAGTTAATTGAGCCATCGCTCTACTTACGCACCAGCGAAGGCGCACCGGAGCGCTTTGCACAAGCCGTTCACGACTGGATGAATCAAAAGTGTTGACGTTGATGTTTGACTAATTTTTGTGCCGGGACGCGGACTTTCTTGACCTCTTTGACTTTTCAGGACTCTTGAGGATAATGAGGGTTTCAAAAGTCCGCCTCAGCCCTGAACGTCGAAAAAGTCTGCGTTCGCTATCACCAGTTTCTTTTTCTTCACCCCATTTTGCCTGTTTCGTTATGAAATCAAGCCAACAGCACTCCCGCGCTAATCTCAATCTGATGAAGCTCCTTTTCAAGCCGCATCCGTGGCATGGTATTGAAATTGGGGAGGATGCACCGGAGCGCGTGATTGCATTTATTGAGATTGTCCCCAACGACACGCTCAAATACGAGATTGACAAGGCATCTGGCTACCTCAAGGTTGACCGTCCGCAGCGCTTCTCGAATGTTTGTCCTGCGCTTTATGGGCTGATTCCGCAGACGTATTGCGGTGAAGGCGTGGGAGCATTTTGCGCGGAAAAAGTGGGCAGGGCAACGATTATTGGCGACGGCGACCCGCTTGACATCTGCGTTCTGGCGGAAAAGAACATCCCGCACGGCGACCTTATCTTGGAAGCGCTACCGATTGGCGGCTTTCGCATGATTGACGACAACGAAGCGGACGACAAAATTATCGCCGTGATGAAGGGCGATGCGGTCTATGGCGACATAAAAGATATTTCCGACTGCCCGGAAGACGTAGTGGAGCGTCTGCGGCACTACTTTCTGACGTACAAAAGTATTCCGGGCAAGGGCAAAAAATCAGTCGAAATTCCGCACGTGTACGGACGCGAAGAAGCATACGAAGTCATTCGCCGCAGCCAAGATGATTACTGGTCGAAGTTCCCGTATTTTGAGGTGTAAAATTTGAGATGGAAAATTTTGAGCCGTCACCAGCATTACCGCTTTTTTGTAGGTGATTTTGGTGCTGTCAGTGCTGGCGTTTGCGGTGCTGGCGGTTTCATCATTGCTTCGATGCCGTCTGCTGTGCGTGGGAGCGACGCAGAGACAATCACGGGTTCGCCATCGGTTACAAGCACGTCGTCCTCAATCCGTACGCCGATATTCCACCATTTTTTGTCGCACGCACTTCCGGCGGGAATGTAAATGCCGGGTTCGCAGGTGAGAATCATATTGGGCTGAAAGGTGGAATAGTTCCCCGCGTCGTGAACATCTAAGCCGATGTAATGCACCGAACCGTGCGGAAAATAGAGTTTGTAGTCGTCGGGATTCGTGATAATGCCAAGTTTGAGCAGTCCTGTGCGAATAACATCCACTGCTTTGCTGTGCGGCAAACGCCAATCTACGCCCTTGCGGTATTCTTTGATAGCGGCTTCCTGTGCATTGTAAACGAGAGTATAGATTTCACGCTGTTCGGGCGAAAATTTCCCACTCACCGGAACCGTCCGTGTAATGTCCGCCGTGTAACCGTGATACTCCGCACCACAGTCCATGAGCAAGACTTCGCCCGCTTCTGCCTGACGGCGACTAAGTGTATAATGCAAAATACAAGAATTCGCCCCCGCGCCAACGATAGAACCATACCCCACATCTTCCGCTCCCAGCCGCTTGAAAGCGCCTTCCATTGCGGCTTCGATTTCATATTCAAACGTCTTTGGCTTTACCTGTGTTATCGCCTCGCGGTGTCCTGAAAGCGTGATGTCTATTGCCTTGCGGAGCAAGCGAAGTTCGTCGGCATCTTTAATTTGCCGCATATCTGCCAAAAGACGTTTTTGTGAGCGGATAACGGCGCGTGGATACTGCTTTTGCAGACGCAAACGCGCCTCACGTTCCATATTGACTACCTCGCCCGAAAGCGGCTCAGTAACGGCACTTGTGGGGAATGTTGTGGCAAAGACCGTATCGCGTCTGAGCGTAGAATCCTCGGGCTGAAGCAACATTCCGAGCACGGATGCAAAATTTACGTTTTCAAGCGCCATCACGCCATACATCGCTTTGGCGCGGTCTGCGCCCGTGATAGAGCCGGAGCGCATTTCTAAGTACAGGTCGCGTTTTTTGACAAAAAGCAATGCTTCATGCCGTGCGCCGCTTGAATCCAGTGTTTTTGGCAGAACAATTCCGCCCGGAATGAGCATAAGCGACGATTCCGCTTCGGGAAAACCGCAGAGATACCAGAAATCGCTGCTTTGGCGATATTCGTAGTCCACGTCATTCTGCCGATTGCGTACATCCGCCGCAAAGAAGACGGCAAGCGACTTCGCCGACATCGTGGCAAGAACCGCCTTCCGCCGTTCTGCATAGCGCGAAAGCGGAATATCGTCCGCATGGCGAGCATGGAGGAAATATGAGGCGGCTGGCGGCTGCGCAAAGGCAGGAACAGCGCCTTGGCAAAAGAGCGCAAGAAACGCGAGAATCAAGACTGGAAGTTTCATCGTTTTTGTGTATTTTGGCACGTTTTCCGCAAACGTTGCCGAGTAGGAAAGAAAAACAAAAAATACAATAAGCCAAGCATTTGAACAAAGCATTTGCGCACACGATGAAACAAATCGGACTTTTTGTCAATACCACCAAGCCGGACGCTATCGCTTGTACGGAGCTGGCAGCACGTATCCTGCGCAGCAAAGGCATGAAGTGCTGCGCCGAGCCGGATGTGGTGGCGCGTTTTGCAAACCCAGAGGCGCGGGCGCTCGTTGAAGCAGTCGAATACGACGACTTCGACAAACACGCCGATATTATTGTTTCTTTTGGCGGCGATGGCACAATGCTGGCAGCAGCGAAGCAGTTCCTTGCGAGCGAGCTGCCAATTATGGGCGTTAATCTTGGTCGCCTCGGCTTTTTGGCAGAATTTTCTGCTAAAGAATTAGAAGAAGGCTTCACGGCATTGCAAAACGGCGATTACATCATCGAAGATCGCGTTATTCTTGAGACAACCGTTAAACTGGACGGACACGATAATTTGAGCGAAATGGTCTATGCGCTCAATGACTTTGTGCTACACAAAAAAGATTTTGCCCGCATGATGACCATAGCCGCAACCATAGACGGCGTGCCGGTGGCAGAGTATCACGCGGACGGCTTAATTGTTTCTACGCCGACAGGTTCGACGGCATACTCGCTTTCGAGCGGCGGTCCTATCATTGCGCCGACTTGCTCCGTGATTGCGCTCACGCCTGTCTCACCGCACTCGCTGACGATGCGCCCGCTTGTGGCTCCGGACACGGTAGAAATTGTTCTCACGCCTGGACACGGAAGCGGTGCAACAAGCCTTGTTGCGGACGGACAAACCGTGAGCGTCATCGAAGAAGGTGCATCGGTGGTGATTCACAAATCGGAGCGCGTCGTGAAATTGCTCAAGCGCGTTGAAAATTCCTACTACGACTTGCTGAAAAAGAAACTTTTGTGGTCGCTTCATGCGAAGCAGTAGTGAAGAGTTTAGGTTTCGGTTATTCAATTCATTGCATTTTCTAATTCTGTTTGCTATCAAATGTTATCATTGTCTCCATCTTGGAAAAAAATTCTGAAGCAATTATGGCTGGAGTTTCGACTGCAATTTCTTCTGAGCGTTATTTATACAGTTTTTCGCTGGTTAGATTTACCTTCCTATAAGCAGAATATTTTTGCAATTATTGAGTTTTTTTCAACTGCATTTTTTTTAACAAGCTGGTTTATTAGTCAATTTATTAGAATAAAGAAGCAACAAAAAGTGGAAGAAAGTTTTGCTCAAATATTTACAAAGTTTGAGTTACTTATTCACAAACTAGAAATTATTTACATTCAAGCAGAAGCGTCATCACGCCTTATTATAGGCAATCTCACAGGTGGAAATGGATTTGTTTTACTAAATATTATAAATATTTCTGATGAAGGTAATACAGGAATAATAGCCTTTGATCCACAAAGTGAATTCCCGCTTCACGATGTAAGTGTTAGATGGATTGATTGTAATATTTGGGGGGCAGATAATAATTACACTCAAGGAGAATATAGGCTAGATTTAGGTACGATACTACCACGAACACTTGTAACAACGCAAAACACTGTTAAGTTAGATAAAAGTAGGGGAGTGAATCTCAATATCTTTTTTAATTCTAAAGCTGGTCTGCATACTCAAGTGTTACGAATGAGATTTCTAAATAACCAATGGTTTATTGCCCAACGCTCATTCAATCAAGATGGCCAAATTCTGATGCTATACATTGACGAGAACTATCCCTTGAATGATAGTGATGAGGACTGGATTAGGCAATATCAGAAAACAAATTAACGAATATCATTAGCTAATATTTCCACCATGCACGACGTACTCATCATCGGCGCGGGACTTGCAGGCTTATCTGCGGCACGCGAACTCACGAAACGCAATATCCAGTGGCACATCCTTGAAGCCACGGGCAGCATCGGCGGGCGTGTGGCGACGGACGAGGTGGATGGTTTTCTGCTGGACAGAGGCTTTCAAATTTTGCTGGATGCCTACCCCGAAGCGCGGCAAGTCTTGGACTACGGTGAGTTGAACTTGCGCCCCTTCCACGCAGGCGCAAAAGTCTGGTTGGGCGACAAGTTTGCAACCGTTTCCAATCCGCTTCAGCACCCGCAGCACGCACTGTCCACGCTCTTCGCACCGATTGGTTCGCTGTCCGATAAATTCGCAATGCTGACCTTACGTTCTATGTTGGAACGCAGCTCGCTCGACGACATCTTCGAGCGCCGAGAGCGAACTACAAGCGAATATCTGAAGAATTTCGGCTTTAGCGAACGCATCAAAGAGCGATTCTTTACGCCATTTCTGGGCGGTGTTTTTCTGGACGGCAAATTGGACACGTCAAGCCGAATGTTTGAATTTGTGTTCAAAATGTTTGCCTCCGGCAAAGCAACACTTCCGGCAGCAGGAATGGGACGAATACCTCGCCAAATGGCTTTAGGATTGGATTCCTCTCGTATTCGCCTGAACTCGCCCGTTGCTTCGTTGGAAGAAAATGACGGAGAATCAGTTGTTCATTTGGCTTCGGACGAGACACTACGCGCAAAAGCGGTTATTATCGCAACGAACTGGCACACCGCATCACATCTCATTTCCACGATACCGACTGCATCACGCCCCACGTTCCAATCACCCAAGAGCCGCTCAACGACGTGTCTCTATTTCGCCGCAGACACAGCGCCATTTGCCGAACCGATACTTGTGCTGAACGGCACGGGGCGCGGCTTGGTGAACAATGTTTGCATCCCCAGCAATGTCGCGCCTCTCTATGCACCAAAGGGGCAAGCACTGGTGTCGGCAAGCGTCATCGGTTCACCCCAGACCGATAACGAAACCTTAGTTGCCGCTGTCCGCAAGGAAATGGAAGCATGGTTCAGCGCAGAAGTTCAGTCGTGGCGGCACTTGCGAACGTACCACATCGAACACGCTCTGCCCGACCAAGCGCCGCCCGCGCTTACGCCGCCGGAGCGCCCCGTACGGCTGACAAACTCGCTTTTCGTGGCAGGCGACCACCGCACGACCGCTTCTATTCAAGGCGCACTCATTTCGGGACGGCATACGGCGGAGGCAGTCGCAGCGCTGCTTTCATAATTTTTCTTCTCGCTTTCTCAACGATTCCGATTCAATGTTCACATCTTCATCCGCACACACACGATTCTCGCCCGCTCCCGACCTTGATAAAAAAGTCTTGGTGATTGCTTACTATTTTCCGCCAATGGGCTTGAGCGGCGTACAGCGTACGCTTAAATTTGCGAAGTATATGCGCCATTACCACTGGGAGCCGACTGTTATTACCACTGGTCCCGTGGGCTATTATGCCATTGACAAATCCTTGCAGGAAGAGGCAGAACGCGAGGGTTTACGCATCGTCCGCACCAGCGGAGGCGACGTAAATGCTCTGCTTGCGGGCAAAGGTGAATTCAAGCAGCGCAATATGCCTGCGGAATACATTCGTAAATTTTTATCCCGTGTCAGTAATTGGCTGTTCATCCCGGACAACAAGCGTTCATGGGCGCGACAGGCATACAAAACTGCCGTAAAACTGATGGAAGAAGAAAAATTTGACCTCATTTTCGTCAGTGGACCGCCCTTTTCCGCCATGCAAGCCGCAGCGCGATTGAAGAAGAAATTTGGTATTCCGCTTGTGGTGGACTATCGGGATTTGTGGTTGGGCAACCAGTTTATGTCTTTCCCAACGCCGCTCCACACCTATCTGCATGGCAAAATGGAGTATGCCGTGCTGCGCGAGGCGAACCAAATTATCGTTACCAATCGCCGCATGAAAGAGCGGATGCTCAGTCATCATCTTTTTCTTCAGCACGAAGACATCACCATTATTTCGCAAGGCTACGACCCCGAAGATTTTCGTGTACCGCCCGCACACCGCCCCAACTTCAAGTTTCGTCTGGGATATGCGGGCATTTTCTACGATTTCATCACGCCGAAGTATTTTCTCAAAGCATTTCAGATGATTGTGAAAGAGCGCCCCGACGTTGCTGCCGATATGGAACTGCACTTTATCGGGATATGGCGCAAAGAAAACATACGGCTTGTGAAAAGACTGGGCTTGGAAAAATATGTGGAGATTCACGGCTACCTCGACCACAAAGATTCTGTTGCCATGATTTCTTCCTGCGATGCGCTCTGGATGATGGCGGGCTATACGCACAATGCCGATACGCACTCAAGCGGAAAGCTATACGAATACTTCGGTAGCCAGAAGCCGCTTCTGGTCAGTGTTCCTGAAGGAGCCTTGAAGCAAGCGGCGCAGAAGTATGGCGCGGCTATCGTAACCGAACCCGATAATGTGCATCAAATCAAAATTGCCCTTCTGCAGCTCTATCAAGACCACAAAGCCAAAACGCCGATGAAACCTCATGTGGAGTACGTTGAACAGCACAGACGCGATTATCTCACCGAGCAGCTTACCAAAGAGTTCAACTTTGCGCTGGACAATCCATAATTTTTTGTGGTAATTACACTGAGTAAAGAGCTGAACGAGAAAACAAGGGGTTGCAACCCAATGTCATCAACTTAAGTATAAAGCATTGATAAGTATACTTTTGGTATTGCCATTCCCGTGCAAGCGGGAATCCAGCGAAAAAACTGGACTCCATCCGATACTTTGGTATGCTGCGCACGGCTTTTCATGCTGGATTCTCGACAAGCAAAGACGGTTTCGGGAATAACAGAGGCTTTATTTTCAGTAATTTACGCTTACGTTGATGACTATGGGTTACAACACCTTGCCGACATTTTGTAAACCCCGAACACTTTCAAGTTCTCATGCGGCTCTTACCGCGCCACAATCATTTTCCCACTTGCCCAGCCACGCTCAGTTTCGAGGCGGTAGGTGTACGCGCCGCTTGCAAGCGAGGCTGTATTAAAATTGATGCTGTACGAACCTGCTGCTTGCTGCTCGTCCATTGTGGTCACGGCGTGTCCTTGCGCGTCCACGACGATAAGGCGTACCCGTGAAGTGTAGGGCAGCGTGTACTCGAAGGTCGTGCTCGTACTAACGGGATTAGGGTAGTTTTGAACCCTGATGCCGTTGGTGGCAAATGTTTGTTGTTCTTCGGCAACACTGGTGGAGCCTTGAATGAGCGGCAGTTGCGTGAAGTCTTTACTCAAGACTGCCGAGTACTCGCTGCTGCTTGTGCCGAACCATTGCTTCAAGATGGAAGCGTAAATCTGGCGGAAGTCATATTGCATTTTGAGATTGCCATTATCCAAATTGGTAAGGCTTGGATTCGCACCAATAATGCCGCCTTTAACTGCTTTGCCAAAGACGAAAACGGGTGCAGCTGAGCCATGGTCAGTACCGCTCGAACCATTCGACCCCACGCGACGACCAAATTCCGAAAAAGTCATTCCCAGAACTTTATCATCCATTTTCATCAACTTCAAATCTTGTTGGAATGATGTCATTGCCTCAGAAAGCCTTGCCAGCAGCACTGCGTGCGTACCAATTGTATGGTCAGTGGCGTTGACTTGCTGGTTGTGCGTGTCGAAGCCGCCCAGCGTTACCATGTAAACGCGAGTCTTCAAGCCGCCCGCAATGAGCCGCGCTACGATTGCAAGTTGGTCAGCGAGCGGATTTACACCTGCTGCGGTGTAGGTAGCGAGATTCTTTGCACTGGCGTTGGCTTTCTGAATCACTTTCGCGTACACTTCTGACTGTGCCTGCACTTGACGGATATATGTTATTTGCTTGCCCGCAGCCGTGTCGGGAGTCGTGGTAAAGCCATTGACCGATGTGCCGGATACTAAGCGATTGAACGCCTCGGGGTCTTGGAGATTTATACCCATCGGCACAGATCCTTTCAGCACCAGAGCAGGGGTGGAGCTAATTTGAATAGCAAGCGGATCGGGCATAGAAGCATTAGGGTAACTACCGGGATAGTTTGGAAACTGATTATCAAGATAGCGCCCAGCCCAGCCGGTGCTGAGATATTCGTTGTAGTCCGAGCCGGACATCCAAACATCTGTCGAGCGGAAGTGCGAAAAATTGGACGTGGGATAGGTAACGCCCTGCACAACAGCCAGATTTCCCGCATCGTAGAGCGATTTCATGCCGACCATCGAAGGATGTAAGCCCGTTGCGTTGGTGAGTTTCAGCACTTTATTCTCCGGCAGCGCAATATTGCTGCGAAGGCTATTATACGTGGACATTTGGTCAAGCGGAATGACCGTGTTAATACCGTCATTACCGCCGGCAAGCTGAATTAGCACCAGATAGCGGTCTGCTTGTGCCGTTAGCTCCGCCAGACTTTCCAGCATCGGCGAAAGTCCCATTGCACGGGCGCTGTAGCCACTGAGCGAAAGCGGCAACGCGACGGCGGTAGCACCTCGGATAAAATCTCTGCGTTTCATGGTCGTGTCCTTGTGAAATAATGGAATGATGTTTTTGATGACAAGTTATGTAGCCGTTGAGCGTAATGAGAGCTCACGCAAACGCTGCTTTAGGTGATTTGATACTCTGCAATGAGCATCATATACTTAATGAGCGCATCCAATTTTGCTTTAATCAAAGCCTTCTTTTGTGCGTCATTGGGGGTTTTCATATAGTCATTCCATTCCACCGTCCATTCGTATGCCGGGAGATTGGGTAGAAGCACTTTGGTCAGCAATTCATCTTTTTGTTCACTCGTTAGATCAATAGCAAAGAAATTCTGCGTGAGATTATCAATGACTTTATTGGGGTCTTCGGGATTAGGAAATTGTTGCAAGAACACCAGAGAATCAAACGTAACACGCATTGTCGCACCCGTCGCGCGGTTCGTGAGCGTCCAGCCATTGATAAGAGTATTACCAAGATTCGCTCGGGGCGGCATGGTAGCGCTATTGATCCAGATTTGGTAATAGAGCGGTTCTTGATAATATGCCGACCATCCGGCAACGTTCGGTAGTTCAAAGACATCCTGTTGTAATGTTGTCGCAAGGGGGCGTAATGAATCAAAGTAGCTATAGTAAAATGCCAGTTGATTCGTAATATTGGGAATCGTAATCTGCATTTGCCGCACCATACCGATAATCAAATCAAGCGGGGCTTTTATCATTGCCCCAATGATATTATTGTCGAAGAAGTGCGTACTGCCCAGAAGTTGGCGCAGCACAGGTTTGATTTCAAAATTATTATCCCGGAGTGTCTTGCCAAGCGGCACAATGACTTCGCTTTCAATCGTCGGCGTGACCTCGAAATTGACAAAAAAGCGGTAGAGTTTGCGACAAATGTACTCCGATGTGGCGTTTTGGCGGAAAATCATATCCAGTAGGTCGTTCAGTTCATCCATGCCTGCCGTTGCGGTATTGCGCCCCTTGATAATCGTATTTTGGTATGCTGCAGAAAATTGCTTGTCGGCGGTATCGTGCTGGTTAAGGTTAAAAACAGCTGTTACTGTGGTAGCATTGTCTGTCCAGCCCGTCAGGGCGCGGGCGGCAGTACGAACATCTTGTTCGGTGTAGGTGGTATAGTTTCCTGCCGAAATCTCAGGACCTTTGCCAATCGTAAAAAGCTCTTGGAGTTCACGGGCATAATTTTCTTGCGGAGAAGCCTTTGTATTACGATTTCCGTTCAGATAGCGCAACATTGCAGGGTCTATGGAGATTTCGCGGGCAAGTGTTTTGAAATTGCCCAACGCATTTTTACGCAAGAGAACATTCTGTTTGTACAAATAGCGCGTATCGTTCACGACTGACCGCGCCGAGGCAAAGTGATTATGCCAAAAGAGTGTCATTTTTTCAGTTATCGAAATTGGCTGCGTTGCCATCAAGCCAAGCCACCACGCCTTCATGTAATTGATATATTGTCCGTCATTACTCGACTGTACCGTATCGTTCACCCACGTTTGCCCCGTTGTGGGGTCAACGGGCGGAGCAGGTGCGGTTTGGTCTTTGAGCAAGGCATCCAGTGCGGCATCAATGCTCTTGCCCGTAAGAGCGGTAATATCGGCACGGGTAGCGCCGAACATCGTGCGCCGAAGCAGATGCTCCGCAGTTTTTGCCGTGAGCGTGGCAGGATATTTGTCGAGGAGTGCCATGGTTGTTCTCCGTGAGATTCAAGTAAAAAGTTACGTTATCAATAATTACAAAGGTTATTGGTATGCACAAATGTAGTTGAGCGTCCTGAGGTAAGAAACAAGCGATTGCTACAAAAGTTACACTGACGGTAATGACTGTGAGTTTTTTCTTCCTTGCAGAGAGCGTGAAATGGTTGTATTTTCGGTAGAAAGTTTTCTATCCTTCCCGAATATACACCGAATACACAAAAGCCCGATGAATGTTTTTTACTTAGTCCGTTCGCGCTTTCACCGTTGGATTTTGCCGACGCTTGCGGCGCTGCTTCTGCTTGTGTTCACGGAAAGCACACCACTTGCGGCACAAATCCCGCAAGTTTCTTTCCATCTTCAAGACACCGCCGTTCAGCGTGGGACGATTGTACGTATTGCCATTCGTGCCGTCTTTAGACAACTTCCCGCTTCATTAGATTCAATTCGGTTCACCGTTCGGTATGCACCGTCCTCACTTGCTTTTCAAGCAGCTCGTGGCGGTGGCTCCAATGTCATGCAATGCCTCACGCCCCGCATAGACAGCCAATATGTCAATCTCAATCTTGGAGCGATTCGGGTTTCTTGTGCCGCCTTGCGCTCGCTTCCCGCCAACACCGATACAGTAACGCTTGCAACAATGGACTTCCGCACACTCGCCAGTCCCGACATAACAACATTTCTCGCCGTTGATTCGCTTTCGCTCAATGGGCGTTTGCTTTTTCCCGTCTCCTCGCGCCCGGCACAGATTATCTTGCAAGGCGCACCACTCGTTGCTGCGGAGTTTCCCGATGCCATTGGACAGAATTTCCCCAATCCCGCAACCGCAGAAGGCTCGACGTTTCCCTACACCGTTGCGGCTTCCGGCTTGGTGGAATTTGCGCTCATTTCGTCACGTGGCGATGTGGTGACGGAATTTGCACCGTTCCCCCGTAATCAAGGACGACACTTGTTCCAACTCTCAAGGACGAGCACACTTTCGGGCGGGATGTACGTGCTGCGCATGATAACGCCCAGAGGCGTGTACTATCGGAGCTTTTTGCTGCTGAAGTAATTTATTTACTGTAACGAGTCTTGTTCGTTCCCCGATGGCTTTAATGCTTGCTTATAGGTGAAAAGTGCTCGCTCGCGGGCAAACTTGTGGTCAACTATTGGCGGCGGATAGTCAAAAGTGCTTAATTCCGGCACCCAACGCTTGATGTATTCTAGCTTGGGGTCGAATTTTTCAGTCTGCGAAGCGGGATTAAAAATACGGAAATACGGCGCGGCATCGCATCCCGTTCCGGCAGCCCACTGCCACCCGCCGTTATTTGCCGCAAGGTCGAAGTCGAGGAGTTTTTGAGCAAAGTATCGTTCGCCCCAGCGCCAATCCAACAGAAGATGTTTTGTCAGGAATGACGCGACAATCATGCGAACGCGGTTGTGCATATAGCCCGTTGCATTAAGTTGGCGCATACCGGCATCCACAATCGGGTACCCCGTTTTCCCCTCACACCACCGCTCAAAGTCTTCTTCATCCTGCCGCCACGGAATATTGTCGTAGGCAGACTTAAATGACCGATGCTCTATGTGGGGAAAATGCCAGAGAATTTGCACATAAAAATCCCGCCAAATCAGCTCGTTGAGCCACGTTTCATTCAGTTCCAACGCCGTCCGCACTAATTCACGAATGCTTATTGTGCCAAAGCGCAGATGCACCGAAAGGCGCGTCGTGCCCTGCTGTGCAGGAAAATCGCGTGTTTGATGATACGTGCGAATAATATCCGTGCGGGCTTCCTTTGATGGAAACGGTTCGCCCGTCGGTTCAAAGCCTATTTCTTGGAGTGTTGGAATGGGATGATTTTCTAATGGCTGCCAGAAGGCGCTTTCGTACTCATTCGTCGGATATGACCTTGTGTGCTTATCGGCAAGCTGTACCTTCCACTTTCGGCTGTATGGCGTAAAAACGGTATAAGGGCGGTCATCGGCAGTAAGCACCTCATTTTTCTCAAAAATCACTGTATCCTTGAAGGTCTGAAACTTTACCCCGTGCGCAGCAAGAAGTTTACCGACGGCTTCATCGCGGCACGTGGAATATGGTTCGTAATCATGATTCGTAAAGACCGCCTGTATGCGATATTCCTGCAAAAGCTGCTCCCAGACCTCAAGCGGGAAGCCATATCGAACCATAAGCAAGGAATGATGCGTTTGGAGTTCCTGCTGCACACCTGTCAGAGCATGATGGATAAATTCCACGCGGCGGTCGCGTTTGTCAGGAAGTTCATCCAAAATAGTACGGTCAAAAATAAACAGCGGTAGTACGTGAGCACCCTGTTCACTGGCTGTTTTGAGAGCATGATACAATCCGGCATTATCGCTCAGGCGCAGGTCGCGGCGAAACCAGAATACGATGAGAGATTCCATAGTGCAGTGTGTAATGCGTAGCAGTACGTTGATAACAGTTACGTTGGTGGTGTGATGTGCAAATTTACACGAAAATTTTTTGGTAGAACGAAAGAAAAGTTCTAACTTTGCAGTTCTGTACGCGAAAATTTTCGTGCAGACACAAAACTGGCATAACCTAAAGTATTTTCTCACTTTATCCTCCCCAAATCATGTTTGCTGTTGTAGAAATCGCGGGCTTTCAATACCGCGTACAGCCGTCGGACACACTGACTGTTCCGAAAATGGATGCAGAAGTTGGCTCCGCTATCTCTTTGACCAATATCCTTGCTGCTGGCGAAGGTGCGAATGTCCGCATTGGCGCTCCGACCCTGAGTGGTTCGGTTACAGCGACCATTCTGGCGCACGGCAAAGCCGAAAAAGTTGTGGTTTTCCACAAAAAACGTCGCAAAGGCTATCGCAAGAAAAACGGTCACCGCCAGCACTTCACGCAAATTCAAATCGGCGCTATCGCCGTAGCGTAATCACCACCCCAAACTTCGATTCACCAGAAAGGAATATTCTGTCATGGCACACAAAAAAGGCGCCGGCTCTACGAAAAACGGGCGCGACTCTAATGCTCAACGTTTGGGCGTAAAAAAATTCGGCGGCGAAGCAGTTATCGCCGGAAACATTCTTATCCGTCAACGTGGCACCGCTACGCATCCGGGATTGAACGTCGGCGTTGGCAGAGACTATACGCTCTTTGCTCTTTCAGACGGCTTTGTACACTTCAGTCGTAAGCGCGACGGCAAACGTGTTATTTCGGTTCTGTCGGAAGCATAAATTTACGCTTTCCAGCTTTGATTAAACCTGTGCGTTGTTCATCCGTCCAATTGACGTGAGCAACGCACAGTTTTTGTTTCCACTTCCTTCGGTAGGGTTGCGTAGTGGCTTAAAATCATAATATGATTTTTCGCTTTGAGCAGAATTTCGCTATTGAGAAATTTCACATTTGGATAGAATCCATGAAATGTGTAAACTGTGCAAGACCTCTCATCTGTTTTTGTTTACCAAAATCGCTGCATATTTCTGACTAATGGCGCTTCTTCTCCACAATTCTGCTCCTTGATGATGCACATTCTTCGTTCCTTCGCGCTACCCTTTTTCGTGCTCTGCGCTTGTAGTGGAGTGAAAGCTCTTGCCCAAGCTCCAAACCAGCAACTTGTAACTATTGGTGTAGCACAGGGAATCGTGCTTGATTCCGTTGCTCTTGCGGGGCAGAAAACATATTATTCCCTGAAAGAAGCGGCAAAAGAACCTAGCAAAGTCTATAAATTAAATCTGAGTTTCCGCAAGCTAAAAACGTTTCCTCTTGAAATCGCACAAATGCGGAACTTGCAGGTATTGGATTTGGGCAATAACGAGATAACGGCACTTCCGCCGCAAATAGGGAATTTTGGGAACTTACAGCATCTCAATCTTAGCAATAATCAGCTTACGTCGTTGCCAAAGCAAATCGGCAATTTGTTGCTCCTGAATGCGCTCCATGTTACGCACAACAAACTCACCTCACTGCCATCGGAAATCGGTGCACTTCCGCAGCTTACCAAGCTGGTGCTTATGTCCAATCAAATTACGGCACTGCCGCCCGAAATCGGTGGACTGAGCAATCTTCGTGTGCTGGATGTCAACAATAATCGCCTTTCGACTTTTCCGCAGCAACTTGGGAATCTCACCAATCTCACCACACTTGCAGCCAACTATAACTATCTGACGGCACTACCGCCGCTCGGCAAATGCGCAAAGTTGGAGTTTTTACAGGTCGTGGGGAACAAAATTTCTGCATTACCTGAGGACATCGTACTGCTCGAAAATCTGCGTATTCTGGATGTGGTTAATAACAAACTGACTACTCTTCCGCGTGAAATCGGCTCTCTCAAGCGCTTGGAACGACTGGAAGCAAGTGTAAATAAGCTCTCCACCCTGCCGCATAGTATCGGCGGCTGCGAAAGTCTGCAAATGTTAGCGCTCGGCTTTAATCAAATAAATGCTTTACCCGCAGAGATGAAAGATTTGACGCGCCTCCGTACGCTCATTCTCACAGGCAATCAGCTTACCACACTCGACAGCAATACTTGCTTGCTGTCCAATCTCCAAACGCTCGATTTGAGTAGTAACAAACTCAAACGCCTGCCCGATGCGGTTCGATACTTGACCAATGTTCAAAATCTTAACTTGAGCGACAACCAAATCGGCTCTCTGCCTTCCGAGCTCGGCGAAATGGGACGCTTGCAAATCTTATCGCTTAGTGGTAATCAAATAGCGTCTTTACCATCTGATATTGGCAGGCTCACCGATTTGCAAACTCTTCTGCTAAATGGAAATAAGCTCACAACGCTCCCCGAAGAGATTGTCAGTCTTGTACAACTTCGTTCGCTTGAAATTTCTGCGAACCCGCTTTCAGCAGTAGAAAAGCAGCGCTTGGCATCGAAATTTCCCAACCTCGTTGGCACGGAGTAACGTCCATCATTCCCGCTCGTGAAAATATTCCGCTCGTCATTCGTCAAATCCTTTCTTGCCCTTCTTTCTGTTCATGCCGGTACGCTTGTGGGCGGAACGCTGCTCCCGATAGCAATGGCTCGTATTGTCGGCGCGGAAGCACTTGGTATCTTTGCTACCGCTTCTTCTTTTGGGCTTCTCCTTCTTGCCGTTATTGACTGGGGGTACGAAACACGATTACCTCTCCTTGTCAGCCGGAACCCTGATGGCATTTTCACCCACATAAACGGGGCACAACGCGCCAAGACACGTCTCTGGTTTCTTGCAACGTCGATTCTTACTGTTGGCTATGGTATTTTTATGCTAGTTCGTGGAAATGCCTCTGCGCTACAAAGCCTACTCTATCTCGTACTACCCACATTGCTTTATGGGACTTGGGCGCTAATACGTGCTTGGGCAATGACCTATTCCCACGCACTACGCGGTTTGCAGCATTTTGGCATCATTGCACGAATCGAAAACAGCCTAACGTTCGCCTCGCATTTGCTTGCGATAGTTATTCTCGCTGCACCGCCTGGCATTTCATCAGGTATCTCTCCCAGTTTGGTTGTAAGCGCTGTCGTTGTAAGCCTTATTGCGGGAGAAGCATTGAAAAGTATTGTCTTTGTGCGCTACCTGAAGAATGAAAACAAGCATACTTCTGAGCGCCCTGCCCTGCCACTAAGCAGTATTCCTTCTAATGCCATTCCTTTGTCAACAGAACATTTGGTCTTCGTGATGATGCAGGCTTTGAGCGTCGTGCAATCACGCGCTGGCATCTATGCACTGACGCTGCTTGCCACACAAATAGAAGTGGGATATTTCAGTGCTGTCGCACGGTTCACCATTGCTCTGCGCATTTTGCCCGGCGCTCTTTTTAACGTCTTGCTTCCTCGCTTTGTACGCTCTCCGCAGCCCGAAACGCTGGGGAAAGCGCTTTTGCTGGGTGTCTGTATCGGTGTAATGGGAAGTGCCGCTTTGTACACTTGTGCTGACGGACTTATCTGGCTAATTTATGGGGAGCGTTTTGCCCATTTGGTGCCACTTTTGCGTATCGTCTCGTGGCTTTTCCTTTTGCAAACGCTGGTCAATATTCTTGAACCTTACCTCCTTGCCCACAAGCTAGAGCGCTTTGTTAATGGCACGTTAGCGGTGGCGCTCTGCGCTTTTGTGGGTATTTGTGTACTGCTTCCTGTGGACACAGCATACAAGGCTGCATTTGCTTCCGTAGGTTTGGAAATAATATTGGCGGTAATCTATGGCGTGAAAAGTTTGACCTTGCTGCCACAAAAAAAATCCGCTTTAATGCCGTAAAGCGATTAAAGCGGATTTTAAGTATAATTCTCGTACTGTTCTCTTTTCTGAGTCTATTTCTTTTGCCCTAACAGTTTCGACTGAGCGCTTTGTAAATGCGTTGTGCCTTGATAATTCGTAGCGTGCATATCTTCGCCAAGGTAGAACTGTTCGATTGTACCTAGCATATCACCCACCTCGCCACTGAGTTCGCGGGTATCTTTTGCGACGTTCTGTACGATTTGAAGATTGGTATTGGTGACCTGCGAGATAGCATCAATGTTGCGGCTGATATGCTCTGCCGTTACGGACTGCTCCTCAGCAGCAGCAGCGACTTGGTAAATCATGTCGCCCACTTTGCGAATACTGGAAACGATGGTTTCAAGCGCTTTACCAGCATTCTCAGCAAGGTCAATACCGGAGCGAACCTGCTCCGCGCCAGACTGTGCGGCTTCCACGGCAGTGGAGGTATCTTGCTGAATCGTGCGAATGGTCTTGCTAATTTCTTTCGTTGCTTTTTGGGTGCGCTCGGCAAGTTTCCGTACCTCGTCAGCAACAACCGCAAATCCTCGCCCTGCCTCGCCTGCACGGGCAGCCTCAATGGCGGCATTGAGTGCCAGAAGATTTGTTTGGTCGGCAATCTCTTCAATGACCTGCACAATTTCGCCAATCTGCGCTGACGATGTACCAAGTTTGTCAATCATTTGCGTTGTTTCGGTTACAATTTCTGCGATACGGCGCATACCTTCCACCGTACCGATTACAGTTTCTTGACCGCTCTTCGCAATTTTAATCGTGTCGTTCGCAAGCTGCGTTGTCTTGTTAATATTTTGTGCTGTTTCGTTGATAGTAGCAGTCATTTGCTCAATCGAAGAAACAACTTCATCTGTTTGGCGAGCCTGCTGGACGCTGCGGTCAGCCATTTCGCCCGATGCGTTTGCAATCTGCTCAAACGACCGTGCGACACGGCTTGATGTAGCGCCAATCTGGGCAATCATGCGCCGCAAACCCAAAATAGTCGTATTCAATACCGAAACAAGTTTACCCACGTCATCGTCACGGTGAACATCAAGTTGATGACTCAGATCATTGTTGTACATTGCTTCCAGCACAATAGAGATGCGACTTACCTGATGCTTGAGATATTCTTGTTCCTCGTGAGCATTTTTTGCCGCTTCTTCAATTTTCTGATTCTGATCGGCAGTTTGTTGCAAGAGCAAATAGGTATCTTCTTGAGACTGGCGGATGCGCCCCACCATGATATTGAAAGCACGGCTGAGGTCGCCCACTTCGTTGAGTGAGTTGTTTTCGACCGATTGCTTCAAGTCACCTTCGCTCACTTTTTGAGCCGCACTGCTGAGTCTATGAATGCCGGCGACGATACGCTGAACGAAAAATAATATTATCAACGTACAAAACACAGCCCCACCCAAACCAATAATTGAAAGTGCCCCGACACTCCGCGTGACGCTTTCCGTCATCGTTTTCGTATTGATACCCAGCACCACTTCGCCAATTTTCTCTTTAGTTTTCGACATAATTGGTACAATCGCTACGGCTTCACCGCCCTCGGAGAAAGCGGTCTCGGTATTTTCAATAAGAGGCTTGAGCTCTCGATATTTCGAGGGGCACTTTTCAATACCGCTTGAATAGATGCTATCGCCACTTTTTTTCTTAACAATGATGAAGCTAAAGTTTGGTAATTGCAATACTCCTTCGACAGCATCAGCCACTGACTGCCTGTTATCGAAATCCAGCCCGGGTACGGCTGAGGTGGAGGCAATCAGCGCAATGGCTTTTGTTTCGTCCTCCATCAGGTCTGAGCCGCTTTTACGCTGCTGGAAAGAAGACGTTACAACGTTAAACGTCGTTAATACTGCAATGGCGAGCGTTGCCACGAGAGCAATCTGCCAGCGAATAGATGAGCGTATGAGTTTGACCATAACGCGAATGCGAGAAGTATGGAGTGAATCAAGATTATGTTGCTTGCTGTCTTCTTATTGAAAGCCTAGTTTCATGGAAGTCAATATGAACGAGGGGGAACACTTAGAAATGCTAACACTGCCCGAAAATACGAAAGAGCGCCACTGATAGCAAGTCTTTCCGCATCCGACAGAAAATTTTTCCTGCTGATGAACGTGTAACCTTTCAAAAGTTCCGTACACAAACCATGCAAATTTTGTAGATTTGGAATGTTTTGGACAATGGAATGGTGCTGTATGCTATCTTTTTGGATATGCCCCGGCGCAAATGCAGAATGGTACTCTGCCGACGATACCGATTGCTGAACTCTCTATTTTTTTCTTGCACCCTCAATATACAAAATTGCTGTTATGATGCAAATGAACAACCACCAAGAATTATCACCTTCTTCAGGACAAACGCCTTCGGAAGCCGATTTGGAGAAATATCTCCACCATCTTTTAGAAGAATCAGAGGTCTTATTTCCGCACGAACAGGCAGTTATTCTTGCCGCCGCCGCCGCTGCGCTCAACGAACCATTTCTGCTCAAGGCGACGCTTGCAAGCGGATTTACCTACACCACTACGCCGCGCGCCTTCTACGAAGCACTCTTGCAGACATACCTTTTTGCAGGTTTTCCTGCGGCTCTGGAAGGTCTGTCGGTGCTTCAAACTGTTTGCTCTGAGCGGTCTATTAGCTTTGCACCTCCGGCATCTGCATCATTCGACCATCAGCTTTTTTCTCATCGTGGGCAGGAATTGTGCAAGCAAATTTACACGACTGCGTACGATAAAATGCACCGCAATCTCCATGCCATTAGTCCCGACCTTGCCGACTGGATGGTTCTGGAAGGCTATGGAAAAACTCTCAGCCGCACGGAATTGCCAGCGCGGATTCGTGAACTGAGTGTGGCGGCTGTGCTAGCAGTCTTGGGCTGGAACACACAACTTTACTCCCACCTGCGAGGCGCTATGAACGTGGGTGCAACGCCTGTGGAGTGCATGGACACCCTCAAAATTTTGTCTTTTTTTGCCGACCACGCATCACCTCTCATGCGCCCTATACTACAATCTCGTCGAGCAACAGCACAAGCCACGCTGACAAAATTGCTTGACCAGACAAGTAGTATTTGATAAACAAATTTGATAAATGAAGTATTTTGATGAAATCGCCATTGCAGCCACACGGTGAATCACATTCAAACTTTTTCTCGGAATGTTCGTATCTTACGGTATACACGATATTTTTATTCACAACGGCTTTTGTGTCCTTATGAACACCACGTCCAATGCGCTTTGCAAACACTGCGGCGCTTTTCTTACAGTTCTCTTTCTCTGCGCTTTTTCGGTATTTGCGCCCGTGCTCTTGGCTCAACCCGGCACAGAAGAGCGTAAACTCCGCATGGCTGAATCCTATGAGCAAAGCGGCGATATCCGAAGCGCCTCCCGAATCTATCAAGAGCTTTACGAAGCCAACAAAGCACAACAAGCATATTTCGACGGTGTTGTTCGGACGCTCACGGCGCTAAACCAACCTGCATCACTCCTTCCACTTGTTGATGAGCAAATTGCTCGCACACCGCAAACCATCCTGCGTTCCACCGAATTACAAGCACTCAAGGGCGATTTGCTGTGGAAAACCGGGAAAACGACGCAAGCTGAAGAAACGTGGAAAAATGCTCTTGCAACAGCTCCGGCAGTACAGCAAGCATTTGTAACCATTGCCCGCGCTCAGTCCACCAATCGCGCTTTTGAACTTGCCATCACGACACTCCTTCAAGCACGTACTCGCCTTGCCGCACCAACACTCTTTTCGGATGACCTGAGCCAACTCTACGGCGCAGTCGGCAATTTCGCTGCCGGAGCGCAAGAAGCACTTACATTTTTGAAACAAACCAACAATCTCAATACTGCCCAAGGGCGCATATCAGCATACCTCATCAGTCCCAAAGGGATAGAGCAAACACGCGAAGTGCTGGAAAAAGCGACAACAGCCGAACCGAATAATTTTCTTTACCAACGGCTCTACGCTTGGGTTCTGCGAGAAATGAAGGATTACAACCGTGCGCTCGATATTACGCAGCGCCTCGACAATATGCTGAATGCGCAAGGACGAGAGTTGCTTATGTTTGCCGAGAAAGCACGTCAGGAGCGCTATTTTGATGCGGCATTGAAAGCGTATGGCTTCGTGATTGACAAAGGGCGTTTGAATCCCAATGCGCTTTCCGCATTTTACGGCTACGCCCGCGCAATGGAAAGCCGCTTGGAAGACGCAAAAACGGCAGGCACAACCTTCAGCGAGACCGAACTCAATGGCATTATCTCGCGCTATCGGGCTGTGGCGGCGGACTATCCCGGCACACAATACGCTGCAGAGTCGCAGTACCGTATTGCTCGAATAACACTGGACAATCTGAAAAAGCCGGAGGCTGCCGAGCAGGAATTCATCAAACTTGTGCAGCAATATCGCGCTTTCCCTATCGCTGCCCGCGGCTCGGTGGACTTGGGGCAATTATATACCCAGCAAAACCGATTGGACAAAGCCGCTGAAACATTTCGCGCAACGCTTCAAACCTTCGCCCGTATGCGCTCCGAGTGCGACGAAGCAGAATTTCGCCTCGCCGAATTGGAATACTTCGGCGGCAACCTTGATTCCGCCGACCGCCGTTTTGCTAAACTTGCCGCCAACACAAACGCCGACATTGCAAACGATGCACTGGAGCGCCTTGCACTGCTAGAGCAAAAGCGCACTCCCGATGGTGAAGAAGCGGTTAGACGCTTTGCCACAGCCGAACTTCTTGAGAAACAGGAAAAATTTGATGAAGCTATCGCGGGATACACAAATCTTACGAGTTCGATAAAACCGAATGCTGCTCATGCAAATATTGGCGAACAAGCTCTTATCAAAGCCGGCAATATCGAACTTCGCCGCAAGCGTTATGATGCCGCCGGAAAGCTCTTTTCGCAACTTCTGGAGCAATTTCCTGAAGGCACGATGGGTGATTTTGCGATGATGAATCACGCCGATGCGCTCGCACTTCAAGGACGCAAAGACGACGCAATCCAGATGTACACGCAAGCATTGGCACGCTTCCCACGCTCAACACTCTTGCAGCAAATTCGCCTCAAAATCCGCAAACTACGCGGCGATGCTTGAGGAAAGGAAGAAGTTGAATTGCAAAGACATTGAACGCGGACACGCGGATTGAGCGGATATTCGCAAATTCTGGAAGAAAAAGATAAAGCCGGATATTCCTCTCAAATCATGGCACTCAAATTCTTTCTTCTTATTCGGTATCAATCCTTCTTCATCCGCAAAATCCGCGTCATCCGCGTTCCTTGACGAAAGACAACCCACTTCCCAATCCGCGTTCAAAAACAACATTCTTCCTTACCATGCTCAAACTCCTGAAAATACGCGGCTTCGCGGCATATCTCCTCATTGCTTTTCTGAACGCCTTTACCGATTTGGGGCATAAAATCATCATTCAGAACACGATTTTCAAGTTCTACGATGGCACGACGCAAGTTGTCCTCACGGCTCTCGTCAATGCTTGTATTGTGCTGCCTTTCGTACTTTTCTTTACACCAACCGGCTTTCTGGCAGACAAGTTTCCCAAAGAGCGAATCATACAAGTTGCGGCGGCGTGTGCCATTCCGCTAACGGGCATGATTACGCTCTCGTACTACATGGGCTGGTTTGAATTAGCATTCGCAATGACGCTGCTTTTGGGTGTGCAAGCCGCTTTCTACTCGCCCGCAAAGTACGGTTACATCAAGGAATTGACGGGCAAGGAAAACATCGCCAATGCCAATGCCTACGTCCAAGCCATCACGATTATTGCCATTTTGGGCGGCACGGTTGCATTTTCGGCATTATTTGAACACTTCATTGCGCCTGATGCTGCCACCATTCATGCTCTCGTGCAGTCTATCGCACCGCTTGGATGGCTGCTTGTGGGCTTTTCAGTCATGGAGTTTTTGCTTACTGTGCGCCTCCCCCGCAAACGCGACAAAGACACACATCTCCACTTCGACGTGAGCAAATACGTGAGTTTAGGTTATTTGCGCCAGAATTTGCGTAGTGTGCGGTCATCGGAAGTGATTTGGCTAAGTATTATCGGCGTTTCGATATTCTGGGGTGTTAATCAGGTCGTTCTCGCCTCTTTTCCAGCTTACCTTAAGGAAACACTTGGTGTTCATAACACAACGATTTCCAACGGACTCATGGGTGTCGGCGGCTTGGGTATTATCATCGGGTCGTTTATTGCGGGCAAAGCATCGGAAGATTTTATTGAAACAGGTATTGTGCCCTTTGGTGCGCTTGGTATTACGGTTTCACTTTTCTTGTTACCTTCGGTTCATTCACTGTGGCTGCTTGCGGCTCTGTTCCTTGTGTATGGCATTATGGGCGGCTTGTTTCTTATTCCTCTGAACGCTCTCATTCAGTTCAATGCCGGAAGTGACGAAGCGGGAACAGTCCTTGCCGCGAACAACTTCATGCAAAATCTGCTCATGTCCGCATTTCTGGTAATGACAGCCGTTCTAACCGGGACATACAAACTGGATAGTGTGTGGATGCTCTACGGAATGGCTGTGGTAGCGCTCGGCGGGACGGCATTCGCTCTCTCGCGTCTGCCGCAGATGTTTGTGCGGTACGTCGTGACGGTGATGGCTTCGCAGCGTTATTCTCTGCAAGTCTTGGGTATGAAAAATATTCCCAGCACAGGCGGAGTCTTGCTTCTGGGCAATCATGCCAGTTGGTTCGATTGGGCAGTGCTGCAAATCGCTTGCCCGCGACCGATTCGCTACGTGATGCTGCGTTCCATCTACGAAATGCCTGTGCTGAAGGGCTTGCTGAGGGTTTTTGGTGTCATCCCGATTGCTCCCGGTAAAGACGCAGACGAATCGCTGGCAAAAGTCCGCGAGGCGTTGCAAAACGGCGATGTGGTCGCAATTTTCCCCGAAGGGCGCATTAGTCGTAACGGACAACTTGCCGTTTTCAAACGCGGCTTCGAGCGGGCATTAGAGGGCTTACAGCCAAATGCTCACGGCGAAGAAGCAGTTATTATTCCCTTCTACTTGCGCGGGCTATGGGGAACTGCATTCTCCTACGCTACACGTCACCAGCAGCAAAGTGGTATTCTGCATAGTGCCAAGCGGGGAAAGCGTATCGTGACAGTGGCTTTTGGCGAACGTATGGCTGCAAGCAGCACATCAGTTGAGGTGAAGCAGAAAGTAACGGAGCTGTCCATTCACGCATGGCGCAATTACGCTCAAACGCTCGGTACGGTACATGAAGCATTTCTCACGACCGCAAAACGATTCGCACTTGATGTGGCGCTTGTGAACCGCGATAAACGCCGCCTTACCTCTATCAATCTTCTTTCGCAGACCATACGGTGCGCTCAAGCACTCAAGCGCACGGCGGCGGACAAAAAGGTGGGTGTACTTCTCCCCACAAGTGCCGAAGGGGTCATCACAACGCTCGCACTGATGATGAACGGGCAAACGCCTGTGCTGCTGGACTACACCCATTCTGCTGAAGACATTGCCGCCGGAATCCGCATGGAATCTCTGCGCGTGGTCATCACGTCAAAGAGTTTTTGGGAGGAATGTTCGCAGCGTTACCCCGCTATCGCGGAAATTCGTTCCACAGTTCGCTTGGTCTTTTTTGATGAACTTGCCATTAGCTTGTACCCCTCATTCACTCGCGGACTCTTTCTCCGCCTCGCTCCGAAGGCACTTGTGCGAGGATTGTACTTTGCAAAGCATCACGCCCACACAAGCGCCGTAACGGTCTTTGCCGGAAAAGCCGAAACGCTGCGTCCCGTCTCGTTCTCACACGAACACCTGCTGACAACGATTCACCAAATCACCGAAACCCTCAACCCGCACGACGATGACACGGTGCTTGCTGTGCTTCCGCTTTGCACGGCATTTGGCTTGCTGACCTCTGTTCTGATGCCACTTGTGAGTGGTCTTGAGCTGGTCTGCGCTGAAAACACTGATATTCTTACATTTGGGAAGCTCTCCGCCATGACCGAAGCGACACTGCTTTTTGCTGAACCGTGGCAACTGCGTGTGTTTGCTGCCAGCGAACAGCTTCATCCCTTAATGCTGGGCGGTCTGCGGTTTGCCGTCACGGGCAGCAATGGTGAGGCAGAAACACTCGACACTGCTACTGAAGCAGCTTTCAAGCAAAAATTTGGCGTTCACATCTACGAAGGTTTTGGCGCGACTACTATTACGCCCATCGCGTCCGCAAACGTGCCGGATGCAATCAGTCCGGGCGATTGGAGTGTGCAGGTAGGAACAAAGCCGGGCACAGTCGGGCTGCCGCTTCCGGGCTGCGCGTTCTCAATTATTGACCCAACGACGGGTGAGGAAAAACCGATTGGCGAGGAAGGTTTTGTGCGCATTAGTGCGCCGTTTAGTGCTTTGCAGGATGGTGAGTCCAAAGAATTGTGGTCATTAACAGAAGTGCGTGGGCGCTTGGATGCCGATGGATTCTTGCATTTGGTGGGGTAATCTGTCAAGACCACTGACTAGAGATAAATAGCTTTGTCTTCCTTACGCCGCCGACTCCTCATGCGTGAGGCAGTGCAGCGTTCCCAAGCCCCAGACTAAATCAACGGCGTGAATGCCAATCACAGGTCGGTCGGTAAAGAGTTCGGACAAGATGCCAAGAGCTGCGCGGTCGTTTTCGTCGTTGAAGGTTGGCACAAGAACGGCGTGGTTCGCAATGTAAAAATTGGCATAACTCGCCGGAAGGCGCATCCCATCAAAGACCAGTGGCGACGGCATTGGAAGGGGAATAACATCTATTTTGCTCCCATTCTCAAGGTGCATTCCCTCAAGACGCTCACGGTTTTCTTGTAAAGCTCTGTAATTTGCATCATATGGAGAGTCTTCTTGCACGAGAACAACTGTTGTCGGATTCACGAAGCGGCAGAGGTCGTCCACGTGTCCGTGTGTGTCGTCGCCGGCGATGCCTTTACCGAGCCAGAGAATGTTGCTTACGCCGAGATTATCGCGAAGCGCTTGTTCTATATCAGCTTTGCTCATGCCCGGATTGCGCACTTGTATGTGCGGGTCGAGCAAACATTCCTCTGTCGTGAGAAGCGTTCCCATGCCGTTCACATCAATCGCGCCGCCTTCCAAGACCACGTGCCGTTTGTCAAATTTGGCTTCGATGATTTGCCACCCCGTGCTTGAGCTGAGTTCGTGCGCCATTGCATTGTCGAATTGCCAATTATCATATTTCGCCCAACCATTAAAGGTAAACTTTACCGCCGCGCTCTCCGAAACCATATCCGAAGAACCCGCTACGGGGCGTTTCACAAAAGCAGGCATAGCATCGCGCATCCAACCACGATTCATGCGGCACCGGAAGAACTCTACCTTTTCCATATCTACGCCCACTTTACTGAGCACCAGTCGTGCCTGCTCTTCGTGGCGGTCATTATCCACGACGATACGAGCAATCTCATCGCCGCGTGTGATGGCACGAACAATTTCGCCGTACACCCAGCGTATAGGAACAAATTTGCCGGGCCAATCCTCTGCGTTAAGGGGCCAGCCAAGCCATGTCGCTTTATGATGCTCCCATTCGGCGGGCATGGAAAAACCTTGTTGTGCGGGCGTTTGATACATAGTTGTTTGGTATGCCGGGTTATTAAATCGTAGTAAGAGCTGTAAGTTACGCGCCTTCGATAAAGCGCTTCGTAATGTCGCCGTAGGCATCAATGCGGCGGTCACGCAGGAAGGGCCAGTTGCGGCGGATGGTTTCGAGGTGTTTCACGTCCACGTCAGCGTACAAAATTTCTTCTTTCGCTGCTGAAGCCTCTGCAAGCATGACTCCTTGCGGGTCGCAAATAAACGATTGCCCCCAGAACTCCAGCTTTGTGCCGGTGACGGGGTCGGTTTCCAGCCCCGTACGATTTGCAGCCGCCACGTACACGCCATTGGCAACGGCATGACCGCGCTGCACGGTGCGCCATGCGTCGTGCTGTGCTGCGCCATAGCGCTCCTTTTCGTCGGGATGCCAACCGATGGCGGTCGGATAGAAAATTATGGTCGCCCCGTGTAAAGCAGCTAACCGTGCGCCTTCGGGATACCACTGATCCCAGCAAATGAGCGTAGCAATACGCCCCACTTTTGTATCAAACGCCTTGAAACCCAAATCACCCGGAGTAAAATAGTATTTTTCATAAAATGCCGGGTCGTCTGGGATGTGCATTTTGCGGTAGAATCCCACGATTTCACCGTCTGCATCAATAATAGCGGCGCTATTGTGATACACACCCGGCGCACGCTTCTCAAAAATCGGCGCTATAACAACAGTCTTTGTTTTTTTTGCAACCGCCCGAAGCGTCGTAATGGTCTCACTCGCAGGGTATGGTTCAGCAAGGTCAAAGAGGGATGAGTCCTCGCGCTGGCAGAAATAGGGCGACAGAAACAGCTCTGGCAGACACACAAGTTGTGCACCGCCATCGGCAGCTTGTTCAATAAAGTCTGTTCCGCGTTTCAGGTTGACGGCTTTGTCTGCGCTCATGGACATTTGCACAAGTGCGGTTTTGAAGGATGGAAGCATTGATACTCAGAGATAAAGGTGGTATGGTGTTTTCTAGTTGTATTGACGCTGGCAAAAATACAGGGAATTGTGGCGGGTGAGCAGATCAAATTATCGTGATGTTTGCCGCTACACGATTTGCCGCTACACGTCATGGCGTTTGCGCATCTGGCGAAAAAAGTTCATCACAAAGCCAAGCATGGCAAGATTGATCACAAGCGATGTTCCGCCCGCGCTCATAAAGGGCAGAGGAATCCCGATAACGGGCAACAGCCCAAGCGCCATGCCGATATTGATGAACGTATGATACGTCCAAATAGTCGCAATTCCAGCAATGACTGTACTTTCAAATTTGCGTTGCACAAGTTCCGCTACGAGCAAAATCCGCATACATAATCCCGCCAGAAGCGCAAGCACAAGGGCTCCGCCTACAAAACCAAATTCTTCGGTCGGGACGCAATAAATAAAGTCCGTCCATTGCTTTGGAATATAGCGTAACTGCGTCTGCGTGCCTTGTTGGAAGCCACGCCCCCACAAGCCTCCGCTCCCAACTGCCATTTTGGATTGTACCACATTGTAGCCCTGACCGCGCGGGTCTTTGTTGGGGTCGAGCAGAATTTCAATGCGCTGCTTTTGGTATGGCTTCAAAACATTATTGAACACCCAGGGCATAGCGTATCCCGCACCAATGTTGAGTCCGATAACAACTGCCGTAACAACGATTGTCCGGCGGAACATGAGCGTTCCCAACGAGACTACAACAAGTGCGATGAGCAAAGGCTTGATACCGAACAGTGCCGCAAGTGCCACCAGAGGCGGCGTTACAAGTGCATAGAGCAACAGCAAATCAGCACCGCCCCAGAGAGCAATTCCAAGAAATAACGCTCCAAAGACCGTAGCAGAGCCATAGTCTGGTTCGAGAACTATCAGCACCACCGGAGCGAGGATATAGAGAAAGACTGTGCCCAAGTCGCGGACGGTTTGAAGATTCACATTTGGTCTCGCCATAAAGCGGGCAATCGCCAGCAGTGTGCATATTTTTGCCAACTCTGAAGGCTGAAATGTAAATGAGCCAAGAGCAATCCAGTTCTTCTGCCCGTTCACTACTTTCCCCACCAGCAAAACTGCTACGAGAAGCAACAGTGCCAAACCATAGAAAAACGGCGCTCCCACTTCAATCCATCGCACGGGCGAGAACATCACGCCGAGCATGACAGCAAAACCGATTCCCGTAAAAATGAGTTGTTTCGTAAAAAACGTTGGGATACCTGCATTAACTGTTGCGCTGTAAATAGAGGTCAGCCCAACAGCGCAGAGAGCAAGCGTCATCAAAAGCGAAGTCCATTCAACAACGCTTGCGCCTTCGCCTTGAGAACCGAGACGTTCACCGAGATAGGATGCACGAGCCATGAAGATACGGTTTTGAGTGTTGAGTTTTGAATGTTGGGTGATATTTTCAGCAGTGTGCATTGGTGGAATGTTCGCCAAATCGCCGACAAAAATGCTTAGCGAAACACGTGCTGAAGCGCTTCACTGATGTGTGCGACGGGAATAATCTCTAAGTCGTCGGTGGTTTGGTTGTTCATGTCCAGAAGGTCAACATCATTTTGCTTTGGAATGAGCACCGTCGTAATACCTGCCTGCTTTGCAGCGAGCAATTTTTCATTTAAGCCGCCGATAGCCAATACATTGCCGCGCAGCGTCACCTCGCCTGTCATGGCTATATCACCCCGTGCCGCCCGCCCTGAAGCCGCCGACACAAGCGCCATCGTCATGGTAATGCCCGCCGACGGTCCGTCTTTTGGAATTGCGCCTTCGGGAACGTGAATATGAATTTCTTTATCGGTCAGTGCATCGGCGGGAACACCTAATTTCTCTGTATTTGCGCGGACGTAAGAAAGTGCTGCCATCGCGGATTCTTTCATCACATCGCCAAGTTTTCCGGTGAGCGTGAGTTTATCCTTGCCGGGCATAATAGACACCTCAACGGGCAAAATATCGCCACCCATGCTTGTCCACGCCAGCCCTGTTACCACGCCAACTTTATCGGAAAGCTCTTTTGTGCGTTCACGATTGACAGGTGTTTTCAAATACTCATGTACCAGTGCCAAGCTGATATGACGTTCTCGCTGGCGAACAATATCGCGTGCCTTGAGCGTGAGTGGGCTTTGCGGTGATGTTCCGTCTGCATCAGTTTCCGCATCCGATACCGTTTTTTTGCGGGAGCGCTTGGGCTTTTCTTGTGGAGCATCCGATTTGTGCACATCAGCTTCTTCAGCGAGTTTGCGCTCTTCTTGTGCTATTTCAACCACAATCGTTTTTGCTATTTTGCGCACAACTGATGCGATTTGGCGCTCTAAATTCCGCACTCCGGCTTCTTTGGTGTAACCGCGAATGATTTCGCGCACGGCATCATCGGCAAAGTGAATCAAGAAATCGCTCACGCCATGTTTCTCCAACTGTCGCGGAATCAAGTGTTGACGGGCTATTTGCTCTTTTTCGTATTCCACATAGCTCGTCAGTTCGATAATTTCCATTCTGTCCAGAAGTGGTGCGGGAATATCGTATTTCACATTCGCTGTCGTGATAAACAGCACCTTCGAGAGGTCGTAGTCAATTTCCAGATAATGGTCATTAAAAGCGTGATGCTGTTCGGGGTCGAGAACCTCCAAAAGCGCAGCCGAAGGGTCGCCGCGAAAATCGGCTGCCATTTTATCCACTTCATCCAGCAAAATAACGGGGTTAATCGTCCCGGCACGTTTCATGCTTTGGACGATGCGCCCCGGCATAGCGCCGATGTACGTGCGGCGATGCCCACGAATCTCCGCTTCATCGCGCACACCACCCAGCGACATTCTCACAAATTTCCGCCCCAACGCCCGCGCAATCGAGCGAACCAGCGAGGTCTTACCAACGCCGGGAGGACCCGAAAGGCAGAGCACCTGCCCCTGCACGCCGCTTACGAGGTTCAATACCGCAATATATTCTAAAATCCGTTCTTTGATTTTTTCCAAACCAAAGTGATCTTCGTCCAGAATCTGGCGGACATGGAGGATGTCGAGGTTGTCGGGCGTGGTCGCGTGCCACGGCAGTGCAGCTACGAGTTCCAAGTAATTCCGCAGCACACCATATTCCGGCGACATGGTTTGCGTTTTTTTTAATTTATCAAATTCCTCGTCAACGCGCTTCAATGCTGCTTCGGGAAGATGCGCTTCATCAAGGTCGTTGCGTAATTTTGCCAAATCGGGGAAAATGCCTTCGTCATCTTCCAATTCCTGCTGTAAGGCGCGTATTTGCTCTTGAATGAAATAGCGCTTTTGCGTTTTTTGGACAGCCTCTTGCACTTTTATATCAATATCCTGCTCAAGTTGCTGTACTTCAATTTCCGCTGTGAGCATTGCCAAAAGCTCGAAGTATTGCTCACGAAGCGTGGTTTTGTCAAGTATGCGCTGCTTGGTGGCAACTTCTGTTTCCAAGTTTGCAGCCGCGTAATACAAACGCCGCATGGGGTCTTGTATGCTGGTGAAAGCAGTCGCCACCTCCGGCGCAATGGAGCGATTTGTACGGATGTACTCTACAAATAAATCCCCTGCATGGCGCACCATTGCTTGCAGCTCGTTGTTGCCCTCATCGTCGGTTATGACTGTAATTGGCTCGACTTCGGCTTCCAAAGAATGTTTTGATTTCACAAAACGCACAATGCGCCCTTGAATCACGCCGTCCACAAGGATTTTAATAAGATTATTTGGCAAACGCACCAGTTGAATAATCTTGGCAATCGTACCTGACACATAAACATCGTCTTGTGTGGGGTCATCGGCTTCAGTACTCTGCGCTGAGAGAAAAATATACTTGTCGCGCTTGAGAGCTTCCGACACCGCATGAATAGAGTTCTCACGCCCGATGAGCACCGGAAAAATCATATGTGGATAGACAATCACATCGCGGAGCGGCAGCACCGACAGGATGCGAGGAATCATGTTGTCTTCAGGCAAGTTCGTTGCTTGAGCAGGTTCGGCTTTGGTTGTTTTTTTCTTCATAAAGAATTTTTGAATTCAACATTCGATATAGGTTTTGGAGATGTGAAGCAGTGCCTCTACTGCATTACCAATCTCACGAGATAGTATTTTTTGCCAGCATATTTGCAAAAAGCGCCGACAGTGCTTCACCCGAAGGCGCACTAATGCTCACGTCTGCAAAGCGTGTAATGGCGGTTTGGTTGGGATTGACCTCAATAAACAGCGCACCCGCCCTCTTTGCTTCTATCGGCAAGCCTGCTGCGGGATAAACCTCTGCCGACGTGCCAATGCTAAAAAAGACATCGCACGTCTCGGCAGCTTCCTGTGCGGCTTCCAGCGCATCGGGGGGCAGCATCTCGCCAAACCACACCACCGCAGGGCGAATCATTCCGCCACAATAGGTGCAGCGAGGCGGTTCTTTCACACTTGGAGCAGTTGATGTGTAGCGATATTCATGCGGTTTTTTACACCGAGAGCAATAATTGTCAATGATATTGCCGTGCAGCTCAATCACATCGCGGCTACCTGCTTGCTGGTGCAGGCGGTCAACATTCTGCGTGATAAGCGTGAAGCGCCCTCCACGCTCTTCGTACCACTGTTGCATTTCCACAAGTGTTGTATGCCCTGCATTTGGCTTCACGCTGTCCACCACCTCGCGCCGCGCTTCGTACCACTCCCACACCATATTCGGATTTTTCAAAAAACCGTCCATGCTGGCGAGTTCTTCCGGGCGAAACTTCGCCCACAGCCCGTTCGGGTCACGGAACGTAGCCACGCCGCTTTCGGCAGATACGCCCGCACCGGTCAAAACTGCAATTTTGCGAGCAGCACCGAGAGTTTGAAGAAGATTATCGCTGAAGGTGTGCATAGCTTGCTTGGGGCTTGGGTGGTTATGCGGATTCGTTTGTGTTAGTTTTCGGTACAAAGTCAATGCGGACTTCATTATCCGTGCGGAAGAGCTTTTGCGCAAGGTTATGGACTTCCTCGGCAGTGATTGCTGCGTAGTCATCGCCAAGACGAAAGACGCGCTCCGGCTCATTGAAAAACAGCGCTTGATGCGCAGCCTCGTCTGCAATGCCGGAAGCACGCTGTACGGTGCGGGCAATTCGCGTTCTGATGCGGTTCTTCGCTTTCGTTAGCTCGCGCTCGGTGATGCCGCCCTTTACAACGCTGTCCAGCACCTTCCACATTGAGTTGTAGAGCGTTTCGCAAGTATATTCTCCACCGTTGGAAACGGCGTATATTGTGAACAGACTGGTATGGCGGCGGTCGTCCACGTAGGCATTGACGTCGGACGCAATCAGCTCATCGTATGCCAGCGCCTTGTACAGCCGCGAACTGATGCCGTCGGAAATCACGCTGCATAGCACGTCGGCGGCATAGACCTCCGGGGTCATGTAGCCGTCGAAATGGTATGAACAAAAGATGGTATCGGTTGGAATTGTGTCCTCGACGCGCTCGTGGCGCTTACCTAAGCGGAAATCCGGCTTGAAATCCTTGCGTACAAGCGGTGTTGTCCCGCGCGGAATGTTGCCAAAATGCTTCTTTACGAGTGGCAATGCGTCTTCCGGCGTAACATCGCCGCAGACAACCAAACAGGCATTATCAGGGCGGTAAAAATTCGTAAAAAATGAACGTACATCCTGAAGCGTGGAAGCCGCAACGTGCTTGGGTTCGCCATAGACTTCCCAGCTATAACCCGCTTCGGGCGCATATGCAAGACGACTCAACACACGCGAATATGTTCCGTAGGGCGAGTTCTCGACATTTTGGTTGATTTCCTCTAAAACCACATTTTTCTGAACATTCAGCGCGTCGTCGTCCACGCCAAAGGATGCCATGCGGTCTGCTTCTAGCCACAAACCCAATTCCACCTGGTGCGCCGGAAGCGACATATAGTAGGTCGTTTTGTCAAACGTGGTGTAGGCGTTGTTATCGCCACCCGCTTCAGAGCAGTATTTATCGAACATTCCGTGGGCAACGTTTTCGGAGCCTTCAAACATCAAGTGTTCAAAAAGGTGCGCAAAACCTGTATTTGTGGGTGCTTCCGAGTACGAGCCGACACCGTACGTAACGGCAACCGAGACCACAGGAGCGTTTCGGCGAGGAATAACGACGACACGCAAGCCGTTATCAAGTGTTTGGTAGAGCATTGGGGAAAGAATGACGAATTGGGAATGACGAATTACGAGTTGCGATTGTATTCTCTTTATGGTCTGGTAACAATATCAGTAATGAGCCACTGTGCTTTGTCCAGCGCTTGCTCCGGAGAGCGTATGCCATAGAGTGCCTCGACGACCGCGTCTTCTATGACGCGCTCAATATCAAGCCAGTGCGGATGAATCGGAAGTACCCGCGCTGTGGCAAGCTGCTCCAAAAATACGTCGCGGTGCGGCATAGAGCGAACATAATCGTCATTCATGTATCGCTTATCTGCCGGGATGCCTGCGTCTTGGAACTGTTTCAAAAGCTCCAGCGCTTGTTTGCCATCGGTGATAAAGAGTGCAAAGCGCTTTGCCAAGATAGAATTTTTCGACTTATAGGTAACGGCAACGTAGTTCCCGCCTGCTATGGAAACGCTTTGCTTGCCTACCGCCGGAATCGGCATGACACCAAACTCCAACGCCGGATTTTCCTTCGCAATCTTGTCCAAAAGCCACGCACCGGAAATCCAGAATCCTAAATTACCACGAACAAACATATTGTCCAACTGCCTCTGCGTTTCGATGAAGCCCGCCCGCGCCAGTGCAAGGTACAGCGTCAGCCCCTGAACATTCTCTTTGCTGTTGATAACGGCTCTACCGCTATCGTTCAGCACATCTCCTCCGGCGCTCCAGAAAAACGGCAAAATCTTTTTGTGCAAACGATGTTCGTCCGAACCATTTGCGCCGAAGCCGTAAATGCGGTTGTTCGTGCTTGCATTGGCGGATTGCTGCGCATCGCCGAGTGCTTGAATTGCTTCCGATGCCCGTAAAAGTTCAGTTCCGTTGGTAGGTGGCTTTGCAAAGCCCGCTTTCCGAAGTAAGGCTTTGTTGTAGAACATCACGCGCGTATCCACATTCCACGGAAGCGCATAAACGCTGTCTTTGTACTTAGCGGCAGCGTGTGTGAATTCAGCAAATTTGTCGAGTGTGATTTTATTCTGCGATAAATTTTTCAGCACACCGCCCGAAGAAAATTGCGCTACCCAATCGGAGCCTAATTCGACTACATCCGGCTCTGCGCCTGAGTTAAAGGCAGCAAAGAGTTTTGATTTGCCTTCGCCCCATGTCAAATCCACAAGATTCACTTTGCACTTATTCTCTGCCTCGAACTGCGCCACAATGCTCTTCAGTGCCTCACGCTGCTTGGGTTCGCTGCGGAAGTGCCAGAAGGTGATTTCATCCGGCGTGGTGATAACGTCTTCACCCTCGCGCGGTTGGGCGCATTGGCTTGAAAGTAGCATCAGTGCTGCCATCCCGCAAAGGGCGGCAATAATCATGCGACGGCGAAAAAACTCTAAAGGGGTCATTATTACTTGCTTGATGCTAGTTATGCGAAGGTGAAGAAACAGACGAATGAAGGACGTGTGCCACATTCTGTTGAATAATGGCAATCGCATCAAGGGAAGATGCTGACTGCCCTTGCGGGTGTACTGGTTGAGAAGGCTCTGTGAGTTGTGCAATATCGCTCGCATCCTTTAACCGTATAATGCCATATTCTTCAAACGGCAACCAAAAATAATCATTCGGCACGGCAATTTGGTAGGAAAACGTCGGAATGCCAACGGATGCTGTTTCCAGAAGTGCCATTGAGGTAAAACCGACGGCTGCACATCGGTCGCGGAGCACTTCGTCAAATGTTGCTGTGTCAAGACGCACGATAATTGCGGGCTTTGCGGCAAAACGCTTGCCACTTCTCGTGATTCCCACTTCGTATTTTTCTATTTCCGCTTCCCACGGTTCACGAGATTCCATCGGGTGCGGGCGTATCAGAACTTCGCCATGAAAGCCAACATCTATTAGACTTTGAAGAAGATTCGGCATAATGGAAAATTCATTCACGGGTTTGTCGGGATAGTAATGCCGAATATTTTCGCAGAAAAAGCGGATACGCGAGAGTGGTGAGCGCACCTGAGATGACGCTGCCAGCCTTGCGGGGGAATATTTCGCTGCGATGCTTGCCAGATGCGGGTTGCCGGAGATGATGACGGCTGTGTTCGGCAACTCGGCTTCCGCTTCACGTTTCATGCGCCCATCCGCAACAAATAGCACTTTGGGTGCAGAAACTACACCGTCCAGCGTGAAACGTTTTGCGTAATTCGACCAAAAATCAAGAATGGAAAAGGTCGGAATGGTGCGCTCATTCGCAAATCGCACCGCGAGGCGTTCCAGATTGCTATTGAAGCTCGTCGCCGTGAATACCGCACTAGGCTTGAGATTATCCAAAAGTGCCGCCATGTCATGCGGTTCTGCCGAAAGTTCATTCGGGAAATCGGGCGTTGTTATCGTGCGAACGTCGTGATACTGAAGCGTTGGAGACTGAGGTGTAATGCGCTCTCTGGCGGGACCAAGCAGCAAACAATGGCTTTGAATGCGTTCATGCGTGGCATAATGCTCAATTACAGGCTTCAATACGTTGGCACCGCCGGGGTCGTGAGCGACGAAGAGGATAGATTTCATGCTGTTCTCTGTGGATTATCCAATAATTTTTCGCAACCATTTCAATTTGCCCTTATACGGCGCATAGCGGAGTTTGATGTCGAAAACGCTCGGCTTTGAGAGAATACCGCGTTTGTGGGAAAAGGTATCAAAACTATGCTTGCCGTGATAGCCGCCCATGCCGCTATCGCCTACGCCACCGAAAGGCAATCCCGGTACAGCCAGGTGCGCAACGGTATCGTTCACACAGCCACCGCCAGAGTTTGTGTTTTGAAGTACAGTATTTTGCGCATCGCTGTTTTCACTAAAGACGTAGAGTGCAAGCGGCTTGGGGCGCTTATTAACAAAATCAATTGCTTCATCAAGGCGGGAATACGTCATTATTGGCAGAATGGGACCAAAAATTTCGTCGCTCATAACGGGTGCATCAGGCGAGACGTTGCGCAAAATTGTTGGGGCAATATACCGCTCCGCAGCATTGGTCTCGCCGCCAGTGTACACATCACCGTCGCTCAAATAACTTTTCAACCGAGCAAAATGGCGGTCGTTGATGATACGCGGATAATCGGGACTTTGCTCCGGGTTCTCACCATAAAATTCCCGCACGGTTGCCCGCATTTTCTCTAGAAAAGTCTGTTCAATTGCTTTGTCTAACAGGAGATAATCCGGCGCAACGCAGGTTTGTCCGGCATTAAGATATTTTCCCCAGACAATCCGCCGTGCCGCTACGTCCAGATTTGCATTTTTGTCCACAACGCAGGGGCTTTTGCCGCCAAGTTCAAGCGTGGTCGGCGTAAGATTTTTCGCGGCTGCTTGAGCAACGATGCGCCCAACTTCCGTGCCACCGGTGAAGAAAATATAATCCCATTTCTGCTCCAGAAGGCGCGTATTTGTTGCCACGCCGCCTTCGACGACGCTCACGTACTCTTCTGGGAAAACACTTTTGATAAGCGTTGCTATTGCCGCCGATGTATTGGGTGCAAGTTCCGATGGCTTCAGCACGGCACAGTTACCCGCAGCAATAGCTCCAACTAAAGGAGCAACCAGTAATTGAAACGGATAATTCCAGGGGCTGATGATGAGCGAAACACCGTAGGGCACAGAATATACCTTCGCTGCGGCTGGCAGAACCATCAGTGAGGATGCTACCCGCTCTGGCTTTGCCCACGAGCGCAAATGCTTCAGTGTATGCTTCAAATCATCCAGCACGAAGCCTACTTCGGTAACGAATCCTTCAAACTCACACTTGCGAAAATCCTTGTAGAGCGCTTCCAAGATAGATTTTTCTTGTGCGACAATAGCGTCCTGCAAAGCGCGTAGATGCTTAATACGGAAGTCGAGGTCGTGTGTCTGGCGTGTTTCAAAAAAGCGACGTTGCTTTTCTACAAGCCGATGTGCTGATTCGGTAGAAATATCGGCAACGTCAATGCCGGGAGCCGTTACGGTATCCATCTTGATGTCTCCAAATTTTGCGTGGTGTGTAGTGATGGTTGCTTGCGTCGGTTGCGGTGCGTGTGTCAGGCAAGGCGCTCCAGAAGCAATTCCTCCGGCACTTCATTAATAGGCAGTTCTACGATAAATGTTGCGCCATGCTCAAGTTCGGATTCGCACCAAACCTGCCCATGCATTGCCTCAATAATTTTCTTCACAATGGATAAGCCCAAGCCTGTCGAATGCTCGCCACCGGTCGGTTTTGCGGAAAGTTTGGCGAACTTCTGAAAGAGTTGTGCTTTGTCTTCCGCCGAAAGCCCCGGTCCTTCATCTTGGAATTCAATGCGGACGTGCTTTTCTGCCATTGGCAGCCGTACCAGTGCGTCTCTCTCTCGGCGAAAGAGCTCCGAACCCTGGTCGCTGTGCGATGAGATTACATTTACATAGACGTTTTTACCGAGTGGAGAGTATTTAATGGCGTTAGAAATTAAATTTTCCAAGACTTGCATAAGTGCATTGCGGTCACACATCGTCATAATTTCATCGGAGTCGTGGTTAAAGTGGAGGCTAATCTCTTTGTCTTTTGCGCGCAAATAATAGCCTTCTACCACGTCATTGACGACTTCCACCACATTCATCGCAATCGGGCTAAAGGTAAAACGCCCGCTTTCGATGGCGTTAATGTCGAGCAGATTCAAGATTGTTTCCTGCATCCGTTTGGCAGTGATGAGGATATGATCCATCTGGTCGTTAATCTCCGGCACGGTCATACGGGCTTGATACTGCTGAATAATAGATGCGCTCAGAATAATGCTGGTTAGCGGATTCTTTAGGTCGTGTGCAGCAATGCCAAGGAACTCATTTTTTTCGATATTGAGCTGCATCAAAACATCGTTTTGGCGAAGAATTTCGCTGTGTCCGGTAGAAATCTCCGCTGTGCGCTCGGTGATAGTACGCTCCAAATCCTGCTGCCGCTTTTCAATACGCCGCACACGCCAGCGATAGAGCGCAAAAGCGCTTGCAATCACTATCGCCACTGCCAATAGTCTTGCCCATACCGTTTGCCACCAATGTGGGTGAACGATGATGCGCAGCGACACTCCGTCATTATTCTGCACCCCGTCGTAGTTCGTTGCCCTGACGCGCAGAACATATTCTCCGGCTGCGAGATTGGTGTACGTGGCTTCACGCTTTGTGCCAAGGTCATTCCAATCTTTATCAAAATTTTCAAGTTTGCACGAGTATTTGATTTTATCCGGCAGCGAAAAAGAGAGTGCCGCAAACTCGAACGCAATAAAGCTATCATCAACAGACAAGTGTAATTCACGTTTTTCACTAATAATCGTATCAAGCCGAACGGGCTTATTGAAGCGCTTGAACTCTGTGAACACCACGGGCGGAACGAGATAATTTGTTTGTACACTATCAGGATGAAAGCGGATAAACCCTGCCACGCCGCCAAAATACATATATCCTTCGCGATCTTTCAGGCACGCATCCTGATTGAACTCGCTTCCGGCGCGGCGACTTACTTCCTCAAAAAGATTAAACGTGCCGTTTTGCGTATTGAAGCGGCTAATTCCTTTACCAGTTGCAAGCCAGAGATAGCCCCCAGAATCTTCCATGATGCTACATACATAGCGGTTTGGCAAGCCATCTTTTTCGTAAAATGCCGTAAAAGAGCCGCTTGAGGGGTCGAAGCGGTTCAGTCCGTTAGCAGTACCAATCCACAGAATCCCCTTAGTGTCCTCGTGTATGGACATTACATCATCATTGCTGATGGTATTTCGATTCTCAGGTCTATGGCGAAATGTTTCAAATGTCTTGTCCACACGATTAAAACGATTCAGTCCGCCGCCACGTGTGCCCACCCAAATTGTATGTTGGCGGTCTTCGTAGATAACCCGTACCGCATTGGAACTGAGTGCGCCGGATAAACCCTGCTCCGCAGATTTGCTTGGTTGATTATCTGTCTCCGCTCTGCTGCGAAAGGTCGTAAATGTACCATTCTCACGGTTCATCATTGCCAAACCGTTGTCCGTCGCAACCCAGAAAATGCCTTCAGAATCTTCCAGCATCGAATAGACAGAATTATGCGGTAGGCTTGAGGGATTGTAGTCGTCGTGCTGATACGCTTTGAATGACGACGACGTACGGTCGAATCTGCATAAGCCACCACCGTTTGTGCCGACCCAGATTGCGCCGGAGCGGTCTTCCGCGAGTGACCATACGAAATTGTTGCTGAGGCTGCGCGTATTCTGCGGCTCGTGCTTGTAATTGACAAATGCTCCCGTCCGGCGGTCATAGCTGTGCAAGCCGCCTGCAATCGTGCCGAACCAGATGCGCGATTGCTTGTCCTCCAGCATAGACATCACGATATTTGTCCCCGAACCATTGTCATTGCTGATAAGCTCGAAGCGGTATTCGTCAGGATTGAAGTAGCATACGCCCGCACCGTCTGTGCCGACCCAAAGATTCAAGTGCTTATCCATCAGCACCGACAAGACCGCGTTGTGGCTGAGGCTTTCCGGCTGATTGCGGACGTGTCGTAGCATTGAAACTGAGCGGGTGTGAGTGTTAATCATCTGCAAGCCTTCACCTGCATATCCTACCCAAAGCAAACCACCTATGCCCGTAGCAAGTGTCTTGACCGGAACGTTTTTTATTGGTGCCGGATACGTGTCTGTAACACGTTTCTGGGCACAATCAAAGTGATAAACTCCGTTTGCCGTTCCTATCCAGAGTGTGTTTGAGAATGCTGTGCTCAGTGCCTGACGCGGCGGTGTGTTTTGTGCGTAGTGCGTGGTATAATCTTCTGAATAGTCAGGAGCAAAAGCATAGATGTCGGTATCGGCAAAGCCGCTATTATTCACGAAATATTGCCATTGCTTGCTTTTAGGATTATAGCACATAAGTCCTTTTGCTGTCCCGACCCAGATATTTCCATCATTATCGGCGTGTAGCGCCCTGATGTGCGGGCTTGGCAAAGGAGAATTTTGCATCGTGAAGCGTTCTTCAAAAACGCGGCTGGCAGGGTTCAGACGCAAAAGCCCGCCTCCCGTGCCGACCCAGATTGTTCCTTCTTTGTCTTCGATTATCGCATAGACATTACGTTCTTCATTGGTGAGTGTACTTGTTTTTTCCTTGCTCCCGAATTGCCCAAACGTCGTAAAACGGCGCGTGAACCGATTCATCTGAGCAATGCCGCCACCGAGCGTTCCAATCCAGAGTGTCCCTGAGCGGTCTTCGTAAAGCGTTTGAACAAAACTACTGGGCAAAGAAAGAGAATCACCACTTGTACTGCGATAAACATTGATAGTGTAGCCATCGTAACAGTTTAATCCGTCTTGTGTGCCGAACCAAAGGAAGCCCCGATTATCGTGTAAAATTGCCTGCACTGAACTTTGCGATAAGCCTTGCTGAAGAGTAATGCGCTTAAAGCGAATATTTTGCCCGTGCAGTGGCACCAGAGCAGAAAGCAACGCTACACACACAAACAACAATGCTTGTATTGCAAATGCGTGTATCGCAAAGGGGCGATGTTGTGCGTGAATGCGTGTGCCGTAGTATTGTTGTGCCATTATCCCTAAGTTTCGGTCATGCCCTAGGCAAAGAAGGTCTGTTTTAGCAAGGACATACAAAATACAAAAACTCCGCCAAAGTGCATGACATTGACGGAGTTTTTTTGTATTTACCTTGAGTTTAGTTCAATTCTAATTTTTGCAACTGCTCATCCGGCTGTGCGTGGTCGTGCGGGATATTCGTGAACGTCAGCGCGTCTTTTGTGCCGTCGTGTTCTATCCGAATTTTATCGCCTTCTTTGAACGAGCCGGTCAGCATTTCCTCGGCAAGCTCATCTTCAACGTATTTCTGCAAAGCGCGGCGGAGCGGACGTGCGCCGTACTTCTCGTCGTAGCCTTTTTCGGCAAGAAAATCTTTGGCAGACTTCGTGATTTCGAGCATGATACCAAGGTCGTTCACCCGTCCAAACAGCTTGCGTGCTTGAATATCAATGATTTTGTAAATATCATCTTTTTGCAGGTGGTGGAAAATAATGGTGTCGTCAATACGATTCAAGAACTCAGGATTGAAAAGCCGTTTGAGCGATTCATCAATCGTATCTTTCATGTTTTCGTAGCGGTCATCCACGACCTTTTCGGAGAAGCCAAGTTTGCCGCCAGCTTTAATGTCTCGTACACCGACGTTGGAGGTCATAATGATAATTGCGTTGCGGAAATCCACGCGTCTTCCCAAGCCGTCGGTCAAAATGCCATCGTCAAAAACTTGAAGCAGGATGTTGTACACGTCAGGGTGTGCCTTTTCGATTTCATCCAGCAAAATAATGCTGTACGGCTTGCGGCGAACCTTCTCGGTAAGCTGACCACCTTCTTCGTAACCAACATAGCCCGGAGGCGCTCCAACCAAGCGCGAAACAGAGAATTTCTCCATGTACTCGCTCATATCCACGCGAATAAGAGCATCCTCGGAGTAGAACATATAGCGTGCAAGCGCCTTGGCAAGTTCTGTTTTGCCCACGCCCGTCGGTCCTAAGAACATAAACGTACCAATCGGACGCTTCGGGTCTTTTAGTCCGGCGCGGCTACGGCGGATAGCTTTTGCGAGCTGCTGCACAGCCTCATTCTGACCGACGACTTCATTTGCCAGTTCATCGCCCATCCGAAGTAGTTTTGCACCTTCGGTTTCAGCAAGTTTATTCACCGGAATGCCCGTCATCATAGCCACTACGTCGGAAACTTGCTCTTCGTCAACGGTGAAAATCATCGTGGACGCGCTTTCGTCCCACTCAAGTTTAGCGGCTTCAAGCTCGGTTTGAAGTTTTTTCTCCAAATCGCGCAATCGTGCTGCTTCCTCGAAGTTTTGCGTCTTGACCACACCGTTTTTCTGGTCTTTCACGCCCTCGATTTGCTCTTCGAGGTCAAGAATTTCTTTCGGAACGGTGATATTTGCCAAATGCACACGTGCACCAACTTCATCCAGCACATCAATCGCCTTATCCGGCAAGAAACGGTCGGTGATGTAGCGCTCGGACATCTGAACGCAAGCTTTGATTGCTGCCTCCGTATAGTTGACGTTGTGATGCTCTTCGTACTTGTTTTTGATGTTGTTCAGAATCAGCACCGTCTCTTCCACCGTCGGCGGTTCAACGATGATTTTCTGGAAGCGGCGGTCTAACGCGCCGTCTTTTTCGATGTACTGACGATATTCGTCCAGTGTTGTGGCACCAATACATTGAATATCGCCCCGCGCAAGAGCCGGTTTGAAAATGTTTGATGCGTCCAGCGAACCCGAAGCACCGCCCGCACCAACGATGGTGTGCAGTTCGTCAATAAACAGAATGACATCTTTTGCTTTTTCCAATTCGGTCATCACTGCTTTCATGCGTTCCTCGAACTGCCCGCGATATTTTGTTCCGGCAACCATTGCTGCCAAATCAAGTGTTACGACGCGCTTGTCGTGCAGCACACGCGAGACTTTTTTCTGAATGATTTGCAGTGCCAAGCCCTCTGCAATAGCGGTCTTGCCTACGCCCGGCTCGCCGATGAGAACAGGATTATTCTTTTTGCGGCGTGAGAGCACTTGTGCCACGCGCTCAATTTCCTTGTCGCGCCCAATTACAGGGTCAAGTTTGCCTTCTACGCCCATTTTCGTTAGGTCGCGTCCGAAATTGTCCAGAACGGGTGTTTTGATGCGGTCGGAGGGCTGACGTTTTGAGCCGGCAGCACCTTGTTTTTTCTCACCTTTGACGGACTGTGTGGGCTTTCCGCTAATGATATTATCAAGTTCTTGCCGCACACCATCATACGTGACGTTGAACTGCGACAAAATCTGAGCTGCAATATTATCGTCATCGCGCAAAAGCGATAGAATCAAGTGTTCAGTGCCGATAACGTCGGACTTGTATAGCTTTGCCTCTAAATAGGTGATTTTGAGGACTTTTTCAGCTTGCTTGGTCAGAGGAATATTGCCAATGGTCAGCGTACCGCCACTAGAGCGCACGGTATCTTCAACGGCTTTTTTTATTTTGAACAAATCAGCGCTAAGGTTGCGTAAAATCTTGACCGCAATGCCTTCGCCCTCGCGGATAATACCCAAGAGCAGATGCTCTGTGCCAATGTAGTCGTGCCCAAGTCGCAACGCCTCCTCGCGGCTGAGGCGAATCACATCCTGAACGCGGTTGGAAAAATTGCCTTCCATAATGCGGATTCCTTGATAAAATTGGGAAAGAATGAAAATCGTTGTGTGTGAAAGCCTGTGTGATGTTGTTACGGGAAAATAACGTAATGTTTGGCAACAAAGCAAGAGTTAAAGCAAAAGAGCAAAATATTTTGCCATTGTACTCTTTAGAATACTGACGAATAGTCTGGAATAAAATTGGTGTTGCAACAAAGAATTATGAAAAAATGAAAAATCGCCTACTGAAAAACCTTCGTTCTTGTTCGTATTGTGCCCATGCACCTACTCTTTTGACTGCCCAAGATTTTCAACATATTCTACCAGCGCAGTACGGCTCTGCAGCAAAAGTTTTGTAAATAATTCCTCTTTGACCACCAACCGAAATACTGATGGCATAAGTGTATAAGCGGTGTGGGCGACCGTTGTCATGGCGGCATCATTTTCGAGCATTTGGGCGGTGAGAGTGCCGGATTTTTTGACAATATTGCGCACCACAAGCGGCAGAGCGCTTGTGAAGAGGTCTTGTGCCTTCTCCAGATTATCCGTTATGGCGCTGCGGACGGATTCTTGTGCCTTGTCCAGCTCCGCCAGCACGCGTTCTGCCTGCTCTTCGGCTGCGCGTTGGGGCTTAGAAGCAAGCATTTGTGCATAATCTTTGAGCGAAAAGCGCTGTATGCGTTGTGTGATAGCATTGGTTGGATTCACGGTGAAATTCACTCTCGCTTAGAAGTACAAAAATTCGTAATTTCGGAACTTGTTTTTGTAAAAATGCTGACAATGTTGTTGCAACACATATTTGTTGTGCAAATAGCATTTTACGGAATTGTTAGCTAGAAGTCAAGTGTCTTCTGCAATTCCAACAATATCAACTTGCTACATCTGTTTATTTTTATCTCACTTTAGGAAAAATCATGTTTGAACCGCAAAAAACCTTGCTCCACGACCTGACCGAACGCACTGAGAACCTACGGAGGTTTCTTTGACGTTGCTGCCAAGACTGACGAAATACGCCGCTTAGAAGCTGATTCCGAAGCACCAAACTTTTGGGACGATGCTGATGCTGCCCGGAATATTATGCAGCATACTGCCCTGCTCAAGGAATGGGTAGATGGCTGGAAAGCCGCACAGAAAGCCGTTGATGATGCAAATACAATGATTCAACTTGCCGAGGAAATGGACGATGCTTCCATGGAAACGGATATTGCGCAGGAAATCACTCATGCCAAAGAACTTGTCAATAACCTTGAACTTAAAAATATTCTCTCCGGTCCCGATGACCACCGCAACGCTATTTTGACCATCAATGCTGGTGCAGGTGGCACAGAGGCTCAGGACTGGTCGCAAATGCTGATGCGGATGTATATGCGCTGGGCGGAGCGCCGTGGCTACACTATTTATCTCGCCGAAGAAGTTGAAGGCGATGTGGCGGGCATAAAATCGGTTACGTTAGAGATTCAAGGGCAATTTGCGTATGGTTATCTCAAAGCGGAAAACGGCGTTCATCGTCTGGTGCGAATTTCCCCCTTTAACGCTCAGGGCAAGCGCCAAACCTCGTTTTCATCGGTGTATGTCTATCCCGAAATTGACGACACGATTGAAATAACCGTCAACCCCGCCGATGTGGAAATGGATACGTTCCGTTCTGGCGGAAAAGGTGGGCAGAACGTAAACAAGGTGGAAACAGCGGTGCGTCTGCGCCACATCCCGTCGGGAATCGTTGTGTCGTGTCAGCAAGAGCGCTCGCAATTCCAAAACCGCGAACGGGCAATGAAGATGCTCAAATCGCGGCTTTACCAAAAGCAACTGGAAGAACAAGAAGCAGCAAAAGCAGCTATCGAAGGCTCAAAAAAGAAAATTGAGTGGGGCAGCCAGATTCGCTCCTACGTTTTTCAGCCCTACACAATGGTCAACGACCACCGTACCGAAACGAAGGTAACAGACGTTCACTCAGTCATGGACGGCGATTTGGATGAATTGATTAAGGCGTATTTGCTGGAGTTTGGGAAGGAAAATTAACAATCCACAAAGGTTAGTAGCCTTTCTTCACCGTTAATTATTTAATTATTCTCACCATGAGTGAAACTGTTCGCACAATGTTTGCCACCATTGCACCCCGCTATGATGTCAGCAATACCGTCTTATCATTAGGCATTCATCACCTCTGGCGACGAGTAGTGGTGCGACTTTCCGATGCGAAAGCGGGAATGAGTGTTCTTGATTGTGCCACTGGTACAGGCGATTTGGCAATTGCCTTCAAAAAGGCTGTCGGTGATGGAGGCAGCGTAGTCGGGACAGATTTCTGCGCTGAGATGATGGAAACTGCTCCCGAAAAAGCCAATAAACGTGGTTTATCGGTTCGCTTCGAGGTTGCTGACGCAATGAATTTGCAGTACCCAGACAGTTCATTCGATATTGCCAGCATCTCCTTTGGTATTCGCAATGTGGATGTCCCCGTGCAGGCATTGCGGGAAATGGCTCGCGTCGTGCGTCCGGGCGGACGGGTTGTTGTATTGGAGTTTGGGCAGCCCAAAGGCGTGATGGGTGCCCTCTACCGCTTTTACAGCAATCACGTTATTCCTTTTGTTGGCGGCATTTTAACGGGTAATAAAGAAGCGTACAGTTATTTGAATCGTACAGCAGCACAGTTTCCTTGTGGCGATGATTTCGATGATTTAATGCGCGAGACAGAAGCATTTGTCAGTACGGGCTATGAACCGCTTACTTTCGGGATTGCATACGTCTATGTCGGGGAAGTTCGGTAAATATACCTCTTGCAGTCATTTTTTTATAGCAAAAACGGCTTCAAATACGTGATTTGAAGCCGTTTTGTTTTGTACGGAAGCATTGTTGTAAAACTTCTTACTTGAAGAAGAACGATGCGCCTTCGGTAGTCGTTCCGAACATCTGGGCAATTTCGACATTATTCAATTGCTTCCATGAGCCGGGGGTGAGGTTGTCGGCATTAAGCCCGCCAATACGATAACGTTGCATCGAAAGTGGCTCCAGCTTTACATTCTTCAAAATAGCAAACAAGTCAGAAAACGAACCATGGTAAAGCGTGAAAGCAATCCAGCAATTACGTGTATTTTTTTGCACGACTTCTACTTTTGCCACATCGCTATTTCCGGGATTCAATTCTTTCAGAGCCTTGGTCATAGCTGTCAGTTCGGTTTTTTTAACCTGACGTTGTACTTTGATACGATATTCTTTTTCCACGTAATTGAATGCCGTTGACACTTGCGCACTATGCGCGGGGTCGTTAGTAAGCAACGTCAGTCCTGATGATGCTTTGAGCAAACGCCCAAGCGGGAAGTACCACGCCTCAGCATCGTGAATCATCGAATGAAGTGTGAAGGTTTGCGCCTCGCGCGAACCGGACACTTTTGCCGGTTTATTGACGAGAATGTATGTGGAAGGGCGGTTGCGCTGTAAGTCCATCGTGTCAATTTTGATGGCATCACGCTTGTAGTTGACACGCACATTTGGATCTTGCGAAATAACATTGTTCACCATCACACGGGCGTTGCGAATATAATCCACAGCAATTTTCCGGCAGGCAAACTGCTGAATTGCCAACATCCGTGGCAATGAGACAAGGTGTCCTGCTTGTGGCTTACGTGGTTGTTGCTTGCGCTGTTGCTGCTGACGGGAACGCATAACGCGCCCATCGGGACGTTGCTGCCCGCCACGGTTATAGCCACCGCCACGGTTATAGCCACCGCCACGGTTTTGATAGCCGCCGCCTTGACGATTCTGGTAGCCACCGCCGCCTTGACGATTCTGATAGCCACCACCGCCTTGACGATTCTGATAACCACCACCGCCTTGACGATTCTGATAACCACCGCCATCGCGCTGCTGATAACCGCCTTGACGATTCTGATAACCGCCGCCATCGCGCTGCTGATAACCGCCTTGACGATTCTGATAACCGCCACCATCGCGCTGCTGATAACCGCCTTGACGATTCTGATAACCGCCACCGCCGTCGCGCTGCTGATAACCGCCTTGACGATTCTGATAACCACCGCCATCACGTTGCTGATAACCACCATCGCGCTGCTGATAACCGCCGCCTTGACGATTCTGATAACCGCCGCCATCGCGTTGCTGGTAGCCACCACCTTGTTGATAACCACCACCGCCTTGACGGTTATTGTAATTATCACGGTTGCCATAATTACCATAATTGTCGCGCTGCTGATAACCGCCTTGACGATTTTGATAACCACCGCCATCGCGCTGTTGGTAGCCACCGCCTTGTTGGTAGCCACCGCCTTGACGATTGTTGTAATTATCGCGGTTGCCATAGTTGTCGCGTTGCTGATAGCCACCGCCCTGACGATTACCGTAATTATCGCGGTTACCGTAATTGTCCCGATTACCGTAATTATCGCGGTTGCCGTAATTGTCCCGATTACCGTAATTATCACGGTTGCCGTAGTTACCCTGCGGACGGTTATATGCCCCTCCCTTGTAACCGTCACTATTGTAGTCGGTAGAATAAGTACTGCCAATGTTAGTGCTATAGGCATTGCCTGAACCATCGCGGCGATGAGAGCCGGACGAAGAATCATCGGCTTCGTTGCCGGGCGAGGTACGTTCCTCGTTATTCATAGAGCATTTCTCCTAGAAAAACAAAAATTGGTGATAGAAAAAAAATGATACAAAAGTAAATATAAAAAGCTGCAAACAGCATCAATAGTAGCTTCAAGCGGATTTCCCTGTACATGAGTCGGCGCATAATTCCTGCCGAAACAAAAGTAATTCCAAGTTACCCCTCTGACCATACGCCCATAGCGCAGAATTTTTCAATGCGCTTGTCAATAAGTTGGGGGAGTGGTATTTGCAGCAACATCTGAAGTTCGTTTGTAAGAGTAGTACGCACGGTGTCGTATATTTGTTGCGGATGAGCGTGTGCACCACCGATAGGTTCGGGAATAATATGGTCAATAACACCAACAGATTGCAAGTCGGGCGCAGTTAATTTAAGTGCCTCAGCAGCTTGTTCTTTGTAATCCCAGCTTCGCCACAAGATGCTGGAACATGATTCCGGCGCAATAACAGAATACCATGAATTTTCAAGCATTAAAATACGATCGCCGACACCAATACCAAGCGCACCGCCGGACGCGCCTTCGCCAATAATGACAATAATGACGGGTGTTTTGAGAGTAGCAAGAAGTTTCAAATTTCGTGCAATTGCTTCTGCTTGACCGCGCTCCTCAGCACCTATGCCCGGATATGCGCCTGGCGTGTCCAGAAGACAGATAACAGGGCGCTTAAAGCGTTCGGCAAGTTGAAAGAGACGATATGCTTTGCGATAACCTTCTGGATCAGGCATTCCAAAATTACGAATGACGTTTTGTTTAGTGTCGCGTCCTTTTTGATGACCGATAACCATCACAGGTTTTCCATCCAGACGTGCAAGCCCGCCGACTATTGCAGGGTCGTCGCGGAAGGTACGGTCACCATGCAGTTCGGTAAACTCCGTGAAAACATTGGCGCAATAATCCAATGTGTACGGACGCTGCGGATGACGTGCTATCTGAACACGCTGCCACCGTGTAAGTTTGGAATAGACATCCACACGAAGCTGCTCGACGCGGGATTGCAGACTGTCTATTTCGGGTGTAATGTCGCTTGCATTGGGCATCGCACGCATTTCCGCAATTTTCTTTTCGAGTTCTACAATAGGTTTTTCAAATTCCAAAACTACTTTGGGGGCGGCTTTCGGAGCCGCATCACTCCTGAGATCGTTGCTCATTACGGTTTACGCGAAAAAAGAGTGTTACAAGTATGTCAACATCAAGCCACAGTGAATAATGACGCACGTAAAATTCATTCAAATTTTGTAGTGCAAGCGGGGAGAGCTGCTCAGGGGTATGGACGTGTGCAAGCCCGGTTAAGCCTATTTTCCCCAATGTCAACAGGTGATTTTGTTTTGTGGTAGCCGGCGACTCTGTTCTATGATGTATATCTATTGGATACAAGCCAATGAGACTTTTTTTACCTCCGAGAACATCCACGATATTTTGAACACGGCGGCGGATGTGGTGCTGTTCTTTGTAGCGACGAGGTTTACGCAAAATTACAACAGGTAAACCGATTGTCAAAATAAAAATAGCACCCACGATGTCCATGATGCGTTTGGCGAGGCGAAATTTCCACTGTGCCAAGTTGTACGAAACGATTGGTGGAGCGCTTCCGCCAAAGCCTCCGCCCGAAAAACCGCCCGTAATATTCCCCACATATTTTTCTACAATTCTTCCGGCGATAACTTCGTCATATTCTTGGGCAAACCTAAATGTTGCTCTGTGCGTTGCCTTCGTTCCACTTACTTGCGCTGCTTCCATGATGTGCTGCACGATTTCTGCTCGCTGCATGGCGGTATCGGTAATAATCACTTCATCAATTCGGTATTGCTCAATGATTTTGCGTAAGTACGAGATATTGCCGATAGTCGGCATAGAATCTTGTGCTTGCACAGTCTCATTGGCAGATGGAATACCCGTTGTGGTAATAATGCCCACCACCCGTGCACGGCTGCGCTTGCCCACAGAGGCAGCATTGGGAGCATCTAACTGTTCAATCAGGTGCTGCGTGGCAGCGTTCTCGCCAATAAAGGCAATCCGCCGCTCTGCTTCGCCGCCCGCAATCTTCTCTGCGATTTCGGCAACGATGCGGAAGAGCGATGTCAGTACGATACCAATGCCAATCGTCAGGAGCAATACGCCGCGACTGAAGGCATAGTCTTTGAAAAAATAGGTTAATGCCGACAGCCCGAAAAAACTGATCATCAAGCCCGAAAATGCTCGGCGGATAGACGGCTTTGAGTACGGCGAATACTCGCCCGCAGCAACCATTGAAAGCAGCGTTACAAACGAAACCACCACGAAAACAGTCGGATAGGCATAGTCGGGGAACGCATAAAAACGCCCTTTCCAGAGAAACGAGCCAATAAGCATAGCAGCGTTCAGCGCGACGACATCCGCCACAGCAAAAATTACTTCCCACCTGTACAGCGATAAATATGCCAGCGCCGAACGTGCCGCAATGCCCACACGCAAAAACGTCAAAAAAAGCCGCGAAGAGCCATAATGCTTCCGTGCAAAAATCTCCATTGCTTCGTAGAAATGCTTTACTTCGTTGATAGCGCTGCGGCGCGTGCTTTCGCCTTTGTAGTGGATGATTGATGTTGTGTGCAGATACGTGATTTTCCAGCCGTTTTGCTGAATCCGAAAGCACAAATCCAAATCCTCGCCGTACATAAAAAAATCTTCATCGAAGCCGCCAATTTGTTCCAGTGCCTCACGGCGAATGAACATGAATGCGCCCATCACGGCATCCACAAAATACGTTTCGTCCTCACTCCGAAAGGTCTGGTTATACTGTGCGAAGCGCGGTGAATTGGGAAACAACGCCTGCAAGCCGAATACCTTGCAGAACGAAGCCCACGGAGTCGGGAAACCGCGCCGACAGGCAAGTTGAAACGTACCGTCAGCATTCAGAAGTTTACAGCCTGCAAGCCCCACACTAGGCTCCACATCCATGTACTCCAGCATCACCCGCATTGTATCTTCGCTGATGAGCGTGTCGGGGTTAAGGCAAAGAATGTATTCTGCTCCTTTTTCCAGTGCTTCACGGAAACCGATATTATTGGAGGTGCCGAAACCTAAATTGCTGCCCAACCGTATAAAGCGCACAGAAGGGAACATCGGCTCGGCGTAGTCAATCGAGCCATCGGTGGAATCATTATCCACGACGATTATTTCCGACGAAATCCCTTCCAGTGAGGCTTGCAGCGACGCAAGGCAGGAAACAAGAAGGTCTTTGACGTTGTAATTGACAATCACAACGGCAATGCGCATACCTGTCGGCACGGTCGGGTTCATAGTGGCAGCGCTTGGGATTGTGCGGTTTGCAATGTCGTTACTTTTTGCTCTGCTTGACGTAAAAAGTCGCTACATTCCTTACTAAGAACGATGCCTTCTTCGTACAGCGCAAGAAGCTCTTCCAGCGGCGCATCACCACGGTCGAGCAAGGCGACGATTTCTTCCAAGCGGTCTAAACGCTGTTCAAAAGTGGCGTTGGTGTTTTTTTTCATATCATGGTTCGAGATATTTGCGAAGAATAATAGTGTTGAAATTACGGAAAATTCCCATTTTTGCGAGAGAAAACACGCTCATTGATTGACAATCGTATCTCATGCAACACAGCTTCCCCCATAAACCACCAACAGAAACCCCTCAGGAGCAGGGCTTCCTACCGACCGCAAAGCGCGTGTGGCGTGTAGCAAGTCGTATTTTACGCCGAGCTGACGAACATCATATTTATCTCGCTGCATCAGGCATCGCGTTCAATATTTTGATTTTTATTCTCCCAACGATGCTGGTCATGGTCTTTGTGATTGGTATGTTTATGGATAGAACGCTGGTTATCGGGGCAATCGAAGATTTTTTGTTGGATGTCTTGCCTCCCGACGGTGGCTTGGATGCAGCAATAGACCTTGTGAAAAGTGAAATCAATAATGTGCTGCAAAATTCCGGCTCGGCGGCGTGGATTGGTATTCCGGCGCTTTTCTGGGTGTCGCTGGCACTCTTCGGTTCCATCCGCACCGCGCTCAATGCTGTATTCGGTTTCCGGCATGAAAAAACCTTCTGGAGCGCTGTGGGTCGTGATTCTTTGCTCTTAGCACTCTTTGTAGCGGCAATTCTCATGTCCCACACTGCCCCACGCCTCGCCATGAGCGCGGCAGACTGGGCAACGGCAGCCGTTTCCGGCGGCTATATCGTGCGTTCACTGGCTGCCGGTCTTGTCTCGGCAGCTATTGTGTATGTCTTTTTTGTTTCGCTCTATACTTTCACACCAAACCGTTTGCCGCCTATTTCGGTCATACTTTCGAGCGCTCTTTTCAGTGTTATTTTCTGGCAGTGCGCCCGCTTCGGATTTGGATTTTATGTGAAAAACTTTGCTACTTACGGAAAAGTCTATGGCATTTACGGCGCGGCGGTGGCTGTTGCTTTCTGGGTGTATTATTCGGCATTGGTTATTCTCTTTTCCGGCGAGATAGGGCAGTACTGGTACGAGTCCCGCAGACGGCGCAAGCTGGAATCCAAGCACAGCACAGTTTTTACGAAGGCTTCCGATACTGTTCAACGATGATGGTTAGTTCAGCCGTGATGGTTCGTCAGCCATAGTTTTTAACCACAGAGATTCCTGAATTGTACAAAATTTTACCGACGACATATTTTTTTTATTTTATTCTTCTGCCCATGCTTTTTCGCATCATCACCGTACTTATTCTTTCAAGTGCTTTTGCCGCCGATGTCTCCGCGCAACAAAAAGCCGCTACAAGTGTACTCAAGCTCCCCCGCGTGAAATACAACGGCGGCGGTGATTGGTACAACGACCCTTCGGCGGAAGTCAACCTTCTGCGCTATTTTCAAGCAAAAACGGGTACTGACGCGGTTCCTGTTTTTGAGGCGGTAGATTTGTCGTCGGATAACATCTTTCTTTATCCCGTGCTCTTTCTTACGGGACACGGAACGGTCAATTTTTCTGACCGCGAAGTGCGCAATCTCCGTGCGTACCTACAAAATGGTGGTTTCCTCTACATTGACGACGATTATGGCTTAGATGCTTCGATTCGCAAAGAAATGCTCAAGATTTTTCCCGAACAAAAGTTTGCTGAACTGCCTTTCTCACACGGCATTTATTCATCTTTTTACAAATTCCCCAATGGCGTTCCGAAAGTACACGAACACGACGGCAAGCTCCCGCAAGGCTTTGGTCTCTTTCACAACGGACGTTTGTGTGTTTTCTACACCTACGAAAGCAACCCCAGCGACGGCTGGGCAGATGCTACCGTTCACAATGACCCACCCGAAAAGCGCGAGGAAGCCTTGAAATTCGGGGTCAATATTCTTGTTTGGGCGCTTTCGCATTAGGTTCTGAATATGAGAAATATAGACAAAAAAAGTTTAGAAAATGCGTATCGCCTCTTTGAATCAGGCGATATAGACCGTATCGGTGGTGTTAAAAATAAGTTGATGTAGGTAAATTGTGATTTTCTCACTCATCCCCAATCTATGCTCATCGAACCACGTCACTGCGATTGCTGCCAGAGCATCAATATCGTCCTGAATGGACATACACCGCAAGGGAAATAACGCTATCGCTGTAAAGACTGCGGCGTTACCAGAGTCTTCGACCCGAAGCCTCCGATTACATCGGAATCTGTTGCCGCTCTTGATCCCTCAAATACTGAGCCTTTGAACTACCGTGCGATGGGACGAATCTTCAAGATAAGTCATGGAACGATATTTCACCAGCTAAAAAAAATGACCGCCCTTCCAGCATTCACGACAACGATTCTTCCGACAAAGCGAGCACTGATGAGGTGTTCGCAATAGTTGCAAATTCGTCGTGCAAACTTGCTAATGAAATCTCGTGGATTTCTTCAGCACTAAAACAGCGACCATCGTAGCTTACGCGGTCAAATGTTGCCGTAGCATCGGAAACAACCGTTGTCTGAAAGCCGAGATTTGCTGCCATCCGGGCAGTGGTCGAAACGCAGTGATTAGTTATCAAACCGACAATCACAACGCCTGTGATACCTTGTGCCTGCAAATACTCTTGCAGATTTGTTCCAATAAACGCGCTATTGACCGACTTTTTGATAATCGGTTCGCCCGCCGTCGGCTTCACTACTTCTTTGAAGGCATTCCCTTCGTTCGTTTCGTGCAACGGCGATTTTGGGTTTGCCGAGCAATGCTGCACGTGAAAAATGGGTAAGCCTTTTTCTCGCCACGCAGCAAGTAGTCGGGCGATGTTTTCTTCAGCGTGAGGATTATTGCGGTTCCCGCCCCAATATGCCTCGTTGTTGAAAGCCTGTTGAACATCAATAATAAGAAGTGCTGTTTGCTTGGTTGTAGGCATTGATTCGTCTCTTTCAGGAAGAATGAATATAAACTATACGGACAACATCGTGAATTACACAATGGCAATTTACACGCTATTTTCGACGTATTAAAAGCCAAAAAGACGACATTTTGAGCCAAATATCAGCATACGAAAATATGACCTTTTGGCATAGAAAGTCGTGACCTTTTGGTCTGTAACGAGTGAGGTTTTATGCGGTTTTTCATAGTGTAAGGCTCGAAGAACCTTTTAAGATGTTACCAATTACCTCCTCAAAACCCTCACTCGGAGAAATGCTATGAAAACGCTCGTATTTGCCCTCGCGGTGCTTCTTTGCACAACCCTTGTATCCTTGTCTGCAACTGCACAAACACGCCTCAGCACAACAGGAACCACACACCCCGCGACGACTGGAACCGTACGCTCCACAACAGGAACACTGCCCACAACCACAGGCACAGGCACAGCACGCTCCACAACGGGAACGCTGCCATCCACAACAGGTTCTGTACGTTCTACGACAGGAACGTTACCCTCTTCGAGTACAGGAACGACTTCCACAGGCGGCTCAGTTGGAGCAACGTCTTCTACCACCTTCACCGGAACACCGCTCTATATCACGTTTAATTCCCACAACGAGGAAGATGATTACTCAAGTGTATCGCGCGATAGCTACCAAAATTCAACAGTCTTTTCGACGCTACGCCCTATTATTAAAGACATTGCCGACAAAGTGCGCACGGGCGGCGCAAAATGGGACTGGCAATCGGATTGGCGATTCTTGAAAGGCACAAGTTCGCTTGACCCGCAGGACGCTTCCACGAACTACAAGACGATTGTTCGGTGGCTTGCTGAAGATAATTCCGGCGCAATCGAAGTAACGCCCCACGCTCACGAATACGACTATAATTATGCCGACGTTGCGTATTTATTCAATCAACTTGGCGTAACGCCTGCTCCCGTCGTCGGCGGCTTCACTTACAATGCTGCACAAGGTACGGGTGGCGGCGCATACACGGGCTATACGTGGGATTCGCTTGCGCATGGATTACAAGGCAGAGCATATCCCGCTACCACGTGGACACCACAAATCCTCTGGGGCGGTGCATCGGTTAATGCACGGGGTATGACCGACCATGCGAATGACCTACACGCTCTCGGCATTTGGAAGCCCACAAGCCTTAGCAATTTCTTCACAAATGCTCCCGCGAACTCTCTCATTCTTTTGGGAAATGGCTATGAAAACCTTCTGACCGATACCACAAGTGCCGCGACAATCGTTGCTAACGTCCTTGCTACGCTTGATTCGGTCAGTCACTATCCGGCAGGTGCGATGTATTCTTGCGCTATCAGCATTCATCAAAAGTATTTTACCTCATCGGGCTATGCCGATAAAATTGCGCAAATTATCACAGCGCTGCGCTCCTATACCACATCAGGACAACTCATCTGGGCAACACACACAGAAAAAGCAGCATTGTGGAGTAGTGCTTACGGTTCAGTGGCAAATTATGCACCTTACTACGAAGGCTACACGCCGACCAGCTCGTCATCTTCGTCGTCGTCATCATCATCTACACCCCCGACTTCTTCCATTACCGTCCGCACATACCCGAATCCGGCTTCCAGTACGCTCAATGTCGGCATCAGCGGTGTTCCGTCCTCAGCAAGTTCTGTGCGGGTGCGTCTCTTGACAACGCTGGGTTCGGAAGTCGCTTCGCAAACAGTAAGTACGGGCACACCAAGCGTGACCTTTGATGTTTCTTCGCTGACTAATGGCTCGTACATAGTGGAAGTAAGTGCAGGCACTGCTCTCAGCCGCTCAACGGTTATCGTTAATCATTAACAACAGTAGAGTATCTCGCCCATTTTTCGGAGAAAATATCATGAAATCACCATCGAATCTTGGCTTCGCACTTGCTTTTGCCGTAATGATAATGGTAATGATTGTTATGACGGCGCTGATAGCATCGGCATAGAGAGCGGCACGTTCAACTCAAGATACTTTTGGATTCAGGAGAAAAATAGATATTTTCGAGGAAAGTTATAATTCTCCTTCATTTTCCAACAGCTTCGATGATAAGGACAAATCAAAAAACACGTGTAATCATCTGGGTAATAATCGCAACATTTTGCGCTTTGAATACTTCCGTTCTTCGGGCGCAAAAGCGAGATGCCGCAAAACAAACGCCAAGCGCACCAACTCTTACCAAACAGGATTCTTCCGTGATGCGGGCAACGCATATTACGATTGCCCGCACCACCATTGGCAGAAGAGTGATTGTCGATGCAAGTTTCAGTCCCAATGCTTGTAATAATCCTCAAATGGTGCCTCTACTGACTTGCCGTATCGGGAACGGACAGGAAGAGAGAATCCCGCTTGACGAGCGTTTTGCATATAAGAACCCACGCTTTGGAGGTAACAATTGGTCAAATCACTTCCGTTTTGGCTATGTGACGGCTCAGGCGAAACGAATTATTGTTCGTGCATTGTGGATACGCGGAGCAGACACGCTCACATTGCTGAGTGATACAGCACTGCCGACATTCAGTATCCTGCGCCCCAATCATAGCTACGGAAATTGGATTTCTCAATCGCACGACAAACAATTCGCGATTATTACCGGAGCAACGGTAGGAGACGCAGCAAACGTAAATGCCACATTCACATTAACGCAGCTCACACCGCCGTATTCCGTCCATGTCCCGATTGATGCGGTTTCTCGAACAAAAGATGAACGCCCCGAAATCATATATGCCACAACGGGGAATATGAAGATAACAGGAGCAGCGCCATATCTTGATTACGTAGCTTCGTCACTTGCATTGTACGCAGGGAACACGCCGGATACGGTATCGCAATGGCGCTTGTCGCCACAAACCTTACATTGCCTTGCTATTCGCCCCAATGCCGACCAAAGCGCATTTGATGCCGAATTTGAAGCCTCTGGGATTAACCTTCCTTTACCCAACCGCGAACTCTATTCTCTCAAAGGCGTTTTAGTACTCCAATACGGTCTCTACGTGCGTAACCCTTTGAATGGTATGACCGATACTTTACCTATCCGCAGGAAGTTTGCAAAAGTACAGGTTGCTTTCGTCCACGATATTTCCAAAGAGCAGCACTCCCCCACATCGGAAGATACGTTCAAGCAGTGGCTTCGCCGATATATTCGCACTGTTTCCTTGCCACCGAAACTTGCCGTACTCCTTCAAGCAAAGCATTTGAATATGCAGATTCTTCACAAACAATACGGCGTATCGGAAATGTTTCGACGCTTAAATGTGGAGTTGCCGACGACGGGCAAGCTCAACTTACGGCAGCAAGATGAGCTTGCGCTGAGAGAGGATTGCGATATGTGGTCAAAAATTGAATGGAACGCACGGTTTGGGCTGCCCAAGCCCACGCACCTTATTGCCGAAAGCTCCTCGCCCGAAGCGTGTGAACGTTTGTGGGAGTATCGTTCACGCTTGACGGCTCCCTCCAACAGTCATTGCATCGCTTTTGTAGATGAGAGCGCTGAAAACAATCCCACTACTGCACGTCTGCTTGCACTTGTGCCGTTTGGTATAGGAGATGGCGGATACTGGAGCACTCTGCTTGAGCAGGCAAGTACGAGCGACCTTGTGCAATGCGCCCTTAGCAGCAATAATATGTTTCTGAAAAATATATGGACAAGTGCCGATTTACAGACTATTTCAACCAAAACGGATAAAAAGGAGATAACCTCGTGGGGCAGCACAGCGAGTATAGACGGCACCAAAGCAAAGAATATGTCGGAATATCTTGACACGCTCCTGCACAACCTTCGATATAGTGCGTCGGTGCGCTCGGGGCGTGCCGCGGAACAGGCATATCAACAGTTTCTTGCTTGGAGCGATACGGCTCGCGGAATTGAGAATGCACCATTTCGCCTCATGGAGACTGACACTGTCGCAATGATACGGCTCCGAGAAGTGTATAGCACCAAACCGGGCATGGTTAATCAAGTAAAAACAGAACAGCAGTGCTCGAACACACGAGAAATCAAAAAATTTGCAGCTGCCGGAAAGCCGATTCCGCCCTACTTGACCGATGATGACGAAGCTGAGGATGAATGTCGGTCGGTGGCATGGTATTACAAAACCTTCTACGAAGCACGAAATATCGGACGTGTACTCGTTGCCTTCCACACAGGCGGTGAGCAAAAAGGGCTTCCGGCATTTGCGTTGTGCATCGGGGCGCTACCGCTTGATTCTGCGGCATTACAGCGCCCACTCCCAGAGCAAGTTCACAAACCAATGATGAGTGCATTTCTCAGCGTTGATGACCTCCAAAGCCTTGAATGTGAGCAAATAGAAGGTGAATGTCCTGTACGCGGCTCCATGACGACCGAGTATAGAACACTATACGATTATTGCACAATGATGACACGGCGAGGCAGGTTTCTTGACCGTACCTCTGAGAGCTTGTTTGAAAAGTCGGAAAGTAGGTAAAAAAAGCGGGCAAAGCCCGAAGT
>CALCNX010000034.1 GCA_937899715.1 uncultured bacterium | reverse complement strand
GTTTTGGGTCGTGCCGGGCGTTTGCGTCGTGCTGGAAATAATAGGCATCTTTCATGGGCTGCGTTGAAAAATGGTGTCGTAGTCAATTATCGGAGGTTGGTTATGGTGCGTCTTATAGTTTTTCTGCATGGTTTGTGTCAGCGTGGCACGTTGAGAACTCTTAGCAACACTTGCCGCGGCGGCAGCTTCGTACTCACGCATTGTATAGTATTCCCTCGTTCCATTACATTGATGGGGCTTCAGGAAACCATTGGCTCGTAAACGCTGCACGACACGGTAACTAACGCCGAGGGCAGCGGCGAGATTGGGAAGCGTATAAAGCATTACTTTGTATGATTGGTAAATGCCAAAATTTCTTTTACTTCCTGTGCTGCTTTTTGGTCTTGTTGTTGCTCAATTTTGATGGCAAGGCGAATTGCTTCAACATTTCCATTTCGTATTCGCATTCGTGCCGTACTCCCTTTTATACCAAGCTCTTCAGCTACAAGCTTTGCCGTACCATACCGAAGTTTTATTTTGTTTGCGAGTTCTCTATTCGTTTTCATGCCTTTTTCATAACAATTTTGTTTATATTTAGCTGACAATTCTCCATCAACATAACAAAATTGTCGGAAACAAGCAAACAAAATTGTCATGCAAAGCGGTGAAAATTCTTTACTACGCCTACGCGAGTGGATAGATACGAAGGGATGGACGAATAAAGAATTCGCAGAGCGAATGAATATTCAGCCGTCGCACGTAGCAAAATATCTCGATGGTCGCTTGAATTTGAAGAATCTCCACCTTCCTCTGATGCGTGAAGGGTGCGATTTGCATTGGCTTGAAACAGGAGAACGCCGTCAAGATCCGGCTTCCGATGAAAAAATGATGTTAGAAATGCTTAGGTCAGCCGGAATCTCAACACCAGAACAATTACGTGATTTTTTGGACCCGGCGGATATGGCGAAAGATATACAAGAAATTGTTACAGCGCTTTTTCAGCGTCGTAAAGGTCTTCGATAACGGATTTACATATTGAATTATCATGCCACGCCCACGCAAGCAAACGGAACGCTGGTCACATCCGCTTTACCGCATCGGATTTTGTCTGAATCGTGGTGGAGTGGTTTATACTGAGGTGAATGGGCAGCGTTATTCAACAGGCTTAATTTGGCACGAAAAGAATCGCAAATCAGCACTGCAGATGTTGGAAAATCGTGTTTTGGAATTTTTGCATCCCAAAGAAGAAGCGAAACCAGAAAAATATCTTAGCGAGGCTATTCAAGACTTTATGCGGGATGTCATGCCCAATCTTGTGTATGGCTTGCAATTACAGTACAAACGAGCTTTTCGGTTATTACTGACACACGATTGCCCTATTTCCGATGTAGAAACTTGCCGGACAATGATAACAGCCGGCTTGCAAGGATATGATGCGCATAATAACACTAAACGCACAACATTAAAGCGGGTTCATGCGTTCTTTGAATATTGCAATAAACAGGGCTGGACGGTAACAAATCCGGCAAAAATGATTGTGAAGCCGAAGGCTCTTAAAGTCAGTATCAACCCTTTTACACGAGTAGAAGTAGAACGCTTGGCTGCATGGTCACGAGCAGAAGGACGCGAAGAATTTGCTTTGCTTTTGGAGTTTCTTGGGCAAACAGCTATGCGCATAAGCGAAGCACTTAAATTACATTGGTCAGCAATAGATGAACGCAAAATCATTGTAGATGGCAAAGGTGGCATTGAGCGTGAAATACCGCTTGCACCATTTCCAAGACTTTGTGAAATTTTGAACGAGTTACGGTTTATCAATACGGGCGAGAAAGTTTTCCATTGGACAACGTTACCCCGAATTCAAAGCTATATGCGTGATGCTTGTACAGGTATTGGCATAGAATCACTTGGCTTCCATGCCATTCGCAAAATGCGTGAAAATGAATGGATAGATGATGAAGGATTACCGCCTCACGTGGCAGCGTATCTGTGTGGTCATTCAGTTGCCGTACAGGAATCAAACTACCGCAAGAAGCCTCGTGCATCGGAGTTAGAGAAACTTATTAGTCAGAGTAAACTGTCCTAATCATGTCCTAAACTTCTATCTTCAACTGGCTATTTTTGTAGAGTACTCGCAAGTAGTTAAGCGGGTCTTTTGTGAGGCTGTTTGGTCAGAAAGACCATCCGGGGTCACACAAACTACGGCAAAAGCCGCTTCATTACTGAAGCGGCTTTTTTATTGCCCTCGTCATGCCCTTCTCGTAGGGTTGAACTTCATAATCTATGCTCTTCAGCACTATCAAGACGGAGACTTGACAACATTCGATAAAAGTCCTATATCATCCTTTCGCAGCAAACCAGTCCCTAAGCACCCTAGCACAAACACAACCGCGAGCACCAGCGTCCGAAGAATAATTGCCGCCGTGAACGGGATAGAAACAAGTGGTGTCAGCATAAGCACTCCCCACAGTGAGAAAACCATGAGACAGGTAAACGCGGCAAACCGAAGCAGCATCATCCGTAAAGCGCCATTTTGCATGAACTTTTGCACAATCCCCAGTCCCACGCCTGCCGCGAGCATTGTTGCCGTTATCCGTGCTGCGATTGCGCCCAGAACTCCATAATTCGGCGTAAAAATCACGTTCCCAATCACCGCGCAGACACTCAAGGTTAGCATCATCGGCAGAACAGTTCTATTAAGCCCAAGAGCAACAAGAATGGAGAAAAGATATGCCACACACAAGCTCGGCACTAATGACCACGCACCAACAATAAATTCAAGCGAAAACGAAAGATACTGACTTCCCGCCGTTGCCCAGATTGCGCCCTCCGCCAAGCTGCCGATACCGACCGCACAGGCAGTCGCCGCAAGCAGCGTCAGTTTTAAACCTTCCAACACATATACCTTGCAGCGCTCATTATCGCTTGCTCGAAGCTGCGTGATGGGTGGAGCCATCACCGTCGAAATAATCATCAGCAAGCTCACAAAAGGCAGAGTAATGCGCATGACAGCACTATAGACACCAAGCACCTCGCGTCCGTACAAGAGATTGAGTGCAAAGGTGTCGCTTTTGTCTTGAATTTGCATCAGGCACAGGCTCACCAAAATTGGCGCTGTTTCGTAGAGAAGGCGTTTTACGACACCAGTATCAAAGCGCTTTGTCACAAGTAGCTTCCACTGACCATCCGTAGCGAGAAGAATAACAAAGCCTGGCAAAGCCGCTAGACAAAACCAGACGACAGCACGCAAAGGCGTAAGGTTCTCTCTATCGGCAAGGATAAAAATGCTCATAAGCGCCATGTCCAAAAGTCCCGTCAGTGCTGGTGCAAGCTGGCGATTCTGAGCGCGGCGGCGCGTTTCCAAGACCGTCCGAAGAAGAATACTCCGCGCTGCGATGAGACTATACAAAGCATACAACGCCATCACAAAGCTAATCTGCGGCTCAAGCACAAGGCAAATACCAAGAAGAACAATGCTGGTAGCAAGCCACAACAAAAAGCGTAGCTGAAAAAACGACGTGAGTATCCCATCCTGAGCAGCTCTGTCTGCCGAAGCCTCCACATAGAGACGCATAACCACAGAGTGCATCCCCATTTCGGTAGCGATAATGAACGCAAAGCCGCTTAATTGCTGAACCCAGAAAAATGTTCCGTTGTCGGCTTTGGAAAATGTGTGCTGAATGGTGCTCACCGAGAGAAAATTCAGCATCATGCCGATAATCTGGCTTACGGCAAGGATGACGCTCGCGCCGGCAAGGCGGCGAACGCTGTGGGAAGGGGCGGCAAGTGGGATTTGTGGCAAACCGGGGCAGTGAAAAGCAGTGGAAAGTGAAAATCAATGCAACGATAATTACAGCGACAACGGCTTCAAATAATCCCATCCGGCACTATGAAGATCTTCCCATGAAAAACCGTCATCCTCATTGCCGGGCATAATAAAGACGGCATCGCGCAGGGCATACTCAAAATCAATGCGGCGCAGCGCTTCGCAAAGTTCGGTGAATCCTGCCATTGTCCAATACTCGTCCTCTGGCATATCCTCCAGAAGGCGGTGCACGGATTCAAGCGGTGCATATTCCAGCAAAAATGCCATCGAAACAACAATATACCCTTTATCGGCGCTCAGGCGGTGAATTTCATCTACATCTGCGCCCAATTCCTCGCCTTCGGTCGCCATGCTTGCAGAAATTTCGCTTACCCACGATTCAAATTCATCCTCAGTATTCGTGTCGTTGTCTTCGATAAGATAATCCCAATATCCATATTCCCAGTACGGCTTGTTTTCAAGCACAACGGCGATAATCTGCTTGTACAGCGCTCGTTTTTCAAGCGGTTTCTCAGAACCATTATTCCTCGTGGAAGACTCGGCAATGAGCCTGCGAAGCCTATTGCCAGTGTCATCGCTCTCAAGCGTGGCAATAACAAACTGAACCCCGAAAAAAAATGTTTCCGGTTCACGCCCCAAGAGCGATGCAAAAAATCCGCGTCTGTTCATCATTGTAGCCCCTCGCTCATGACGACCTTCCGCCAAAACTACTCCGCCCGAAGGATCCGGAACGCCCGCTCCGAATGCCGCTCAAGCGTCCGGTGGAAGCATTCGTGCGAACACTGACACGCCCAAAACCGCTTGGACGCTGCTTGCCGATGCCTGAACGATTTCCGCCAATAGAAGTGCCGGAAAACATCGTCGGACGGCGCACCGGAGCGTAGCTTGTCCGCGAGTATGTTGTTGCCGGAAGCCGCGTCATCGCTGGCATTGTGCGGTAATAGGTGTAGGAGGGATAATGGTAAAAAAACCATGGCGAATACATCGGACCACCACCGTAATAGTACACTGGCGGCGAATAGACCGCATACCCGGCAGCAGCTTGGGGATTGTAGCCTGGTTGCCCTTGCATATTTGCTTGGGGCTGATTCTGCATTTGCGGATTTTGCTGTTGAAGATTTTGTTGCTGATTGTGAGGCATGGCTTGTAGGCTTGCTGTGGCGGTAGTGCTACCGTTTGCCGCATTAGCGGTTGAGGGCTGAAAGCGCGTAAGAGGAAGCATCTCGACGTTCATACCTTTTTCTTGGTACGCTACAAAATCGTCATTGAGGTCATCAAGTTCTGTTTTTTGATTTTCATTCGGCATTCCATAGACGACCGCCGTAATACCAAGCGTTTTGAGATTGTCTGCCGTCGGCATCTTTGCCATATAGCGGTTATCGAATTGGCTATCGGCATCAACATATTTTGCAAGGCGATTTGCATCCACAACCATCATTGTGGCTGGATTTTGTGGGCGCTTTGCGGCTTTCTCGCTCACTTCTTTGGCATAATAAATCAGGGCGGCAAGTGTCTCGTGCGAAGGCACAACGCCAAGCGGATGCGGAAAATTATCGAAGCTGATAACAGGTTCGGCAACGTCTGCCATCGCGGCTGCGAAGGCGACGGATTCGGGACCGGGAATATCGGAAATAATCATGACGGCAGCAGGGTTTTCCGAAGTCTTCAGCACCTCGCGCATCCCTAAGCCGCGCGAATACGCCTCACGCATGGCGGGAGTGCAGATGGGCGTGATGACCGAGCGCAACGTATCTTGCGAAAGCGCCTGAATAAGCGTGGGAACATAATAGGGTTGCCACTTGGCATTATTGGAAACGGGCTGCCACGCCTTGAGAAGAACATCCGGCTTGGTATATGTTTTCCAGTCCGTTGAACCCGTACTGTCGGCATTTTGTTTGTCGCGGAAGGTAAGAGTTTTATCTTGCGAGCCGACGTTCCAGCCTTCTTTACGCTGAAGTTCGAGGGTGTCACTTTCGGAATCAACGTCATCGTCATCGCAGGACGTGAGGAAGCCCGTAATCCCTGCTGTGGCAGCCAAAGCTGCAATATTTGTATTCATCTGGCGTCGGGTGAGCATGGTTGTCCACCACGTCGGGTAATTCGCACTGTTGTCGGCAGATTGCTCGTGCGTTTGGTCGTCCTTGAACATCATTGGTCTATCCCACAAATATTCTACAAAATAGCAGCTATGAGTACTGCCTATGACCAAAATACGCATTTTGACGGAAAGCCGCTAGAAAAATGGAATTATCTCGTAATGGTAATAAAATTTGTTTGCACGCCGCTTTCGGTCTGTATGCGGCAGCAATACACACCCGTAGCCAAGTCGGAAATATCAAGTGTAAGAGTATGTTTTCCGGCAATTTGTTCTCCTTCAAAAACAGAGCGGACAATATGACCAAATGAAGTAAAAATCTCTGCTCGTACATAGCTTGAGCGAGTAAGGGTATAAGTTATGGATGCTTGGTCTTGAGCAGGATTAGGAAATGGCGGTAGTGCTATCGGTTGTGTGGACAGTATTTGCACCGCGACACTTGGATTGCAGAGTGGTTCAGCACTACGGAGAATTTGGTAAGTATTGGGAAAGAGAACATTGTAAAGATACAAATAACCGTCAGAATCAAACGTTGGGTATTCAACATTCAGGCACGTTGTCTTGATTTCTCCCGGAGCAAAGTCTCCCGCGCACGGTTGCCCGAAGCCTTGTGTGAGGCTACGCCACGTGCGATTTAGAGGATTGATGCCGAAAAGCCCACCGCTATAAAGCCAAGCACCATTTCCCCCTCTAAACGTTATGTTTCCGCCACCTATCAACGCCGCTCCACAGCTTGTCAAAGTATTGACTTGAAGTTTTGGAGTGAGAACTTGCCACGACTGCATTGAAGAATCAAGGGCATAGACATTTTCACCAACCAGCCCAAGAGCATCCGCAGTATAGAGCCGATTGCCATTTATCGTGAATGCAAACAAACGATTATTTGCGATTGCAAATCCACCAATAAATACTCCTCTAGCAAGGAAGCCCGAGGTTAAGCCGTCACCCAAATTTTTCCATGCTTTACCATCGGCAGAGTACAAAATACGGACAACCAGCGCTTGAGTATTAAGCTGTGTATTAGTTGCAATAAAGATTTTGCCATCATAGCTCGCAATTGCGGCAATTGGTGTCGGCATAAAAGATGTCGCGCTAAAATCTACTTCGCTCCACGTTACCCCTGCTGTTGTAGAATAAAAAAGTTTACCATCAATAACGACTTTCGCATAGCTTGACCCTCTGGAAGGACTACCACGTAAAGCATATAACGTCTTGCCGACTTCAACAAATTCACCCGTTAAATCTGCTGTGGTACTGCTCCATGTTACACCGTCATTCATGGAATGAAACAAGCCCTTATCAGTTCGTGCGTACAAAGTGGTTTGATAGGTGTTGATTGCCGTTGCACTTGTGCCATTGATAGTAACACGTTGCCACGTCGTACCACGATTATCGGTGCGAAACACGCCTTCATTTGCCACCACAAACATACTTTTTTTGAATGCCACAAAACGCTGCACACTCACTTGGGGCGAAAAACTAACATCAACTAATGTTTGTGCTTGGAGGCTGGCAAATGCAAGAACTAAAGCAAGCAGAAATGGGAGAAACCACATAATTTTCGCAACAAAAAATGGAAAAAGAGACTACGTTTCGCTGCAAAATACACATTTCTCCCCAAAGCCTCAAAGAAACAGCAACCCCCGCACAAAACAAGATTCTGTACGGGGTTTGATTCAGTTGTGGTGTGCTTTAGGTGAAAGGTGATTATTTCACAAAAAGCATCTCTTGATAGGTCGGCAGGGGCCAGAGGTCGTCGGGAACAATTTTCTCCAGTTTATCCGCATATTCGCGGACTTTTGCCATTGCCGGAATCACTTTTGCCTGCATATGTTTTGCTTTGCTGTGCACAGTCTCGCCGCCTTCGTCGGCATTGACCGCGACAAGTTTTTCTAAAGCGTCTTTGAAGCCGTCCACAAGTAACGTTGCTTCTTTGAGCGACTTTTCCAATCCTTTGGAACTAGCACCAACGCTCTTCATTGCTTGCAGTGTTTCAGCAAGACTCCGCACATAGCGCGAGGCAGCAGGAAGAATGCTGCGCTGTGCAAGTGATGCGGTTGTTTCGCCTTCGATATTGATGGTCTTGAAGTATTGGTCGAGCAGAATTTCCTCGCGGGCAAACCACTCGCGCTCGTTCAGAACCGCATATTTGCTAAAGAGTGCTGCATTTTTCTTAGCGTGAAATGCTTCAAACGCTTCCAGCGAGGTGTTTTTGATATAGAGTCCGCGCTTTTTCGCTTCCGCTTTCCAATCGTCGCTGTAGCCGTCGCCGCCAAAGATAATGCGTTTGTGCGCTTTCACCACACCTTGCAAGACTTCTTGCAAAGCGGCTTCCAGCGTTTTTTTCGCTTTCAAATGCTTTTCTACCTCGTCTGCTAATTCGTCTATTGCCTCAGCCGCTATCGTATTCAGAATGACAAGCGGGAAGGAAATAGACTGGCTGGAACCAACTGCGCGGAACTCGAACTTGTTGCCCGTGAAAGCAAAGGGCGATGTACGATTACGATCGCCGGCATGAAGCGGAAGCGGCGGCAAAACAGGTGTTCCCAAGCCAAGTAGGTCTTTGGTTTCGGACTTTTTCGCCTTTCCTTTTTCTAATTGCGCAAAGATTTTTTCTAATTGGTCGCCCAAGAAGATAGAAACGATTGCCGGAGGAGCTTCATTCGCACCCAAGCGGTGATCGTTTGCTGCGGTGGCAATACTCACGCGGAGCAAGTCCTGATGCTTATCCACGGCTTTGATAACAGCAGCGCAGAAGAACAAGAATTGCATATTGTCGTGTGGCGTGTCGCCCGGCTCCAAAAGATTCATACCCGTATCGGTGGAGAGCGACCAGTTTGTGTGTTTGCCACTGCCGTTCACACCTGCAAACGGTTTCTCATGCAGAATGCAGAAAAGACCGTACTTGCGAGCAACCGTGCGAAGAACTTGCATTGTGAGCTGCTGATGGTCAGCAGCAACATTGGTGTTCTCAAAAATCGGTGCGATTTCAAACTGCCCGGGAGCAACTTCGTTATGACGCGTTTTCACGGGAACACCGAGCTTGTACAATTCTTCTTCTACATCGGTCATGTAGGATAGCACACGGTCAGGAATCGAACCAAAATAGTGGTCTTCAAGCTCCTGCCCCCGCGGGGGCTTTGCGCCAAAGAGTGTGCGACCGGAAAGCAAGAGGTCTGGACGATTATAGGCAAAATCTTCGTCTATCAGGAAATATTCTTGCTCTGCACCTACGGTAGAATAGACTTTCGTAGCTTTCACGCCGAAAAGTTTCAGTGCGCGAATTGCTGATTTATTCACGGCTTCCATAGAGCGCAGAAGCGGAATTTTATGGTCGAGCGCCTCACCAGTCCACGACGCAAAGGCTGTGGGAATACATAGCGTCGCACCTTTAGGATTTTTCATAATGAAGGCAGGCGACGTAACATCCCAAGCCGTGTAACCACGAGCCTCGAAAGTAGCGCGGATACCACCGGAAGGAAAGGACGACGCATCAGGCTCGCCTTGAATCAATTCCTTGCCGGAGAAACGAGCAATAGCGCCGCCGCCGGAATTTGGCGTGATAAAACTGTCGTGCTTCTCGGCTGTGGAGCCTGTGAGCGGCTGGAACCAGTGTGTAAAGTGCGTTGCACCACGCTCCATTGCCCAATCTTTCATCGCAACGGCAACAATATCGGCGATTTTGGGGTCAACAGGTTTGCCAAGTTCAATCGTTGCCATAAGCCCGTTGAACACATCTTTTGGCAATTTCTGCCGCATAATATCTATATTGAACGTATCTTCGCCAAAGATTTCATCCGACGACGGACGCTTTCCGCTGCCGTTAGAATGTCCGTTTGTCGTAAATTTGCGTGCTGCCGCTACTACGTCGTAACGGCGAGTTGCTGTGTGTGCCATAGTTCTCTCTGAAATTGTGAAAAGGTGAGAAAGAGGAATTGGTAATACAAAATTTGGTTCAATGTTTTGATTTTCCGTTCGGTGCAGCAAGCGCAGATGGCTTCATACCAGTATCAATAGATAACGATTCGTGATGCGTCGAAAGAATGATATTGGTAAGCGTCTTCTTCACACCGCTCCATTCCTGTATTCTTGAGAGAAGATTCTCAAGCGAACCCGGAGTGGATGTGCGGATTTTGACCAGATGTGATGCGTCGCCCGTTACGGCATGACATTCCATTATTTCCGGCTCTCTGGTGCAATTATCCAGAAATTTTTTGTAATTATGACTGCCCTCGACCGTTACCAAGATAAACGCAGCGATATTTAGTCCGAACGCATCCGGCTGCAGCTTGGCAAAATAGCCCTTGATGATACCGCGTTCTTCCAGCTTACGAACGCGCTCGCTCACCGCCGGAACAGACAGATGAACAATTTCAGCTAATTCGTTGAAATGAGCGCGTCCATTTTTTTGGAGAATATCGCAGATAACTCGGTCAACGTCATTCAGAATAGGTGCAGCCATAAATCCTTACGAAGAAATTGTAAAAAGAAAGACAATTCGGAATTAGTTTAGGAAAAACACACTACAAACATAAAACTTTTAAGTTCAAAATCCAAATTTTTCATCAACATTATGCTCGTTTTTGACCCGATATGCGCTTTGGCTACACCACCGGGTGCGGCAGGCTTGGCAATCGTCAGGCTGTCCGGCACGGACTGTTTTCTTATCGCCGACAAACTCTTTCATGGCAAAACAACCCTTCAAGCCGCTAAAAGCCACACTATTCTCTACGGTACATTCTACAAAGGAACGATGCCTATTGACCAAGTAACTGCCTTTATCTATCGCGCTCCGAACTCCTACACGGGTGAGGACGTAGTAGAGTTTGGCTGTCACGGTGGGCAAATTGTGTCGGAGGAAATCGTAGAAGCGCTCATCGAAGCAGGGGCGCGTCACGCTGCGCCGGGTGAGTTCACGAAGCGGGCATTTCTCAATCAAAAAATGGATTTGACGCAAGCGGAAGCCGTCGGCGATATTATTCATGCCGTTTCCGTGCAAGGAAGCCATGCGGCAGCCCGGCAGCTCATGGGCGGTTTCACGAAACGTCTGGGAGAACTGCGGGAGAAACTCATGGAGCTATGCGGTCTGCTTGAACTTGAACTCGACTTCAGCCAAGAAGACATTGAACTTATTGACAAGCGCCTTCTTGCCGAGAAAATTGAGGAGACGCGGGGCTTTTGCATTGAACTGGCAAATTCGTATCGGTCGGCAGAAATAGCACGGTCAGGGTACAGCGTCGGCATTGTTGGTTATCCGAATGCAGGCAAATCCTCGCTTCTAAACGCGCTTCTGGAACGCAAACGAGCAATAGTGAGCGCTACGCCCGGTACGACGCGAGATTACATCGAAGAAATGATTCATTTAGAGGGCGCTGCTGTGCGGCTTATTGATACGGCGGGTTTCCGCGAAAGCGGTGATATGATCGAAGTGGAGGGCATCAAACTGGCGGTGGAACTCCTTGAGCAATGCCACTTGATACTCGTTTTGAACGACAGCACCGAAGGAAAAGACCACTCTATGCCTCTTCTGAAGAGCTTGCAAGCAAAATTCCCCGATGCAGAATGTCAACTCGTTCATACAAAATTGGATATTCTTGGCACTGATATTCTTGGTACTGATACGTTCGACACAAGCGCCGCGCTTGCCATTTCTACGGTCTCCGGCTCAGGAATGGCAGAATTGAAGCGTTTTCTGGCAAATAAAGCGCAGGTGGCTCCCGAAACCGTCAGCGACGCGCTCATCAATGCCCGCCAAGCGTCCTTGCTCCGGCAGGCGGCAGACTCACTTGCAAAAGCGCGGGAGGCAGCATTAGCAGGAGAATCGAATGAGTTTACGGCAATAGACCTGCGAGACGCGCTCAAGCGCATCGGCGAAATAACGGGCGCAGTGTGGAATGATGATATTTTGAACGCGGTTTTTGGAAAGTTTTGTATTGGGAAGTAGCATTCTCGCCAGCCCAAAAGATCTGACCACACCAAGCAGGGCAAAATTATTTTTTGGATTGTACGCCGTGAGAAAATCCGTAAATTTGATACGCACTTCCCAAATTAACGGCACACAGCCTCATTTTCCATAACTCTATGACTGAAATTTCTCGTATTCTTGACCAATTCCGCCGCGCATACAACGGTGATGCTTGGTATGGAACTCCCGTAAACGAGATTTTACGAGGTATTTCATCGGCGCAAGCCGCAAGCCGCATCATCCCACAAGCACATTCTATTTGGGAACTTCTTCTGCATATCACCGGATGGGAAGGCGAAGCGCTCCGCCGCTTGGAGACCGGGATAATGGATATGCCCGAAGACGGTGATTGGAATGTAATTACGGATTCTTCCGAAGCCGCTTGGAGTAATGCTTTGCAACGATTTCACACGGTTCATACTGCGCTGGAACAAAAAATAGCAAGCCTTACGGACGAAGAACTTCAGAGAGTCCTCGGCACAAAACGTGTCCGCGAAACTGGCGAAGGTGTGTCTATCTATGTGCTTCTGCACGGCATTATTCAACACACTATTTATCACGCCGGACAAATTGCTCTTCTCAAAAAGGCGCTTGAATCCTAAACATTCCCCCAAAAACAACACCTCCTCTTTTATGAATAAGAACCTCATTCTTACCCGTGAATCAGCGATTATACTCGGCGCAGCGCTTGTGTTAGGACTCAGCTACAATGCCTTTTCTCCTAAACCGCTTCCGCTTGTCCGCACCGAAACGACGGTGGTTGCCTCCGATTCGCTTATTACGGCTCTTACTGCCACAGTTCCAAGCACGACACCAGCAGCACCAGTTTCGCAAGAAGCACCTCCAACCCAAAGCGTTGGCAGGGAGCAGCAGGCACAAGAAAAAAATACGACCTCAAAACAAGGAACCACAAAAGAACCCGTCAAGAGCACAACCCAGCCCACAAAAGCTGCTACGCCGCAAACCCAACAAGAAGCACCACCACAAGAGCAAGCCCCCAAGCCCGCAGCACCCGCCAAAGCATTAGAAATTCGTTTCGACCAGGTAGAAAAACTGCTCACCAATCCTGACATCATGCTCATTGATGCTCGTCCGGCACGAGAATTTGAAGCGGGACACATTGGCAACGCAATCAATATCTACACGCCGGAGTTTGAGCAAAATATCGGACGCATTATCGGGATTCCGCGCGACAAGCCGATTATTGCGTACTGTGGCGGAGGTGCTTGCGAACTCAGCCACGAACTGGCAGAAAATCTTGTCAAAATGGGCTTCACGCGAGTATTTGTCTATGTTGGCGGCTGGAACGAATGGAAACAAAAGAAACCATAATTTTTACCACACCCAGAACCATTGATTTTCCTTGATTTCTATGAAATACCTTACCCTTTTGGTCGAAAAAAAGCAGGGTTACAGTATCATCACGCTGAACCGCCCCGATAAACTTAACGCGCTCAACGGTCAGCTTCTCGCTGACTTGCAGCACGCCGTAACGCAAGCACAGCAGGACGACACTATCCACGCCCTCATCATCACCGGAAGCGGCGTAAAAGCATTTGCTGCGGGTGCAGACATTGCCGAACTTCAGCCACTCGACGCAAACGGCGGATTACCCTTTTCCGAGCGCGGTCAGGCAGTTGCTAATATCATCGAGCATTGTGGAAAGCCCGTCATTGCGGCTGTGAACGGCTTTGCATTGGGCGGTGGCTGTGAGATTGCGCTTGCTTGCCACGTGCGGTATGCTTCCACCAACGCACAACTTGGTCTCCCTGAAGTCTCGCTGGGAACACTTCCCGGCTATGGCGGTACACAGCGTATGACGCGCCTTGTGGGACGTGCTAAGTCAACAGAACTTATCCTTTCGGGCGACCGCATTTCAGCAGAAGAAGCTCTCAAAATCGGACTGGTGAATGAAGTCGTTTCCCAAGAAGAACTTTTGCCCCGTGCTGAAAAACTTGTCCAATCCATACTCACACGCAGCCAAACCGCTGTCCGGGCGGCACTTTCCGCTATCCTCGCTGCCGACGAACTTGGGCACGTAGAGGGAATGCGCTTTGAAGCAGAACGATTTGCCGAACTTTGCGACACGCCCGATTTCAAAGAAGGTACAACCGCCTTTTTAGAAAAACGCCCCGCGAAATTTCAGCATCAACAATCCTGATAGCGCTTTCGGCAATAATGATACCTCTGTGAAAAATTTCCTTATAGATTTTTTATACAATGCGATGGCAGTTCCCGTGCTGCACATCGCATTTTTTATTGCTCGTTTAGTGAGTAAAAAAGCGCGATTGCGCCACACGGGCGTTCAAAAAACATGGCATATTCTTGCCGAACTGCCTAGACCACTGGCAAACGCAAAACGCTTCTGGTTCCATGCTGCTTCGATGGGAGAATTTGAGCAAGTAAAACCGATTATAGAGCTCATTAAATCTCATGCTCCAGACTCGCAAATCATCGTATCGTTTTTTTCGCCCTCAGGGTATGAGCATCAAAAAAACTATCCGTTAGCCGATGCCGTTGTCTATTTGCCACTGGACAGCAAATGTGCCGCAAGGTGCTTTATAGATGCGGTACAGCCTTCGTGCGCCGTTTTTGCTCGCTACGACCTTTGGTATAACATACTCATGGCGCTCAAAGACCGCTCTATTCCTAGCGTTCTTGTCTGTGCTACTCTCAACGAAAACAATCCACTTTTGCGTTTTGGTGCCGGGCGTGAGTATCTGCGCCGTGTGTACAATTCGCTTGCCACTATTTACACCGCCGGAGCAAGTGAAACCGCTAAGTTTGGGCATCTGGATATTACAGCATCGGTTGCGACAAGTGCCGACACACGATTTGACCGCATTGCGGAGCAAGTAACGCTTGCACAAGCAGAAGGCACACAAGCATTTGGATTGAGTGAAGATTTTTTCCGTGAGGACGATGTTGTGCTTGTCCTCGGCAGCTCGTGGAAACCTGATGAGGACTGCATTCTGGAAGCAATGAAGCACTTGGAACACCCGCTACAAGAACGTTTACGCCTGATTATCGCTCCACACGAACCAACCGAAGAAACAGTAATACGCCTTCGAGAGATTCTGCCGCAAAGTGAGTATTTAAGCGTACTGGAAGAACGTCTTGGTTCTGCTGTGGCTGTGCAGCAATCCCCTCCGCAGCAAACCAATCCGCAGCACATTATTGTTGACAGCATCGGTAAACTTTTGCGTTTGTACGCTTTGGCAGACGCAGCATATATCGGTGGCGGCTTTGGGGCAGGGGTTCACAGCGTTACCGAACCTGCCGGATATGGGATTCCGCTTGCGTCGGGGGCAAACATTGGGCGGGCGCGTGATGCGATTGCTCTTCACGACAAAGGCGCTTTAACGGTCTTTCGTTCCGTTGAGGATGCGTATGAATGGCTTTCCATGATACTTCAGTCTCCGAATATTTGCAAGCAACAAGGCTCTATTGCGCATGAATACATTCATTCAGGGCTTGGCTGGAGCGAATATATTGCTAAGACGGTAATCTTAGTAACAAAAGACTCGTCAACGTACTTTGACGTTGCGTAAAGCAGGAAAAAACAGTAGATTACCATTCAGCATACAAACAAGCAAACAAGCCATATCCACACTTTTTGGGAAAACCGTTATGAACTGGCAAGCTATACTTCAGGGAACACTGTTTATTGGCGGAGCGACGATTCTGCTACTTATCGCTGCTCGTTTTATCAATCAATTTGTAATGAAGGTACATCTTACCGAATCCCTTGTTCACAAGGACAATCCTGCTATGGGTGTGCAGATTGCGGGTTATGTGTTGGGAATTTTGCTGATAATCGGTTCGGTACTGGCAGGTGAAGGAAGCGGAACGCTCCTGAATGACGCACTAGATGTTGCTGTTTATGGTATCGCGGGCATTGTTATCCTTGCACTTAGCTCCAGTCTCTTGCTCAGAATTTTTCTTCATGCGGACGCACATGAATCAGTACGTCAAGGCAATATCGCTGTCGGTATCACAGCCGCAGGTAGTTATGTGGCAACGGCATCGGTCATTGCAGCGTGTGTATCCGGCGATGCCCGGGGTGGGAATTTCCTGACGACTTTTGTATTTTTGATTGCAGGCTTTGTTGCGCTGCTCGTAATAACGTACCTTTTTCGCCGCCTCACTTCATACGACGACGTACAAGAAATTCTTGGCGGTAATATTCCCGCAGCCATGAGTTATGCGGGCTTGATGATTGCCATTGGTATTATTGTCGGTCATGCTGCAAAGGGTGATTTTGTTGATTATGTGTCGAGTTTTGCGGGCTTTGGCAGGGCATTATTGGCAGTCGTGGCACTCTACCCTATTCGTCAATTTCTCGTGCAAGGGCTTCTGCTGGGAAGCGGTTTCAGTCTCTATGGCGGCGGATTGGACAATGAAATTAGCCGCGACAGAAATGTTAATGCCGGAATTATTGAAGCAGTGAGCTACATTGGAGCGGCATTGCTCATTGCTAGAGTGAGCTAAGAAAATGTCTGAAAATTGTGCATCCCCTCATCCCAGCCTTCTCCCAGAGGGAGAAGGAGCAAGAAACGAAGCCGTTTTCTGAAGCCCTCTCCCTCTGGGAGAGGGTTGGGTGAGGGCTTAAAACGTATTTTCAGACATTTTCTAAAAGATTTGACTCCGATAGAATATCCATTCAAAACTGCGGGGCAAGAAAAATAACCGAAGGCTTGATGTATGCACTTTTCCAACTACAATGCCTTTGCCGAAGCGCTTCAAGCCACGTGCCGCATCAGTGACCCATGGATAGAGGGCAAGCCGCGCTTTCGCCTTGAACCAATGCTGCTGACAAAAGCTATCTATGCAAATTTAAGCGAAGCAGCAGAACGAATCGGAGCCTTGTATAACGAACTCTGCACACTTGTTCTTGCAGAGCCATCTCTACTGGACTTCTTCGATCTCACGCCCTACCAGCGACTGATGTGGCTTGCCTCCGGCGGGTTGTGGCATGGAATCGCACGTCTGGACTTATTTTTATTGCCGGACGGACGAGTGCAAATGTGCGAAATGAACTCCGACACGCCTAGCGGTGAAGCCGAAGCCGTCTTGCTCAACAGCCTTTTTGCACCGAGCTTCCCACCCGTACAAAACCCCAATAGTGCATTTCCCGCGCAGTTTATCGAAATGCTCCGCTCATTTCTCACGCCCGTCAATACTGAGCCACTGCGCGTCGGAATCATTTTCCCAACAGAAATTCCCGAAGATCTCTCAATGGTATTATGCTATGAAGAATGGCTTCAAGGTGCTGGTTTTGAGGTTGTTTTTGGTGCTCCATTTAATCTACATCCAATGGAAGGCGGCGCAGTCGGAATGTTCGGTAAACGCCTTCATATTGCTCTTCGGCATTACAAAACCGATTGGTGGGCTGAGCGTGAGTCCGTATGGATTGACGGATTGCACTTTCCAGATGAAGAACCACTTGAGCGGGAATTATCTCTTATCTTGGAAGCCGTTGCAGGTGGTCACTTGCAGGTCGTAAATCCATTTGGTGCTGCACTCACGCAGAACAAACTCACCATGGCGTTTTTCTGGCACATACACGAGCGCTTTTCTCCTGAAGCACAAGAAACAATAGACCGCTACGTCCCGAAAACATTGCGTTTATGCGATGTACAAGATGCTGCATTGCTTGAGAAAAATGATTGGGTGATGAAATCGGATTATGGCTGCGAAGGCGACGAAGTGATTATCGGTCGAGAAGTAAGCGATGATATTTGGCAGCAATCTCTCGAACAGGCTATTCCAACGCGCTGGATTCTCCAGCAATTTTTTGCCGCTGCCCCTACCGAAGACGGCTACATCCCCAATTTCGGTGTGTATCTATTGGGTGGTCGCACAAGCGGCATCTACACACGCCTTGCACCTGTGGCAACAGATTACAGGGCGCTATCGGTGGCAACATTTTTGGAGGGATGAGGGGAAACAATGCGTTTGGGGTGGAACTATCTTTTTCGTAAGTAGTACAAATTTCGTATATTTCTTTTTGCTGTATTCCTTTATACCCGAATTTTTTCTGTCCGAAACGCTATGAAGAGCGCACAATTCCTTGAATCGCTTGACACTATTATTTCTGAGCGAAAAATGCTGGAGCACCCATTCTACCAAATGTGGAACGAAGGGGCGCTCACGCTGGATATGCTTCGCCAATATGCCAAAGAATACTATTGGCAAGTCTTTTATTTCCCGACATTTGTAAGCGCCACCCACGCAAATTGTGATGATATGACTGTTCGGCAAATGCTCCTCGAAAATCTTATCGAGGAAGAACACGGACCGAATAATCACCCCGAACTTTGGCTGCGCTTTGCCGAGGCTTTGGGCGTAAAACGCGAAGAAATTCAACATGGAAAATATCTCCCGACCACGAAAGATTCCGTGCGTATTCTCCGTGAGCTTGCGGGAAGACCAAATGCAGCCGAAGGACTGGCAGCGCTCTACGCCTACGAATCGCAAATACCAGACGTAGCGCGTACAAAAATAGCAGGTCTTCAAAAATTCTACAACATCACCTCAGACGAGGGCTTGATGTTTTTTACTGTGCATGAAGAAGCAGATGTGATTCACAGCCGCGTTACCCGCGAGGCACTCGTGCGTATGTGTCCCACGCCAGAATCCCAGCGCGTGGCTCTTGATGCAGCCCGCGAAGCCAGCGATGCCATCAATCTCTTGCTTGACGGCGTGTACGAAACCTACTGCGCCGACCGACTCCGGCACTGAGAGCATATCCCCCTGCGGGGGTGATGGTTTCTTAATTCATCGGCGTTGAGTCTGTAAGCGTGGATGTGCCTTCCGCAGCAGCGTTTTCTTGATGACCACCGTTTGATGCCTGCTCTTTTTTCGCCTCAAACCGCGCTTCGCGCCGTTCTTCCTGCCTTTGTCCATATCGCTCGTAAGCATCAATAATCTCTGCCACCAATCTGTGCCGAACCACGTCGCCTTTGTCGAAATAAACAAAAGCAATGCCTTGTATGCCCTTCAGCACTTCTTGAATCTGTACTAATCCTGAATCAGTGCGGCGCGGAAGGTCTATCTGCGTAATGTCTCCAGTGATGATGAGCTTGGAGTTACGTCCCATGCGGGTTAGGAACATTTTCATCTGCGTCGCTGTGGCATTTTGTGCCTCGTCCAGAATGATGACGGAATTATTAAACGTTCTACCACGCATATACGCAAGCGGCGTGACCTCAACGATTCGTTTTTCCATCATACTTTTGAGTTTATCGCTTGTTACCATCTCGGCAAGTGCATCAGTGAGCGGACGCAAGTACGGATCAACCTTTTCCATATAGTCGCCCGGCAAAAAGCCCAAGGACTCGCCAGCATCTACCGCCGGGCGCGAGAGAATCATGCGGCTGACTTCACGGTTTCGCAAAAGCGCCAGCGCCATTGCAACGGCAAGATAGGTTTTACCAGTTCCGGCGGGACCAATACCGAACACAATATCATTCGTGCGAACTTTCTCGAAATAGAGTTTTTGCGTGGGAGTGCGGGCTTTAATGGTTTCGCCCTGCGCCAAGTACAAGATATTTTCGTCGGATTCCTGCATACGCGGAGTGCCGCCCGGAATGATGCTTGCTATTGCAGCAGCTCGCTCGGTGTCACCCGAAACTTCCTTGTGTATCGTTTTTTTTGAGCCGACAAGATCCATCACCGTCAGTACGTCGTTCGTGGTAAGTGAGCCGGCGCGACGGATGATAAATTGGAGTTCATTCAGCACTTTTTCTATCGTGCGGACTTCGGTAGCATCACCTCGCACCAGAACGTTATTGCCGCGAACGGTAATGGTTGCGTCAAAGTGATTTTCCAGTAGCCGAAGATTGCTGTCGTTGTAGCCAAAAAGCGTGAGCGTGTCGGTGTTTTCAATGCGGAGTTTTTTTTCGATAAAATCCATAGAAATTGCCCTTCAAAAAAATAACATTGTTCTTTATTGTTCGGAGAAAATATCATGCAGTGCCGGAGCAATCGTTGGAAAAGAGAAGGAAAATCCGGCATCCAGCAGTTTTTTGGGTATAATTTTTTGTCCACCAGTGAGCGCATCGGCAGCTTCGCCCATACCTAGACGCAAAGCAAATTCCGGCACACTCAGCCACGACCACGACGGACGACCAAGCGCTTGCCCCAGTGCAGAGCAAAACTCGCCCATGCGAAGAGGATGCGGAGAGGCAAGATTGTAAGCGCCTTCCAGCCGAATATTTTCCAAGGGATAGACAAGCCCGCGAACGACATCTTCTATGTGAATCCATGGAAGCCACTGGTGTCCTGAGCCAAGCGGCATTCCTAAAAATACACGAAAGATAGGAACCATACTCTTCAACGCCCCACCGTGAGCGTCCAGAACAATACCAATGCGGGGCATCGCTACGCGGCAACCATACTGAGCAGCCTTCTCTGCTTCGGCTTCCCACTGCACACAAACATCAGCAAGAAAGCCTTTACCTGCGCTTACCTCCTCGTCAGTCGGTTCGTCTTTGCGGTCGCCATAATAACCGACGGCGGAGGCAGAGACAAAGAGCGACGGCTTGGCGTTTGCCTCAGCAACAGCCTGAACCAAAAGGCGCGTTGTGTGGATACGACTTTCGACGATACGTTTTTTCACGTCGTCTGTCCAGCGGGAATCAAAAATGCCTTCTCCTGCCAGATGCACGATAGCATCTGCACCATCCACTTCCGTTGCCCACGCACCGAGCGTGCGTGCATCCCACTCAACAAATCGCACATTCAGACCGTGCGGGCTTTTTTGTCCTGCACCTTGCCTTACACGGCGCGTCAGAGCTACAATTTCGTGGTCTTGCTGCACCAAATACTGCGAGACACGACTGCCAATAAGACCTGTACCACCGGTCAAAACAACTTTCATGCTCTTTCACCTCTATCGTCCATTATGCAAGAAAATATGCCGCTACTTATGGCATTGTTGCCTCTTTCAATATAAGGTTTTTTCGTGGGAAATGTTTATGTTCGCGCTTTTCCGCGAAAACTTTTTACGGTTGGTAATCTGCTCAAAAAGGTCTAAATTAACCGAATTTTAGCGCACCCGGAGACTGCGCAGAAAACTCGCATAGTTTAGCCCTGCCCCGGACTGCTTTATTTCACGTCTATTGAAAGAACCGACCATGAAAACCAAACTGGAAATTGCCCGTAACTGGCTTCCCCGCTATACCGGCTCGAATATTGACGATTTTGGTGATTATATTTTGCTGACGAATTTCCATGATTATGTAACGCGGTTCGCCAATCAATTTGGGTGTGATGTCAATGGTGTTGGTCGCCCGATGCAATCGGCAACTAACTCTGCGGGGCTTTCCATTATCAATTTCGGTATCGGCTCGGCAAATGCAGCAACGATTATGGACTTGCTTGTGGCACGCCAACCCAAGGGCGTTCTCTTTCTTGGTAAATGTGGTGGGTTGAAAGATTCTACCGAAATCGGTCATTTTATATTGCCAATCGCCGCCATTCGTGGCGAAGGTACAAGCAATGACTACCTTCCGGCTGAGGTTCCCGCACTTCCTTCGTTCAAACTCCACAAATTTATTTCCGACAAAATCCTTCAATATGATCAGGAATATCGCACGGGTGTTATTTACACCACTAACCGCCGAGTATGGGAGTGGGATGAAGACTTCAAAGCCCGCTTGCGCCGCCTTTCCACTATTGGTATTGATATGGAAACGGCAACCGTCTTTATCGTCGGTCATGCAAACGAAATTGCACGCGGCGCACTTCTCTTGGTCTCGGATATGCCAATGCTCCCCGAAGGCGTAAAAACGGAGGAATCAGACAAAAAAGTCACAGCGAATTTTGTGGATTTACACCTCAAAATCGGTATTGAAGCTATGACGGAAGTAGGCGATAAAGGCGAGCATATTAAGCACTTACGATATTGAGAAAAAATACCAAAGCTGCTCACAAAGCCCTAAAACATAGTGATACAAAAAAGCCGCCCGAAGATTCCATGCGTGAATGCTTCGGACGGCTTTTTTATGGGGTAAAAACAATTACTCAATACGAATACGAATACCGACATTGGCTGCAATACCACTCAAGCCTTGATTGGTCAATCCAGTTGTGCTTGAACTAAGCGTCTCTTGCATACCTGTTACAAAGCGGTAACTAGCGCCCAGCGATGCCGAGAGATTACTATTCAAGTTGACCTCACCAAATGCAGATGGCTCCAAGACAAAGAACTGAGGCGAGAAAAGCCGCCCAACGTTTTCTACAATGCCCAATGGGTTGAAATTAATACCAGTATTTCTATAGGTAGCATTTGCCCCTCCGTAACCCACAAGCAGCGAGCCACCAACGTGCAACAAACGATGAGGCATATAGCGATACTCGACCATCAAGCCGGAATATCCCATGTTTATGGCTGTATTACTGAGTGACCAATACGTACCCAGCCCCACTAAGATACTTTTGTTGATAAGCGCCCCGCCGTGTACACCAAGCATCGTACCCCATCGGTCACCAATGGAAGTTGCTTTTAAGGTTGGTACAAAAACAAACGGTGCTTTTTCGCCAAAGAGTGTTTCCATACCGCTATCGCCAAAGCCTTGTTGCAGGGTTTGTGTTTGTGCGGGTTGTATTTGTGCAGGTTGCTGCTGCGTTGAGGGGTCTTGAGCGAATGCTTGGGAGATAACGATAATACCCAAAAGGAAACTCGCCATGAGTAAAGACTGCAGAGATACTGGTTTTTGAAAGAACGTTTTCATAACATTTGAAAAAATGAAGTAGAAAAAGAAGTAACAATAGAGAAAGCAATTAACATCTCGAACATTAAAAACTGCCAAATTTGAGATTCAACGAAAGCGAATAACTGCTCACATCGGCGTTGGTCAAGCCATCGAGCTGCACACCAGTAACAATACGGTATCCGCCACCCACAGCCAAGCGAAGAAAGTTGGTCACGTTCAGCTCCGCCATGAGACTTGGCTCAATAACAAACATTGGTGAGATACTCCGCGAAGAAACGGTGAAATCACGCGGGCGATAAAAACCCACACCGCCCCAACCAACCATAGTCTGCACGGCATAGTGAAAAACTTTATCGGATGCGCCTACATACTCAAGCACGATGCCGCCGTAGCCAAAGGAAATGTTCTCGCCTGTCCGCATTGGTGCATTGATGTTGGTCGTCAGACCATAGCCACCACCACCAATGAGCAACGTTTTATTGATAAACCAGCCGCCATAGCCGCCCACCATCGTGCCGAACTGCCCCTGAATGGGGGTGAATTTCATACTTACTGCGCCATAGCCCGAACTGCGAAGCGGTCCGGAAAAAATTGCCTCGGCAGTTTCCTCATCGTTAGCAGTCGTGGTTTGTACTGTGGTCGTCGTTGGGGGTGCTGGTGCTTGCGCAAAAGCGGTAAACGTTGCCAATGTTAGTGCTGTAAGAAAAAGAGCCAGTAGCCCAAACGATTTGATGATATTCTGTGTCATGATTGTTAATTCGCAATGGTCGTGAAGAATTTGTTATTGCATCCGATAATCAATTCTCTGCGCAAAAAGAACCGATGGTGATGCGCTCTATTATTAAAAAGCCTCAACCAAAAACTTGGTTACAAAACACGCATTATTTTTTATTGCCCGCCAAGCAGAGCCACTTTTGTATCTTTGCGTTGTATCTTTGTCGTCATTCTTGCGTCTCTACGGAAGAAATTCATCTGTTCTTCACAGAAGCAGAAATCATTTCTGCCTTTGCCCCACAACCCAGCAGCCCACTTGAATATGTGCATTAAGACTATATTTTTTCGTATTTTATCGGTCATTGCTCTGCTGTGGTTGCAAATGGTTTCGCCTTTGGGTGCTCCGTCACTCCTTGCTCAAGAACTCGAAACATTGGAGGAAACTTCAACCGGAACGATACGACTTCCTAATGTAAGCTCGGCAACAATCGAAGCAACACTCTCAAAATTTTTTCAATTCTCTTCTACGGTTTTCTCGCCGGACAGCCTTGCACGTCTGAACACGCTGTTCATGAACCGATTTGCTAACGCTCTTGCCGATACGAATCGCGCCGAGTATGCGGGATTCTATACCCACTTCACCTTTGGCGGCAATCTGAGCGGCTTTAGCACAGCGCTGACAAGTTATCCGAACACCAATTTACCTACCGCCTTTACTTCTTCTAACGCCGACATCCGCACCGCAAGCATAGGTCTGACAACGGACACCCCAATTTTGTTTCCATTCTTTCGCTCCCGCAAAAAAGCACAGGCGACAGGCTTCCGATGGGGAATGAACATTGAGTTTCAGGCAACCGATGCTCGCTTCCTGGCTTCCTCCTCTCAAGCACGATTCCCCACAGGAAGCGGTATGACCCAAGCAACCTCCGCCGATGTACGGCATGGCGGCTTTCTTTCGCTCTCCTCGGCAGCGTTTACGCCCACCCTCCGATATGCCTTTGCTTCGGGGCTATCATTGCAAGTTGGCTTGCGCATGGGAATTGTCTTATCAAGCAGATGGACTGTGGAAGATTCCATTGCCTCGCCGCGAGGTGCGTTTTTACCGCAAACAGATACTTCGCGTAGGCAGGAAACCTTTATGGGCAATCAAATCACGGGCTTGAGTATTGGTCAAACATCGCTTACCGTAGGCTTGGGCTACACTATTGCCGTTGACCGCTCCTTCCATGTACGCCCCGAACTGGTGATAAATATTCCGCTCAATGCTCCAAGTGCAAACGGAGGATGGTCTAATCGCCCCAGTCTTCGTGCGGGCTTGAGCATACTTTTTAACACCGAAAAAATTCTTCCTACGCCCGACACCACCTTCACACGTGACACGACCGTCATTATCGTCCCAAGCAATGAAGTGCCGCGTACAGTTCTCCTCGCAAGTAAAAGCGACGTGCTACCCAGCCTATACCCGAATGACGAACCGATAAAAGTCTTCGTGAGTGAGCGCTACGAGCGAAGGGTTCCGAAACCGAAGCCTCTCTTGAGCGCTAGCGTGGATGCCGAATTTGTCTTACCCGGCGGGCAACGTAAGCGGAGTATTACAGTCGAAGCAGAAAAAACTGTTGTGTCGGTGATACCACTTTTCCCGCGTGATTCCACGCTCAACAGTGAAGCTGCTAGAAAACATACTCAAGCGCTACAAACCTATTTTGCTGAGTACGGACTGAATCTGCGCCACCAAGAAATTAATGGCACAACAGCTACTATTCTTGCCGATACCGTTATCTTAGCAGCTGCATTACCACACGTTTCGTTCATGCCGCGAGTAGTCAGTGAGGCAGAATTGCGCGGTACACGCCTTTCTTTATGGCGAACGCTGCGTTCCCAAAGCAACCAGACACGTGAGCACCGAGTCGCTCTTTTTACCGATACAGCATCATTCCTTGCTCCAAAGCCCTTTCTCTGGAAACCTGCGGATGCGCTAGAACTCTTTATTCGCCCCGAAGAACGCTTCACCTACCGTTTTAGTGTTTTGGATGATGACAACATCGAAGTTCCCGTTGATTCAGGTTTCATCAGTCTTCGTGCCGATGCAAGTCAGAAAATTTATACGCAATCTCTGAAGCGCTCCATCAGCATATATGCCCTCAATCCTGCACTCTGGGCGGTGTATGAAGCCCAACCGGAATTCTACAACAGCATCACCGTCAATGCCGGAAACCGAGTGCGTATTATTTCATCAGGAAGAGAATGTAATGATACACAGCGTAAGGCAGATATAGAGCGGCTTACGAGTCTTCTCCGCAAACATATTCCCAAACTAGATATCCGATTTAACGATGTACTCTGCGAGGGCGATGTGACTTTTGCCGCAAAAAAAATGGACACGGGCGAAGCGTCCTTGCGTGGTACGGCGTTATCGTATCTTTTTGTCATAGTTGAACAGTAAATTGTTATTGCTGAGCAGTAAAATTCCGCAGTAAAGCGCCATTGTCTTTTACAATCTATTCCCCTGCTTTCCTCTGCTCATCGCCCTGCAAATCCTTGAACCGTGACAAATCATGGGCTAAATCCACCAAATTGCGCATTGTGCCTTGGCTCACGCCTAAATATACTTCTTCAAAACGCTGCTTCAAGGCATCGTCGTCGGATTCAAGGGCAAAAAACGATAAACACTCCCGCATCGTCTGTACGGCTGCGGCGAACTCGTGTTCAACGTTCCGATAACCGTCCTGCTCGGAGGTAATTTTTCGCAGCGTCGAATACAAATTCCACACTATTTTCCCTGCAAAAACAAGCGCATTAAATTCCTCCGCCGCACCTACGACGGAAGCAATTTCAAGTATTTCTCCAATATCATTTTTCTTGCGTAAATTAAAGCCTGAATATTTATCAAAATAGGCAAGAACCGACTGTGTTTGTTCTGAAAGTGTCATAGAATAAGCTATACGAGATAATTTATTGCAAAAAAATAAATCTATTTTCTCTGTTCTTCTCACCAAAATCCTCACCACAATAATATATTACTCGGCTGCATCACCAACCTCATCGCGGTGATGTTCTTCCTCTTTTTCTTTTCCGTCTTTTTCATCCTTCGGTATGGGCTTGTATTTCACGCGCTGATGCCCTGTGCCGAGAAGATTTTTCACAAACGACTCACGGATAACTGCCATTTCTCGCATCGTTAAGTCGCATTCTTCTAACTGTTTATCAGCAAAGCGCTCCTCGAAAATTTTGTCAATCGCTTCTTCGAGTTCATCGCGGTCATTCGTGTCTATCACGTGCGATACGGCTTCCACAGCATCGGCAAGCATGAGAATACCGGTTTCTTTACTATTGGGACGTGGTCCCAGATACCGAAAATCATCAATCTCCACCGTGACTTGCTTCTCCGGCGTTGATTTCTCGGCAGCTTCGTCCAATGCTTTGACGTAAAAATACCGAATAAGCATTGTTCCGTGGTGCATCGGGATAAAATCTATAATGCGCTGCGGCAACTTGTAAAATGTTGCCAGCTGAAGCCCTTCCTGCACGTGCTGCCGGATAATCGCTGCGCTTTTGTGCGGCGCTATTTTGTCATGCTTGTTGGCAATATTGATTTGATTTTCCACGAAGTATTCTGCTTTGCGCACTTTGCCGATATCGTGAAAAAGCGCTCCGACCTTAACAAGAATCGGATTCGCATCAATCGCCAGCGCCGCGCTTTCCGCAAGACGCGCCACCATGAGCGTGTGCTGATAGGTTCCGGGCGCTTTTTCATTCAGTTCCACCAAAAGCGGATGATTGACATTATCATATTCCAGAAGCCGCAGGTCGGAGGTGATATTGAACATTCGCTCCAGCAAATACAAAACTCCGAAGGTAAAAATGGGGCTAAGAACGGCGCTCAGAGCAGCAAAACTAATCTGCAAACCCAATATGCCGATAGGAGTGCTGTATTTGAGTGCGAACATCGCAGCCGCAGCGCTATACCCCAGAATAATAAAACTGATAGATTTGAAAAGCTGCGTTCGGCTGCGCAAATCACGCACCGTATAGCCGGCAAACGTTCCGGCAACAACCATTGCAAGCGCTATTTCGTAGTCGCGTCCGCGAATAGCGGCAGACAAAAGAGCCATTGCAATCGTTGCAATCGAAGTCGTGCGCGAATCGTACACGATGGCAATGAGCATCGAAAGCGCAGGAATCATCACGAAATATTGAAGCGGTAGAGGCGACTGAATAATACTCACAAGCCACGAAAGAAAACCGGACGCCACAAATGCTGCGCTCAAGCCCGCCAGTTGGGCATTGTCGTAGAAAAGTCGTTTACGAATGATGTACAGATACACCAGCAAAAGCGAGTAAATAAGCGCTGCATGAAGTAGATTAGCGGCAAACGACCCCAAGGACTGATATTCGCTGTAGTAGAGAAAGCGCGTAAACTCCGACGAGCGGAGTTTGTTCAACGCCATCGCTGAAAGCGTCTCGCCTTTGGCAATAATCGTCTCGCCGCGGCGCACCATACCGAGTGTCTTAGGTACAGACTCCGCCGCCAAACGCCGTGCTACTTCGGTGAAGGCGGGCGAAAAGCTGATATTTTGATGTGTTAATTTTGGCAGAAGGTCTGAGGCAAGCGCTCGCTCCAAGTCGTCAAAGTCTTGGCGAAGCATTTGCTCGAAAGCAGTTCGGTACGAAGCAGAATCATAGAGTTGGCTCACTGGCAGCACTTCTTCTACAGTCGCGGAACGCCGAACGATAATTTCTTGTCCTTTGAGTACAGACAGCGCAATATCAATGAACCCTTGCTTGTACACCATCGTTTGCAATGCTGCACAACGCTCAACAAGATGCAGCACTTTTTTATCCCGTCGGGCTTCGGGAAGTGCAAAGAGTCGCGCCAGATTTTCTGCCGAAAAGCCTGTTACACGCTGCATTTGTGCAGGGTCGGCAGCTTCGCCGCTTATAATGGACTGCTCAATGCTTTTCAACCCCAAGAGCACTGCTTCGCCTTCTGCGCTTGGCACAAAGACTGGTACGGTTTGTTCTCGTGCGGCTTGTACGTCTTTTTCGTATTGAACTTTGGGTTTGTAAATCGGAAAATTCGTTTCAGCGATCAGTGACTCCTGCTGCCATTCGGCACCAATACTCAATTGCTGATACAAACTACGATTGAGTGGAAAAAACAGCGTTACGCAAAAGGTTGTGGCGGCAATGATAGCAATCCGCACTCGCCGCATATATCGCCAGCCCTCACCACTTGTGGAGAGTTCTTCTTCGGTTTCTTTTTCGAGTTCCGTTTCCAGTTTCTCGAAGAGTGTTTGTTCACTTTTACCCATAATTGAGAAGTTGAGAGAGTGACGGATAAAAAATTACGAGGCTTGACGACCACGCTGATAAACTTGCTCCAATATTACCTGCGCAATGTCCCGTGCCGCATTTGGTTTGGCAAAGACCTCCAGCGAGCGCATCATCGCTTCTTGGGCGACTGTATTGCTTAACAAACCCTGCACCGAAGCAAAAAGGCGCTCTTTCACCTCCGCATCGCGTAAAAGAATGGCAGCACCTTCATTTTGAAGAGCAAGCGCATTACTGGTCTGGTGGTCGTTTGCGGCTTGGGGAAAGGGAACAAGAATGGCGGGCTTGCGAATAATTGCCAACTCCGCAATCGTTGTGGCTCCAGCGCGGCAGACAACCACATCTGCCGCCGCATAAGCCGATGCCATATTTTCGACAAACTGCATCACGTGGGTGCTGTCAGTGTTTATATTCGTACTTGGCGTGTAGCTTTTGCCCGTCTGCCACAGCACTTGAATCCCTGCGCTACGGAACTGTTCCAAAGAAGACAAAACTGCTGAATTGATAGACCGTGCGCCCAGACTGCCACCAAAAATAAATACGGTCGGCTTATCCGGCTGAAGACCGAACGCGGCACGGGCAGTCGCTTTGTCCGGCAAGGCGCTCAAATTCGAGCGCACGGGGTTACCGATGACTTCTACACGAGATGCTATTGAGGGCGAGAAGTGCTGTCGTGATTCCTCAAATGTAGCATAAATTCTCGTTGCTCGTGGAGCAAGGCGTTTAATAGTCTTACCCGGTAGCGCATTGGATTCCATCAGAAAAAGAGGAATGTTCAACTGCGAAGCTGCCAGCCCAACCGGATAACTCAGATATGCTCCTGCACACAACACACAATCGGGCATGGTCTCCTGCAAAATCTTCCGCGCACGGAGAACGGATTGCAGAATACGAATCGGCAGTTTCAGGGTTGCGGGCGAGACAAGCTTTTGCAAGCCCGTAATAGGAATTGTGTAGAACGGATAGCCATGCTTTGGCACGATTGTTGCTTCGATACGGTCTGCAGTGCCGATGAATTCTACCTGACAATTATTATCTGTCAGTCGAGCAAATTCTTCGGCAACCGCAATGGCGGGAAACAAGTGTCCACCGGTACCGCCGGCAGCAACGAGTACCTTGAAAGGTGTTGATTTATTTGGTGTTGTGTTCATTCTGTTTTGGAAGAAATTCTACTTGCTGTTGCCCAAAAATACAGTACATTTGCGAACGTTTCTATGTTTGTCTGTCCGTATATTTCAAATCGTTATTTTTTGTAATACCATGAATATCTTGATGAATATCTCAATTCAATTTTTTACACATCGCCTTGCAATGCGCCTTCTCACACTTCCGGCATTGCTTTTGCTCATGCTTCTGCTTTCATCGGGCATTGTGCAGAGCCAAGTGACGGATAACATCGTCCGCGCAAAGTTGCGCCAAGTCGCGCTGGGCAATGCAAGCGATGTGCGAGCCGAACTGCCAGAGCTACTCAGAACCTACCCCAACGATGCGGGCGTCCAGTTTCTGAATGCTACGCTCCTTGCCGATGGCGCAAAGGCGTTGCCGCTTTTTGTCCGCATTGTCCGTGAGAATCCGCAAAGCATCTGGGCAGATGATGCGCAATGGCGAGTTGTGCAGGTGTATTCTCTTCGCAAAGATACAGCAAATGCACGGTCAGAACTGCAAAATTTTCGCAGAAATTATCCGACATCAGAATTTTTACTCTTTGCAGCCGAGATTGTAAAATCAACCGTCGGATTACCGCCAACCTTCACGACGTATCGCAATCCCATCGTTGTAGCATCATCTGCCCGTACTTTCGTGCCATCAGCACTCGCCAAGACGAAGCCAGAAACCAAGGTAGAAGCGCCAACAAAAGCGGAAGCACCTAAGACTACTCCCAAATCGGAAGCGGCAAAAGTAGAGAATAAGCCCGAAGTAGTAAAAGCAGAAGCCCCTAAAATCGACATAGCAAAAACCGAAGCAAACGTGCCGACAGCACTAACCGAAGAGCACTACACGCTCCAAGTAGGCTTATACAGTTCGCGGGCGACCGCCATAAGTGATGTACAGAAGCTCTTGAAAGCACGCCTGCGTTCTGATGTTGTCGAAAAAAGCACCGAAGGTGCGGGACGCTTCGCTGTGACCGTAGGAAATTATACATCACGCGAAGCAGCCGAAAAAGCCAAAGCCGTGGTGCAGAAAGCCTGCTCGTGTATGCCGTTTGTGGTCGTGAAAGAATCCCGATAGCGCTCGAACGCTTGGCTGCATAAAAAAATGCGTTTTGCGAGGAATTACGGTTGGACAAAAGCGAACAATGTAATAATTTCCGCTCATTATCTACATCGTTGATAATTTTTACCTGTTCCATACTTTTTCACGGAAGGTTTGTGCTATGAATAGAGAGATTCACTCTTGGTGGAGTCCCCGCCTCGACAAAAACATGGAAATCGCCGTTTATGGTCATTTCGGACCGGCATTGCTGATGTTTCCCAGCGCTGCGGCGGATTATCTGGAATATGAACGCTTTTACATGATTGATTCGATTGCGCCGTATATCGAAGCTGGCAAAATAAAAGTCTTTTCGATAAACAGTATCAACGCTGAAAGTTGGCTCAACCGCAAGATGCAGCCGCATCACAAAGCAATCCGCCACCAAGCCTACAATTACTACATTTTCGATGAAGTAGTACCGTTTATCCAAATGCACTGCCAAGGACGTACCCCCATCATCACCACAGGAGTTTCCTTGGGTGCGTTACATGGGGCAAATGTATTTTTCCGCCGCCCCGACCTTTTCTCCGGCACGGTTGCCATGAGCGGTGTCTATGACCTGACACAATACTCCGACGGCTTTTTCAACGAGGATTGTTACTTCAATTCGCCGATGCACTACCTACCCAATCTGACTGACCACACCACGCTCGAGCAGATGCGCCACGCTCGAATCACGATTATGAGCGGTCAAGGAGCATACGAGGCACCGGATGCATCAAGAGCGCTCTCGAATGTGCTTAATTCAAAAGCCATTCCACACGAACTGGACATTTGGGGCTATGATATGCGCCACGACTGGCCTACATGGCGAGCAATGCTGCCGTATTACATGGAAACACATTTCTGACCACTGACCATTACACACAAACGCACCGTTGTTTTTAGAAAAGGCTACTCCACTATCGTGTAGAGTAGCCTTGTTGCTGGAATAGTATTGTGTTGGCAGATTTGCAGAGGTTATTCCTGCATTTTATTCATCGCCATTTGATGCTGCATCGTCCGTGCCATCCCTTCGGTCGAGCCGTCCAGAATAATAATATTCCCTTTGCCATGTTCGGCGAAATGCTTGATGGACTCCGTCCACATCGAAAAGAGAATTGCGGAAGTATCCATATTGGCGGCTTGCATTTCTTTTGCAGCCATGGTCATACCTTTGGCAACTTCTTCACGGAACAGTGCAATGCCCTGCCCGCGCAACTGTGCCGCCTGGCGCTCTGCTTCGGCAGCAATACGAATCGCGTTTCCTTCGGCTTCGGCTTGTTTGGTCTTGGTGATAAGTAGCGCTTGACCCTCGTTTTCGGCAGCGGCTTTGAGGTTGTTCGATGCCACTACTTGTGCCATAGAGCGCATGATTGCTTCATCGAAAGCAATATCGTTCATCTGAAGGTCAATAAGATGATAACCCCATTCTTCCAGCGTCTTGTCCAATTGATGCTTCACATCTTCTACAATTTCGCGGCGCAACGCCAGAATCTCCGATTGCTTTTTTGTGGCGACAAACCCGCGTACCGAGCCTTCCACAGAGCGCACTAATGCTTGCATAAAATTCTTTTCATCCAAAAATTTGAAAGCCACATTTTTGATAGCTTCTTCGCTTTGATTCACTACCGCATAGAGAAGCATCGCAGTAAACTTGACATTCGCTTGGTCGGCGGTGATGGCTTGAAATTCAAGTTCCGCCGAGCGATTTTGGATAGATATACGCCTAAAAACAGATTCCACAAGCGGTATTTTGAAATTAAGCCCCGGCGACATAACACGCTGAAACTTTCCAAAAACGGTGATAACTGCCACCGTGCCTTGTGCGACCGTAACGACAGAACCCCAAAGCAATATCAGCAAAACAAGAAATGCCACGCCATAAAAAATAGTGTTCTCCATAGTACAACTCCGATGAATATGAGATAAAAAGGGTATTCAAATAGGATTTTGTCAACTGAGTTTTTCGTAGCAGCAACTATTAATTGTTTGTGAAAAAATCTGTAATCATCGTAGATAAGCGCTCGATATTGACTTTCTCAAGGGCATGAGGAGTGTTCGGTAGCACTGCTAATTCGCTTGTGGGAAGTGCTTTATAGGCAGATACTGTTTCTTCTAATGTGACCATCTCGTCGCGGTCTCCGATACCTATTCGTACTCGTTGCTGAATTGCCCCAAGTGCAGTAGTATCCAGCAATGGCGCATTGCCAAGCGTTAGCATCATTTCTTTGGTCTTTTCGACCACGCTTACCCATTCGGATGCCGGATGAAGCATTTCCAAGCGCTTGACAAAACTCGGAATCTTTTCTTTCATACGTTCCGGATTCAGCATAGATGCTTCTTTGGCTGCTGTTTCAGGATTCCACGCGAATTTTGTTCCGAGTGTGATAATGGACTGTATGCGTTGTGGTTGCTTAGTGGCGAGATAGAGCGCCGCATAGCCGCCCATGCTGTACCCGAAAATATGAACAGAAGTGAGATTGTGGCGCTCAAGGTATAACGCGACATCTTCTGCAAAACCCTCAATGCGGAACGTTTGCCGACTGGCGGGCACAGAACCATGACCATCGAAGTCAAGGCTGTGAACGTCAAAGTGTTCTTCCAGTGCTTTAGACAAAGGCTCAAATTGCTGCTTCGAGCCGAGCGCACCGTGAAGTAATAGAAGAGAAGGCTTATTCATGAGCGAATGCAAATAATGAGCATGAGAAAATATCTGAAAATGTGCGTTCGTTTTAGGACGACATTATGCCGCTTCCATCTCTAGCCATTGTAAGGTAATATCGTCAAGGGTTGCGAGCAGTTCCGCAAGTTCATCACTGCGCTCCTTGAGAAGTTTGTAGTCGCTTTCACCGCTCGAAAGCAGTGTTTCTAACTCCTCTTTACGCTGTTCCAGCGCATGAATACGTTTTTCCAGCGCAGTACGCTCTTTGCTGAGTTGATATTTGTTTTTGCGAGGCTGTTCGGCATTGGCGGCTCGTTGTTGCTCTTCGCCCTGACGGCGTTGTTCTTCCTTTTTGGCAGCATCGCGGCTCGCTTCTTCGCGGGCATTTTCGGTGCGAAGCTCTTTTTTCTCCAGATAGGTGGAGTAATTACCGGGGTACTGCTTGATATGTACTATGCCATCAACGCCCGGCTCAAAGGAATAGATAAATTCAACCGTGCGGTCAAGAAAAGCGCGGTCGTGCGAGACGATAATGAGTGCTCCATGGAAAAACTGCAAATACTCCTCCAGTGCGCCGAGCGTCTGAATATCGAAGTCGTTAGTGGGTTCGTCAAGCAGAAGGATATTTGGGTTATTCATCAGAACGCGCAGCAGCCCCAAGCGGCGGCGCTCGCCACCGGAGAGTTTCCCGACAAGTGCATTGTATTGATTGGGCGCAAAATTAAACCGTTGAAGCATATCCTTTGCCGTCAGAAATCGGTCGCGTCCGATACCGGTGTCAATATATTCCGCTACTTCACGCACCGCAGTCATAACCGAAATTGTCGGGGTGATGTCAGTGCTTTCCTGACGGAAGTAGCCAATACGCGCCGTAGTGCCGATTTTGACCGTTCCGGCGTGAGGTTCGATTTCTCCAACCAAAATATTGAGCAAGGTGGATTTCCCTGAGCCATTCGGTCCGATAATGCCGATTCTATCTCCCTTAGCGGCTTTATAGGTGAAATTATGGAAGAGCGTCCGCTCACCTATTTTGTGGGTTATATTTACGGCATCAATAAGCTGGCTTCCAGCAAATTGATTTCCCACTTCGATTTTAATTTGCTTTAACTCCGTCGCTTCACGCAAGCGGGCTTGGTCTTCTTGAAGGTTTTTCACCCAGTCAACGCGGCTTTTTTGCTTCTTGCGTTGTGCCCGTGCACCCGCTTTGAGCCATGCCAATTCACTGCGAAGACGATTTTTCTGGTGGTCGGCGGTGGCTTCTTCATTGGCGGTTATCATTGATTTACGCTCGACATAGTTTTCGTAATTGCCCGGAAACGAGATGAGTTTGCCCCTATCCAGTTCCACAATGCGAGTGGTAACGGCATCCAAGAAATAACGGTCATGCGTAATGAGCAAAATGGCGCGTGGCGAAGAGGCAAGGCGATCCTGAAGCCATTGCACGGAGTCTGCATCAAGGTGATTAGTGGGTTCATCTAAAATAAGCAAATCTACATCAGACATGAGCGTCTTTGCCAGTGCAACGCGCTTTTTCAAGCCGCCGGAAAGATGGGCAATCCGATCGTCGAAGCGGGAAACACCAAGTTTTTGAAGCATTGCCTTTGCTTCATTTTCCAAGAGCCAGCCTCCATCATCGTCTATGGCGCGGCTGACTTCATGCAATTCTTCCTGTACTGTGTGGTAGGAGTGCTCTTCGCTCTCATTTTCCATAATAGCACAAAGTTCTGCGTGGCGATGCAGAAGGCGAAAGGTCTTCGGGCGAGATTTCATAACAGCATCTAGCACAAAGTCATCATCATCTACTGCCGGAACTTGACTTAAATACTCGAAGGTAGCTTCTTTATTGAAAGCAACTGTCCCGTCGTCTGTTTCTTCCGCACCAGCAATAATACGCATCAGAGTTGTCTTGCCAACGCCATTGGAGCCAATGATGCCGACGTGTTCGCCAGATTCCATACCAAAGGAAATACCAGTAAGAAGAGGAATATCGTTATAGGATTTGCTGACAGCAGTCGCAGAAAAAATGGTCATGGTTATGCTGGGATGAAAAACGAGATGAGAAGAAATATTCCGAGAAAATGAATTGTGCTGCACCAAATTGTGTCAGGCTACAAAAATGCAAAAATCTGTATCAATACCCCACGTTGTCTATGGGTTTTCTAGGGGAGACACAAAAATTTAAGGGCGTATAACCATACAATGTCTTGTTTTCTATTGAACTAGGGAAACGCTTTGTGTCCTGTTTCTCAGCAAACAGATTTACGAATATATTTTCACTAAATTTTTTTTCTTGATACATTAAACCTTTTCTATTTTCGTACGCTCAGAAGCTACAATATCACTCTATTAATGTAGTGATTATACATTTTTTTTACCCATTTTTTTGGAGTATTGTTATGCGTAAATTTGGTCTTGTATTGCTCGCAGCATTTGCCTTTGCAAGCGTTTCTCCTGCCTTCGCTCAAGAGAAAAAAGAAGAGAAGAAAGAAGAAATGAAAAAAGACAAAAAAGAGAAAAAAGACGAGATGAAAAAAGACAAAAAAGAAAAGAAAGAAGAGAAAAAAGAAAGCAAATAATGCTGTCGGTGCAAAACACCGAGAATATAAAAGCCGGAACTTCAAAAGTCCGGCTTTTTTTGTGTCCGACATGAATGGATGCCGTTTGTGAACGAGGGGAAGCGAGGATGAATTACTCCAATATTCTCGAAGAAAGATAATTTTTCCGAAATGAGAGAGAAATGTGAGAATCTTCGTTGATTTTCGTATCTTACACGTCTCACTAACTTAAAGACCCATACCCCGAAAAAGTGCTAGTTCTGTACTATAAGCAGAACACACTTCTTGAACTGAACCAGATTGTCGAAGCAGATTGAATTAGATTATGGTAGAAACACAGCAAGATATTTCACCCAATCTCGTCAAGCAGCGAGAAAGCGGTATCACAGAAATCACGCCGGAAACAGCAGTTTTGTCAGCCACCTCTACCGATGTTGCCCCTGAAATCGAGGAACAACAACCGTATATCTTGATTGTTGACGATGTACCTGTGAATTTACAGGCACTCGAAAGCATCTTGCAAACACGGGGCTTTCGTGTGATAAAAGCGACCAATGGTGAACAGGCACTAGAGCTTGTGGCTCAAGAAAAGCCCGATCTGATTCTGCTGGATGTTATGATGCCAAAGATGCATGGTTACGAAGTGTGCCAGCATCTTAAAGAAAATCCCGCCACGTCGAAAATTCCGGTTATTTTTCTTACCGGGCGCAATGATTCTTATTCTGTTATTAAAGGCTTTGCTTCCGGTGCTCTTGATTACGTCGTTAAGCCCTTTCACGCCCCGGAGTTGCTTGCCCGCATCAATACACATCTTGAGCTCAAGCGTTCGCGCGACACAATTTTGCGCTATAATCATCTTCTTAATGCGGAAAAACGCCGTGCGGAGCAACTTTTGCTGAATATTTTACCCGCTTCTATTGCAGACCGCCTGCAAAATGGTGAGCGCCAAATTGCCGATAAGGTTGACGACGCAACGGTTATCTTTGCTGATGTCACCAATTTCACACCTCTTTCGGAAAATTACTCTGCCGAAGAAATCGTAAGCCTTCTCAACTCGCTCTTTTCTGCCTTCGATGCGCTGGCTGAGGAGTATGGCGTTGAGAAAATTAAAACGATGGGCGATAGTTACATGGCTGCTTCCGGCATTCCGATTGAACGACCAGATCATGCAGAAGCTGCTGTGAATATGGCACTTTCTATGCTGACGGTGTTGGCTGAGGTCAATGATGCGTCGGGTAATAATCTCAATATCCGCATCGGTTTACATTGTGGTCCCGTTGTGGCGGGCGTTATCGGTGTGAAAAAGTTTATTTATGACCTTTGGGGTGATACGGTGAATACTGCCTCACGTATGGAATCTCATGGTGAAGCAGGGAAAATTCATGTTTCGGAAGCTCTCTACACTAAACTTCACGGTAAATACCGTTTTCAGGAGCGAGGTAATATCGAAATTAAAGGTAAAGGCTCAATGAAGACGTATTTTGTTCTCGGCAAGCTGTAAGTCAACAAGCGAAATGGCATTATAGCATAGCATTGTTGCCACAGCAATAACTCACTATTCCCTTACGCACAACTGATAATTCCATTCTAAGGAGTTTTGTGTATGAAGATTGTCCAGCCCAAAGACAAGCTAGAACTTCAGAATGACGGTACGCTGGAAGTGTTTTTTATTGGTACCGGCTCTGCCTTCGCGCAGGAGCATTACCATACCAATTTTCTTATCGTCAAGGGTAATGACCATATTCTTGTAGATTTCGGTGCAACGGGACCCATTGCTTTTCCGACTACCACCGGTCGCCCGGTTACCGATGTTGAAACACTCTTTATTACGCACAGTCATTTTGACCACGTTGGCGGCGTAGAGTATTTGGCGCTGCTCAATCGTTATGTGGGTATGACGGCGCTGGAGCGCCCCAAAATGAAAATGATTATCAACGAGCAGTATCAGCGTATTCTTTGGGAAATGACGCTTCGAGGCGGAATGGAATGGAATGAAGTGAACCGCGAAGGCGAGCGGCTTACCTTTACAGATTTTTTTGAGATTATTCGTCCCAGTCTTCGTACTTCAGTTCCCCGTGAGGTCTGGGAAGTACAGTACGGCTCTATCAAACTAGAAATATTTCGTACCAATCACCTTCCTGCGCAACCTTTCCCATGGCAACAGTCCTTTGTAACATACGGTGTTTTTATTGATGACCGCGTGTTCATTTCCGGTGATACGGTTTTTGATACCGAACTTATTGGTATGTATAGTGATAGAGCTGAGTATATGTTCCATGACTGCTCTTTTATGCCAAACCCTGTCCATGCATCGCTTCCTGAGCTAAGAACGCTGCCCGATGAAGTGAAAAAGAAAATATTCTTGGTGCATTATCCCGACAAAGCAGACCAGCACGATTTTACAGGCTTTGCCGGCTTGACAAAGCAAGGGTATCGGTATATTTTTGATTAAGACACGAAGCCGTACAAATCATTCATTCTGTACGCTTTCAATTTTTGCCTTTTGTCATTATTCCGGCTATGTATGAATCCCGAACCACTGGGTTATACTATCACCGAACACGATGTTGAGCGTATGTTCTCCAGCATCAGCTCCAATGCAAGTACAAGTAGAAGTGCTTTTCAGTCACCTGACAAGTATGAAATTCTTCCTGATACAGAATTTGCGCGTCAGGTACATCTCCATACCATGACGGGAAAGATTCTTTCAAGCGATACAATAGCCGAAATTGTCGAACCTGAAGAGGTGGAGTCGCGAGACATTTCCTACAAAGACTACTGGTCGGCATCAGCGTTTCATTGGAAAACAGCTTCTCAGTTTGCTGCCGCCAGCGCTCATTGCACAAAAGACGAGTTGGCAGAAGCACACTGGAATACCGTGCTTGCAGAAATTGCTTCCACTGGTGTCATTTTGCGTAACACCCCTGCATTTGCAGCACTGCGTGAACTGGAAGAACAATCCGACCGTGCCCGTCAAATCAGTTATTTCAAGCTCTGTCTGACTTTTCCGACTGTCGAAGCCTATTCCGAAAGCCTGACTCGGCGGGACTTGAACACTATTGAGCGTATGATTCTCACCTACGGCGAAGCCTGCTGCTACGCCTCGCGTAAAGACGAAGAACCCTTTGAACATTCTGCTTTGAAATTTGTCAATCTGTGCAGCCTTGACTTGCCCGCTATGTCTGCCCCCGCGTATCAGCTTTTAGTGATGCTCCGGCAATTTGGTAAAGCAAAAACTGAGGCAACAGAAAAGCTCAGAAACTACCTCTATCAACTTCGGACGCAGCATTCATCACCTTTTGTCCGACTCTACACCGAAATTCTCTACCAAGAAGATACCTTGAATGCTGACTACTGGGGAGGAAGTGTCAAACAAAAAATTATTTGGACATTCCGTGCCGTCCAGACACTCGAAATGGCGGCATCTCTTGGCGTACCTGCTTCATGGTACAGTTATTTGCAATATACCATAGCGCAACGGAGCTCATACTCCGGTATTTATGATATTGCCCGCGAGATGATACAAGGTTTGGAGAAGTCGGAATCACTCTATGCCTTGGTGGCTCGCGGATATTATTGGGCAGAGCAAGACGAACACCAAAAGTCTGCTGCTATTTACCAAGAGTTAGTAAAACTTATCGAAGGTGAGCAAACTGCCTCTGCACGAAGTACATTTGAGCATATTCCCGCCATTAAGCAACAGGATATTGCCTTTTGCTATTATTATGCGGCTCAAGCAATGTTCAGTATTCGTGCGGACGAAGAGCAGATTGGTCTGTGTGCAAGCTATATCGAAAAATTCTTTTTGTGGTCGGAGTATCTTTCTCTTTCTGCTCGGCTCGTATTGCAGGAGATTTGTCGTGCTATGCAAAGCGAACTCCTTGATGATTTGCCTCAGGCTGTGGAGCATTACGAAGAATACGTCCGATTGCTTACTGAGGACGATTATATCAGCCAAATCAAGACTTTATCCCATCTTGCGCAGTTGTACGCGGAGTATTTGCAGAATTTCACTAAAGCCGACGAACACTTACAAGGGTTAAAGCGCTTACTACCGCAAATACAGATGAACTCGGCACAGCACTTGACGGATGTGGTGGCGAACGACGAAGCACTTATCGCAGACCATACGACGCTTATTCAGCTCTGGCTGACCAAGTATTCTCTCAAAGCCACACAGAAGGTTATGTCGTCGCTGGATTCTGTGACGAGTCAGCTTGGTTCTGCTTTTCAAATGCTAGAAAATCAAAATGAGCGCTTGGTATCGGTGAATGAAAATCTTGTGGAGTTGAACAACGAGAAAAACGAGTTTTTAGGCATTGTTGCCCACGATTTGAAAAACCCCCTCGCCAGTATTCTGCTCGGCATTGAAATGCTTCAGCGTTACCAAGACCGCATGACATCCGATCAGCAAGCCAAAAGGCTTGGCGATATGCGCACGACCAGCCGCCGTATGCAGGCAATTATCACAAATCTACTTGATGTCAACGCGGTTGATACCGGCAAATTTACCTTGACCCCTTCGGAATTTAATTTTTCAGATGCTGTGCGGGCGGTTGTGGAGGATTATGTTGAGAGGGCAAAAGAAAAAAATATCACATTGAACTTTGAAGCGGAGTCATCGGATATTATTGCTTTTGCTGATAATAATGCAACCGTGCAGATATTGGACAACCTTGTCTCCAACGCTGTTAAATACTCACCCTTCAATACAACGGTTTGGATTAGTGTTCGTGTGGTTGCAACCAAAGCACAGTGCCTTGTGAAAGACGAAGGTCCGGGCATATCGGAGGAAGATAAGAAGAAACTTTTCGGTAAATACGCCCGTCTTTCAGCAAAGCCGACCGGGGGCGAGCACTCTACGGGGCTTGGGCTTTCTATTGTCAAAAAACTCGCCGAAGCAATGCATGGTACGGTTTGGTGCGAGTCTGAACTTGGCAACGGCGCAACGTTCATACTAGAACTGCCAATGCAGGATGTGTGATTATCGAAGTTGTCAATACATGGGCTTTTTGGCTTACTGCATATCGTCACCTTCCTCTTTCCTACCTTCATGAGCCAAGAGATTGAACCGCCTCCAAAGAAACTTCTACAGCCTGCCAAACTTCTGCGAGTGCTTGGGGTAGGTTTTGGTGTTGCGGTTACCATTGGTGCTACCGTGAGCGGTGGTATTCTACGCTCTCCGGCAGAAGTTGCAGCGCACTTGCCAAGCGTCTGGATGTTCGTTGGAATTTGGTTTATTGGTGCGCTTTATGCTTTTGTTTGTTCTGTTTCCTTTGCAGAACTCAGCACGATGATGCCGCACTCAGGCGGACTGTATGTCTTCACACACAAGGCATTGGGTGATTATCCGGGTTTTGTGGTCGGGTGGGCAGATTGGATTACAAGTTGCGGGACGGTTAGCGCATCAGCGTTGCTTATCGGCGATGTTGCCGCTGGATTAGTGCCTGTGCTTCATGGGAAAAGCCTGCCAGTCGCATTGGTACTGGTGCTGCTTTTTACGCTCCTTCAGTGGAGCGGTATTCGCACAAGCAGTGCCGTGCAGGGGGCGACAAGTTTTTTGAAGGCTCTCGCGCTTGTGATTGTTGCCGTTGCTGCCTTTTCCGTGAGCAATGATGCTGCTTCACCTTCATTGATTTTGCCGAATGCTGCCCATGCTGCTGCGCTAGCACACATCAGTAACCCTGCTCAATCTCTTTGGTCTCTGCTTATAGCAACGACACTAGCACTACAAATAGTAATTTATATGTATGATGGTTACTACGGAGTGGTTTATTTTGGTGAAGAAGTTCGCAATCCGGGTCGTGACATTCCACGTTCTATGTTTGCAAGTGTTTGGATAGCTGGTATCATCTACATTTTGCTCAATGTTGCCTTTGTCTATGTCTTGCCGATTTCGAGTATTGCCTCTTCTGATTTTGTCGGTGGAGCCGTAGCTAAACTGACCTTCGGCGCTTCAGGCGATATTGTCGTTCGCTCGTTAATTATTTTGTGTGAGCTTTCGACCATTAACGCTTTTTTCCTGTTTGCTACGCGGACGCTTTTTGCGATGAGCCGAGATGGACTCTTCTCTTCACGTGCTGTGTGTGTAAGCAGCAAGGGAACGCCAACAGTGAGCCTTTTTATGAGTATGCTGGTAGCGTTAATCTTTTTGCTTTCAGGCTCGTTTGAAAAAGCGCTAGCCGTCCTCACCTTTGCCGTGGTTGTTAATTACGCCCTGTCTTTTGCAGCGGTTTTTGTGCTGCGCAGTCGTGAGCCTGATGCACCGCGCTTGTACAAGGCATGGGGCTATCCGTGGACAACGGGCATTGCGCTTGGTGTGTCGTTATTGTTTTTGATTGGTTCAGTCGTTAGTGATATGGAGCACAGCCTTTATGCCATTGCCTCGCTCGCCGCCAGCTATCCTGCGTATCGTCTCATGCGAAAATTCTTTCCTCAGGAGTTGTAGCACTATACAATTTCGTGCTTTCACATATTTCGCTATAATCGCACCTCTTCAGCCATAAAACTGTAACAATCATTGGGAAACGGGCAAATATCGCCGTAAATTTGTCGCTTTGGAATTGTTGCACCTTTTTTACTTGTCATTATGTCCCTACACCACTTTTCTCGCCGCATTGCAGTCGTATTATGCAGTGTTTTTTGTGTCTTGCCTAACCTTCAATCCCAAGGGCTTGACCAGACCCGCTCAAGCATTGATGCTCGCGCCAAAGCTATTGAAAGCAAAATGCTCACGTGGCGACGTGACTTTCACCAAAACCCAGAACTGGGCAACCGCGAGACCCGAACAGGTAAAATCGTTGCCGAACATCTGAAAAAATTAGGCTTAGAAGTAAAATCGGGTGTAGCATACACGGGCGTAGTAGCTGTGCTAAAGGGCGGAAAGCCGGGACCTGTAGTTGCACTCCGTGCTGATATGGACGCGCTTCCCGTTACAGAGCAAGTGAATGTACCCTTCGCTTCCAAAGTCCGTTCTACCTATAATGGACAAGAAGTAGGCGTGATGCACGCTTGCGGACACGATGCACATACGGCTATGCTGATGGCAGTGGCAGAAATTTTGACGGAAATGAAATCAGAACTACGCGGAACAGTGAAATTTATCTTTCAGCCTGCTGAAGAAGGTGCTCCTGAAGGCGAAGAAGGCGGCGCAGAACTCATGATAAAACAAGGAGCATTGGAAAACCCTACGCCTGATGCAATCTTCGGTTTGCACGTTTTCGCGGGCGTGGAGACCGGTAAAATTACATTCCGCCCCGGTCCGACAATGGCTGCCGTGGATTTTCTCAAAATTGTGATCAAAGGTCGCCAAACGCACGGTGCAAAGCCGTGGGCAGGCATTGACCCAATAGTAGTGTCGTCGCAAGTCGTGATGGGGTTGCAGACGATTGAAAGCCGTCAAGTGGATGTTACGAAAGAGCCTTCCATTATCACCGTCGGCACAATGCACGGCGGAGTGCGGAATAACATTATCCCCGACAGCGTAGAGATGACCGGAACCATTCGCAGCTACGACGACGGGATGCAAGAGCAGATGCACACTCGCATTAAGCAAACAAGCGAGTATATTGCCAAGGCAAGTGGCGCAAGCGCGGATGTATCTATTCGCAAGCAATATCCTGCCACCGTCAACGACGATAAGCTCACTGCGCTTATGTCGCCAACTCTTCAGCGCGTAGCAGGCGTAGAGAAGGTTAGCACGGCACAAAAGCAAACCGGAGCCGAGGACTTTTCTTTTTATCAGAAAAAAATTCCCGGAATGTTTTTCTTTTTAGGTATCACCCCCAAAGAAAACCTCGCTACGGCTGCTGCCAACCATTCGCCACAGTTTTATGTGGACGAACAAGGGCTGCTGGTAGGTGTACGGGCATTGGTGAATCTGATCTTTGACTATGCTGCCCTTAGCAAAACTGCTTCGGCATCCGGCGGTACAAAATAACGACAACGTTTGTGCAAAAGGGACACAACGGCATTATTCTGTGTCCCTCATCTTTTCATTCTTTCCCCAATTATGGAACGAAAAAACTCTCTCCCCAAAACACTGCTCCGCACTGTTATTAGTCTCGCGTTATTGGTTGGCTCGATGGCGTTTGCACTCAAGGATGTGAAAAATCTTGATGAACTTCTGGGCGCGTTCAAGCAAGCAAATTATTGGTGGGTTCTGGCAACAATTCCCGTGATGCTGCTTTCACACTATCTCCGCGCAATGCGCTGGATAACGATGATGAAGCCGATTCAAAGTGGTATTCACGTGATGAACGCTTTTTCGGGTGTGATGATTGGCTATATGATGAATAACCTCACCCCGCGTGGCGGTGAGCTTGCCCGCCCCTTTATTCTCAGCCGCCGCGAGAATGTTCGCTTCTCTACTGCGATTGCAACAATACTTGTTGAGCGGGTAATTGATATTTTGAGTTTGAGTATTTTTGTCCTCATCACGTTTTACTATCTGCACATCAAGATTGCCCAAGTCTTCCCGCAAATAAACAGTGAGTTGCTATTGCGGCTCTTGGTGCTGCCGGTGGTGGGCTTGATGGCGTTTATTATTTTGCTTATCACGACCAATTTTGGTGAGTGGCTCTTGCGCGTAAGCGTGAAGCGCTTTTCTGAGAAGTGGTATCTGAAGTTGCACAATTACCTCGAAGCATTTATCAATGGTTTTAGCATTTTCAAGTCTCCCGGACTCTATTGGCGGGTGCTTTTGGAAACGGCTGCTATTTGGGCGTTGTACCTTGTGCCGTTGTATTTGATGTTTTTGGCGTTTGGTTTTGAGAGCACCTATAATTTTGGTTGGTTCGACGCAAATGTACTTCTAACCATGACAACCATCGGTATTACTATTGCCCCCACACCGGGTGCATGGGGAATTTATCACAGTTTTGCTCAAATTACTCTCGCGCAGTTTTATGGTATGCCAAGCGAAAAAGCCCTTGCCTTTGCGTTTGTGGCGCATGGTGTCGGGTATTTCTTGAATATCTTGGTGGGTGGAATTTTCTTTATGCGTGAGCAGGCACGGGGCATTTCGTGGCGTTCCGTTTCTCATGCTGACGAAGTTGCCGCCGCCGATAGCGCTGCGCCGTCCACTTCGGGCAACCAATAACCACACCTCACATTTTCTCATGGAACCATTTGTAACCCCAGAGCGTGCAGAAAAGCTACGCCGCGCCCTCGAACGCAAACAACCGACGCTCACGCTCGTTCTCGAAAATGTCCACGACCCGCATAATGTCTCAGCTGTCTTGCGCTCGTGCGATGCTGTCGGTGTTGTGGAGGTCTATCTTGTCTATAACGGGCGGCAAAAATTCCCCGACCTTGGTGAAAGAAGTTCTGCCAGTGCAAAAAAATGGATAGATATGCACCAATTCTCGCGGGTGGAAGACTGTTTTGCGATGCTGCGAGAAAAAGAGTACAAGATTTTTACAACTCATATGGCAAATGATGCTGTTTCGTTGTATAGCCTTGATTTGACGGGGCGTGTGGCATTGGTTTTTGGGAATGAACACAGCGGCGTCAGTGATGAAGCGCTTCAGTTGGCAGATGGAAATTTCCTTATCCCGCAAGTGGGTATGATTCAAAGTTTGAATATCTCTGTTGCTTGTGCGGTGAGCTTGTTCGAGGCATCCCGTCAGCGCTGGAGTGCGGGGATGTACGAATCGCCACAGTTCTCCAATGAAGAGTTTGACGCGAAGTTTTTGGATTGGCAAATGCGGTGAGAAATAGAATTGTGGAGATATACTCTGCAATAATATTTTTTCTTACGAACAGCATTTCCTTCGATTTTTACAAAACTGCCAACTACAAATCCAGAAAATTCTGCAAAATCTGCGCCCCTGCCTCACCGCTCTTTTCGGGGTGGAACTGCACTGCATAAAAATTTCCTTTGTGCAAGCCACCACTAAAGGGCTGCACATAGTCCGTCGTGGCAATCGTGAACGGCGAGAGTTCCGCAGCGTAGCTGTGGACGTAATAGACGTAAAATTCCTGCGGCAACTTGGCAAAAAGCGGATGCGGCGTTGCCGAAAGCGTATTCCAGCCGATTTGCGGAACTTTGAAGCGTTGGCGGTCATCGGGCTTCGGGGCAAAACGGCGAATCTTCGCATCGAAAATACCCATGCACACAGTATCGCTTTCCTCCGAGTGAGCGCATAAAAGCTGCATTCCTACGCAAATCCCCAGAACAGGCTGCTTCAGGCTGGTAATCACCTTGTCTAGTCCGCGCTCCCTAAGGTAGGTCATAGCAGAACCCGCTTCGCCAACGCCCGGGAAAATCACTTTGTCCGCACCATGCAGCACGTTGGGGTCATCTGAGATAATCGGCTCAATGCCCAGACGGGCTAATGCAAAGAGTAGCGATTGGATATTTCCTGCGTTGTAGCGAACAATGGCGAGATTCATACGTTTAGTTGCTTATTTGCTGAAGTCTTGGTTACTTGGATTTAGGCGGTGGCATTACGATTTTTCTGACTTTCGTAATACACCACTTTTCGTGCCCGCATGATGTCGCCAAGCGGTCGGTGTTCTTCAAGAGCACACCAAGGGTCGAAGATGCCGTTTTCTATTGTTTTCTGAAGTTCGTCTTTCTGTGCTGACCACTCGCTGAGAGCAGGTAGCGTCAAGCGCCCAACGTTTATGTACGGCGCAACGTCTTCCGCCCAATTCACATTACCATCCTCAATCGGGGTTTGCTTTTCATTGACAAAAAATTGCAACTGCATCGTGTATGCTAATAACGACTTTTCCAGACGCGAGATTATATCGGCATTCCAGTCATTCGATGTTGACGCAGGCTCTCCATTGCTTGCATCCGGCACGAGCCGTACACGCACGGCATACTTCCCGCAAGCAATCGGTGCAGACGAAAAGAACGTATTCGCAGCAAAACCGTAGAATGGTCTATTCACAGAGGCTTGCAATGCTTTCACCCGACGAAAACCTGCAAACAAACCATGCCGACGAATAAGGTGTTTCAAAAGCCCCGACGGACCTTTTTCAAGCGCTGCAACCAAACTTGCAAAATCGTCACTGCCCTTCATACCGAATACTTCACGGTTAATGAGCAGAAAATCTTGCGCCGAAGTCTCTCCACCAAGTGCAGAAGCGCCTTTCACGCCGAGCACCTTAAAGGAAAAACCACGAATGTCGGGCACTGAATCTCGCCGAACATCTGAACCGCCATTGGAAAGGCGTACTAATACATCATATTCACCCGCTTGAGCAAAAAGTCCCGCCTGAGCATATTCTGGCAAGCCGCTCAAAACCTCAAACTTTGCTGGCAAACCCAAAATTTGCTTTCGGTGCAAGCCGCGTCCGTTGCCGTACTTGGCAGACTTTCGCTGCTGCATCGCCGTAAATTGCTGGGCATAACGAGCATAACGCTCTGCTTCGTCGGGCGCAATCTGTTCGCGCCAATCGGTTGAGGGTTGCTGGGGCATAAAACTTGGTGATGAATATGAAAAAAATACCGTGTCACCTCAAGTGTGTTTCTCTGTGGACGGCGCCGACACGAGCAAACGTGCGTGGTGCTTTTAACCGTTTCCAAAGATACGCAGAATAGGCATTCCGACGACGTTGAATTTCGCTTGTTGTTGCTGTTTTGGGTAATGTGCGCCGTAAGAAATCGTCCGGCACGTTCTCGGTAGCTTGTTCCAGCGTCTCGCGCGTCACTACGCTTGCCAGTGATTCGTCCACTGCGATGAGGTGTGAGGCGTGGTAGTGGTTCACAGATGCTGAAAATGGCTCACAGGCGTTTTTTTGACATCGAAATTTACAGTTTTCTCAAATTTATGGCTTCCTCAATTTCCCCGAAAATTCTTGGGTATCAAGTACAACAACGCGAGGAAATTCAACGTTTTTCAGCAGCTTGAAATCGCTGTCATGTGTAACAAGATAAGTCGCATTAGCCGCAATCGCGCAATCCACAAACTTGTTATCATCCGGGTCATTCAGAAGATTGAATTTGTAGTAACGGGTGATAAACTCAACATTCGGAAGATTCTCTATTGCTCCCAGCGCATTTTCACGTGCAAATGCGCCCATTCGCTGACCGATAATCTCGGCATATTCCATGAGGATATCGGTCGTGAGGCATAGAATATACTCGCCATCCAGAAGACTGCGAAATATCCAATGAAGTTTTGATTTCGTAGAAATTGAAACCAGCAACACATTCGTATCAAGCACGACTTTATCCATCGGCTTATCGTGAAGGTAAACGCATTTTTGTACTGAGCATCGTTTCTACATCTTGGTCTGTCCAGTGCTGCTCTTCCCACACGGTATCAGCCTCACGCATAAGTCGTTCAGCAAAAAACAACGCCAGTACCTTTCGCAATTCCAGTAAATCATTTTCCGACAACTGGTGCGAAAAAGATTTCAAAAGTTCAAGTTGAACATTGGTGAGTGGTTGTGCAATTGTTGTATCCATACGTCACCATCCTAAAGTGGGTCTTGAAATCTACAAAAAACTGCATTTGCGACAAAATGCTTCCTACGGTGATTTGTGCGAACGAGGCGTGAGGCGTGGTAGTGGTTCACGGTTTTTCCATTTAACCTGCAACCATATCGTTAAACAAGGTGCAAGATAAATCTGTATATTAGCAACTTAGCGATTAACTGAGCCATCACGACCAAAAACAAAGCCAATAAAAAAGCAAATAGTTTGCGGCGATTTTTTCTGGGTTGCTCCTTTACAAGTTGCTTTATCATTTGTCGTAAGAGATTTTGTAATTCCTCTAATTCATGTTTTCGACAAGCGTATTCATCCTGTGTTTGTAAATGCCGTAAACTCCCATTTTCGTACTGCTCCTGTCTCCGTAATAAATAACCAAGCCTTTCAAGTTCTTCTCGGTTCAAGAATATGGCTCGACGAATTTCGGGCAACGTTTGATATGTAGATGAAATATTCATCTTGATTTTTGGCTTTGAGTGAATTCAATTATTTCAGGGCAGCGCCGAAAATGAAATCTACGAATTTATAACCCCAATACAGATAGAACGCAGAACAAACAACTACTAAAAGTGCGAGTAAGATTGCTATTTTTACGATAGGATTTTGATGTGAATTAATTGTAGCTTCTCCAATAATGGCTTGAAGTCTATCCACTTCACGCTTTGCAAGCAAATGTTCATCAAGCACTTGCAAATGCCGAGGGCTGCCCGGCTCAGATTCCTTTAGGCGGATGAGTTCCGTCTGAATGTCGCTGAATTTATTATGAGCAGCCCACATTTCTTGCCGCAATTCCGATGCGGTTTTGGGTTGTTGCACCGTAGCCATAATGTTAGCCTTTTTGCGCAAAAAATGCCTTGATAACCTCCACAACTCGCTCCACTTGGCTGTTCGTCAGCGTCGGGAACATGGGTAGCGAAAGGCACGTCAGAGCGATTTCTTCTGCGAGCGGGAACTGACCTTGCTTCCAGCCTTTATCGCTGTATGCTTCTTGCAAGTGCGGCGGCACGGGGTAGTGAATCATGGTGCCGATTCCGTTTTGCGTCAGATATTCCTGCAAAGCATCGCGGTGCTTGGTGCGAATGACATAGAGGTGAAAGACCGACGTTGCATTATCGGCAACCACAGGCGTAATAGCGTCTCCAACACCGTTCAGCAATTCCGTGTAAAGCGCTGCAATACGCTCTCGCTCGGCATTGTCGTTGTAAAGCGTTGGAAGTTTTTTGAGCAAAAATGCGGCTTGCAGCTCATCCAAACGAGAATTGAAGCCCAACACTTCGTTGTAGTATTTCTTGTGCGAGCCGTAATTACGCCATGAGCGGGCGTTTTTGTCGTAGTCGGCGCTGTTGGTGGTTATTGCGCCGGCATCACCCAATGCACCCAGATTTTTGCCCGGATAAAAACTCGTGCCGTTGATATGCCCGAAACTGCCCGTCGGTCTGCCGTTGTAGAATGCGCCTTGCGACTGAGCATTATCCTCAATCACGTAGAGATTGTGCTTTTCGGCAATCGCCATAATTGCGTCCATCTCGCAGGCTTGCCCGTAGAGATGCACCGGCATAATGACCTTCGTGCGCGGCGTGATAGCGGCTTCGATGAGGTCAGGATTGATGTTGTACGTTGCCAGACGTGGCTCGACAGGCACAGGAGTAGCGCCCACAAACGAAGACGCAAGCATCGTGGCGATATATGTGTTCGAGGGAACAATCACCTCGTCGCCTGCGCCCACGCCTAAGACTTTGAGCGCTATGTGCAGCGCGTCCAAGCCATTAGCAACACCAATAGCGTGTTCAGTACCAGAGAATTTCGCATATTCTTCTTCAAAAGCACCGACGTTTTTGCCCAAAATAAACCAACCGCTATGCAGAACATCGGTAAAAGCACTTTGGAGTTCGTTTTCAAGCGAAAGATTCATCGCTTTGAGGTCGAGAAAAGGGACTTGTTGCATGGGGAATAGAATTGTAAGAAAACGCTATGAATTATGCAAATTACGGCGTAGATAGTGTTTTTCAATAAGCATTTGTTCGTTTAGCGTGTACAAAATCATCATAATTGCGGTAATAATCATCTTCCGAATAATGATTCGATGCCAATACAAACAACACCGCGCCGGACGAGAAATTCACCAATTCACGCCAAATCATCGTCGGCACGTACAGTCCGTGGTAGGGGCGATTCAGCGTAACGGTCTTGCGCTGCCGCCCGTCGTCTAGCATCACATCAAAACTACCCGACATGGCGATAATAAGCTGCTGTAAGTCCTTATGAGCATGACCACCCCGCTCTGCCCCGCCCGGCACATCGTAGAGGTAATATGCCCGTGCGAGCGGAAAGGGAATATGCCGACCACTCTCCACAAAGGAGAGACTGCCGCGCATATCCTCGCCGATAGTAGGCAAGTTGATGATAGATGTGTCGTGTATGGAAGTCATAGTTTACTTTCTGAAGCCCAGCATCAAATACAACAGCGGTCTCAAAATCCGCCACCAATCAATAAACGGTCGTATGTGCGAGTATTTACGCCCTTGTGTGTTCAGGAGTGTTTTTTTGTCGCTCGGATAGGTCTTGGATGTTGCTACTTCCACGAAGTGCCATTTCTTGGACTTGAGAACTTTGTAGTGCAGATACGTTTCGAGTTCGTAGGTATCAAGCCATTCTTGCCAAATATTGATAGCCGGGTCGTCGAAAATTTCTACCTTGTAGGCGCGGAAGCCATCGAGTGCATCGGTGCAGCGTTTTCCAGTCAAAATGCTGAACATGAGTGCATGAACCTTCACCATCACAAGGCGGAAAAGTGGCGTATGAACCCGACGGCGCTCTTCTGCCATACCTTGCAAATACCGCGAACCTTGCACATAATCTGCCTTCCCGCTCAGTATCGGCTCGAAGAGTATCGGTATTTCTTCGGGATGATTTTTGTTGTTGCCAGGAATAATCGCCACTGCTTTGAACCCGTTCTCACGGGCGTATTCGATACAATTTTTGATAGCCTTGCCCACACCGCGATTGGGATTGGTACGAATAACAGGAAATGAGAACTTCTCCAAGCAAGCATCCGAGCCGTCAGTTGAGCCATCTACGTGGACAACGACCGAGTACGGCGCTTGGTCAGGAAATTTTTTCAAGGTCAATTCGAGGTCTTCCCCATTGTTGTACGTTACCAGTCCTACGATGCAGTCTTTATACGTGAGAGCGTTCATGCGGGTTGCGTTTGGTTGTAGTTTTTCAGAAAGCACAAATCTACGGAATTTTTGCGACAGGGGAACTCAGGATTTGCAGGATTTTGAGGATGAAAAGGATTAGCGCAATTATTTGAACACCACAGCCAGCACATCATAACCAAATCGAAGCATAAGCGCTGCCACAATCACCAAAAAGACAACACGCACAAAGCCGCTTCCACGCAAAATAGCCATCCGACTTCCCAAAAACGAACCCGCCATATTACAGACCATCATCGGCAAGGCAATTTCGTAACGAACATAACCTCCGTTCACGAAGAACATTAGCGACGAGGCATCTGCTATTACGTTCACTACCTTGCTCATCGCAGAAGCATTCAAAAAACTATATCCGGCAATGCTCACAAAACCAAACACCAGCAAACTCCCCGTGCCGGGACCCACAAAGCCGTTGTAAAAGCCCGTCGCTGCGCCAATAGCAAACGAGACCAAGAGTAATATTGCAGCATCATACCGCAACACATTTTCCTGTCCCAAATCCTTGCGACGATAGGTGTAGAGCGCGATAGAAGCCATCAATATCAGAATTATCGGCTTGAGAGTGCTGGCGGGCAGAAGGCTCGAAATTTTAGCACCGAGAAAAGACATCACCGCCGCACCTATTCCCGCCACAAGCACCGTCCGCCAAGGAATAGGAACGCTGCGGGCGTATTGCACCGCCGCAACGCTTGTTCCCATCACCGATGCAAAACGATTTGTGCCAATGACTGCCGGAACGGGAAATTGCGGAAAGAGAATAAAAAGCGCCGGAACTTGCACGAGTCCCCCGCCGCCAACAATCGAATCCACAAACCCCGCAAGAAATGCTGCCAACGAAGCGAGAAGAATATCGGCTAGAGGCAAGGAAATATCGGGCATAACAAAAAAATGTTGGTAAAAGTAACACGGAAAGCAATCACAAAATACGAAGCAGAAAACAATTTGTTCCCGACGATGACAAATGTTTTTTATAGCTTTGTCCTGAAAATGTTTTTCGACAATAGACCACCCGCACGATGAATTTTTTGTTGAACGCCACTTCTTCGCTCTACGGCAAAGCCGTCGCTTGGCGCAATCGCCGCTTTGATGAAGGCTTAGCGCACATTGACCGTGCGGACGTTCCTGTTATCAGCGTGGGCAACGTGGCGGCGGGTGGAACAGGCAAAACACCTTTTACGCAAGCATTGGTAAGGCTTGTGCAGGAGAAATTTCCAAAGGAATGCCCCGCCATAGTTTCTCGCGGTTACGGGCGCACAACGCGCGGTGGACTTGTCGTCTCCAATGGCGCACACATACTTGTTCCTGATACCAACCGTGCTGGAGACGAAGCACTACTTCATGCGCTCACGCTCGCGGGAACGCCTGTCATTGTTCATGAAAAACGTTTTGAAGGCAGTCGAATGGCAGTGCAAGGCTGCGGCGCAACGTGCATTGTACTGGATGATGGCTTCCAGCATCGGCATTTGCACCGAGATTTGGATATTGTGCTGATAGACAGTCCAACTCTGGAAAATGCCAATCTTCTTCCCACAGGGCGCTTGCGCGAACCGCTTCATTCCTTATCTCGCGCAGATGTAGTCTGCTTTATGAACGGCGCGAAACCGCACGACACTTCTCACGAAGTTTATCATTTTCTCCGCACCAACACTCTTTTGCTTACGGCAGAAGTCCGAGCTACAAATCTCACCAATACTATTACAAACGAAACAATTCCGCCGAACACGCGTGTTTGTGCAGTTTCTGGCATTGCTAATCCAATGCGATTTCATGCGTCTTTGCAGGAAAAATCAATGGAAATCGCTTCGGCTCTGGTCTTCAGCGACCATGTTCGCTACAGCCCACGCCACGTGCGGCAGATAGTACAAACGGCTCGAAGCCAAGAGATAAACGTCATTGCGACCACCGAAAAAGACCTCGTAAAACTTCGCACCTTTAGTGATATATTTGCATCGGCGGGGCTTACACTTGCAGTGCTGCCCATTCAATGCACGATAGAGCAGGGCAATAATGCCCTTTGTGAGCGTATTGCTGCTCTTTTATCCCCACGATAACTCACAAACCGTTTCTCTTCACTTTGAACATCTTCACTTTGAATAAAAGCACTATGAACATCGGCATTTCTAAAGCAAGCGGCTCCCTTAATTATACGAAATATGAAGAATGGCTGCGAGTGGCTGACCCGCGTGTGAGCGGTATTGACCTTTCTCTGCTGCAAATTGAACCTGCACTTTCGGTGCTCGAATCCTGCGCAGGGCTAGTACTGACAGGCGGACCGGACGTAAACCCTGCGCGATACGGCAAAGAATCAGAGCTTGGACGCTGTTCTATTGATTCGGAGCGTGATGATTTTGAACTGGTGCTCTATGCGAAAGCAAAGGAACTCAAGATGCCTGTTATTGCGGTGTGCAGAGGTGCGCAGTTGGTCAATGTTGCCGAAGGTGGGACCCTTGTGATTGACATTCCCGCCGACACCAACGCCACGCACGAGCACGCACGCATTAACGACACGGATGGCGAGCACGGCATTGTTATTCAGTCCGGCTCTATTCTCACCAAAATCACGGGTGAAATTGAAGGGACAGTTAATAGCGCACATCATCAGGCAGTGGATCGGCTTGGCGAGGGCTTACGCATTAGCGCTATCTCGGATGACGGCATTAACGAGGCGATTGAGTGGAATGATTTTTCAGAACGGTCTTTTTTGATTGGTGTGCAATGGCATCCGGAGCGGATGAATTATGCGAATCCGTTTTCTATTGCTCTGGCACATCATTTTTTGTTTGAAGCCGAGTCGTACAAACTCCTGCTCAAACGAGGCTAAAATTCACTTGCAGACAAGTGTTTAAGACACGTATAACACTCAGCATAGCACCGTCAGAAAAAACTTTTTACGGAAGTATTTCCTTTCTCACATTTTTTTGTATTTTTGCGACTTGCGTAGTAATCTAGGTAATTATTTCTTTTTTCTTGTTTTAATCTCTCTCGAAGGATTTTCTATGTTGTATGAAGCATTCGGTAAACTCCACGCAATGTTCGATGAACAGCAGGTAACCGAAAAATTCCGCAAGCGTGAGTTTGTCGTTGAAATTGAAGATGGCAACTATCCTCAATACGTCAAATTTCAACTCACACAGGATAAATGCTCGGCGCTGAATTCATTCCAAAAAGGCGATAAAATCAAAGTCGTCTTCGGACTTTCCGGGCGCGAGGGCAAATCTCGTGACGGTAATACGGTGTATTACACCAATTTGGGTGCATGGAAGTTGGAGAAAATAGACGGCGGCGCTCCTACTTCGGCAGCACCGAACCGCTCAGCAGCGGCAGCATCCACTCACGATGCACCTCCGCCGGATGATGATGATATTCCGTTCTAAGCCTCTGTAAACAAAGCACAATGCAGACAGGAAACTCACGCAAAACGTCGTTTCCTGTCTTTTTTATTGGTGATGCTCTTGAATATTATTCATGGAAATTCAGCGAAATATTTCTCTCAAACCCTACAATACCTTTGCTCTTGAGGCAAAGGCAGCAGGTTTTTCTACGGTTTCGACCGTTGAAGAAATCCAAGACCTTCTTGCTCAGGAGCGGGAACGCAAAGAATTTTCCTCTCTCCTCATTTTGGGCGGCGGTAGCAATATTCTTTTCACTACCAATGTGAAGGCGCTTGTCATAAAAATAGCGCTCAAAGGAACAACTATTCTGCACGAAACCGCAACAACGCTGGATGTGGAAGTAGCAGCCGGCGAAGAGTGGGATAGCGTCGTACAAAACGCAGTGATACAAAATTGGGGCGGTCTGGAAAATCTTTCCCTGATTCCGGGCAGTGTCGGTGCGGCACCGGTTCAAAACATCGGTGCATATGGAATTGAATTACAAAATGTCCTCGTTAGTGTGCGCGGCGTAATGCGCTCTACGGGCGAGAAGCGAGAATTTTCACGAGACGAATGTTCCTTTGGCTATAGGGACAGCATTTTTAAGCGAGACCTCCGCGAAAAATTTATTATTACATCGGTTGTACTCCGCTTACAAAAAAATCCTACTTCCGCAAGCGACCTCGCCATATCCTACGGAGCGCTTGAGGAAGAAATTGAACGCCTTTTTCCCGGAGTCCGCCGCGAAGACTATACCGTTCAGCACGTTCGCTCGGCAGTGTGCTCGGTTCGCCGCTCGAAGCTACCCAATCCCGCCGTTATTGGCAATGCCGGCAGTTTTTTCAAAAATCCAACCGTGCCGCGTGAAATCTACAACCGCATTAAAAGCTCATATCCTGAAGTACCTTCATTTTCGGTCAGTGACAATCTTGTAAAAATTCCTGCCGGTTGGATGATTGAGCGCTGCGGCTGGAAAGGCAAGCGCCTCATGCCAAACAGCGACGCTGCTGTTCACGACAAACAGGCATTGGTACTTGTCAATTACGGCGCGGCGACGGGCGATGAGATTCTTGAACTATCACGGCAGATACAGACATCGGTGCATGAGCATTTTGGGGTGGCACTAGAAACAGAAGTCAATATTTGCTGAAGCACTCAGTAGCGAATTCACAAAAGGGCAAAAAAAAACTGCCTACACCTGATTGAGGGATATGCAGTTTTTGCGTTACGAGAGCTGTAAGAGAAGGAATCGAACCTTCACGGAGGACTTAGGAAATGAGAAGCGAACTTGCTCACATCTTTATCGCGTTGCTCCACCGTCGAGACTGGACGGTACGGCTGCCTGTTTCGTCATCTTACAGTAATGTTTGTTTTGAAAGAGCAGTAACAGTTGTGTTATTGTTACTGATACAAAGATAACACATCAGCTATTTTTATGCAAATTTATTTACAAAATATCGTAATTATTTAATAATTTGCAAAATATAACGAATTTATTGAAAATTTCATAATTTACACCTCTGAACTATGGGTCAAATTATTGATATTGATGAACTCGACATCAAAATCCTCACACTGCTTTTGCGCAATGCGAGACTTCCTTTCACGGACATTGCGCAAGAGGTACATACGTCATCGGGCACAGTGCACGTGCGGATGAAAAAACTGGAATCGGCAGGAGTAGTCAAAGGCGCACAGCTACTGATTTCGCCGACGAAACTCGGCTTTGATATTTGTGCATTTTTGGGCATCTATCTGGAAAAAGGCTCGCTCTACAAAAGCGTCGTCAAGGAACTCGAGGCTATTCCCGAAATTATTGAGTTGCACTATACCACAGGCAATTACAACATTTTAGCTAAAATTGTCTGCCGTGATACGCAACATCTACGCGAAGTGCTGAATGACAAGATACAAGCCATCGAAGGCATAGAACGCACTGAGACGTTTATTTCGCTGGAAGAAAGCCTCCAGCGCCCGATTTCGCTGGAAGAGACACTTAATCCGTAGCATGTTTACATCATGTATTACATCACAAACTTTCGGCGAAACGCAGTGATACAGCCTATCGCTATCGCCGCGCCTGCGGTGTCGGTCAGAACATCCTGCACTCGTGCGTACCGTCCGAGAACAAAGGACTGGTGAATCTCGTCGGAAATCCCCAAGAGAAACGTCATACAAAGCGCTACAATACAAGCACGGCGGACAAACGCCAATGACCGTCCTTGCGCAGCATACACAAGCACACCCTGGACACCGAAAACGCCCAAGTGCGCACAAAATCGAAAAACCGTGTTCAACGTGTCATCGCCGCCCACCATTGTTTTCGTGGAGGCGCTGGTCGTGGTAGGAATACCCGAAAGATAGAAAATGAATCCGTACCACAGCGCAGCCATTCCCCACAACATCAGTGCAGAAGAGCGTTCCAGCCATAACTCAAGAGCAAAAAATATATTCTTCATTCTGTGAAGCGGGAAATGGGCAATTAGGCACGAAGTCGGCGCTGCTGTGGCGCTGCCGGAAGAGCATTACCTACTTTGAATTGTGTGATTCGCGCTTCCAGTTGCTCTGTGAGGTCTTGAAGCGTTGCTGCGGTCGCGGCAATGTTCTCTACGCCCTTTGCTGATTCGGAAGCCACGAGGGTCATCTGTTCGACGTTATCGGCGATTTTTTCGCTGGTAGAAGTCTGTTGCAGGCTCGCGTCAGCAATACTTTGCACCATTTGCAATACACTTTCGGAGCTTTTCACCACCTCTGTCAACGCCTGCCCTGCTTTTTCAGCAAGGTCAATACCTTCACGGACTTTGGCGTTCCCTTGTTCCATTGCTTTGACAGCGCCCGTAGATTCACGTTGAATGGTAGTTATCATGCCAGTTATTTGTTTTGTGGCTTGCTGTGTGCGCTCGGCGAGTTTGCGTACTTCATCGGCAACGACGGCAAAGCCTCGCCCTTGATCGCCGGCGCGGGCAGCTTCGATGGCGGCATTGAGAGCCAGAAGGTTCGTTTGGTCAGCAATTTCTGTGATAACCGAGACAATTTCTCCAATTTGCGCGCTCGAATCGCCTAATTGCGCAATCGTTTTCGCCGAATTTTGCACCACACCTGCAATTTCATTCATCTTTCCAACCGTCTGAAGCACAATTTCACTGCTTCGGCGGGCAATTTCACCATTTTTTACAGCAACAGAAGCAGTCTCACCCGCATTGCGTGAGTTTGCGCTAATCGTGCCCGTCATATTGTCCATGGCTGAAGAAACAAGTCCTGTTTGATGCGCTTGATTCTGTACACCGGAAGAAAGCTGCTCCGCACTGGTGCTGATGTGTGCAGACGACTCGGCAACAGTAATAACGGTCTCTTGCACCTGCACAATAAGGCGGCGAAGGCTCTCAACCATAGACTGCAAGCGCCCACGCAGCTTGGAGATTTCATCGCTCGTAGCAGCCACGCGTATATCTTGCGAAAAATCACCCTCCGCCAAAGCATCTATCGTTCTCAGCAGGTCGGCAACTTCTTCGTCAAGATGCTGTTTTGAGCGCTCTGTTTCTTGCTTCGCCGCGTTGACTTCGCCCAAAACCCTCGTAATATCGTCGTTGGACTTATTCACTTCGCCGAGCATACCGTTGATGCTTTGTACCATGGTGTTGAAGGACGCGCCAAGTTCGCTCAATTCGTCATGTGTTCGGATATTGAGCGTGATATCGCTTTTGCCCGCCGCCACTTGCTTTGCTGCGTCATTGAGCGCAGAAATAGGTGTAGAAATAATACGCGCCAGCAACAAGGCTATCAAAACACCCGCTCCCAAAGCCACAAACGTAATAATGAGCAGCGTTGTCCGTGCTTGTGCGCCCTCGTTTGTGAGGTCTTGAAGCGACATAACAGATTTTTCTTCGGCGATTTTCACAATCTGATTTGCCAGTTGTTCAGCAGAACGGGCGTTTTCGATATACTTCTTATACACCGCTTGAACGCTTGCATCACGTTGCATCACCACAGCGAACGGCTCATTGCCATCTGATTTCAGGTAAATTTCGCTCAGAATATCGCCGAACCCTTTGCTATATTGGTCAACTCGCTCATCAAGTTTTTTTGCGGTCTCCTTGATTTGGCTATCGGTGGAAAGTGTCGAAATTTTATCCACCAACCCCCGCGCCTCTTTCGCTGATGCCGAAAAACTTTCCGCATTTTTTTGGTCTTGCGTCAGCATAAATTCTTTCTCGTAGGTAATCGCATTGCGGAGCTGCGATTCGACTTTTCGTGCCAAATACTTGATTTCCTGCGGTCCGGTGATAATGTCGGAAGCAACAGTTGTTACGCCCGAAATCCTGAAAATAGCAAAGCCTGCTATAAATGCTGTGAGCACAAGTGCAGAGGCAAACCCCAGAAGGAGTTTTGTGAAAATGGAGAATTTCATTGGTGTACAATGTTGAGGTGAGAAGTGACGCGAAAATATTTGAAATCTACTCGGTTATACTATTTTATGCTATTGAGTTCTACACTGCTTGGCTCTGACCACGCTCCGCTGCTTTGCGCAAGGCAGGTATGGTCTCGGCGGGATTACCGCGAAAAACACCGGAGCCGCTCACAAGAATATTCGCACCTGCCCGGACGATTGCTTCGGCGTTATCTGCCACCACGCCGCCGTCCACCTCAATTTCGACACGTTCCAGCCCATTCACGTCCAAAAAGTCGCGCAGTGCTGCTGCACGACGCAAAAATGATGTGATAAATTTTTGCCCGCCAAAGCCCGGATTAACTGACATTAACAGGATAAAATCGCAATACTCCGCCGCGTCGAAAACGCTCGAAAGCGGCGTGACGGGATTGAGCACTGCACCCACGCGCTTGCCGTGCTCTTTGACAAGGGATAATGTGCGGTGCAGATGTTGCGTAGCCTCCACGTGAACAGAAATCCAATCCGCACCCGCTGCCGCAAAAGCAGCAATATAGCGGTCAGGATGACTTATCATCAAGTGACAATCCAGCACAAGGCTGGTCGTGGGGCGGAGAGCTTCCACCACAAGCGGACCAATTGTGATATTCGGCACAAAATGACCGTCCATCACGTCCACGTGGAGAATTTCCGCGCCGCCCGCCTCGCAGCGCCGCACGTCATCTTCAAGACGAGCAAAGTTTGCCGAAAGCAGTGATGGTGCGATTTGTACGGGATGCTGTGTCATAATCGAAAAATGTGAAACGTGAAAATTGGTCGCTTGCTAAATTCGTCAATACTCCGGCATCACAACGACGCTGTATGCCTTGTCCTTCTGTCCGGCAAAAATAATGGTGTAGCCTCTACCGACGGAAAAAGCCAAATTACGCGCAACAAAAAGCGTTTCGTCTGTATCATTAAGAAAACTCAAAGTTCGCGTTTGGTCATGGTATAAAACTCTTAGAGGAGATACAAATTCCCCTCGGCTCAACGACGTTCTAAGGAAAAAAGCCTCTTGTGTATCTGCCCCAACACGAAGTGCATTAACGTCTCCTGTTGCATTAAAATAACGAAAAGCCCCTTGTGGAACGACACTACCCGGTATGGTGATGAGAGTTGGGTATAATCCTTTGTCAGGTGTTGCCCACAAGCCTCTTGTTTTCTCTATCCTACTCTTTCTGACAGAGTCCATACCGATAATAGTCCAACGACCGCCTTCAGTTGTAGGAATATTTTGTGTCTCACTACCAATCGTAATGCTCTGCATACCGCTCGGCAACACGGTTATTTGTGTTGCGCCATAGCCAACGGCATCACTAAAGACTGCGCCCAGCCTCATTTGTGCTGTGCCCGTCGTGGCATCGGCAAAAACCTGTACCGCTTGAATAAGCGTACCTTGCGGGAGAGGCTTGAGGTTATCGTTCGGAGGAGGTGCGCTCGCTACCGTCACATCAGGAATAAGAAACATTTGTTTCTTGGTAACAACTAAAAAGTACGCCGATGACGTCATGTCCATTGTACCGACAACACCAAACTGCTCAAGGCTTTGCGGCTGCCGATTATTGAAGACAAGAAGCGGCAAATAACTTTCACGTGATACGGTAACAGGAGCAGAAATCTGACCGCTCTTAAGATTACCAACAATAGTTTGCGGACGGAGTTGATTAACGGCTCCGCGAAGGACGCTGACACTTGAGGATGTTTCAATGGAGGGAACGTATGTGAGATTCACCACCCGAAGCCAAATACTTCCCGTAGGCGGCTGTACCGTCAGTGCGGGGGCAGCCACCGCGAGGCTATCGCTCAAAAACACTGTTTGAGAGCCGTTTACGTCCAGCGATGTGGAAAGAGCCTGTTGTCGTATGCCGTTTGTTCGCTGAATAAACAGCGTATCGCTCCCGACGGACGCACAGGCTGATAAGGATTCATAGCCCGAAATACCGTTGTTTCCAAGTTCGGAGGCTATGCTTTTCACTCCGTAAGTCACATTGCCCAATGCAGCACCGGAAAAATTCACGACACGAACAGATGTGGATGGCTGTTTCGCGGTCATGACGTTGATTTTATCGGAAGTGCGGTCATTCATCGCAAGCAACCGTAGCGTGTCTTTTGCATCTTTATAGAGCAAAATAGTATAGCTGCCATTTATTGAAATGGGACTGATGTTAAACAGTCCCTTCTGTACAGGGGGTACTATTGGTGTTGTTATCGTTGAGGAAGTTGAAAAAGGATTTTTCTTAGATGTATAATTATTCAGGAGTGTAGGGTTTATTTGCTCTGTGAGGGCAATACTTATATTACCCCCATTAAGTGCTATCGGTAATACACCACTACTGGCACGGTATGTAAGGTTATTCCCCACAGGTGTTCCACTCGGACACCCCAAAGTGAAGGAATATACTTTTGTAGTATCATTGACGCAATTGATAAAGCGGATATTTGCTGAGTTCGTCGAGTTATCCGGCGGCAAGGACGTAATAACAAGCAGCGAATCAAGAACGTCCATGCTCCCGGCGCGTGGTGGCAAGCCAACAATAGTGTACGTGGCGTTTCGTGCCTTGAATGTTTGGGTCAGAGATAGTGAAGGTCTATTAACGCTCAATCCCGATGTAACGGACACAAAAACACGACCTGTATCTGCCAACGGAGTAAAAAAATCTGAAACGCCGAGACTTATAACGGGCTTCGTGCTCGCAATAGAATCACTTGTCGTTCTTGAAGAAGCCGAATACAAAGAGAATCGAGCCTGCAAAATATGTTTATTTGTAGAATCCGGAGGCTCATTCGTCAAATTCACATATCGCACTTTTGTTGTCTGAAAATCCTGCAAGCCTACGGGCAGGGGCGATGCAGGAAAATCACACCCGACGACACCAGCACACAATATCAGCAAAGCAAGGATGCACTTTGCAACACTGCCACTGCTCATCATAGCACTATCACTCATTGTTTCAGGCATCAAGGAACCTCTACTGCGTTCAAGAGTTCGTTAATTATATCTTCGGAGCGCATATTTTCTGCCTCGGCTTCGTAGGTTAGTCCCACGCGGTGCCGGAGCACGTCGTGGCAAATAGCCCGCACATCCTCAGGAATCACATAGCCCCGATGCTTGATGAAGGCAAATGCTTTCGAGGCTGCCGCCAGTGCTATCGTCGCACGAGGGGAACCGCCGTAACTGATAAGATTCGCCAGTTTGCCGAGTTTGTACTGCTGCGGATTGCGCGTAGCCGCGACAATATCCAGAATATACTGCTCAATTTTCTCGTCCATATAGACTTCGCGCACCACAGCGCGTGCTTTCAGGATGCTTTGGGGCGAGACAACAGGATTAATTTTGACTTTTTCATTCGAGAGATTCTGCCGCATAATCATCCGCTCGTCCTCGCGCGAAGGATAGGTGATAAGCGCTTTCAGCATAAAGCGGTCAACCTGCGCTTCAGGAAGCGGGTACGTGCCTTCTTGCTCAATGGGATTTTGCGTTGCCAGCACCAAGAATGGCTCTTCCAATTTGAAGGTGCTTTCGCCGATGGTTACTTGGCGCTCCTGCATTGCTTCCAGAAGAGCGCTTTGCACCTTTGCCGGAGCACGGTTAATTTCGTCGGCAAGAATGAAATTGGCAAAAATGGGTCCCTGCCGCACGGTAAATTCCGTTGTGGCGGGGTTGTAAATCGTTGTGCCAATTACATCCGCCGGAAGCAAATCGGGCGTAAACTGAATACGGCTGAAACGCGCATCAATAGCGGAAGCAAGGGTTTTAATGGCGAGTGTTTTTGCCAGTCCCGGAACGCCTTCCAGCAAAATATGTCCGTCGGAAAGCAGGGCAATGAGCAAGCGCTCAATCATATATTTTTGTCCGACAATACTTTTGCTAATTTCATTGACCAGCAATTCAATGAAGGCGCTTTCACGCTGGATGCGCTCGTTGAGTTCACGGATGTCTGTCATTGTGTTTGGGGCTTAGGATAAAATTGATTGGTAATTGTTTCGGTCAAAAAGCAGCATTCCGACACGCTCAATATGCTCACCAAGCGTTGTATGTGCTACATCGGCAAGGGCAACAACGTCAAAGAAATACGGCAGTGGTACTCGTTCATTCAAGTGCGCACTCACGTCCATTGCCAAAAGCGTATCAGCGCCAACGAGGGCAATATCCACATCGCTGCCCGCATGGAATGTACCTTTAGCACGGCTGCCAAAAAGCAAGGCAGATTCTACCGTGCCAAATGAGGCGAGCACTTTGCGTATAACCATCAGCGTTTCTGCGGTCAAACCTGAGGTTTCAGGCGTGACAACGGGTACGGTTATTGTTTGGTTCACGGTGCTTGGTTGTATATGTTGTGCAACGTTATGTAGAGTGTTTCCAGTTCAGGAGCGAATTGTTTGCGAATGAGGTACATTGCGGCTTGGGCATTTGTTTCGTTGTAGATGTGTGCTAATTGATTGCGCTTATCAAGCATAGCCAGCCATAATGCACCGTCAGCAAGTACGCCGTATTGAAAGGCTTCTTTCACAACATCACGAGGAAATTTTGCATCCACGCCGTTTGCAAGCAGATAATCTTTCAGCGTTTTCCACGCAAGTTCAAACGTAAACTCGAATGCCTGTACGATGCCGGCTTCCTCAAGAGCGCTTGGCTGCTGAATCCTTAGCCCTTCCTGCAAGAACAAAAATGCTTTTTCAAAGTTTTGAAACCGTTGTTTCCAGCGAATATCGGGCGAAACACTCATAACGAAAACCTCACAAGCGCTTGATAAGATGCGCCGTCAGCACATTTGCGACAAGTAAAACACCGTTTGCACCGAAAGCAATCACGGCGAGGGTTTCGCGCTCAAGCGAAAGATTTGCAAAACCGCCCATGCCCCAGCGCACGACAATCGCCAGCAAAAACGCCACACTGAGCGCTCCGAACCAAAACGAAAACCAAAAAAGGCGGTCTTCCTGCCAGCCATTGAGTATGGTATAGAGCCGCACTGACGACGGATGCTTTGCCGAAATAAACAAACCGACCGCCCAAATCGCCAGCCCGAAAATACTACCCAAAAGCGCGAACATCATTGTATGGATGCCGAGCACCGAGAACATACCGACACTCACGGGACCAGTCGCCAACCCAAGCAGAAGCACCGCCCACGAAGCAAGCCATAACGCACTTCCGATGGTGTTGAAAAGTTCGGGCGATTCCAGTACGATTTGGAGTAGATGCCGCATACCGTCGCGCCACGTACGCAAATGCGGATGCCGTCCGGGTTTGTCGGGCGAAAGCGATGCAGGAACCTCGGTAATATCTGCGCCGGATTTCATCACCTTCACAATCATTTCCGATGCAAATTCCATACCCGAACTCTTCACGCCCCACTCAATAAAAGCGTCTTTGCGGAAACAGCGAAAGCCGGAATTACAATCCGTCAGGCGGTAGTCGCCCTTCGCATAAAGCGTGTTGATAATCCACGTCAGTACAGGCGTACCAACGTAACGGTGCAGAAAGGGCATTGCTCCAGCGTGAACTGTGCCTTGCAAACGCGAACCCAGCACAATATCGTAGCCTTCGTCGAGTTTGTAGAGAAGCGCGGGTGCTTCCAAAAAGTCGTAGGTATCGTCAGCATCAGCAAAAATCACCGCTTCACACTCTGCGCCGTGAATGCCACACTGAAGTGCAGCACCATAGCCACGAGTAGGACAGTGGATGACACGAGCGCCAAAGGATTCGGCAATTTCCACCGAGCGATCGGTCGAACCATTGTCGGAAACGATAATTTCCACACGGCGGTCGGTGAGAACATTATCTTTGAGATGTTTAATTTTTGTAAGAACATAAGGCAGAACCTTTTCTTCATTCAAACACGGAATCACGAAGGAAATCGAGTGTTTGTAAGGCTTGCGGGATGTTGTTGTGCTATTGTGTTGAGCCACGCTTTGAAAGAAATGTTGAGTTTTTTGAGTGCTTAATGCTGAGTAACGAGTGGGGAGATTAAGATTTTTTCCTTAATGCCACAAACGCTATCACTCCTGCAAAAATAGCAAGAATACAGTACATCACCGCAAAATACATTGCTTTATCGGAAGTTGTGCCGCCGAAGGTGGTCATATGATGGAATGACCCCATAGCGCAAAGAGTACCTAACGCAAGCATCGGTAAGGCTTCTACGTCGGCAAAAAGATTGTAGCGCTTCATCGCAAAGGCAAACGCAAGCACCATTGCCGGAAGCGCATGGGAGACATAGCGCGTAACGCCGCTCATAAATAATTCCGGTCCGCCCAAAAATGCAAAACCGTATAAAGCAGCCACAAATAGCATTGAAAGCCAAAACTCACGGGGCATCCAAGCAAAAAAATCGGTTATCTTCACACCGCGCAAACGCCGCACGACGGCTGCCGCAAAGAGTATCATTATGGGGAAAAGGAGACAAATGACCGTCCGCAACACATATTCTGCAAGAACTTTCGACTTGCCCACGGACGGTGCAAATGCCCAGCGCATAAAACCAGTGAGCGCATCGCCTTCCATACCGCGAACGCTGAAGGGCGCAATAACACGACCAATCACGACATACACCGCCACCACACTTGCCGCCACCACACCGAAGCGCATCAATGCCTGCATCCAGCCGCCCATACGCCATTTCTCACCCAACACCATCCACAGCCCCAGCGCCGGCAAGAAAACCAGAGCATTTTGCCGCCCGGCAATAGCTATCAAGCAGCCTGCAAGCACCATGCCAAAGCCACCGCGCACTAAACCCAGAAGCGTCAGTGCCAACCCTGCCACAAACACCACGTCATTCACCATCGCGGGAACGGCGAGGTAATAGCGAAACATATATGGATTAAAAATAAGCAGTGCCATTGCCAGCGCATACTGCGCATCGGTGCAAGTAAGTTCTTCCAACATCTGATGACACGACCAAACGACCAAACCACAAAAAAACAGCGTTGCCAAAAGAAACAACATTTCATGGCTTATGCCCGTAAAATGGGCAATCGTTCCCGCTATGTACGGCACGGTAAATCGCGCCGTGTGATTCGTGGGCAGCAATGCTTCTGGTGCAAGTACGGGCAAGGCAGGTGCAGCCTGAGCTATCGTCATATAACTATTGGTATCGGCAGCCTTCAAAATATCAATACCCTCTTGATACGAGAGCCAACGATTGGTCAACAGTAAAATGGCGCAAAACGTGAGCGTAGTGAGAATGCGAGTGTTCATGCGGTTTTTGGAATCAGTAAGAAATATGAAAAAGCAGGAATATGTTCCCTCTGCGGTAAACAATATTCCTGCTTTTTGTTCAAAAATCAACCATAATGACAATCAAGTTTACATATAAGGTACGGAGCACATCACCAAACGACAATGCTCTATTATTCCAATCGCTGCTCTTGCTCCAAATACTCATCAACCGCACTTGCGAGTTCTTCTAGTGAGAGCGTATAACAGAGCGCGAGGAGTCCGTGCGTGAGACGCGTAATTCGCTCGCGGTTAATGAGCAATTTCAGTTCGGTTGCCTTGTACTTACCAGCAAATGCTTCTGCACTGGCATTAGAGATAGCTTTGACAAATGCACTATCTATGTATTCATCCCAATCATCTTTATTCACGTAGTACGATGATTTATTACCCATCAGGTTACGATCTTTTATCTCCAAAAGCGCATTGCGGATGGAATTTTGCCATGAGCGTGTCAATCGCTTTTCTACATCCATTTTCACCAAATGCGTCAATGCTACCACCAAGAACGACGTAAGATTGGTGATAGTCGAATGTCTGCTCATAGCATCAAGTTCGTCAATAAGGTGAAGAGCTTCATCAGTTCGTCCGGCAAGGACGTATTCGCGGAGTTCATGTAGTTCTTCCATAATCTACAATCTTTTGGTGAACAAGCATTTACGCTAGCAAGAGCCATGCCATAACAGCCACAATTCCCACAACCAGCAGCAAGGCGTAATTCTGCACAATGCCCGATTGCATACGGCGAAACAGCTCCGAAAGCGCCGTTACGACTGAACCAGAACGGTTGACCACATTATCTATGCCGTAGGTTTCCGCACCTTTCCAGAAGACTACATCGGCGACTTTGTGGAGTGGATTGACAATCAAGCCGTAATAGACTTCGTCAATAAAGTATTTGTTCCAGACGAGATTGTACAAGCCTTTCATGCGGTTTGCAAATGAATCCGGTGCTCCCGATGCCTTGCGATACCAAGCACCAGCCAGCAAAATACCAACAATAGCAATGCCGAGCGATACCGCCATGAGAACATATTCAATAGCATAAATTTCACCCCCTTCGCCTCGCGCTAAGACTTTGTGCGCAGGCTCCAGCACAGGTGCTAACCAATGCTCAATCCAATTCCCGACGTGCATGGGCGCTCCAAGCGCATGAGGCACACCCAGAAAACCACCCACGACCGACAACACCGCTAAAATAATAAGCGGCACGGTCATCGTAGCAGGCGACTCGTGCGGATGAACATGGTGGGCATCAAAGCGCTCTTCGCCGCTAAAGGTGAGATGGACAAGGCGGAACATATAGAATGCCGTGCAGAACGCTGCCACAGCCAGCGCTAACCACATTACGGGCGAGCCGTGCTCAAAGACATTCCACAAAATTTCATCTTTGGAGAAAAAGCCCGCAAACGGGAAAATTCCGGCAATGGCAATCGAAGCAATCAAAAATGTGCGGTGCGTGATAGGCATATATTTCGACAAACCGCCCATTTTCTGAATGTCTTGCTCTTCGTGCATTCCATGAATGACTGAGCCGGAGCCAAGGAACAAGCAGGCTTTGAAGAAAGCGTGTGTCATCACGTGGAAAACAGCCGCCGTATATGCTCCAACGCCAAGCGCGGCAAACATAAACCCAAGCTGGCTTACGGTCGAGTACGCGAGCACTTTTTTAATATCATTTTGCACTAAGCCCATCGTGGCAGCAAGCAACGCCGTTACGACACCGACAATAGCCACAACATTCATGGCATCATGCGAGAGCGCGAAAATTGGTGCTGTGCGGGCAATGAGGAAAATGCCCGACGTAACCATCGTCGCGGCGTGGATAAGCGCCGAAACAGGCGTTGGACCCGCCATAGCGTCCGGCAACCAGACGAAAAGTGGCGCTTGTGCAGATTTGCCCGTGCAACCCAAGAAAAGCAACAGCGCAACGGCGGTAATCAAGCCTGTGCTGTACGCCGAACCGCTTGGGAACACGCCTTTGATGGATGAAGCAATCGCTGAGGCATTTACATCATCGAAACGCAATGAACCGAAAAGAACGTAGAGAATGAACATTGCAATAAGCATCCCGAAATCACCGATGCGATTGACGATAAACGCCTTCTTTGCTGCATCGCCCGTCCAGACGATGTTTGTACCCGTAAATTCGCGGTCGTACCAAAAGCCAATCAGTAAGAACGATGACAACCCCACGCCTTCCCAGCCCAAAAACGTCACAACGTAGTTGTCGGCAAGGACGAGATTGAGCATCATAAAAATGAACAGATTCAAATAAGCAAAAAAGCGCGTGAAACCTTCGTCATGCGCCATGTAGCCAATTGAATACACGTGAATCAGAAAACCGATACCCGTTACAATCAGCGTAAAAAGCAGTGAGAGCTGGTCAACCTTGTACGCAAGGTCAATGGAGAAATCGCCTGCATGAATCCACGTAAAGAGCGTAAAAGTCTGCGGCAGAAATGTGCCGGAAGTCATCTGCGCAAACAAAATACAAGCAAAAAGAAACGGCAGTCCAACCATAGCGCTCGCAAGCGTCCCGGCGATGGTCTTACCTTTCTCGAAATAACTCAGCTTTGCGCCGAAAAAACCTAAGAGAACAAAGCCGACAAGCGGCAATGCGGGAATCAGGTACACGAGAGTTTTCATGCGGTTTGGGGGAAGTTAACGTTTATTCAACAATTTTTATTCAATGTATGATGTTTCTAAATTTTATCGCGTTTTTATGAGCGAGGTTTCCGCAGCGCAATGACCGTCAACAAACAGTTGCAGAAAATATGTGCCGGAAGAAATTGTGCCTCCGTTCTGCGTTTTGGCATTCCAAACGACTTCCTGCAGACCATCGCTTGGGATATTGCTTGTCATGCTCGCAATACGTCGCCCGTCGGCGCTTGTCAGCACAAGTTCCACTGCAGAGGCTTTGTCAAGCACAAACGAAATATTCAAATTATCTGCAACGGGATTTGGCTTTACAGACAAGGCTACGGCAGCTTTACGGGAAAAGAAAAGTGCTGGCGATTTACCAGCGTAGTTTAGTCCTTGTAGCTTGAAAGAACCATTAGTTGTTTTTTGCCGAATAGTAGCATTATTTGATGAACGCAATGTATCTAAAACCAAGTCGGTTTGAGAACTATTTCCAATTGCTACCCTAAAGCGTAAACTGACGATAGCACTATCATTTTGAGGGTTCACATTAAATGATAGCGGTATGCGGCGTATGCCATTAGCAACGCTGCCGACTGGTGTGTTTTCGACAGGCTCTAGCATTGAAGCATTAAAAGAAAGCGTCGTTGTCAATAAATTTGCTTTGACACCCGTGAGTTCAATAAATCTCTTCCATCCAGAAAGAGTAATTGGTATTTCAATAACTTGTCCAGCGGTTGTACTCGTGTTTGGCGGTAGAGACAAATTTACCTTTGCAAATACATTGCTGTCAGTATTTAGAACTAATATCAAGCTATCTCCTAACACTTTGCCATCACTTATTGCACCAACAAATTGAAGCCGATCTTCAACATTGCTACCAAAACCAACGGTAGACCCTCCTAACCAATCAATTTTAACCCAAGAATACACATAACTTTGTTGATAAAGTCCATATCCGCTTTTGAAGGACGCAGACTTAGTTTGTGTGGTCTGGTTACGAATCGCATCATTAAGAGAAATCGAATATTGACAAGCAAAATTGATAGTGTTATCGGTTCTATTAACGCTACAATCGCCTGCCGGCAAAGGCGATGGATAGGACACAGAGGATGCTTCAAATATCAATGGATACATCATTGCTGACGTATCAAATATCAATTCATCGTTATTAGATTTATATTGGTAAATGCTCGTAGGCGTAGAACGTTCTAAAACAAACTCGATCGTTGGAGAATGTTCACCAGTATTATCAACAAATTGCTTTGGAGAGTACACAATTCCATACTTCTGTCCTGCTATAAGCGTGTCTCCAATAACCTTGCTATAATAATACCCGTTATAAGAGTAGGAAGATTGTGTGGGTCTGTACAGACCAGGACCTATATGTTCAACACCATAATCACTCGAAGAATAACTACGATAATACAAAAAAACAGTTCCCTTCGACAAGGGCTTAAAATTCGCCGTTGTCGTAGAAGTTTGTGCAGCAAGTTGTTGTGGCAAGCAAACCACAGCACTACCGCAGCAAAGCACTATTGCACTAATGAGTCGTAGCATGAATATGGTTTCTCAGCATGACAATAGTAGGAAATGAGTATTTCGGCATTATTCAAAAATTTCTGCAATTTCCAGTGAAAAGCCTTCTAAAACTGCGGAGCGCACCGTACCTGTCTTCCGCGCTTGGTTCAACAAAATAAAGCCATCATCGGTATTTTGCAAAACCTCAATCCGTAATTCATCGGGATACACAAGCCAGTATTCGCGGACACCTTCCTGTTCATAGACTGTTTTTTTATGCGAAAGGTCGTAATAGCCAGTGGAAGGCGAAAGAACTTCGACAACAAGGTCTGGTGCGCCTTTAATGTTCTTGTGATTCTTAAGTATTTCACTTCGCTCGTTTGAGACAAACACAAGGTCAGGCTGAAAATAGTCGGTTTCCGTGAAATAAACATCTATGGGAGCAGGGTAAAGAATACCAAGTTTATGCTGTTTGATAAACAAGCCTACATAGATGGTAAGGTTAGTAATAATTTGCTGATGTAAAAGAATTGGTGCAGGCATTTCAATTGCTTCTCCGTTAATAAACTGGTAATACGGCGCACCTTCAGGCATGGCGAGATATTCCGCAACGCTTTCGGGTGGTTTCGGTGCAGGTGTTCTGATGTTTTCTTCCTGCACTTCAGCAAGTTCGTATTCCAAAACAGCATTCATTGTTTCTTCCCTTCTTTACGGCGTATAAGCCGGCTCTTGTTCCAAATCCTCAATCGGCAAGCGAAGGCTTTGGAATTTGATATTTTTATTTTCGTCAATAATCATCAGCACATTACGCTCTACCTTCATCCAGTCGGAACGGCGCGTGGTGAATGGTTCAGAAGCAATAATCACCGCATCGGGGCGACCACCTGCCGCCGGATCCATTTGGCATTCTCCACTATTGCAATGATATTTGCTGCCGTACATATAATACAGCGTCGAGGGCTGCACAAGCGGATTCGTGGTGTAGCGCGTGGCGACGATTGCTTTACCGTTTGTTACGCAGAAATTGAGGTAGGAGTGCTTTTTCAAGCCACATTCCATATACAGTTCACAGTAATCATCTAGCATTTTGTTCATGGCGTATGTCAACTCATCGGTCGAAACATCACCAAAAGGGTCTTCGATATGATTCAGGAAAAGCCCGAACATATGTTCCGAGTCGGTCGAACCCATGATAGCCTCATACGCTACGTCGTTCAAGCGGCGCAGAAGCGGGCGGCGAATTTTGTTGAACTCGCCCACCATGCCGTTGTGCATAAAGACCAGTTTGCCGCATTGGAAAGGATGCGAATTTACTTCCTCCACCGACGAGCCGGGCGAGGCAGCGCGGACGTGTGCGATAAAGAGCGGCGAATAGATTTTCTTGGAAAGATTTTTCAAATTCATATCGCTCCAAGCGGGCTTAATGCTCCGAAAAACGCATGGAAGCTCGTCCAGCTCCGGCTGATACCACGCAATACCGAAACCGTCTCCGTTGACAGCCACTGACATTTCTTCCGCCTGCATACTTTGCGCAACGATAAGTGAAAATCTGGGGTTGTATAATAAATCTTCTGCCAAAACACGGTCGCCGGAGTATGCTAAAAATCTACACATGATTCGTTGATTGAAAAGTGGTGGGACGAAATGTCTTTCGTTTGTTGGTATTGTTGGTTACTGTCGCCGTACTGCCACGGCGTGCATATCAATGCCGCAAGGCGTAAGGCTTTTGAAGGTAAACTTTTTGGCAATTTGCAAGGACGGGGTAGAAAGCGATGAGAACGTGTGCAAGCCGCTTCCCATCAGAATTGGTGCGATAAAAAGATGTAATTCATCAATCAAATTTTCTTGCGCAAACGACGAAAACACTCGCGCACCACCTTCAATCATAATTGAGGTTACATTTTTTGAAGCAAGCTGCTCCAAGATAGCACGCAGACTGAGGTAGTCCCCTGTGCCGGAGCCGGCAGGAAAGACATTTACACCGCTAATTTTGAGTGCGGTAGCTTTTTGTTTCGCCATTGCTGAGGGCGAGCAAAAGATAAAAGTATTATGGCGGTCGCCTTCGCTAAAGACTTTTGATTTCAAAGAGCTAGCCAGGTCGGAATCAAGAACAACGCGCTTGGGATTTCTTCCGTCCACGTGCCGTACCGTCAGTTCCGGATCGTCTTTTGCAACTGTTACCGCTCCGACGAGCACAGCATCTACCTCCGCACGAATGGCGTGAGTAGCTTTACGGCTTTCCTCACCCGTTATCCATTTTGATTGTCCATAGACTGTTGCAATACAGCCGTCAAGCGATTGTGCGGCTTTGGCAATAATGTATGGTTGTCCGGTCGTGATATATTTCGTAAAAAAGCGATTAATCCATTGCGCCTCTTCTTCCAGAACGCCCGTTGTTACTTCGATTCCGGCTTCTTGTAATTGTATAATGCCCTGCCCTGCAATTTCGGGATTCGGGTCGGTCATACCAATAACAACGCGCTTGAACTTCTTTTCGATAATAAGATTCGTACACGGCGGCGTTTTACCGAAGTGATTGCAGGGTTCGAGATTCACATAGAGCGTTGCGCCTTCCACTCCACGAGCGGCACTCCGAATGGCTTCTACCTCTGCGTGTGCGCTGCCAAATTCGCGGTGCCAGCCCTCGCCGATAACTTCTCCGTTGTGGACAATCACCGCTCCAACACGCGGGTTTGGACTAACCATGCCCGTACCTTTCATTGCAAGGTCAAGTGCGCGGCGCATCGCTTGTTCATCGGTCATACTTGCTCTCCAGCTCCGTCAAATGAAAAACATGATTTGTTGTGGTGTACGGCATGGTTCACCCGTTTTGCTTTTTTGTGCAAAAATTATTGCAAACAAAACAAGAATGAGAAATTACAAACTGCTTCTGTTTTTTCCCACAAAAAAGTTCATTGCCTGTGAAGCAATCAGCGAGAAGTGAGGCTGCATGGGATAGAATTCTTAGCGTGCATCGAGACTATTTTGCAGGAGGGGCGAGTTAACGGCTTCCAAAAAAGTACGATAATCCCGAATATAGTCAGCCTCGTCATAGATATGCGATGCAAAGACGGCACAGACAGAACCTGCCGTGAAATTTATTTCTGAAGCCCAAATCATAGGCGGAATATACAACCCCTTGTAAGAGCGGTTTAGATGGATTGTGTCGCGGTTTGAACCATCGTCCACCGCTACGTCGAAGCCACCAATCATGCACACGATAAACTGCTGGCAAGCGTAGTGCGCGTGCGCCCCACGGCTTTCGCCCCCCGGAATATCGTAGATATAAAAGGTACGCTTAATATCAAACGGAATTTCTATGCCACCATTGATAGGGGTAAGATTGCCTTCGCGGTAGAAATTGCGCGGCAAGTCAACGATTTTGCAATCGCGGATAGTGGCGGTTTTGGTCGAAGCGCTCATTCGGTTTTCCCTTTCACAAAGTCGTCATAGTCGCGGATATAATCTTCGGGCGCATATTGCGTAGAGGCAAGAATAAGCGTCACGCCATTGGTGGAGAAATTCTCCAACTGCCGCCAAACCATACTCGGCACGTACAGACCAAAATATGAGCGATTGAGAGAATAGGTCTGACGCTGCGTACCATCATCCAGCACCACGTCGAAACTACCCGAAAGCGCGATAATAAATTCTTCATTGGTGCGATAGGCATGACCACCGCGCTTCTCACCGCCCGGAACGTCATAAATCCAGTATGCTCGCTTGATGTCGAAAGGAATATGCCGCCCGTTGCCTTCAATGAAGGTCAGGTTGCCGCGCGGGTCGGATATTTTGGGAAGATTGATAATGCGAGCGTCTGCAAGACTTGTTTTCATGGAAGATTTCGGCTTGGAGTACTAAACTAAAAAGCGCTTGAGTTCCTTGAATTCAAGACGCATTACTTCTCTCGGCGTTTTTATCCTTTTCGCTGTACCACTTTTGCCGGAACGCCCATCACAACTGTTCCTGCTTCTACGCTTTTGGTAACAACAGCACCCGCACCCACAACAGCATTCTTGCCAATGACGATATTAGGCAAAAGTTTCGCGCCAACGCCAATCATTGCGCCTTCTTCGATGGTGGGACCGACCACATGGGCATCACTGTAACCATGCTGCCCGATGTCGTTGTCATTGGATGTAAAGACACCGCCGGAAATAAATGCCCCGTCACGGATATCCATATTGCCCGCCATCCACGAGTTATCCATAATTTTCACGCCGTGCCCAATGCGGACGTTGTAGTTTATCGTCACTTGCCGCCCGATAACGGTTTTATTGCCAATCGTACATTGCTCGCGTATGGAAGCGCCATCGCCGATGAGCGAGTTTTCACCAATGCGTACGTCGTAGTAAATTACGGCGTGAGGTCCAATCGAGGAGTTATTACCAATACGCACAACGCGCTCAAAGACAGGTGTACGCGAAAGCGCTCCGGCACCTTTTGGCTCTTTGCCAACGACTGCTCCCGGAAAAATCTCCACGCCATCGCCAATTTCTACGCCATCGCCAATAACGACGTGCGGATGAATAACCACATTAGCACCAATCCGCGCTCCAGCGCGTATCACTGCAAATTCAGCAATGCGCGTATTTTCGCCGATAGTGTTTGTTTCAACCACTGCCAGTTTTGAAATCATAGATGTTACCGTAGTAAAAGGTTATTTCAAGCCCTTTGCATGAAGCATTTTCTGCGCCTCGACAAAATAAGCACGCATTGGCTCATACAGGGAACGAGCAGCATCCCAGTTTTGAACTTTTGAGTGTTCCATGAGCGTAATACCCAGTCTTGCGGGGTCTTCCAGACCGAACTGCAAGCACGAGCCTTTCAGCGTGTGCCCAAGCCGATAGAGACGCTGTTCGTCTTTTTTGTCGATAATTTCGTTGAATTCTGCATCAAGCTGCTTGAGCCAATCCGAAACAAATTCCGGCAAAAGCTCCAATATTATCGGGTCATCGGGTAGTGTCATTGCTGCAATTGAACAACGGATAAGAAAAACGGTAAATTAGCACTGCAATCTAATAGTTCGGACTAGCGCAAACAAGGATTTTTCTCTATTTTTGCAGTCTAACCCAAAACAATTTGATGCAAGAACGCTTTTGACTATGAACAAAGTACGAATAGCCCTTATCGGCGCAGGAAATATTGCGCAAAGTATTCACCTTCCTATTCTGAGTAAGCTCCCGGGAGTGGAGGTTGTTGCCTTGTGCGACCGCAATAAATCAAAAGCAAAGTTGCTGGCGGAAAGATACAAAATTCCTCATATTACTCAAGAAGTCAGTGACCTCTTGAAAATTGACGGCATTGATGCAGTGGACATCTGCACGAGTACCGATGCGCACTACGAAGTCGCCGTGCAATGTATTGAAGCAGGCAAAGACGCTCTCATCGAGAAGCCTCTTGCCCGCTCGTGGCAGGAAGCCGCTATGATAGACGAAACGGCAAAACGCCACGAACGAAAAGTCATGGTGGCAATGAATCACCGCTTCCGCCCTGACACTATCACACTTAAAAGCATTATTGAACGTGGCGAATTGGGAAAATTTCACTACATCAAATCCGGCTGGCTCAAACAACGCTCTAGCGAACAAAAATGGCTTGCTCAGGCAGACCGCTCCGGCGGCGGCGTAATGCTGGATTTGGGCATTGTACTTATAGACCTCATGCTTTGGCTCACGAACTTCCCCAAAGTCCATTCTGTGAGAGCCGTCATGCAAAAGCACCAAACCAAAAATGTAGAAGATTTCGTAACGGGTTTTCTCAACTTTGCCGATGACACAGTTGCGATTTTTGAAACAAGCTGGACACTCCAGCGCCCCGAAGAACTCTACTACTGCAACTTCTTTGCCGATAAAGGTAGTGCTTTTATCAACCCGCTCAAAATCATTCGCCGCAAAGGAAACGAATTCATCAGCGCCGAATCACCGGATACGACTCGCTCAAAAACATCGCTCTACCAGAAATCGTACCAAAACGAACTTCAGCATTTCGTCAACGCGGTGCAAGGTCTTGTTCCGGTTGCTTCCACACCCGCAGAGGCAGTTCACCGTATGCGCGTGATTGATGCGCTCTACGTTTCTGCACGGGAACGCACGGAAATTTTGCTGGATGCGTGATAGGGATTGTAGAGAAGTACGCTCGGAATACATTCTCTTTATCTTGCAATCCCATAAATCCGTGTTCCTTTACGAAAGCACAGAAAAAATGCCCAACTCCATCGAAGTTCGCAATCTCACGAAAATCTACCGCAGCCACGTCAAGCAAGAAGGCTTGGCTGGTTCGCTGAAGTCGTTTTTCAAGCGTGAATATAAGGATCGCCGAGCTGTGGACAGCATTTCTTTCGATATTGCGCAAGGCGAACTCGTCGGAATGTTGGGTGCAAATGGTGCTGGCAAGACAACCACGCTCAAAATGCTCTCCGGCTTACTCCAGCCCACAAGCGGCGAAGCGCACGTGATGGGCTTCATGCCGTGGAAGCGCGAAAACGAGTTCAAACGCCGCTTTGCGATTGTGATGGGACAGCGAAACCAGCTTTGGTGGGATTTACCGGCAGCAGATGCTTTTTTGCTGAATAAAGAAATTTATCGTATTCCCGAAGCCGACTACCGCAAGCGTCTTGGTGACCTTGCGGAACGTCTCGCTATCACGGACAAACTGCACGTACAGGTGCGCCGTCTCTCGCTCGGAGAGCGCATGAAATGTGAGCTTATCGGCTCTCTGCTTCATGCACCACGAGTGCTGTTTTTGGATGAACCGACGATAGGGCTGGATGTGATTGCACAACAATCTGTTCGTGATTTTATCAAGGAATACAACCGCGACAGCGAAACCACAATTATCCTCACAAGCCACTACATGAGCGACATTGAAGAACTTTGTGAACGAGTAATCGTCATTGATGACGGAACAATCATGTTCGATGGCGCTTTGCGTCAGCTAGTGGCAAAATATGTGGATGAAAAAATTATTACGGTCGTTTTTCGGCATAGCGTTGAGAAATCAGCATTGGAGGGCTTCGGAACGATTTCCGAATGGCAGCCGGAGCGGACACAACTTAGAGCGCCACGCGATGAAATAGCGACGATTGCGGCATCCATACTGAACTCACATGAGGTTGCCGACCTTACGATTGAAGAAGTGCCGATTGAGGAAGTAATCCGTAAGATTTTGTAAATTGTGGGCGATTCATCGAATATTTTTTCACCAACGACTGTCTAATTTCCAACACCATACCATGAATACCGCACAAACGCCATATTTGACTGAGGATGACGTTTGCAAACGCAGTCTCATCGCACCGTATTCCACACTACATTCTATTTCGCACAGCACACCATTTTCCAATGCTCCGGCGGAATTAGATTTGCCGGAATTGGACGAAGAAGTCGTAACGAAACTCAGCAGCCGTGTGATTTTGTTTAATGATGAATGGCACAGCTTCGATGAAGTCATCGAGCAAATCATCAAAGCCACTGGATGCAACTACGACAAAGCGGAAGATCTGACGTGGGAAGTTCATAACGCCGGAAAAGCAATGGTCTATGAAGGCGATATGAGCGAATGTCTGCGAGTAAGTAATGTGCTGGAAGAAATCATGCTCCGAACACAAATTGAATGTTGATGCTTCAATATTAAGGTACTTACCATGATTGAATCGCTTGATTTTGTGCGCTACCTGCGGCTTATCGGCATCATTTGTCTGGCGGCAATTCTTTCTTGGGGCTGCACCAAAGAAGCACCAACACAAGCATACAAGCGTGTTCCTGATGTACTTATTCGCACGGTCAAGGGTGACACAGTGCGCCTTTCGGCACTGTACAAGCAATCACCTGTACTCTTGTCCGTCTATTTGGGCGTTGGCTGCCCGATGTGTGTTATGTCCATGAAACAACTTTCGCAGCACGCTTATCGCTTCAAAAGTTATGGCTGGAACGTGGTAGGACTCAGCAATGACGCGCCGGAAGACAACCGTGAGGCACTGGAAAAGCCAAATTTGGATAGTAGTTTTATTCAGCCGGGCGGCTCTTTTGCCATAGAGCTTTTTTCTGATAACGACCATGCCGCTATGGAAGCACTTGACTGCTATCGCCGCACTCTGAACACCGAGCGACATGGAATGTTTTTGATTGACACCGCAGGCAATATCCGATTTGAACGCATAGACCGCCGACCGTTCCAAGACTGGAATATGCTCACCGATAGCATGAAAGCTATCAGCATGAAAGCTATTAGTATGAAAAATTCCTCCGATAACCAAACATCTGCTCAAAAGCACTAATAATCTCACTTTTGTCATACCTTTTTACCATCCGTCTATGCCCCGTTTCCTACCTTCTCTACATATTCTTGCGTTTGTAGTGTGCGCATGGATACTGGCATCGTGCAACATTAGCGGCACAAACGATTTGCCTGAAGCAGGTTCCAGTTTTGCCCTCTTGCAAGAAAAAGTTCTCACGCCCAACTGCGCTACAAGCGGCTGTCATGATTCGCGCAACGCAACCGGCGGCTTAGATTTATCGCCATCTGTGGCATATCAAAATCTTGTCGGTGCGACACCAACAAATCAAAATGCAAAAGCGGACAAACTCTTGCGCGTGAAGGTAGGCGACCCATACAAAAGTTTCCTTTACAACAAGCTAGACAGCGCAAACATACACGCTTCCGACGGCTACGGAAGCCCGATGCCGCTTGGTTCGCGGGCAATCACCGCAGGGCAACTTGATTTTATCAAATTCTGGATTGCTGCGGGAGCGCCAAAAAATGGAACGGTTGCCGATGCAAAACTTCTGGAAGATACTCGCTCGCAAAACGAGATTCTCACGCTTCCCCCTCCGGCGCAAGGCGTTCAGATGCGCCTTGACCCCTTTGGCATAGCACCGCAGAACGAGCGCGAAATCTACTTCGCGCGGCAAAACACCCAAGAATTGATTATGACCAAATTCGAGATGGTTCAGCGCGACCGCAGTCACCATTTTATCTTGTACGGGTATGACCCCGCAAGAGCAGGACGCAGTATGCCCCAAGCAAATATCATCCGCGATTTGTATTTGCCCAATGGTCAGCTTATTCCCGAGCGCTTCCCCGAAATGTCCGGTCGCACGTTCCTTATCGCTTCGCAGCTCAAAGCAGAAACCATTCAGTTTCCCGAAGGAATGGCAATGCGTATTCCGGCAAACTGGCTTCTGGACTTCAACTCGCACTACACCAACGGCACACGCGACACCATTCGCGGCGAAGTTGTTTTCAATATCCACACCACGACCGCTGACCGTGTCAAGACGTTCATTCGTCCCTTGCAACTTGGCTTTTTCAACCTTTTCCTTCAGCCAAAACGCGAAACCGTCGTAGAAACCACGTTCCGCGTTGGCGGAGGCGGCTCTGGAAGCGGACAGGATACCTTTAGCAGCCGCGATAGTGTGGTCAACATTATCGGACTGACCTCCCATACGCACCGCATGGGCAAAAAATTTGTCACGCAAATTGTCGGTGGAGCGCGTGATGGCGAGATTGTCTATACGGCGACAAACTGGCTTAACCCGCCGCTCCTGAACTTTGCGAACCCAATTGTACTTCGGCGTGGCGAGGGCTTGAAATCTATCGTGACGTACTACAACGATACCAGCGAAACCGTAACCTTTGGTTTCCGCTCATCGGATGAGATGAATTTTATTTTCGGTTATTATTACTAACATTGCAAACCCCAGTATTGACAAGGGCTTTCAGAAATTTCTGGAAGCCTTTTTTATTTAATCCTCATTTTTTTGACCTTCGAGAGTATCCTCAATGCAGCGTGCAGAACATCGTATAGAAATTTGTGTCTCCGGCAGAGTTCAAGGCGTGGGCTATCGGGCTTTCGTCGTTGCACAAGCAGAACACCTCCAACTCAAGGGCTGGACGCAGAATCTGGCAAACGGCGATGTACTTACCGTCGCCGAAGGAAAGAGGGAAGTGCTTGATGAATTTCTCGCGCTCCTTCTCGAAGGACCGCGTTTTGCAGAAGTTATGCGGCATAGAACGCAGTATTCTGATGCAACAGGAGAGTTTTCAGAATTCACCGTGCGGCGCTAACGTCTGAAGACCCAAGCCTATCGGAAATAAGTAAGGTACGCAATAATTGCTACCCCGATAATGACGAGCCAAATAACAACCTTAATAAGTTTTTTCAAAATGGCAAAGCCAATACCAACTGCAATTACAGCGAGTACAACCTGAATAAATAACGGAAGATGGGAAATTTTTTCGATGAGTTCGGAAACAAATGCCATTCGAGCAGTGATATACGTGAAATTCATAGCGGTTTGGAAGAAAATGACAAACAATAATGGAAGATATGATAAACATTTTTGAAGCAGAGCCGCAAGGAACAACAAGGAGCGAAAGCTACATCAATGAAAGCTACATCTTCGACCTCTTTGGCATAAAAAGCGCAGAAGAGCTTGATGTTTTCGTGCATCCTGAATATGTGCCGCAAACGAATATGGATATTGACCACCACCGCGCACTAGCGCTTGCTTCCGGCGAGGCAAAACCAATGCTCCGCCTTTATTCGTGGAAACCTTACGCAGTCTCGCTTGGAGCGCATCAGCGCAGCAGTGATATTGATGAGCGAGCTTGCGAGCGGCAGGGAATAGAGATTGTCCGTCGTCCGACGGGCGGACGGGCAATCGTTCATGCCAATGAACTCACGTACTCTGTTGTTCTGCCGCTTACCACAAGTTCCGCTCCCAAGCGCAGCGCTCACGATATTTACCGCGATGTGCATATCCTCTTGCTTCGGGGGCTTCATACTTTAGGCGCAACAATGCTTGACTTTGAAAAAAAACAGCCTGATTTTCGGGCACATTACAAAAGCGGAACTGTTGCAATGCCATGTTTTGCTAGTTCGGCGCGTTTTGAAATCGTGCGTGGCGCACAAAAAGTCGTTGGAAGTGCGCAAAAAATTTACGGAAACGTTGTCTTGCAACACGGCTCTATCTTGCTTGGTGCAGGACATGAGCGCCTTGCAGACGTTTTGAATTTGCACACCAGCGCGGAACGCGAGCAAATCCGCCGGACGATTGGCGAGCGCTCCACGACGCTAGAAGAAGTGCTTCAGCGCACCGTTTCCTTTGAAGAATGTGCTGAAGCTCTTCTCCGTGCTTTCCGATAGCGTCGAAGCTATATGTTCTGACTACTTTTTCTGGTCACCTTTTGTTGGTTGATTTCCTGCTGCATTGAGTGTTTGTGAGGCATGAAGCAAATTAACAAACAATCGATATGCACCCGGAACGCCCGCCGGAAGCTGACGGAACCACGCATATCCAGTGTAGATAAACGCACCTTTGCCGTGCCGTGCAAGCAGCATACCGCCTTTTTTCTCCGGCTCGCCTGCGTCGTTGCAGGACAAAATCGTTTCGTAGCGGTCGTCCCATTTATTGGCAAAGTACAAACCGCGCTCCTGCACCCAACCTTCAAAATCTTGCGCTGTAATCACATTTGGCGTTGTCAAAACAGGATGATTTGCTTTCAGAAACTTTACCGCAGCATCTTCTTCCGTAACACGGTCGCGGGAAATAGTGAACGGATATGGTCCGATACTATCAGTTACCAAGCCCGACGAAAGCTGATACTGCACAATCATTGTTCCACCCTGAGCTACATAATCCATCAAGCGGTGGTATTGCTGACGCAAGCGCGGGCGGGCATTATCGTTATAGACACGAATACCGCTCACAATCGCATCAAAGCGCGACAAATTCCCAGTTTCAATGTCGTCATCGGAAAGCAAGGTGACAGCAAAGCCCGCTTGCTTTAGATATTCTGCAACGTCATCACTTGCTCCGTCAATATAGCCAATGTTTTTTGCAGTTTTCCGAAGCTCAACCCGCACGAGACGAGCTTTTGCATCTGGAAAGATTGTTTGAGCAGGAATATGAGTGTAAGAAATCGTCGTCATTCCTTTGCTCACGGTCACAGTAGAAGTCGTGCCGACGGTAGCTTCGGCAGTCAAGAATTCATCGGGGTTCACCGACACTTGAGGTGGTTTGACGCTAAAAACAGCCCGCATTTCATCGCCCTTATTGGCAAGGGTGAATGAAACCTGTTCCGGCGTAACTTTCCAGCCATCGGGCAAGCGCAAACGCACCGTGCCAACGGCTTTCGGTGTATTTGCTTGCACCAGAACGCTTACTTCTTTGCCGGATGAATCCGCAAAAAGAAACGAGCGCTGACCAAGGTTTAATGCCACGTGCGGTACAACCGCAAATGGACGATACAATTCGCCCAGCACACGGTCGGTGCGCCTGTGCAACACAGGCACGGTAAACGTAATTTCTTCGCCACCAATAGCCGCTACAAACGACACTTCCAACGCCGCTTTATTCTCCGGCAGCCCGATAAGCGTTTGGTCATTCACCGTAAACGTTCCTTTTTCCGGTGCACTTTGGAGCCAGTAGGGTTGCGAAAGCGGTGTCGAAGCGGGAATAGTCTTGGTAACGGTAATAGTTTGGTACTTGCCGCGCTGAAGTTCTTTATTCACAACCGAATCTCCTGCAAACGGAAACAAAACGCGCTTCAGGACAACGGCGCTATTGGAACGGTTGACAATCGAAGCTGCAATGCGCACCGTACCTGATGGAACGCCGGAATACCCCGTCTCGCCTTGCTGCGGTTGATTCTGAGCAATCGCCTCAATCCACATCCCGGCACAGGAGCGTATCACTTCCAAAAGTTCCTTGCGTTTTTGCGGAATCCAATAATCTTCGCTCGTGGATTTCTGCACATCGTTCATGGCTTTATACGCTTTCACGAGAATTGGCAGAATAGCGGCAGGATTTTCCGGCTGGAATTTTTTGCTCGCTTCGTCCAACAATTTTCCAATTTCTGCGCCGCCTTTGATACGATTCCACGACATATCCACGCCGGAAAAAATATCACCTTTGGCTGAATCACCTGCCAAGAATTCAAAATAATTAAGCGTTTCGCCACGCAGAGCGCTTACGCCGAAGCCCTGACTCTTGTGCATGGAGCGGCTTTCAGCAGCCAATTCCGTGGCGGACTTGCCCAGAAGCGGGTTGTAGGCGCTGAGGTCAAGGGAAGGGTACAAGGCAGGATTAGCTTTGCGTGCTTCGATAATAGGCAGCCATGCATTCCAGAGAAGGCGTTTCGGTTGCCACACTTTGACATATTTTAATTGTTCGGGAAAACGATTCGGGTCTCCAGCGGCGGTAAATGCTTCTCCGGCAAGAATCGCTGAAGCGGTGTGATGCCCATGTCCGCCTTCGCCTGTCGTCGGGAAGCGCGTTACAATCACATCGGGACGCATTTTGCGAATTGCCCAGACAACATCAGCAAGGATGCGGTCTTTGCCCCATATTTTGAAGGTTTCTTCCGGTGTCTTGGAATACCCAAAGTCCAGCGCCCGCGTGAACATTTGTTCGCCGCCATCCATGCGCCGTGCGGCAAGAAGTTCTTGGGTGCGAATAATACCAAGCAATTCCGATTGCTCGCTGCCGATGATATTTTGCCCACCGTCGCCCCGCGTCATCGAAAGGTAGGTTGTGCGAAAGAGACGTTCATTAGCACAATACGCAATAAACGCTGTGTTTTCATCGTCGGGGTGCGCTGCCACATAGAGCACACTGCCAAGCATATTCAGCTTTTTGAGAGAATTTTGGAGCTTTGCAGCATTCATTACCTCCGTGGGCTGCGCATGAAGCAACGTTGCGGAGACAAGAAAAACAAGAAACATGGAGAGGATACGAGTCATAACATTGCTGAAATAATGAGGAAATATCAATAAAAAATATCGTTATTTTAGGGCTAGTATTAAAACTAACAATAATTTTGGCTTATAAGAGCTTACGTTTCAATTACTTTTTTGCAAAAAATCACTTCAAAATCTCTCGTAAAAATCGCCCTGTGTGCGAGGCTTCCACTCGCGCTACATCTTCCGGCGTACCTTCAGCGACAACAGTACCGCCACCGGCTCCGGCTTCGGGTCCCATATCAATAATCCAATCGGCGCATTTCATCACATCGGTATTATGCTCCACGATGACCAGCGAATGACCGCGCCCGACCAGTTCTTGAAAGCAGGAAATCAATTTGGCAATATCGTCGAAATGAAGCCCTGTGGTGGGTTCATCAAAAATAAAGAGTGTGGATTCCGTTGATTTTTCCTGCAAGTGCGATGCCAGCTTGACGCGCTGCGCCTCACCACCGGAAAGCGTTGTGCCGGGCTGCCCCATGCGCATATACCCCAAGCCGACTTTTTGCAAGGTCTCCAAGCGAGAAGTAATGCGGTCTTCACCGACAAAAAATTCGACTGCCTCATCGATCGTCATGCTGAGTACATCCACGATGGATTTTCCACGCCAATGGATGCCATGCGCTTCTTTTTTATAGCGTGTTCCTCTACAGTCCTCACATTCAAGATACAAATCTGCCAAAAACTGCATTTCAATTTTGACCATACCGTCGCCCTGACAGGTCTCGCAGCGCCCGCCCGGCACGTTGAACGAGAAAGAACCTGCTTTCCAACCAAGCTGTTTTGCGGCTTGCGTCATAGCGAAGAGGTCACGGATATAATCGAATGCTTTGGTGTATGTGGCAGGCGTAGAGCGGGGCGATTTCCCAATGGGTGATTGGTCAACCATTTCTACGTGCTGAATCTGCTCCACACCAAGAATGTTCGTATGCTTGCCCACAGACTGTACTGGCTGACCAAGTTTACGCAAAAGCCCGTTGTAAAACACGCTATGGACAAACGTGGATTTTCCCGAACCGCTCACACCCGTTACCACGACCATTGCACCGAGTGGGATTTCTACGTCAATGTGCTTCAAATTATTTTCGTACGCATCTTTGACGGTAAGGTGCTTACCATTGCCTTTATTGCGAGCTTTAGGAATGGGAATACTGAGGCGAGTTGACAAATACTTGCCTGTCAGCGATTCCTCATGCCTCAAAATCTCTTCGTGCGTTCCTTGAAAAATAATTTCTCCGCCGTGTTCTCCGGCACGAGGTCCCATATCCACCAGCATATCAGCGCGGCGCATGATGTCTTCGTCGTGTTCGACCACAATCACCGTATTGCCCATATTCCGAAGGCGCTCCATAACGCTTATCATGCGGTCGGTGTCTCTGGGATGCAGACCAATACTGGGTTCGTCAAGAACATAGAGCGCTCCGACGAGCGAAGAACCAATAGAAGTAGCAAGATTGATACGCTGCACCTCACCACCCGAAAGCGTATGAGCAAGGCGGTCAAGCGTCAAATACCCAAGTCCCATGCGGTTTAGAAGCTCCAAACGAACGGTAATCTCCTTCAAAATTCGTTCTGCGATGGCGGTTTGAAAATCACTCAATTGCAAATTTTGGAAAAAATCGCCCGCTTCTTCAAGCGTCATGTTCACGACGGCGGGAATATTCTTACCGCCGACAAAGGTTTGCCGAGCCGAGAGTTTCAGGCGTGAACCGCCGCATTCGTGGCAGCGTGTGTAGCCACGATAACGACTCATCAGCACCCGATAGTGCATTTTCTGGTAATTATCCTCGACCATTCGGAAAAAACCCTTCACACCTGCGAACTTGCCACCGCCATTCCAGACAAAATCAAAATCCTCAGGAGAAAGACTGCTTACGGGCACATCCAGATTGATTCCGCGTTTATTTCCTTCAGCCAGAAGCGTCTCTTGGTATTTGATATTTGTAGGAGTTTGGAAAGGCTGCACTGCGCCATCAGCAAGAGATTTTTGTTTATTGGGAATCACCAAATCTTCATCAATACCCATTGTGCGCCCAAAGCCTTCGCACGTTGGGCAAGCACCAAGCGGATTATTGAAGGAGAAAAGGCGTGGCTGCGGCTCGTCATAAACGATACCGCTTGTGGCACATTCGTAGATATTGCTAAATTTGAGGTCGGTTTTGGTGGTGATATTCCGCACCACGCAGCGCCCCGCACCTTGCACGAAAGAGAGCTCCAACGAATCGTTCAGGCGCGTTTGAACGTCGGCATCATCTCGAAAAATAATGCGGTCAACAAGCACAAAAACATCACTCTTGAGCGTTTTCGGTGGAAGAGTGTCCGTATTCAGGTCGAGAATCGTATCGTCATTTTTCAGCACCACACGAAAAAAACCCTGCTGCTTGATGTTCTCAATTTCGTCTTGAAGCGAGTGTTGGTCGTGGTTCTGAAGCGGAAAAAGGATATACACCCGTTCATCATTCTGTGTGGCGGAACGAATGTCTGCTAAAGCTGATTCAGGCGTGTCTTTGCGAACACGCTTGCCGGAGACATTGCAATACGTCTCGCCAATACGTCCCCAGAGAAGTCGCATATAATCATAGACTTCGGTTGTGGTGCCAACGGTCGAGCGAGGATTACGGGAAATCGTCTTTTGCTGAATCGCAATAGCGGGGGGAATTCCGGTGATAACATCCACATCCGGTTTGTTCATGCGCTCCAAAAACTGCCGCGCATATGCAGAGAGCGATTCCACAAAGCGGCGCTGCCCCTCGGCATAGATGGTGTCGAATGCCAGTGATGACTTCCCGGAACCGCTCACGCCCGTCACGACGATGAGTTTGTTACGCGGAAGGTCAATCGAAACATTCTTGAGATTGTGCTGCCTCGCGCCACGCACAGCTATTGTGCGGCGTGGTGAAGGGGTAGAAAGTACGTCCATCGGAGACAAGACGACTGGTGATGATACTTCGGCAGTGGTGGTGCTTGTAGGCGTGGTATTCACAGCGAAATTCTTGGACAATGAAGAAAAGCGGCAAACCTTGAATTTACGGAAAAACTCTCGTTTGTCGTTATCAAATTTTCAAAAATCTCGTTCCTTCCGAAATATTAGTGTTTCTATTTTCCTTTGCACTTTCGTCAAGCACAATCTACGATATGGCGGTATCTTTCTTATTCTTGAAGAAGAGTTGAATATTTTCTAAAGTCCACCGATAAGAATGGGGAAAAGTGGAAAACAACTGTTTAGATTGTTCTGAAGTTGCTTCAGTTCTTGGCTGAACGATATTATCCACAACATTCTACACACTGGATAAGTTCTGCAAAATTCTATGATTCTAAACACACTTGGGGGAAAGTATGAAATATTGTGGATATGTGGATAATGTGGTAATGGCTTTTCCCGTGACTGTCCTCTCATTTTTCACGGTAGTTTTGCACATACGGGGAAAGTGTGTGGAAAACTTTGCTAAAAAATCACGGCGTGGAAAAGTCATCTTGGTTATTACCATACTTGACGCTATTTTGTATTTTCTTGTGTGTTTGAAAGTGGCATTATAACGGGCTTTGGTGATATTTAATACAACGAAGAAAAGAGCCGAAGTTTTCCACAAGATTTCCCTCTTTACACATACTTTTCCACAAGATTTTCTTTTTACCACATTTTTACTCTCTCAAGGATGCGTTTATGACCAATCTTCTGGCGTACATCGAAAATAATCAATCAATCTATCTTGAAGAATTAAAAGATTTTCTGCGAATTCCTAGCATCAGCACTGACCCGGAGCGGAAGGGCGATATAGTGCGTTGCGCCGAGTGGGTCGCGGGCAGCATGAAATCTATCGGTTTGGAAAATATCCAAATTTTTCCCACCGAAGGGCATCCTGTCGTTTATGGTGAACATCTTCACGCCGGAAAGGATGCGCCGACGGTGCTTTTTTATGGGCACTATGACGTGCAGCCCGTTGACCCGCTCCACCTCTGGACAAGCGCTCCTTTTGAGCCGACTGTCCGCGACGGGAAAATTTTCGCACGGGGCGCAGTGGATGACAAGGGGCAAGTCTTTATGCAGTTGAAAAGCATCGAAGCGCACTTGAAAACCAATGGAAAATTGCCCGTGAACGTCAAAGTGTTAATCGAAGGGGAAGAAGAAATTGGGAGCGTACACTTGGAGGAATTCTTGCGCAAACACGCGCAAATGCTTGCTGCCGACACTGTGCTTATTTCCGATACTGCTATGTTTGCCGATGAAGTGCCGTCGCTTTGCTACGGGCTGCGTGGGCTTTCCTACATGGAAGTAACTGTTACCGGACCCAATCGTGACCTTCATTCTGGCGTATTTGGCGGTGCGGTGGCGAATCCTGCGAATGCGCTTGCAAGCATCATTACAAAGCTCATAGATGATTACGGGCGCATCACCATTCCGGGCTTTTACGACGATGTGCTTCCACTCACGCATGAGGAGCGGAGAGAATACGCGCAATTACCGCACGATGAAGCGCAATACTGCAAAGAACTCAACATTCCCGCCACCGACGGCGAATTTGGATATAACACACTCGAAAAAACCTCTGCCCGTCCGACATTGGACGTGAATGGCATTTGGGGCGGTTTCACAGGGGAGGGCGCAAAAACGGTGCTTCCGGCGAAGGCTTCTGCTAAAATTTCGATGCGTCTCGTTCCAAATCAAAATACTGACGACATTGCAAAAAAATTTGAGGCGTATGTTCGCCGCATTGCGCCGCCAACGGTTCACGTAGAAGTTACAAACTTGCACGGTGGAAACCCTGCTATTACGCCGATTGACAGCAAAGGCGTAAAAGCAGCTCTCCGCGCAATGGAGAGAGCCTTTGGCAAAAAGCCGCTTTTGACACGCGAGGGTGGTTCCATTCCGATTGTGCTACTCTTTCAAAATATCCTGAACGCGCCTGTGGTGCTGATGGGTATGGGCTTGAATACGGAAAACCTACACTCGCCGGATGAACACTTCACGTTGAAAAACTTTTATCGCGGCATTAGCGCTTCGGCATTCTTTTACGAAGAATTGGCGAAATAACGAATTTTTATGACAGTTAGCTCCATCACACCATTACAGGCAGCATTATGACGGGCGCAAGTACATCAAATCTCATCAATCTTCAATCGCTGATTGACCTCAGTGCTGCGCTGAACGCATCGGACGACGAGATTTTTATCTTGAACACGGCGCTTCTTAGTGTCATGGGCAAACTGCGCACGTTCAAAGCCTGTGCACTCATGCCGACTGGCGTAAGGGAATATGAATGGCGATGCGTGACAACGAAGGGTATGAAATCGCCTGCCGAGCCGTTTCTGCTTTTGCCCGAAGAATCAGTGCCGAATGATGATTTTGGTGCGATGGAGCATCCTTTCTTGAAAGCATTTGGCGGTGAGCTTTGTCAGCCCGTGATGAGCAGTGCTGACAGCGAAGCGGGCTATCTGGCAATGCTGTGCTTTGGGGCGAATCTGGCAAATGTTCCCTACAACGACGAAGAGCGACAGTATATCTCGCTTGTGGGCAGCATCACGGCTAATGCGCTCTTGAATGCCCGCAATATTCGTTCTCTCCGTGAAACAGGTTCGTATCTGGAGCGCAAGAATCAGCTTTTGACAACGCTCTTCGAGATTAACCGCGAGTTCACGGCACTTTTGCAAAAAGAAGAAATCCTGAAGTTTCTTACGCTGCGTCTGATGGGGCAGTTGGCTGTGAGCCGCTTTGCGGTCTTGGTCAAGGGACAAGAGGGCGGAGCAGAGTTTGACATTCCCGTAAATCGTCTCAAAATCACGCCGGAGCAGGCACAGGCTCTTGTCAATGAGTTCAAAGAACAGGGCGAACAAGCATTGGAGCGGTGTTCGGAATTTGTTCATGATTGCGTACTTGTTGCTCCCATGAAAACGCAAAATGAGACCAAGGGTCTTTTGCTCGTGGGAGAAAAAATGAATAAGAAGCCCTTCACAGCCGAGGAACAAAATTTCTTGGAAGCGCTTGGTGGTACAGCTATGACGGCATTGGAGAACGCCCGACTTTTCCATGAAGAATTGGAAAAGAAGCGTTTGGAGGACGAACTGAATCTTGCCCGCACGATTCAGAAAGGCTTGCTCCCACAAGAACTTCCGCCGATTGAGGGCTTTGATATTACGGGTATGAGTGTTTCTTCAAAGCAAATCGGCGGCGATTATTACGACGTAATTCCCCTTGAAAATGACGAGTGGATGCTGGTCATCGCCGATGTGTCGGGCAAAGGTACGCCGGCTGCGCTTCTCATGGCAAACACGCAAGCGGCACTCCGAGCGCTTGCCCCGCTCAATTTACCGCTTCCCTCGATGGTGAGCCGTATCAATGACCTTCTTTACGGCAACACCAGTGACGACAAATTTGTTACGTTTTTCTGTGGGAGACTAAACGCCCGCGACAAGACGTTTACCTTCACCAATGCGGGACACAATCCGCCGCTTCTGCTTCGCAGGAATGGAACATTCGAGCGTCTTATCGAAGGCGGGTTAATACTTGGCATTATGGAAACGCTTGTGCCCTACGAAGAAAAAACCGTGCCGTTGGAATGTGGCGACGTACTGCTTCTCTACACCGATGGCGTGTCGGAAGCACTGAGTGTCGAGAATGAAGAATTTACCGAAGAGCGCTTGGAAGCATCACTGAAAGCGTGCTCTGGGGGAAGTGCGCAGGAGATTGTGGAAAGCATCACACGCGACGTGCAGACACACGCCGGAAGTGCTCCACAGTCGGATGATATTACGATGCTGGTGCTGCGGTGCGGATAAGCGTACTACTTTTCAAATCCGCTACCGCATGAGGTGAGGGTAAGCGTCTGCTATCGGAGGAGATGCGTTACAAAAAACTTGACGGAAAAAGCATTTTTTGTATATTTGTGCCTGATGATAAAATTCCTAAGTGTAACAGTGCCGATATGATATTCCTTGAATTCACGTCCTGCATTGTCTCTTTGCTCAACCTTATTTTTTCTCCTCAAAAACATAGACATATAAACTCAATTCATGCGTAATTGTGTTTGCTTTCTGTTCGGAAACCGGCAAAATTTCTCATTAACCGAAAGCCAGCACAATGTACGCCCTGCGATATGCGGGGCGTATCTTTTTTCCGTTTGGTTAATGGGCGCTTGCCGGTGCCTCGAACAGATGCGATAGAAAAGATATGCCCTTTTTATTTACACTTTTTTGGAGTGTATTTTTATGCGTATTCGCACAGCGAATGGTCTTGGTTTGGTGCGCCTCGTGGTGGCGCTGGTGGTAACAGTGGTGGTAATGAGTGGTAGTGCTTTCGGGCAGGACAAGCAGAGCGGTAGAGTGGTAAAGCCTAAAAAGGCGACTGGACAGAATGTAAGCGCACAGCAAAGCGGTAAAAAGGGTGTGGTAAGCCCTGTGCTTCAAGTGCCGAAGGAAGCGGATGTGAAGGTACAGGATTATTCACCCGGTACTGCATATGTGGATGCTGATGGTCCCGAAGATGCACCACGTTCATCTGCGCCGGCTTTTACCATGCCTCCCGATCCTTGGAACAGCGCTGGTGGTGGTAGTGGCAATGCGCCGGGCGGTGGAAGTAGTAATGGAAGTGGTGTGCCAGATCCACCATGTTATCCTGAAAATGCGTTTTGTTATTGTTCATGGATAGAAACATTTCCACCCTTTCAAGTTGGAGATTGCACATATACTAGTTCAAATACTCACTCCTTGACCCATTCATCAAGGATAGAATGCCCCACACGTCCTATTGCTAATTCCCATGTCTGTTTAAATGGAAGTGTCTATCATTGGGGGTGGCGGATAGATTCTGTTCAAACAAATAGCTGTAATGCGCAACCTGAGCTTTGGGTACTTCACCGAGGTACAGATTTTGGTAATGGTGGTGACCCACCAAGAAGGTGTAGCAATTGATTTCGCTCATTAATTGCATAACCTTCTAATTTTGTAAGTAAGAATTTTTTTGTTTAACATTTTTGTGGAAACCGCTCAGACATAGTTTTTAAAGATTAGGTCTGGGTAGATCAGCGTATCGAAATACAAAATTTTTTAAACAACTTCTCAGTTCTTCAAAATTAAACTAACAACACATTATCACTTTAAAATATGTCTAAAAACAAAATAATAATAGGTCTTAGCAGTAGTCTTGTGTTCATAACTGTTGCCTTCTTAAATTCATGTACTGTAACACATAACAGTACTAATACAAGCATTGCCGACATTCCGATTGCACAGCCATTAAAGTATCTAAAAACAGGTCTTTTTTGGGCAACGGCTTCCCCAACATTGCCACAGGGTATGACAATCGAACAATATAAAAAACTAGAAGCAAGTATGGGCGAAGGTCAGATAAAATATCAATCGTCTATTCGTCAAATTGCAAATGCTCCTTCTTGGCAACAGGCTCACCAAATAGCACAGAAAATTTTAGAAGAATTTCATGATCATCCGTTTGCTTTTGGAATTGAACAAGAAGTCTCTTCGAGCATGTTGCGCAGCTTTTTTATTCGCCTTGAGCCCAAAGGAGAAGCGCTAATTGCAATGAAGTATTATATGGATATCTTGTATCGTTACCAAAATTTCCGAGAAGTGTCTTTAATGGCACAAATGCTGCCAAAGATGCAAGGTGTTTGGAATAAAGATCAATTAACAACAGCTTCTGTAAAATGTCTAAAGTCCTATAACACATCATTTGCACGAGCAAAACGTTCAAAAGAACTTTTTACATTAACACAATATTTAAAAGATAAAAAATTGATAGACATAGGCGTGTCAGTTAATACAACTTCAAATCAAGCACAACAATCCTTTAATGAAGAACAAATCAGGCAGGGGCGTAAAAAACTAGCATTAATTATTCCTTCAATGCTAGAAAAATTATCAGCAGTTGACGATTTCGATGCTCAAACTGAATGGCTTCTAAATCCCCCCGTTGATGCAGCAGCTATTGTTGCCTTCTTTGCAGAAGAAGGCGGACAATAGTTTTTCAGTTCTGAATGTTTGTTTGAGGCTTGAAAATCAAAGAATCACTCCCCCGCTACCGCTCTCCCCAGAGCGGTAGCATTTTTTCTTACAACCATATTTTTTTCGCATCATGAAATTTCTGTTTTTTGTTATTTTCACCTTCTGCGTCATTGGCAGCGTACACGCACAAGAACTTGTTCTCTGGAAAGACAGCAAAACGCTCAAGTACGGCTTCAGCGACCAAGAGGGCAAGATTGTGATAGCACCGCAGTACGACCTTCTGAAGCCCGCACGGAACGGGATGTGGGTGGCAAAGGTCGGTAAAAAATACGGGCTGCTCACCAAAGGCGGGAAAGAACTGATTGCGCCGAAGTATGATTCTGTGCAGATTGCTGCCAACAGCTTCGTGGTTGTAGGGCTTGCAAAAAAATACGGTGTCGTCAATGCACAAGGCAAAGAAGTCCTTGCACCCGCTTTTGATGGCGTACAGTTGCTTCAGAATGATGTGATAAAAGTAAACAATGGCGATAAGTTTGGCTGCTACACACTGGAAGGCAAGCAAATACTGGCAGCAGAGTACGACGAACTGTCATTTTTAGAAGGCAGACGTGTACGGTCACGCAAGGGAGTTGCCACGCTTGTCCATTCTCTTCCCAAATAACCGACTATTCTAATTTCCATTTTCTTGAAATAATGCCTTGATAACCATGCGCTTTATAGTTTCTGTTTTTTGCCTTACTCTCCTTTGCACCACACTTCCTGCTCAAACACCCAAGAACTGGCGCGATTACATTGAGCGTGCTTTGGTGCATCTCGCAGTTCGTGACACTGCGGGAGCAGAGGAAGCATTTACGGCTATTGTGCGGGGTTCGGGAGACAGCGCCGCTGCCTACACAAAACGTGCGCTCTTTTACGCCAGTATTCGTCGCTATGATAATGCTCTTGCAGACTTTGCCACAGCAATAAAAAAAGAGCCGGAAAACACTGATATTTACATCGCTCGTGGCACAATGTATCTTGACCGCAAGCAATACAGGGAAGCAATTAATGATTTTAACGAGTGTATCGTGCTGAACAACGACCATGTGCAGGCATACTATTTGCACGGTTTCGCAGCACTGCGTATGAACGATATTGCCGCTGCTGCAATGGATTTTGCTGATGTCCTGCGTTTGGACTCTACTAATGTGGATGGGCATTATCAAATCGCTCTCATTGCCATCAAGCAGCAGCGTTCTTCGGATGCTGTTGTCGCACTGAACACGGTTCTACGATTCAATCCTACACACGCACAGGCGTATATGATTCGTGCCGCCACGCTGATTGATATGGGAAAGCAGCAGGAGGCTTGTTCCGACCTCGCCGAAGCAGTGAAGCTCGGTCTGAAGCCTGCGTTGGAAATGCTCCGTACGCAATGCGGAAAGCAGATTTCGGCAAAGGAGCTGGATAGTTTGCAAACCTACGTCATGGAGGAAGTTACGGTCGTCGGTGAGAGAGATGAATATACCCGTGCAGCCGAGGAGATGAAGGTGATTGCCAAGCGTTGCCGTTCCGTTGCTTCAGCGCTTGCAAACCGGGTGTCAGGGAAATACACCGACGCGCGTAGCACACGTGTACAAGGTTTATTTGGCGCGAAAGCTGATACAAAGGCGCTTATTGTGGGTTCGGGCGCTTTACCTTTCACAACCTTTGAGCAGTTGGATTCGGAGATGTCGGGAAGGCTCAATTTGGACGATTTTATTGCGCTCACTGCTGCTCGTGCTGCTGTAAGCAAGAATAGTGACGCACAAAAAGTGATGAACAAAATTATTCAACATCGTAATTATTTGCGTTCACTTTTGGATGGTGGAGCATCTTCAGAAGCACGAGGTATAATCCAAGAAATTGCTACGGAAATTGGCTCTGTGGCTGAGATTCTCAATAAAGACAGCACCCGACAAGCCAAATAATAAAAATAAGTCGCTGAAGCCAATAATCAATTCTTCTGCTCTACCTTCTGCAACGCCTCGAAGTACCGCCGAATGAGCGCCTCGTAGTCTTTTGTGTAGCCTTGTTGCGTGGAGCGTAATAATTCTTGCAGGGCGCGGGTACGTCCTTCTTGGGTACGCATATCCAGCGTCGCAGGACTTGTGCGGGTGAAATTCTGTCCTGATTTTGCCTCACGTTGCTTCTCAAAATCTTGTTCGCGTGTGGAGCGGCTTGCGTCCAGCAGACGCGACAAAATCTTCTCCTGTCGGCGAATGGTCTCCTCCGAAATATTCCCGCTTTTCATATCGCTGATGATTTCCTGCATTTCTTTTGCCATTTTGTCGAGGTCGCCAAGTGCGCGTTTGCCGCCTTTTTGGTCTTTGGCAAGGTCTTCCAGCGATTTACGAATTGCCTCTTGCTGTGCTGCCATGCGCCCCGATTCCTCACCTCCGGGCTGTCCCAAGCGCTGCTGCCCTTGTCCTTGTTGACCCTGCCCTTGCTGCTGACCCTGCATCATTTGTTGCATAGCCTGATTAAGCATTTGTTGTTGTCCGGCGGCTTGCTGAAGGCGTTCCATGAAACTTGAGCCACTGCCTTGCCCCATACCCTCGCCGTTCTCGCCCGGCTGCTGTCCGCCTCCGGGTCCGTTGCCTTGCTGCATCTGCCCCAGCATAGCTTGCATTTGCGCTGCGGCTCGGTTCATGGCAGACATTGCGCCACCTTGCTGCTGTCCGGCTTGCTGGGCATTGCGGTCTTCCAGGCTTTGTGTAGCATTTTCCATTTGCTGCATTGCCTCGCCGAGTTCTTTTCCCATTTCGGGTGTAACGGCAAACGATTTTTGCGCCAGTTCCGACATTCGACTAATCACATTTTTCAGGTCTTGCAGCGCATTTGCTTGGTCTTGAGCGGCATCGCGGAACTGGGTGGAATTGTAGTCCATATTTTGGCTTTGCTGCTTGAGTTGCTCTTGGCGCTTGGAGAGTTCCAGCATATTCTGTGTGGACTTCTGAAGCTGCTTAATCGCTTCTTGCTGGATATTGCGCTGCATTTCTTTTTTGAGATTCTGCATTTGCTGGGCGAATTTCTGCAAGTTTTGCTGCGCTTTTTGCTGTTGCTGCTTTGCTTGCTGCTGGTTGCCTTGTTTCATCTGCTCTTTTGCGTCTTGCATTGCCTTTTCGGTTTCTTCCTTCTGAAGCGCTTCCTGAGCCTTTTTCATCTCCTCCATCGGCATATCTTTGCCGCCTTTTTCCTGAATATCCTTCATCAATTTTTCAAGGTCTTCGGTCTCTTTGCTGAGGTTTTGCATATCTTCTTTCAGGCGCTCTTGTTTTTCCGCCATTTCCTCACGCTTTTGCTGGTCATTCATGTTGGCGTTGTCCATTTGCTTTTCGAGGTCGCGTTGCTGCTCATCAAGCTCCTTCGCGCGTTTGGCAAGTTCGTCCGATTTTTGATTTGCTTGCACCCGCTTCAGAATTTTCATCGTCCGCTCAATAGACTTCTTGAAATCTTCCTCGTTGAACTGAAATTTTTGCAATGCCTGCTGAAGCTGCTCCGGCTGCATCTGGTCGAGCGCCTTTTGCATTTGCTGCATCGCTTTTTGCATTTCGGGTACGTTTACCTGCTTGAGAAGTTTTTGGACTTCCATGTATTGCTGCATGGTTTCGGGCGAAATGCTTTGGTTTTGCTGAAGTTTTTGGGTCATGTCCTCAAGTTGCTTCTGCACACTTTCGACGCGCTTTTGCATATCGTCTTGCTTCTTGAGCATATCTTCCAGACGTTTTTTCTCTTTCCAGTCCGCTTGCGGCTTTTCTTGCTGCTTGCGGAGTTCGCGGGAAATTTCTTCCATGTCGCGCTTCATCGTTTCGGCATCTTTGAGCACTTTTTGCAAGTCCTTTGCCGCGATTTCTTGCGTCTTGTCTGCCTCTTTGAAAATTTCATCCAGCGAAGGCAAGCGAACCGAAATAGTGTTGGTGCGGGCAGACTTTGGACCCGTAACAACGTCGTTATCCGTTACTTCAAGGAAAAATTCATATTTGTCCGAGGGCGCAAGACCAACTTTATTCAAATCCCAGATATACGGCACTTCCAACGACTTTTCGCTGCCCATAAAGCCAAGCGAAATCTGCGAAAATTTCTCCTGCGGCGGTGAATAGCGCGATTCAGTGCGGCGATAGTGCAGTTTCAGCGCCGAAAATCCATAATCATCCGCAATGGCTGTTTTGATAGGGAGCAAGCCGCGTTCGGTCAATTCCACATCGGCGGTCGGTTGCAAAAGCGTGATGGAGGGCGGTGCATCCTTGAGTGCAAGCACGGAATAGCGAATCGGGTCGGCATTTTCCTCACCGTTTTCGTCCACGATACGCAAGAAATACTCACCCGAAAAATTCACGGAAAAAGCGCCCGATGCGCGGCGGTCACTGGTCTTCAGGGGAACACGCACGGTATCACGTTTGGTAGAATCGCCGCTTGCAGAGTTTTTCAAGAGTACGATTTCTGCGGATTTCAGAGGCTTATTGGAAAGCGCCGTCAGTTCGACACGCGAACCAATAAGCGACATCACCGAAGCCGAGTTTTCATCAAGGCTGCGGGGCGGAGTTTTGGTATAAGCGGGCGGCGTAACGCTGCCGGAAAGCCCACGAATATCGGGACGGTCGAAGACCGTAATTGCGCCGCGCTCTGAGCGCACGAAATCCAGATACCAAGCCACTTCAGCGTACATTTCTACGCTACGCTTTACCGACGGAACTTGGAAGCGAAATACTCCCGTAGAATCAGGGCGGAGCGTGAAGGAATCAAAAGTTTCGTCGCCCGAAGCGCCGTCTAGTTTTTCACGAAGGCGAAGCATGATTTCTGTGGGCGGTGCATATTTGTTCGCTTCGGGATTCTGCGCCGCTCGGACGCGAATTTCTACCGTCGCGCCGCGCAAGACTTTTTGCTGCACAGGCTCTAAGACCAGCATAAAGGGCGCGGGCGGAATAAAAGATTGCCGAAAATGGCTCAAGCGGTAGAGCGCCGAACCCATCACATTGGGCGCAATAGCAAAGGTTATTGCTGTTATGAGTGCTACGCCCAGAAAGAGCATCAGCGCAGTCTTGCGGGGCTTTTTGTCTAAAATTGCCTCGAAATCAAGCGTTTCTGCTCGTGCGCCAACGGCACCAAAATTTGCCAAAGCCAATTCGCTGGAAAACATACTTTGTGCTGTGCTGGAGCGGTAGAGTTGAAGTGCGTTCAGGAGCTTGTCTTGCACATCATCGTAAAAGTGTCCTATGCGAAGCGCCATCGTGTCGTCGCTGTCTTTGGGCTGAATCCCCATGAGCCGCATAAGTGGTGTACCTGCAAATACGCCGAGCGCTGCAAGAGTTCCCAGAAGCCACACAGCAGCCATTGTTGTTCGGGAAGCAATGCCGGAATAAGCAAGTGCTTCTATTCCTGTCAGCACAAGCAAGAGTGCCAGCGAACACGCCCCCGCCATAAACAAGCCGGAGGTAAGCGAAAGCGTCAATTCCTTCGAGCGGACGGCGCGGAGACGAGCAATAATGCGGTCGTAGAGAGATTGAGCGTTGGTCATGGCAGTGAAAAATAAGGGAGAGCGAAATGCGTTGGTGAAGAAGAAATGCTTGGGGATCGGGCAAACATATCGTTTGCGCGTCATCTACTAACTAAAGTACGAAACTACACAATTTACGTGTCTTTCGCAATGACGGAGAAGTATGGGTAGGAGTTGCAAGCAAGGTGTATGTGTAACTACTTTACTTCGTCAATTTCAACTTCACCAAAAACGTAAGAGGAGACGAAGGAATCTTTACTCCTAAAACCTCTCCTTCGCCCCAACCCGTCACATACAACGACTGTTCATCCGGCGACAGGCGAAGTGTGTAACCCGTTGATGAACCTTTTGATGCCGACACTACACCACGCAGAGCATTCGTTCCCGAATACGAAGCGACAAACATTTCGGGCAGTCCCTCAGAATCCAAGACACGTCCCCCGAAATCTACTGCATGGTAATAGTTTCCCGTAATATAGGCATTCCCCTTGCTGTCGCTGGTTAAGCCCATGTAGGGTATTTGTTCTATACCAAATTGACGAAATACGAGTGGTCTTTTGGTAGAGACCTGTTGTCCGAAATACCGAGTCCATGCAATTCCTGCGGGAGAAGCCTTTACCAGAAAGTATTCGCCACGTTTTTCATCTTTGGCTAGAATAAACATAGCATCACCTCCGGCTGTTGCTAATTCCACGTGAGAGATTTCGCCTTGCGCTTGTAAGGGTACGGTATAGGTAGAAAGCATCAGTCCGTTGGTGTCGAGTTTAACAACATTATATCCTGTTTTCATACGGACGAGCGACTGCGTAGCGGAAGTAATACCGAAGTCGGAGCCTGCACGGAGGAAGATGGTAGCATTGCCGTCATTATCGCCCAGAACGCCGTACGCAACATCGTTTTCTGCTCCGCCCCATTGGTGGTGGACGGGTACAGAAGAAAAGTCATACCGAACGACAAAACAATCTGCTTTGCCGAAGGTAGTGCAGGTATTTTCAGTGCGTCCGATGCCTCCATTAAAAGGCTTAAAACTATCAGTAAATGCCCCCACCATCCAAGTAGAAGAATTGCCGATATTTTCTGCTCGGACAATGGAAGGCTGTAGAGCATTAGGGCTATTGTTAAAATCAGGTTCTCCGTTAGATGTATTGTATTTTCTGTAAGGGTTAGTAATGTATCCAGCAACGGAAGTTGCGTAACTAAAACTAGACACCTCAAAATCATAAACAATAGACCAAAAACCTGTACTATTGTTGACAATTGCCTTTACTGGTTTGCCTACGTTATAGTAATCATGATACCCTCGTTCTCCAGTAAGCCATCTATTGAGTAATACTCCCTGTGGAGTAAAGAAATCAACGACAGCCATATCGTTAATGCCGATACTTGTATAACTAACACACAGAATATTGCCATTAGCAAAAACATCCATTATTAAAGGGACGTAACTGCCAGTGGAATTTACCCACTCAGCTGTCGGTTCAAATTCAGGTTGCTGTGGATCAGTAGGAAACAAAAAACATCCACTAACTATCACCGCCAAAATAATAATCAGCACGCAAGATTTGATAGGCAATTTCATGGAAGTATCGTAATGTGAGAAAGCATAGATGGTTAGATACAAGTTAAGAATTTTCGGCATTATTTCTCATGAGTGTTTTTTTGTAGAACGTTTGTTCTAAATTAAATTTTTTAGTAGGTTTGTATTAGAACATTTGTTCTAAATTTTGTCCATTCCTTACGGAGACTCAAAACATGAACGAGCAGAAAATTGTAATAGCAGGAGCCGGCGGTGCTGTCGGTAAGCACCTCGTGGCACAACTTCAGGATAACTATTCCCTCACGCTGCTGACGCGCTCACGCACGAAACTTGCCGCAAACCTAAAGGTAGCTGCTACTGCCGACAGTGGGGAAATTTCCCCGCGCATTGCGGAAGCAGACGTTCTACGTGCCGATTCACTTCGTGGTGCCTTGGAGGGCGCTCATACGGTCATTTCTACTGTTGGTGCCTCGCTGGACTTGCGGGCAATGAGCGATAAACGGTCGTTTATGGATGTTGATTTTGCAGGTAACATCAACCTTTTGGAAGAGGCAAAGCGCTCAGGAGTGCGACGTTTTGTGTATCTTTCAGCATTTGGCGCGGAGTCCATGCCCACTGCCTACACCAATGCGCATGAAGCATTGGTGCGGCATCTGAAGGCATCGGGCTTGGAATATGGCATTGTGCGCCCGACGGGTTTTTTCTACGTCAATTTGGAGTTTCTGGGTATGGCAAAAAGCGGCATTGCTTCGGTCATCGGTAACGGGAAGGCACGGACAAATCCGATTCATGAAGCAGATGTTGCCAAAGCCTGCGTTGAAGCGGCTTTGAAGCAAGGAAATGTGGAAATGAACGTGGGCGGACCGGAGACGTTCACACGCCAAGAAATTGCAGAGTTAGCATTTACGGTACTGAGCAAAAAGCCCCACGTGATGCACATTCCAACGCTTATGCCACGTGTGATGAAGCCGCTCATCGCGCCGTTCAACAAGCGTATAGGAGATTTGGTCGAGTTCTTGGGGTATGTTGCCACGCATGAGTGCGTAGCGCCGAGCTATGGCGAGAAGCGGCTTGAAGACTATTTTCGGCAAAAAGCGAAAGCGTAAAAATTGTGTGCGCATTTGCTATAACCTGTTTTACAATCCGCACCGCGCAAAGATTGCATCCACATTTTTTGTGGATTTTTCAAGATTGCAAACCTCGTCTAATTCGGCGTGTGTCAGATAGCGGGCAATATCTGCGTCGGACTTGAGATAATCCAGAAACGGCTTGCGTTCTTGCCATGTCTGCATGGCATTGCGCTGCACCATTGCGTAGGCATCTTCGCGTGAGGCACCGCGCTGCGCCAGTTCCAGCAAGACAGTTTGCGAAAACGTCAGACCACATGTAATATCAAGGTTGCGGCGCATTGCGTCGGGGTACACGAGGAGATTATCAAGCAAATTATTCATGAGGTGCAGCATATAATCCAGCGCAATCGTGGAATCGGGGCAAATGACGCGCTCCACGCTGCTGTGCGAGATGTCGCGTTCGTGCCAGAGAGCAACATTTTCCAGCGCTGCCATAGCGTTTCCGCGCAGAAGCCGCGCCAAGCCACAAATGCGCTCCGAAACAATTGGATTGCGTTTGTGCGGCATAGCAGAACTGCCTTTTTGTCCTTTCGAGAAATACTCTTCTGCTTCCAATACTTCGGTACGCTGCAAGTGACGAATTTCCACAGCAATTTTCTCCAACGACGCGCCGATAATTGCCAGAACTGATAAAAACTCTGCGTGGCGGTCGCGCTGTATCACTTGTGTTGAGACGGGAGCGGGCTTCAAGCCGAGTTTTTGTGCGACGTATTCCTCCACTTTTGGGGAAATGTGTTCGTAAGTACCGACTGCGCCGCTAATCATCGCCACACCAATCGTATCAATCGCATGGCTAAGGCGCGTGATATTGCGCTTACATTCCTCGTGCCAGAGCAAAAATTTCAATCCGAATGTGGTCGGTTCGGCATGAATACCGTGCGAACGACCGATGCAAAGCGTGTATTTGAACTCTTCGGCTCGCCGTGCAGTAATATCTTTCAGTCGCACAAGTGCTTGCAGAAGAAGTTCACCAGCTTGTTTTAATTGCACCGACAAACACGTATCCAGAACGTCGCTGGAGGTCATGCCGAGGTGAATATATCGTGCCGGCTCACCGACGTATTCCGCCACATTAGTCAAAAAAGCGATAACGTCGTGCTTGGTGGTTTCTTCAATTTCAAGAACGCGCTTCACGTCGAAATTTGCTTTTGCTTTGATGGTTTCAAGCGCCTCGCGGGGCACAACGCCGAGTTCGGTTTGGGCTTCGGTGGCAGCGATTTCTACATCAAGCCAAATACGATATTTGTTGGTATCGCTCCAAATTGCGCCCATCTGCGGACGTGTATAGCGGTCTATCATTGATTCTGCGAAAAATTAAGGAATAATGCGGTTTGTGTGGAATGTACATTAGGGGCGATTTAGATAACTTCTTCACACTCAATCGTGTACATGATGTCTGCAAACTCATCGCCCACATTGGTATTGACGATAAGTTTGCCGCGCACTTTCACAACACCGCCTTTGTACTGTGTAGATTTACCTTTTTTCATTTGCACAAAAACTACTTCATTCACTCGCAGTGGCGGGTGGCAAAAGCAGTTCATTGGTGGCGAAGAGGCAAGGACGAACTCGTCAATATCCTCAAGTTGGGTAAGTGCAGCCATAAAACCCATCACTTCAACGCTTTTGCCGTTAAATTCCATTACATCCTGCGGCGGTTTCTTGCCCGGAATGTAGAGTCTGAGCGTTCGGAAAGACAGTGTTTGGTAGGTGTTGAGCGCCGCAGGCAGAAGGCTCGCGGTGAGCGGGTGCATCGGTGCGCTGTGCGCGTTTGTGCTGGAGAGGCAAAGGCTTCCTGCCCAAAGAAGAAGCACTATGGCGCTATTGCGGAAAGCGGGTGCGGTTTTCATAGTTCTTGAATAAAATCTTTTGTGTAAAAGTTATTTTTTTGTTTTGCGTACAAGGTCTTCTACATCCATACCTTGTTCTTTTAGCATCTGTCGAAGTCCGTCATAATCAGCATCAGTGGCAGGAAGAAGCCCTTCAATGCCATAAAGATTGATCATGACAGGTTTGCCTTCGGGCGATTTAGCAAAATCAATCAGTGCTTGCACAATACGAGCTTTCATATCGGGCGGAAAGTCGCGGCGGAAACTAATCGGGTCGTTGGTCATCATATCGGTATAACCGATATTTATTACTTTATCAGCAACATCGGGGTACTGCTTGAGCACAAGTGCTCGTGCGTCTTGAATTTCGCCACTTTTTTTGTCCGGTGCCGAGTAGTATGCGGCTCCGGCATCAACTTGGCGTTGATAGATCATCATGACGACGTTATCATGGCGTTGTGCGAACACTTCTTGACTGGGTTTGATACCGTTTTTACGAAGCATTGCTTTGGGCAAGACATAGCCCGAACCGGAGGCGGGGTCGGTATAAGCTATTCGTTTGCCCTGCAAATCCTGTATTGAGCGAATACCACTTTCGGCGTGTGCCAGAAATTGTCCGCCGTAACACGTATCGCCATTGCGTCGGACAACTTTGAGCGCTGCTGTTGCTCCATATTTTTGATTTGCCAGAATGTAACTGAACGTCGTTATCATCGCAATATCTACCTTTGCAGTACCAAAACCTTCAATGGCGACAATGTAATTTGCCGGCATTGAGGCTTTGAAGTGGTAACCCGTTTTATCGTGAAGATAGGTCATCATCTTTTCGGCACTGGTCAGTATTTTTCCTGCCTCCTGCGATGGAACAAGCGCCAGCCGAATAGGATTTGCGGCAGAACCGAAATCGCCCGTAAAAGCAAACTGTTCAAATGACAATTTTGCAAGAATGAGAAGCAGAATCGGTAGGTAAATTTTGGCGTATTTCATTGTGCTCTTGTGCTGCAAAAACTGATGTGGTGTAGAACGTGGTGCAGAAAAATTGGCTACCTTCAAAATTACGCATTTGTTTTGTCAATACGCATAAAAACCCTTTTCTGCTTGCAGACCCGTCCAGCCCGCAGAAGCATATTGTCTCAGCAGCCTGCACGCACGATAGCGCTCTTGCTTGTATTCGTTAAAGAGTGCGTCGAGAAGCATCACAACGGTATCTAAGCCAATTTCATCCGCCCATTCGAGAGGTCCTTTCGGGTAGTTTGTGCCAAGCCGCATTGCCTCATCTATTTCTGCTGCACTCGATACATTTTCCATCACGGCAAAAGCCGCTTCATTTGCCAGCATCGCCACTATGCGCGGCGCTACAAAACCAACGATATCTTCAATTTTTTCCAAATGCAGTCCCAAGCCACCCAAAAATTTATCCGTTTGCAAGAGCGCTTCTCTGCTCATCGAAAGCGAATGGCAAAATTCCAGCGTTTTGACCGAAGGAAAAAAGCCGGGTAAGAAATTCACACGGGCAATATTCGGAATGCCGAGAAGTGCAGAAAGCTGAGAGGCGGTGAAGTTCGGGGTGGCGGAAAGCAGCGTAAGATTGGGGTACGCCGCCATCGCATCCATGAGAAATGGGTTCGGTGTAGGAATTGGGGTCAGAGAGCAATCAATGACCAGATGTGGTGGCGAGGGCGAAGAAGCAATGTCGTCCAGAATGTAGTTTTCAAACGGTAATAAATCTTCGTCGTATTCATCGGCAAAGATATGAAATGGGACATTTTTTTCTGCCAACAGCCCTGCAAGCGCAGCCGCACTTCGCTCGTCGGTGTCGTCAGGAATAAGAAACACAACAGGTTGAGAGTCGGTCAGTCGGAAAATTGCCACAATAGTATCCCTTGAATTTCAAATGTAAGTACGAGTGCTAATGGAAGAAATTTCGGTACAATGCCTTCAACGGCTATTGTCTTGAACGAGCCGAGAGCGCCGACACTGTATCCACAAGAACTGAAAGATACGAAATTTACACCAAACAAACAGAATACGGAGAAAATCGGCAATCGCAACGTATTTGAGCAAGTGCTGTTTTCTTAGCATACCGAATTCTCAATCGAACCTACCGAATTCTCAGTCATTCTTGGAACAAAATCGGCATGAGGGTATATTGGCGCTTACAATAAAGCCCGCTTTCCACGCCCGCACAAGTGCTGACGGAAAAGCAGGCAAGCGGATAAAGTTTGGTAGCCAAATCCGCTTGCAATATACGCAAAACGTAGTACACAGGTGAAGAGAGGCGGGCGCTTCTTTCACACTTTTTTTGGAGAGTATATGCAATTTTTTAGGATGAAGGCGGCAAAAGCCTTCGCATTTGGTGTTGTGATGAGTGGTTTGGCGGTGGCTTGTAATGAAGCCGGGCAAGTCGCAAAAACGATTGCGCCCGAAGCGGAAACAGCTAATGTCAGCGTAGGTAAAGGTATGCAGACTAGTGAACTGACGGCAGATGATCGTGAAGCGCAAAAGCGAGAGTTTCTTGCGAAGCCGCAAGTGAAAGAAATGTCTGCCGGGCTGGAAGAAATCGCCGAAGCGGTTGCCGTGGCAGTGGAAGATAAATCTCTTCGTGACCGTATCTATGCGAAGTGCATGGAGAAATTCGACGGCGAGACAAATGTACTCTGGCAACAGCTTGAGAGCGACGGTGACGTTCGTTCAAAAGGCGGCTGGAATAAGCGTATTGATGACCTTGTAAGCAAGGGGCGCAAAAATACGATTGTCAAAGGTGTTGGGAATGTGGATGCTGCTATCAAGAAGTTTGAAAAATTGGTCAATGCGCCGTTACATCTTTTCTGGATGTATCCCTCAACGTGGGATAAGAAAGCCACGCCACTTGTAGCATTTGTACCGTGGGATGTTGACCCTGATACACGTCAAAGTATTCCTGCATTTGATAGCAAAGGAAATCGTTTTGAGCTTGATCGTAAGGGTGAACTTGCGAAGAAGCGCCCGATACTGGTAGTTGCGGTCAATGAGCGTAGTGAAATTAGTGGCAAGACCAAAGTAAATGTTATTGCAAAATCTTCCAACAGCAGTATCGAAAAAAACGCCTCTAAAGCAGAAATCAATTTACTTAATCAAACTCCCAAGAAAGGCGGACGTTTAACCAATCAGGGGCAGGGCTTTGATATGGTCAGGGTTCAGTGGGTGGAATTTACAGATCTTGCTCATGATGAGTTACCTTGGGATGGGGGACCAGAATATGAGTATCGTTATTACATCGCTCTCTGGAATGCCCAGGTTGGAAGTGATTTGCTGACTCGACAGGGAGGGACTTATTTTGTGGGAAGTACGGATCAAACATCGGGTACATTACGCTTCACTTTAGGGACTCCTTATAACCTCCATTCTGTGAACTCGAACAACTATTATCAAGGATTTTACAGTCAAACTTTGTGGTTTGTATACTATGAGGATGATGGTTTAGATGGATTTGATGATCATCAAGGACAGCATGGCTTTTCGGCGTTTACAAATACAGGATTAAATACAGATTTGCAGTTCAATCTCGGTACGTTTGGATTAGGTCAGTGGGGAAAAGTTTTAGCAGCAGAATACACTTTCCTATAACTCAGATTTAGAGATGCCCATTTTTTCGGTTTAACTGAATTTGAATTCAAGGTTCAATAAACTCAACGAACCGGAAGAATGGGCTTTAATTTAAAGGATCTAAAATGATAAGTAGAATTGAAAAACTAATCTGTGTCGGCTTCTTATTCATAGGTGTTTCTACCCAAATAAATGCACAAGAAAATATACAATCAAATAATATCAATCTGGAAAATATCCGAGAGGAGAGCAAAGTTATTCTAAGTGATAGTACCTGCCAGTATGGTTATGTCGGTATAGGTATTAGTTATGCTGCTGGTGATGCCTCATTTGGTCGCCCTGAACCGATGATTTCCGCTCTTTATGGTCGTATTTTTACGAAGGAACACGGTCTTGAACTCGCGCTTCATTATCTTGCGGGTAGAATTTTTAATTCCGGGTTGTTGCTAAACGGTGTCGGTACAATGGCAGTCCAAACTTCATGGACAGTTGATGCTACTTGGGTATATAAGGTTCAAGAAGGGATTTTGAAGAATTTTTCTTTTGGCATTGGCTCATCTTTGCGAAATTCTACTGCTATAATAACGAGTCTTGAATCCTTGGTGAATGGTTCAAACAGTACACATATTTTTGCCAATTATTATAATAATTGGGCACTGGGCGGAAATGCCAAACTTGAATATCAGTTGTTGGTTAATGAGCATACCGAATGTATTGCTCGCCTGCAATACCATCAGTTTGCCTTGCCCTTCATTGGTTTTACCCATGAATATAGTGATTGGGGGCGTGCCTCAGCAAGCATTGGTGCTTTTTTGAGAGTGCGATTGTAAAAATCACTGCTTTTTTGCGACGTTGTTGTATGCGTATAACTTGCCTCTAAAGCAAATTTTTAAAATAGCTTACAGGGGTGTTGTTAGAAAAATTTTCAAAATCTGCAACCCCTATATCCAGTCTTGATTCGCAAAGAAGTTGAGATGTAAACGAATTTTTAATTTTTGTTTAAAACATTGAAAATTAAAATGTTCAAACAATAAATATTCGTGCAACAAAGTCCGTTTTGTTGTGATTATTTTGAAATTTCAATTTATACTTACGCCTATGTCATCTCTCAAAATTTCTGATACGCTCAGTTTTATAGCTCCTTCTATGAATTCCATATACACTTGTCTTTCAGCATTGATTTTTGTATCAATATTTTCATTAACGACTGTTTCTCTAGTTAGGGCGCACCCAACAATAGTTAAGGAAAATCAGCTTGGTTTTGGGCTTCATTATGCTTATAGTGATGTGCTTTTTGATAAACTAGGCATACAATTTTCAATGCTTTACGAGAGAAAATTATCTGAAATCCTTCAGATTGAAGGAAGCATTAATTTTCTTGGGAATAGTTATATGATTGATGGACCAATAGGAAGAAAAAGGCTTTTTCATAGTGTTACAGGGAGCAGTAACTTGATATTCAACCTTAGTGGCTCTGCCGAGCAAAAATTACGATGCGGAGGAGGAGTATCTTTGCGACAACTATCATCAATATATGCGGTTGACGCACAGAATCCATTTGCTCAAAATGCAACAATAAGATATGTTGCCGATTATGCAGTCGGGGCTAACTTACTAGTTGATTATGTTGTTCCCGTTACTAGAAATCTTGATATTACATTGCGTTTACAAGGACAAGGCTTTACTTCACCTTTTGCAACAGATGAATTTCTTTCATTAGATCTTCCAATAATACGTCCTTTTGCGTTCGCCATTACTTTTGGTGCATTTGTTCGTATTGGGTTTTAAAGGATAAAATGTATTGTTAGATTATCTCAATGTTTAGATTATCTCAATGTTCTCGGCTCGTATCGTTATGGGTATTTTTCACATAAAGGCGCAATTAACCCTGGTGCATTTCTCCGTATCAGTTTTTAGCTTTTAAGCAAAATATGAGTACCTCAAAACAATCTCACGCAAGCAGAATCTTCGCCTATCTTTCTATAACATCCTTCTGTTTATTGACGTTGCCCATGTTTGCCCAGAGCATACAATGGGAGCGGCTTTCGGCGTTCTCAAGCAACCCCATTCACGTGTTGCACGCCACGCCGCAGCGAGGTACGCTCTTTGCATGGAGTGACAGTACCGCTCTTCTGCGTTCAACTGATAATGGCGCTTCGTGGAGCCGCATTTCGACGGGATTTGAGCCGCTCCGCAAAAACTCACTGCCCGCAAACGAAATCTATGCGCTTGCCGGACAGGATTCCGGTCTTGTTGCCGTTATGACCCGGAGCCAAGTAACGTTGCGCGGCATTGCCCGCTCCACTACGGGCGGGGCAGCGTGGATGACGTTTGGGTGGAATAAGCCCTATACTCCCGATTATTCCGACCTTTTGGGCGGGTATCAGTTTGCGGACTTCACCTCAGATGCGGGAAAGTTCTACGCGGCGCTTACCACAAGCATTAGCGGCAGTCTTTATCGTTCTCAAGACAGCGGCGCATCATGGCAGGAATTAGGAAGTTTAGCAAGCGTTGCGCCCAATCGCTTTAGTGCCATGAGCGCCGTTAGTGTGCGTGGCGATACCATTTTGTGCGGTTTATCGTTTCCTTATAGAACGGTGTTGCGCAGTCTTACTGCAGGCAAAACGTGGGATACGGCATCAGCACTTCCAAGCGTCGGCTCTATTGACAAGATTTTTCTCGCTAAAGGATATGCACTGGCGGCAAACGGCAATAGTATTATGATTTCCTTCGATGCGGGTAGAACGTGGCAAAATCGTGTGTTGTCGTCATCGCTTCCCAATCTTTCTATTACCGCTATTACTGCGAATGAATCGGCAGCGTTCGTTGGAACAACGCAGGGCGTTTTTGTGTCCAGAGATAGTGGGAAGACATGGCACCAAGAAAACAATGGGCTTGTCAATCAACGAATCACGGCTCTGGCACTCACCGGAACAATGCTTTTTGCAGGAACAGAAGCCGGAATGTTTCATACAGCACTCATGCAAACAGGGACGGGCGTACCTCTTGGATTTGAGAAGTTAGGATGCGCTGTTTTTCCAAACCCTGCGCTCTCAGCCCTTACTGTGACAGCAAGACTGAATGCAGCGTCAGTTCTACGGTTAAGCATTATCAATGCACATGGCAATGTTGTAATCAACCGCCAAGAGTCAATAAATGCAGGAGAGTATCGTGCTGATGTTGATGTGATCTATTTACCTGTGGGAACGTATTTTGTGCGCATAGAAGCAGGTACTGCCGCATGGATAGAAAAAATAGTCAAACATTAAAAGACTGTACTGCTCAACAAAGAATCTTTGCCGAGCGTTATATTCTCAGGTCTTTGGCATGGGTCTCCTTCGTATTATTGAAAAAAAGAAAAAATATTTTTTTCGGATATTTTTTGAGAAAATTGCTGTAAAGTGTTGTAAGTAAAATTTTTATGGCGGTATTATGTAAAAATAATTGATGTTGCAACATCAATTGTAACGGGTTTTTCGTTACAACCGACACTAGCGGAGCGCAAAAGAATATCGTATTTTTGTACGTGGTATATTTTGCCGCAATAACCTCTCTTGTTCACTATTTTCTCATACTATGCGTGTTCTTATTGTTGAAGACGATTTTCTCATTGCGAAGAATTTGCGTACGCTGGTGCAGTTAAGGTTTGAAGGTATTTACACAGTACATATTGCACCAACGCTGAAGGAAGCAAGACAAGCAGTGTCGGATTTCCTTCCTGATGTGGTGGTAACGGATATTCTCCTTCCTGATGGCAACGGGCTTGATTTGGTGCGGCTGGTAGCAGCTAAAAGCCCGCACATTTTCTGTGTTTGTATGAGTGGTTTGCCGCCGGAGCAAATTATTTCTTCTATTGCCCACCCCCGTATTGTGCGTTTTCTACCAAAGCCTTTTCATGAAGAGGCGTTTTATATTGCGCTCCATGAAGCCTTGAACGCTGTCCGCGAGGAGCGTGAACGTGCGTTTGCTCTTTGCGCCACCGAATTAACCCTTGCCGCTCTTGCTCTGAAATCACAAGAGCAAGCACGGGAGATTGAAAAGCTATCGGCAGCGTCTATATTGCCTAAGCGAGAAGGGCAAGACGGTATCACGCTTAGACGCACGAAGGACGGCAAAGAGGAAATAGAGCTTGTTACCATTTCTGCGCATGATATTGTTTATGTGCAGGGTTTGAATAACCAATCTATACTTGTAACGCGGCAGGGAGAATGTCTTAAAATTGCGAAAACACTCCGCGCTCTTGAAATAGAATTACCCGCAGAAATGTTTATCCGTACCGATAGGTCTTTTCTTGTCAATATTGCTTATATCCAGACTATCGGTGCGGATAGTATCTTGCTCCGATTCGCGAGCACAATTATCCCGATTGCGCGGCGAAGACGCGCGTTTGTGAAGAAACAGGTGCAGGGTCTCCAATACGTTGCGGGGGGGGGGGGTAATTTCCCAAATTACAACATTCAGATGATTGGCGTATAACGATTGTCTTCACTGCCAAATTTTCTTCTTTTAGCTTTTTCGTTGAAACACTTTTGTCATGCGTACAACCGCATCCAAGAGGCGTTCGCGCAAGCCCAGTAAACCCAAAGCAGCAATGATCGCCATAATGGAAATCAATGACAGCACAACGGAATTATAGAAGATTGTCGGTATGGTTGTCGTTGTGAAGGGAATCCGTTTTTCAGCAATGAGCATCGGATAATGAAACAAACCGACACTGGATTTGTCCAGAAGCGGCTTGCCTGTTACACTGTCAGTACGTGCTAACATAGCCGCTAATTTGTCTTGCGCTTCCATAATTTGGCGGTGAATTTCTTGATTGCCATATTTGTCTTGGTAGAGCAAACGGTGTTGTTCGACTGTTGAGTCCAACGATGCTTTATTGCCTTCGTACTCGTTGATGGAGCGCTGTGCTTGCTCAATGGTGCGCGTGAGTTCTGCTTGCTTGCTTTGTAGCGTGGGGTCGGTCGCGGCTGACGTATCTGCTGCTCGGATTGCATCGCGCTCTTTTATTGCTTCATCACGCACGTCATAGACACTGAGGATATTTTTAGCGACGGCTTGCAGGGCATCGTCTTTGCTTTGGAAACGGTTGTAAGCGTCTTGCATGGTCATTAAGCCCTCATACGCCCAACGCGCCGGAATAATTTGGCAAATCTCCGGTATCTCTCGCTCAGACTTGAATTTGAGGTGATCCATTTTGCTGTACGAAATCAGCGCCCCACCGAAAATAATTTGCGGAATGAGAATAAGCGGAACGATATTGAACGCTGCTTTGGAGGACAAATTCGGAAGCGCCGAGACGAGCAAGCCAATAGCAGTACCCGCTATCGAAACCAATGTAAGGAAAAGCAAATACGGCAAATAGAGTTCGCCAAGCTGCAAGACGGGAAAAGCAAATGCAATAAAGAGTGCATTTTGCAGGATTGAAAATGCGACAAGCGTGATAAATTTTGAGGCGTAGTAGCTCACGTTTCCTATGTTGAGCATTCGCTCACGGAGCAGAATAGCAGCGTCTTTGATGATTTCGTCAATGCTATTGGTGATAGCTAAAAAGGTGGAAATGATGACGGACAAAAAGATAAACACGAGAACGTTATCGTTCTGAAAGAAACTATACTCCAAGCCCATTCCTGCTGTGTGGCGTAGAATAAAACTAACCGCTAGTGCCAGCACAGGTGCTTCAAGGAAAGTGATGATGAGGTTGGAGCGGTCGCGGAATTTATTTGTGAAATTGCGCTTCAAGAGCGAGGTGAACTGTGCCCATTTTTCTGTTGGGCTAAGAGCGCGGGGTGGTGGCAACGAAACGCGCTCACTGTCCTCAATGGTCAAGCGATGGACTGAGGAGCGATAATCCAAGAATTTCTCTTTCCAGTACATCGGCGCGTATTTGCGCTGCGAAAGCGGTACGCCGTCAATGTCCCGAAGCGGCTCTTCGAGGGTTTCCAAGAGCAAGTCCGGTTCAACATTCTTGCAAACTGGGCACTCGACCATTTCCGCTGCCGTCTCAGGATTGACGGGCGAAGAAGTAACATGCGCTTCCAGAGAGTGTGTCTTGAAATACGCCAGTGCAGCCATGTTATCGCCAAAGAACGCCGTTTTACCACCTTTGTCGAGGAACAAAATTTTGCTGAACATTTTGTATATCTTCGAGCTTGGCTGGTGAATGACCACAAAGACGATTTTACCCTTGAGAGTAAGGCGCTGCAAAAGCTCAATGATTTTTTCCGAATCCTTCGAGGACAAGCCGGATGTCGGCTCGTCAAGGAAATACACATCTGCATCGGCGAGGAGTTCCAAGCCGATGTTGACGCGCTTGCGCTGCCCGCCCGATAATGTACGTTGGGTAGGGCTTCCGGCTCTAATATCACGCTTTTCCACAAGGTCAATATCAATGATAGTTTGCTCGACGAGAGCCGTAATTTCTTCATCGGAAATATCGGGATGCCGCAATTTGGCATTGTAAAACAAGTTTTCATACACCGTCAAATTCTCAAAGAGCAAGTCGTCTTGAGGTACATAGCCAAGGTAGTCTTTTAGTGCTTGATAGTCGTGGTGAAGGTCGTAAGCATTGATTTCAATATTGCCGTCGTTGGGTTTGTTGTAGCCATTGATAATGTTCAGAAGTGTGGATTTGCCGCACCCCGAAGGACCCATCACCGCTACGAGGTCGCCATAATCAATCTCGAAGGATATGTCATCCAGCGCAAGTGTATTATCCTGAAAGCAAAAGCGGACACTCCGAGCAATAAAATCTCGAAAACGAAATGGTTCCGAGCGCACCACTCCACCCAAAAATGAGCAATGAAAAACTTGCTTGGCAATAAAAATGTGACATTCTGCGGCGACAGGCTCAAGTTTCTTGAGCGTTCTGCCGTTGTAACCCACGCGGTGCGGGCATCCGGTGGGGTCGAGTGTATATTCGCTTGCTCCGGCAGCATTTTGGTTGCGGAAGACTTTGATTTGCCAGTGTTTGCTTATGCCGTCATTGAAGACCACATCGCAGCCTTCGTAATTACCAATGGTGCAGGTTTCGTTTTTGGGATTGAATGTAAACACTTCGCTTTCCAAACCGTACTGGAAGGCGAGTTTACGAAGATTGATAGGGCAGTTACCGATAAGAACGCTGTCATTGAGGTTGACGTAGATTTGCGTTTCTACGGGGCGACCATTCACGACCAGTTCATTGGCAAGTTTACCGAGGTCTGAATCGGTCATTCCAAGCGGTGTGAGAATGATAAAGAGCTTGGTAAATTCAATCAGGAGCACATCGTCCATGCTTGGCATCTGGGAGAGCACAAATTCTGTGGTCTTGCGCTCTTCAATAATGCGGCGTGAGACAAAGAGCGCAAAACCAAGCAGTGTCTTGGTTTTGAGGTGAAAATAGTAGCTTAAATCCTCAAAATTGATGCTGTAATTATTGAACGAAATAGGCTGATTGTGCTGAATTTTCGTGGCGTTCAAGAGATTACGCGAGGTCTTGCCCGCAATCGGCACCCCGCCGACTCGCACTTGATGCTTGTCATTTTTCTGAAGAATAATGTAAATGCTGCGAATCTTAAAGACTTCCACATCAAGAAGCGGGATGGGCAGCACAACATCGTACAGATGAGGGTCGTCGCCGATATGAATAGAAATAATTTCGGACTGCTTGGCAATTGCTAATGTTTCCGATGACGGCAAATCGTAAATGCTCTCCACCTTGCAAATATCGGGGTCGGTCAGTCCAATCATTCGCCCAATGCGCCGTGCTGTGTCGCGTTCCACATCATCCATGCTGTCGGAGGCAGCGAGTTCATAGACTTTCATCAAAATAAAGACGCGGTTTTCATACGAAAAGCCAGTGCGGATTTGTGCCGCAGCCTGCTCTGCATCAATGGTTTCCGAGAGGAAATACTCAAATTGCTCGTAGAGATACTGTGCCACCGGGGCATGATAAATGGAGTCCAGATAAAACTTCACATAGTCACGTTCTGCCTGCGAAACATTGCTGTCGGCTTTTGCAAGCAGACTAAATAATTTGACGGTGTTAATAAGAAGCGAATTACCAAGACTTTCTTTTAACGCCGCCGATTGTGCGGTGTCTTGAGCATACTGGGGAGCGGTGGACATAGACGAAGGGGGTAACAAGTCGTGAAAGGAAGCGCTGTACCTAAGTTGTACCGAAAGTGCTGCGACGTTACGAACTTTCAAGTATAAGGCACAACAAGCAGAGAAACAAATTTCTTTTTCACAACGCCGGAAAAAAGACTTGGCGGGGAAATTCCGGGCGAAACTAGAGTACAAATCATGGCAGAAAATGAAGTCGTTTGATGTTTTAGAGGAAAGTATAAGAATTCCGGTTTCATTATTTAATAAAAGATATTTTTGACGTACTTTTCATCAAGTATCAGTAGTCGGGAAGTTGTTATCCCCAAGGATTGAAGAAGATATGACCTTTGGAATTCACAAATCTCAAGAATGATAAACAATTTCTTTGTAAGTTTTGTGAAGTTTTTTTGTTTCGCTGTATTTTTCTTTGATGCAATGAAAAACATCATGCCAAGCCGCACCGTCGAAAGCAGTCAAACAGGTATTCACGACAATCTTGAATTGTTGGTCGTGAAGCACACACAAACTGAGTATTTGCGACCTATTCCAGACTTTAGCCGCCTTGCGTTTCAGGAGTTTGAGCGATGCTTTGCTGGTTCAGGGAAGAGCTGTATTATTCTGGATTCTTGCTGTGGCACGGGTGAAAGCACATTGCATTTAGCAATGCAGCACCCAGATTGCTTTGTGGTCGGTGTTGATAAATCAGCGCATCGTTTGGGGAAACATTCGGTGAGCGCGGCGGGCAGCGAATTTTTCAAAGCGAATAATTATACTGTTCTGCGAGCTGATGTCGAAGATTTTTGGCGGCTTGCCAGCAACTATTCCTCGCGGATAATGAAGCATTGCATTTTTTATCCAAATCCCTATCCAAAACCACATCACATCATGCGTCGGTGGCACGGGCATCCGCTTTTTGTCCCGATGCTGCGGCTTGCACCCGAGACTGAACTCCGTACCAACTGGCGTATCTATGCAGAGGAATTTGCTTTTGCTTCTTTACTTTTGGGCTACAAGGCACGACTACAGGAAATGGGAGATATTCAGCCCGTAAGCGCCTTTGAACGAAAATATCAAGCAAGCGGTCATGCGCTTTTTCAAGTTGTTGTCCGGCAGCCATAAACGTTTTCGAGCGTGGTAGAAGCATTTTATCTTCCATCACGCTCGATTTTTTTTTGAAATGGTCTCTCATCTTCAAGGCAGATTCATACTCAAATAAACGCTTCATGCAAACGAGGATTGTGAATCTGTGCCACCACCTGAACGACGGCGTAAAAAGCGCATGACGAGCCAAATAACAAGACCGAAAATTGCTAATCCCATGAAGAGACGGAAAAACGAAAATGTCGGCGGATATACTTCCATTGAACCATCGGGAGCCGTTACATATGTGGGGCGAGAGTAGTAGAAAGCAGGATGAAAAGGCGTGTACCACATTGCGGAGGTGCGCCCCATAAGGTATCCCATCATCAAGCCGTCGGTGTAGCCTCCATAGCTATGTACCATGTAAGGAGAGGTTGCGCCGGGAACACTCATGGGGGTGCTTTGGCGGGGAATACCGTATGAACGCTGATAGTTTGCCGACGCAGGAGCCATAGCACGCGAACCGCCGAAACTACCGCCACTACGCTGCATGGAAGATGGTGACGGCGAGGTCATACTGCGCGAACCGCCAAAGCTGGGAGAAGGCGCTGCGGGGCGGCTTGGTGCGTATGACGGGCTGCTCCTACGGAAACCGCCAAAACTGCCACCGCGCCGCTGCGCATCTGCTTCGGTCATAAAGAACATTAATCCTAATACAACGCAGAGCGTAGCAAAAGACCAACGTTTGAGAAGTGAGTATTGTGCTGCTGTTTTCATGGTTGTACAATTAAAAGTAAAAAAATTTGGCGATGAAAATTGTACCTAACGTGACATTATAGACATTCTACCAAGAGACGAGAGATTGTTCTTACCCAAAAACTGATTCTGTCGAAATGGAATTATCTTCATTACGATATTGAATTTCTGCACGGAAGACAGGACTTTCGCCCGGTTCGGCTTTTTTGAACATGGAAGTAATGCCTCCGCGCTGTGCTGGTGAACCGCGCTGAATCTGTACAAGCAAATCCACAATGCCGTCCTGTGGTTCCTCGTTGATATAAACCAGTGTATTGTTCAAGTCGCCATCGCTTGTTACCGTCAGAAGGCGCAGAAATTCTGCTTCCTCCTCGGTGAAGGTTGGCGGGACTTTTTTGATATTGTCGAGGTAATCGGCAAAGAGGTTTTTCGTGTACATCTGTTTGTCCGTTCCCTCATAAACGAAGATTGTATCAAAGTCACCATCTTCATTGATGTGAAGCATCATCTGATGGATGCCGCCTATTTGCTCGCCGTTAATATAGACAGCCGTTTTTTCAAGACTGCCGTTGCTTTCAATCGAAAGTTCTCTCATTGGTTATTCCTTTGGGGTAATTGTCGTTACTGAATTCAAAAGACGCTTGAGTGTAAGAAAAGTTGCATGGGTTTTAACAAGCCACTATCGTAGATTATCTTGCCGACTGTACCACCCGAAAGCCTGTGAAGTGGCTAAATTGGTTTGCTCTATCTCTATATTCCATCACATTTCGGCTATGTACTTGGCATCCATCTGCATATTCATACCATGAGCCGCCTTTGGAAACGATTTTGCGAGTGCTGTCGGTGAGAACATATTCACTAACATTGCCGTGCATATCGTATAAACCATACTGATTTGGCGCCTTTAGACCAACTCTATGTGTATGCTCATCGCCATTCAATTTATACCAGCCTGCTTTATTTGCTGCGCTATCCACGTATTTTTCTTCGCTGGGTGCAACAATCATTATTCCGGTGTAGAATGCTGTATTTGTACCTCCCCGACAAGCATATTCCCATTCAATTTCTGTGGGTAAGTGGTATTGCATCGCTCCTAAACGATTCTCCTTTTCAGATAATTTCTTGCAAAATTCTTGCGCCTGTAGATAGGTAACCGATTCAACAGGAAGGTTCTTACCTTGAAAATAGCTAGGGTTCTCGCCCATAACTTTTAACCACTGTGCTTGTGTTATCTCATACTTGCTTACCCACAAGCCTGATGGTAATTGTATCATCTCAGGTGAATCAGAAATAAACCCTTCCTCTTCGGAGGCAGAACGGCACGATGGAAAAACACTAAACCAAAGAACAGTAGCAAATAACCACAAACACACGCGATAAATTTTTTGAATACGTTGTTGAGGCATTGGTAGAGACAATTTGTGAAAAAACTGGAAATGGAATGCCAAAAATTACATAAAAAACTGTATTCCACAAAATAGTTCTACCCGAGAGCATCATAAACAAAAAAGGCTTCGGAGAAAGCCCCAAAGCCTTTTTCACGATATTCTGCACGAATTACTTTGCGCCTTCAACGTCTTTGATAAGACCCGCCGAAATGTCGGCAAGTTTCTTAACGCTCTCTTGAGGAATCGGTTTACCTTTTTCAACACTAACAAGAGTTTTGATTTCGCCGAGTTTGGTGGTAATATTTTTTACGAGGTCATTACCTTTGGCGGTAGTGCTTAGACCGTTGATTTCGCCAATCAAATACTCTACAAGTTTCGGATTGCGAATAATTCCGGTCGCGTCGGCTGTATAGTTGCTTGCAAGCGATTTTGTTACCACATTCAAGCCTTCCAGCCAGCCGCCGATGGTTACCAAAATTGCTGCGTCTTTATCAAGGCGATTGAGTTTTTCTTTGACGGTTGTTTGTTGGTCGTCGAGCATACTGCGCACTTCTGTCCATTTGCCTTGCTTGACAAGAGCGAACATTTTGTCATTCAGTGACTGCTCAATATTCGCATTCAGTTTGCCGCTCAGTCCTGCAACAGTCGTCGCCATGTCCGCAAATTTATTTTGGTCTTTGCCCTGAATCGCTACAAATGCGTCGCAAATGCGGGTGCCGAGGTTGAGTGCGGTCGTGTACTTATTCGTATAGCTGCTTTTCTTATTGAACGTCGGCAGTGCTTTCCAATTGACCTGTGCTTTCGACAAACTGTCTAGGTTGTGAAAGACTAATGCCGAAGGCGGCACATAGACTTGGGTTGTCATTTGAGCGCTCGTTAGGCTCGTTGCAGAAAGCGTCAGCCCTGCGGCTACGCACACCATCGCAAAACGGATGCAAGAAAACTTCATACAGTCCTCGTTGAACAATTTATGTGTGAAAAATAAGAGTATTAGAGTGATTTACAGTTGTAGCATTGTTCGTCGTATTTCAGAACCTGAGTCCAAATTAAGACAACCTTTTGTCCGAAAAGGTTTATACTATCAAGGCTACGGCAAATATAGCTAAAGTTTGTGATTTTCCTAGTTCAATCCGTTGTGCGTTTTCGGTCGTAGAAGCCAAACGATTGTCATGCCGAAGAACTCTCTCAAAATCAGATGTTTGCGGACTATCGTGAAAAAATTCCTATCTTTGTGATGCCAATGTTTCACCGTTTTTATCATGTTTTTTCGATATGCTCGTCTAAGAGACTGTTTGGAAAGTCATTTTTTCGCCAATCTCCTGAGCAAAAGTCGAATCATAGCCATCTCGACAAATGCTTGATGAGACTCAGGTAAGCGTTCATAGTCTTTTGCTAAACGGCGCGCGGAGGAAAGCCAAGCGAAGGTTCTCTCAA